>CAZZCV010000188.1:0-1588 GCA_964653225.1 uncultured Rhodoplanes sp. | reverse complement strand
GACCTCGTTGAAGGTCGTGAGCATGGCGGCGGTGTTCTGCGCATCCTTGAGGCGGCGCGCGATGGTCTGGCGCAGCCGCGTCATCTTCACCCGCTCCTCGCGCGCGGCGTCGTCGGCCGGCGACGGCGCGCGCACCTGCACGGCGGAGGCCGGCTGCGGGACCGGCGTGGGCTGCGAGGCGGCGCGCTCGATCGCGGCCAGCATGTCGCCCTTGGTCACGCGGCCGTCCTTGCCGCTGCCGGCCACGCCCGCGGCCGCAACGCCGCTCTCGGCCTCGAGCCGGCGCACGGATGGCGCCAGCGGCGCGTCGCCCTTGGAGGCGGGCTGTGCATCCGCCTTCGGGGGCACGCGCGGCTGCGGCTCGCCCTCGGCGGCGTCGATCGGGGTGGTGGTCGCGGTCTTCTGGTCCGGGCGGCCGGTGGGTGCGGCGACGGGCTTGCCGGCGGGCGCGCCCGCGCCTTCGGTGATCGAGCCCAGCAGCGCGCCGACGCCGACGGTCTCGCCGTCCTTGGCCGCGATGTCGCCGAGCACGCCGGCGGCCGGCGCCGGAACCTCGATGGTCACCTTGTCGGTCTCAAGCTCGACGAGCGGTTCGTCCACGGCGACCGCGTCGCCGGGCTTCTTGAACCACTTGCCGATGGTCGCCTCGGTGACGGATTCGCCGAGCGTGGGAACGCGGATGTCAGCCATTTGAAAATATCCTTGTCACTCGCCGCGTCATGCCGGCCTCGGGACCGGGCATCCACGTCCTGCTTCGAAGAGCACTCAGGAGAAGTCGGACGTGGATGGCCGGGACAAGCCCGGCCATGACAGTGAATTGATCAGCCCAGCGCCTCGTCGAGCAATTGCTTGAGCTGCGCCTGATGCTTGGAAAGCTGGCCGACCGCCGGCGACGCCGCCGCCGGGCGCGTCGCGTAGCGCGGACGCCGGTGCTTGGATTCGATGTGGTTGAGCACCCATTCGATGTAGTGCTCGACGAAGTGCCATGCGCCCATGTTGCGCGGCTCCTCCTGCACCCAGACGAACTCGGCCTGCTTGAATCGCGACAGCTCGGTGACCAGCGCCTTGGTCGGGAACGGATAGAGTTGCTCGACGCGCAGGATGTAGATGTCGTCGAGCCCACGCTTTTCCCGTTCTTCGTACAAATCGTAGTAGACCTTGCCGGTGCACATCAGCACGCGGCGGATCTTCTTGTCCTCCTTGAGCTTGATCTTCTCGTCCGGGAGGAACTGGGCGTCGTCCCACAGCACGCGATGGAACGAGGTGCCGGTCGTCATCTCGTCGAGCCGCGACACCGCGCGCTTGTGGCGCAGCAGCGACTTCGGCGTCATCAGGATCAGCGGCTTGCGGAAGTCGCGCTTCAACTGGCGGCGCAGGATGTGGAAGTAGTTGGCCGGCGTCGAGCAGTTGGCGACCTGCATGTTGTCCTCGGCGCACATCTGGAGGAACCGCTCCAGCCGCGCCGACGAATGCTCCGGCCCCTGCCCCTCGTAGCCGTGCGGCAGCAGGCACACGAGACCGGACATGCGCAACCACTTGCGCTCGCCCGAGGAGATAAACTGGTCGAACACCACCTGCGCGCCGTTGG
>CAZZCV010000187.1:0-1636 GCA_964653225.1 uncultured Rhodoplanes sp. | reverse complement strand
AGCCACTCCTTGTAGGGATGGCTGGAGCGCACCCAGATCGTGCTGGAGGACCTGCCGGCCGCGACCGCGACCGCGCCACGCTCCAACATCACCCTGCTCGATCGCCAGCAGACCTTCGGCTACACCCAGGAGGACCTCAAGATCCTGATGTCGCCGATGGCGGCGATCGGCGAGGAGGCCATCGGCTCGATGGGCACCGACACGCCGATCTCGGCGCTGTCGGACAAGTCGAAGCTGCTGTTCACCTACTTCAAGCAGAACTTCGCCCAGGTGACGAACCCGCCGATCGACCCGATCCGCGAGGAGATCGTCATGAGCCTGGTGTCGATCATCGGGCCGCGGCCGAACCTGTTCGACCTCGAAGGGCTCTCGAACACCAAGCGGCTGGAGGTGCGCCAGCCGATCCTCACCGACGAGGATCTGGAGAAGATCCGCTCGATCTCCACGATCAGCGACTCGCACTTCAAGTCGATCACCCTGGAGACCGTCTGGCCGGCCGAGAGCGGCGCGGAGGGCCTCGCGCCCGCGCTCGCCGCGCTCGCGGAGCGGGCCGAGAAGGCCGTCCGCGACGGTATCAACATCGTCATTCTGTCCGACCGCACCGCGGGCTCCGACCGCATTCCGATGCCGTCGCTGCTGGCGTGCGCCGCGGTGCACCACCACCTGATCCGCAAGGGCCTGCGCACCTCGGTCGGCCTCGTGGTCGAGTCCGGCGAGCCGCGCGAGGTGCACCACTTCGCCTGCCTGGCCGGCTACGGGGCGGAGGCGATCAACCCCTATCTCGCGTTCGAAACCATGATCGCGATGCAGGCCGAGCTGCCCGGCAAGCTCGACAAGAAGGAGATCGTCAAGCGCTTCATCAAGGCGGTCGACAAGGGGCTGCACAAGGTGATGTCCAAGATGGGCATCTCCACCTACCAGTCCTATTGCGGCGCGCAGATCTTCGACGCCGTCGGGCTCAGGCAGGAGTTCGTCGAGCGCTACTTCGCCGGCACCGCGACCCGGATCGAGGGCGTCGGCCTGCGCGAGGTCGCCGAGGAAAGCGTCCGACGTCACCGCACCGCCTTCGGCGACGATCCCGTGTACCGCACCATGCTGGACGTGGGGGGCGATTACGCCGTGCGCGTGCGCGGCGAGGACCACGCCTGGAACACCGCGACGGTGGCCACGCTGCAGCATGCGGTGCGCGGCAACTCCTACGACCGCTACCGCGACTTCGCGAAGATCCTCAACGAACAGTCCCGCACGCTGTTCACGCTGCGCGGCCTGTTCCGCATCAAGAGCGCGGACGAGGACGGCCGCAAGCCGGTTCCGATCGAGGAGGTCGAGTCAGCCGCGGCGATCGTCAAGCGTTTCTCCACCGGAGCGATGTCGTTCGGCTCCATTTCGCGCGAGGCGCACACCACGCTCGCCATCGCCATGAACCGGATCGGCGGCAAGTCGAACACCGGCGAGGGCGGCGAGGAGCCCGACCGCTATTTGCCGCTGCGCGACGGCTCGCCCAACCCCGAGCGCTCGGCGATCAAGCAGGTGGCGTCCGGCCGCTTCGGCGTGACGACGGAATATCTCGTCAATTCCGACAAGATGCAGATCAAGGTCGCGCAGGGCGCCAAGCCCGGCGAGGGCGGCCAGCTGC
>CAZZCV010000186.1:0-1688 GCA_964653225.1 uncultured Rhodoplanes sp. | reverse complement strand
CCGGCATCATCGCCGGCGGCCCGATGCGCGCCGTGTTCGAGACGCTCGGCATGCAGGACGTGGTCGCCAAGTCGATGGGCTCGTCCAATCCCTACAACATGGTGCGCGCCACCTTCGACGCGCTCAAGCACCAGGACTCGCCGCGTTCGGTCGCGGCCCGCCGCAGCATCAAGGTGTCCGCGCTGCAGTCGCGCCGCCGCGATGTCGACGCGGAAGCCCTGGCCGAATAGTCGGAGGCGAACATGGCCAGCAACGTGAAGAAGATCAAAGTGGTGCAGACCGGCAGCCCGCTGCGGCGCGAGCATACGCAGCGCGAGACGCTGGTCGGCCTCGGCCTCAACAAGATCGGCCGCGAGAGCGAGCTGCCGGACACGCCTGCGACGCACGGCATGATCCGCAAGGTCCGCCATCTCGTGCGCGTGGTCGACGGCAAGTAAGGAGAAGGGGCCATGCAGCTCAACAAGATCGCCCCCAAGGCGGGCTCGACCAAGAAGCGGGTCCGCATCGGTCGCGGCATCGGCTCCGGCGTCGGCAAGACCGGCGGTCGCGGCGGCAAGGGCCAGACCGCGCGCTCCGGCGTGCGCATCAAGGGCTTCGAAGGCGGCCAGATGCCGATCCATCGCCGCCTGCCCAAGCGCGGCTTCAAGAACACCATGTTCCGGCTCAAGCTGAACGAGGTGAACCTGGGCGACGTGCAGGCCGCGATCGACGCCAAGCGGCTCGACGCTTCGGCCACCGTGGACGTGGCGGCGCTGGTCGCGGCGGGCGTGCTGCGCCGTGTCAAGGATGGCGTCCGGCTGCTCGGCTCGGGCGAACTGAAGGCCAAGGTGAGTTTCGAGGTTTTCGGGGCTTCGAAGCCCGCGGTCGCGGCGGTCGAGAAGGCCGGCGGCTCGGTCAAGATCCTGGCTCCGAAGCGCGAAGAAGGCGAAGAGGCCGCTTAAGCAACGACGATCGCCCGGTCCGGCCGGGCGATCCGGTATTCCGGACATGGATTCGACGATGGCCACGCACCATATGGAAACCCGGGCGGCCCAGGGCCCGGCTTTCGCGGAGCATGACGGGCGCGTCGGACTTTAAGTCGGGAACGGGAGCACGCGATGGCCTCTGCGGCGGAACAACTGGCTGCCAACATCAACTTCTCGGCCCTCGCCAAGGCCGAGGAGTTGAAGAAGCGCATCTGGTTCACGCTCGGCGCGCTGCTGGTCTACCGCTTCGGTACCTACATTCCGCTGCCCGGCATCGATCCCACCGCCTGGGATCAGATCTTCAAGTCGCAGGCCGGCGGCATCCTCGGTATGTTCAACATGTTCGCCGGCGGCGGCATCCACCGCATGGCGATCTTCGCGCTCAACATCATGCCGTACATCTCGGCGTCGATCATCATCCAGTTGATGACGACCGTCTCGCCGACGCTTGAGCAGTTGAAGAAGGAAGGCGAGGCGGGCCGCAAGGTCATCAACCAGTACACCCGCTATCTCACGCTGCTGCTGGCCGTGTTCCAGGCCTACGGCATCGCGCTCGGCCTCGAGGGCGCCGGCAACGTGGTCTCGGATCCGGGCTGGTTCTTCCGCATCGCGACCGTCATCACGCTGACCGGCGGCACCATGTTCCTGATGTGGCTCGGCGAGCAGATCACCGCCCGCGGCATCGGCAACGGCATCTCGCTGATCATCTTCGCGGGCATCGTC
>CAZZCV010000185.1:0-1786 GCA_964653225.1 uncultured Rhodoplanes sp. | reverse complement strand
CGCGCAGCAGATCGACGATCTGCGCCTGGATCAGCATGTCGAGCGCGCTGGTCGGCTCGTCCAGCACCACGAAGGTCGGCTCCAGCACGATGGCGCGCGCCACCGCGACGCGCTGGCGCTGGCCGCCGGAGAACTCGTGCGGATAGCGGAAGCGGGTCTCGGGATCGAGCCCAACGTCCTGCAGAGCGCGCACCACGCGCTGCTCGCGCTCGGCCTCCGGCATGCCCGGATGATGCACGCCGAGCCCCTCGCCCACGATGTCGGCCACCGACATGCGCGGCGACAGCGAGCCGAACGGATCCTGAAACACGATCTGCATGTGGCGGCGGTGCGGCCGCATCTGCTTGAACTTCAGCCCCTGCAGGGCGTCGCCCATGAACACGATCGGCCCGTCCGACGACACCAGCCGCAGGATCGCAAGCCCCAGCGTGGTCTTGCCGGAGCCGGACTCGCCCACCACACCCAGCGTCTCGCCCTTGCGCACCTCGATGGACACGCCGTCCACCGCCTTGATGTGGCCGACGGTCTTGCGCAGCACGCCGCGCCGGATCGGGAACCAGACCTTGAGGTCGTTCGTCTGCACCACCACCGGCGCATCCGGATTCGCCGGCGGCGGCTCGCCCTTGGGCTGTGCCGCGAGCAGCGCCTTGGTGTAGGGATGCTCCGGCCGGTGGAGCGGGTCTACACCCGGCCGTAGACCCGCTCCACCGGCCCCTGCTCGACGATCTTGCCCTTGCTCATGACGCAGACCCGGTCGGCGATCTTGCGCACGATGCCGAGGTCGTGGGTGATGAACAGCATGGCCATGCCGAGACGGCCCTGGATCTCCTTCAGGAGCTTGAGGATCTGCGCCTGCACGGTGACGTCGAGCGCGGTGGTCGGCTCGTCGGCGATCAAAAGGTCCGGCTCGTTCGCCAAAGCCATCGCGATCATGACGCGCTGGCGCTGGCCGCCGGAAAGCTGGTGCGGATAGCTCGCGAGCCGGCTTTCCGGGTTCGGGATTCCGACCTGGCCGAGCAGCTCCAGCGTGCGCCGGCGCGCGGCCTCGCCGGTGAGCCCGCGGTGCAGGAGCAGGATTTCGCCGATCTGCCGCTCGATCGTGTGGACCGGATTGAGCGAGGTCATCGGCTCCTGGAAGATCACGGTGATGTCGTTGCCGCGCACCTGGCGCATCCCGGTCTCCGGCAGGCCGATCAGTTCCCGACCCTTGAACACGATCTCGCCGGAGGGATGGTGCGCCGACGGATACGGCAAGAGCTTCATCACCGACAGCGCCGTGACCGACTTTCCGGAGCCGGATTCGCCGACGATGGCGAGGGTCTCGCCCTTGTTGATCTCGAAGGAGATGCGATCCACGGCCAGCGTTTCGCGCTCGCCCTGCCGGAAGGCGATGGAGAGATCGCGGACGGAAAGGAGCGGCGTGCAGGCGTCCATTTCTCTCCCGTCGCTGTCGCTCGCTGGGATGTCACTCACTGGAATGTCGCTCACTGGAAGGTCTTGCGCGGGTCGAAGGCGTCGCGCACCGCCTCGCCGATGAAGATCAGCAGCGACAGCATGATCGCGACCGAGAAGAAGCCGGCAAGGCCGAGCCAGGGCGCCTGGATGTTCGCCTTGCCCTGCGACAGAAGTTCGCCAAGCGAAGGCGAGCCCGGCGGCAGGCCGAAGCCGAGGAAGTCGAGCGCGGTCAGCGTCATCACCGACGACGACAGGATGAACGGCAGGAACGTCATGGTCGCGACCATCGCGTTCGGCAGAAGATGCCGGAACATGATCTTCGCATTCGAGA
>CAZZCV010000184.1:0-1831 GCA_964653225.1 uncultured Rhodoplanes sp. | reverse complement strand
CCAATGTCGCCATCCAGTCCCAGCACCTCTGCCAAGAAAGATCCGGACATTTCGCAGGTTGAGCGCCTGAGCGTTCCGTTCAGCACGAACGCGGCGACGTTCGGCAGCGACGTGGTGGCGGAGACGCTGAGCGCGCTGGACATTCCCTACATTTCGCTCAATCCGGGTGCGAGCTACCGCGGGCTGCACGATTCGATTGTCAACTTCCTGGGCAACGAGCAGCCGCAGATGCTGCTGTGCCTGCACGAGGAGGCGGCGGTGGCGATCGCGCACGGCTATGCCAAGGTGACCGGCCGGGCGATGGCCGCGGCGGTGCATTCCAACGTCGGCCTGTTCCACGCCACGATGGCGATCTTCAACGCCTGGTGCGACCGCATGCCGATCCTGATCCTGGGTGCGACCGGCCCGGTGGACGCGGCCAAGCGCCGGCCGTGGATCGACTGGATCCACACGGCGGCGGACCAGGGCGCGATCGTGCGCAACTACACCAAGTGGGACGACCAGCCGGCCTCGGCGGCGGCGGCCCGGGAGTCGGTTCTGCGCGCCTGGGGGATCGCGAATTCGCATCCGCAGGGTCCGACCTACATCAACCTCGACGCCGAGATGCAGGAGGGCAAGCTCGCGGCGCCGCTGCCGCCGATCGACCACAAGCGCTACATCGCGCCGGTGGTGGCGAGCCCGGGCGCGGACCTGGTGAAGAAGGCGGCGGACCTGCTGAAGAACGCGAAGCGGCCGCTGATGCTGGCCGGCCGGTTCTCGCGCAGCGTCGAGAACTGGAACCAGCGCATCGAGCTGGCCGAGGCGCTCGGCATGCGCGTGGCCTCCAACCTGAAGCCGGGCTGCGCATTCCCGACCGATCACCACCTGCACATCGGCTCGCCCTCGACCGTGGCGAGCGACGAGGTGAACGCCGCGATCAAGGAGGCGGATGTCATCATCGCCTTCGACTGGGTGGATTTCGGCGGCACCATCAAGGCCGCGGGCGGCGCTCCGGCCGGCACTATCATCAACGTCTCGCTCGACCAGAACATCCACAACGGCTGGAGCATGGACTATCAGGGCCTGCCGCCGGTGGACCTGTTCATCGCCGCCGACACCGACGCGACCGTGTCGGCGCTGCTCGCCGCGGTCGGCCCGGGCAAGAACGCCAAAAAGCCCCCCGTCGAGCGCCAGTGGCCCGAGAAGCCCGCGCCGGAGGGCGAGATGATGGCGGCCGACATGGCCAACGTGCTGCGCCGCGCGGTCGAGGGCAAGACCACCTGCCTCACCCACGTCTCGCTGTCGTGGCATGGCGACTTCTGGCAGTTCCGTCATCCGCTCGACTACGTGGGGTCGGACGGCGGCGGCGGCGTCGGCGGCGGACCGGGCATCTCGGTCGGCGCGGCGCTGGCGCTGAAGGGCACCGGCCGCCTGCCGATCTCGGTATGCGGCGACGGCGACTTCATGATGGGCTGCACGGCGGTCTGGACTGCGGTGCACTACCGCATTCCCATCCTGTTCGTGGTGGCCAACAATCGCTCGTTCTACAACGACGAGGTGCACCAGGAACGGATGGCCGTGCAGCGCAACCGCCCCGTGGACAACAAGTGGATCGGGCAGCGCATCAGCGACCCGGACATCGACATCGCCACGATCGCGCGCGGGCAGGGCGCCCGGGGCTTCGGCCCGGTGAGGAACGCCGGCGAGCTCGAGAAGGTCCTGGCCGAGGCGATCAAGGCGACCGAAGCCGGCGAGACGGTGGTCGTCGACGTGCGCATCCTGCCGAGCTACAGCCCGGCCAGCGCCCGCGAAATGGCCCGCGGACAGGCCAAGGGCGGCTGACCGGCCGGCG
>CAZZCV010000183.1:0-1937 GCA_964653225.1 uncultured Rhodoplanes sp. | reverse complement strand
TGGCGGCCTTCGCCCAGTTTGGTTCGGACCTCGACGCCACCACCCAGCGCCTGCTCAACCGCGGTTCGCGGCTGACCGAGCTGCTCAAGCAGTCGCAGTTCTCGCCGTTGAAAATGGAAGAGCAGGTCGCGGTGATCTTCGCCGGCGTCAACGGCTACCTCGACCCGATCCCGGTCAACCGGGTGCGAGCCTTCGAGGACGGTCTGCTGGCGCTGCTGCGCACCAAGAACAGCGACATCCTGGACGACATCCGCAAGACCAGCGATCTGACCAGCGACACCGAGAAGAAGCTGAAGGACGTGGTGGACGCCTACGCCAAGACGTTCGCCTGAATCCCGGCGTCGTGGCCGGGCCCGTCCCG
Organism: uncultured Rhodoplanes sp.; assembly: GCA_964653225.1. Classification (GTDB taxonomy): domain Bacteria; phylum Pseudomonadota; class Alphaproteobacteria; order Rhizobiales; family Xanthobacteraceae; genus Z2-YC6860. Next base: position 1,576 of record CAZZCV010000183.1, on the reverse strand, counting down.
GCCATCCCGGCAAGGCGGGCCTCGCGCCCGCCGCAGCGAGAGGTCCGGCACGGGGCCGGACCGACAGAAGCTAGAGACCAGCGGTTCGATCGAGAGCGACTGAGACGACATGGCCTCCCTGAAAGACATGCGGGTCCGCATCGCCGCGACCAAGGCGACGCAGAAGATCACCAAGGCCATGCAGATGGTCGCGGCCTCCAAGCTGCGCCGCGCGCAGGCGGCGGCCGAGGCCGCGCGGCCTTATGCCGAGCGCATGGAGAAGGTGCTGGGCAATATCGCCTCCGCCGTGACCGATCTCAACTCCGCGCCGCGGCTGCTCGCCGGCACGGGCGCCGACCAGACCCACCTGCTGGTGGTCTGCACGGCCGAGCGCGGCCTGTGCGGCGCATTCAACTCCTCGATCGTCCGTCTCGCGCGCGAGCGGATCAACGCGCTGATGGCCGCCGGCAAGACCGTGAAGATCCTCTGCGTCGGGCGCAAGGGCTACGACCAGCTCCGCCGCCTCTACGAGAAGCAGATCATCGACGTGATCGAGCTGCGCGTGAAGACGCTCGGCTTCGAGCACGCCGACCAAGTCAGCGCCAAGATCAGGCAGCTTTACGAAAACGGCGAGTTCGACGTCGCCACGCTGTTCTTCTCGCGCTTCCGCTCGGTCGTGCTGCAGGTGCCGACCGCGCTGCAGATCATCCCGCCGGTGTTCGACGCCAAGTCTGATGCCAAGCCCGCCGAGGGCGCGTCCGCGGCCTACGAATACGAGCCGGACGAGCTGGGCATTCTCGACGAGCTGCTGCCGCGCAACATCGCCGTTCAGGTGTTCCGCGCCCTGCTCGAGAACGCCGCTTCCGAGCAGGGCGCGCGCATGTCCGCGATGGACAACGCCACCCGCAACGCCGGCGAGATGATCCGCAAGCAGACCATCATCTACAACCGCACCCGCCAGGCGATGATCACCAAGGAGCTGATCGAGATCATCTCCGGCGCCGAGGCGCTGTAATTCCGTTTCTGACCCTCCCCTTACGGGGGAGGCGACAGAGTAGAGACAGAGGACGATATGGCCACGCCCAACGCAGTCGGAAAGATCACCCAGGTCATCGGCGCCGTCGTCGACGTGCAGTTCGAGGACCACCTGCCGCCGATCCTGAACGCGCTCGAGACCAAGAACGGCGGCAACCGCCTAGTTCTGGAGGTCGCGCAGCACCTCGGCGAGAACACCGTCCGCACCATCGCGATGGACACCTCCGAGGGGCTGGTGCGGGGCCAGCAGGTGTCCGATACCGGCGCGCCGATCTCGGTGCCGGTGGGCGACGAATGCCTCGGCCGCATCATCAACGTGGTAGGCGAGCCGGTGGACGAGGCCGGCCCGGTGCCGACGCAGGCGCGCCGCGCCATCCACCAGCCGGCTCCCGAATACACCGAGCAGTCCACCGAGGCCGAAATCCTCGTGACCGGCATCAAGGTCGTGGACCTGCTGGCGCCCTACGCCAAGGGCGGCAAGATCGGCCTGTTCGGCGGCGCGGGCGTGGGCAAGACCGTGCTGATCATGGAGCTGATCAACAACGTCGCCAAGGCGCACGGC
>CAZZCV010000182.1:314-2033 GCA_964653225.1 uncultured Rhodoplanes sp. | reverse complement strand
CAAATCCGGCATTCTCGACCCCCAGGGCAAGGCGATCGAGGGGGCGCTGAGATCGCTCGGCGTGGAGGGAGTCGCGAGCGTGCGTCAGGGCAAGGTCTTCGACATCGAGCTTGAGGGCGCCGCCGACAAGGCCGAAGCCGAGAAATTGCTGAAGCAGGCCGCCGACAAGCTGCTGGCGAACACGGTCATCGAGAATTATCATGTTCAGGTGCTGAGCTGAGGGCTGACCATGGCCGACGTGACCAACCAACTGATGTACGAAATTATGAAGGCCGTTCAGGCCCGGCTTGAACAGGTCGATGGCAAGGTCGATGAGGTCAAGCAAGAGGTGCTAGCTCTGCGAACCCAAATGCAGGGTGTTCGTCAGGAAGCGCTGGGCATTCATCAGGAGCTTGGCGGCATTCATGCGACGCTCAACCGCCACGAAATTCCGCTCGACCGTATTGGCGAGCGCCTAGAACTGAACGACGCGCCTTCGCTGTGAAATCCGCCGTCCTCGTCTTTCCCGGAATCAATCGCGAGCGCGACATGGCGCGCACGCTGCGGCTGGTGTCGGGGCGCGAGCCGGCGATGGTCTGGCACGCCGAGACCGAGCTGCCGGCCGGCACCGATCTCGTGGTGATCCCCGGCGGATTCTCCTATGGCGACTACCTGCGCTGCGGCGCCATCGCGGCGCGCGCGCCGGTGATGGACGCGGTGCGCGCCCATGCGGCGAAGGGCGGCCTCGTGCTCGGGGTCTGCAACGGCTTCCAGATCCTTTGCGAGTCCGGGCTGCTGCCCGGCGTGCTGATGCGCAACGCGCAGCTCAAGTTCATCTGCAAGGACGTGTTCCTGCGCGTGGAGCGCTCCGATACGCCGTTCACCCGCGGTTACAACGCCGGCCAGGTGATCCGCGTGCCGGTGGCGCATGGCGAGGGCAACTACGTCGCCGACGAGGAGACGGTGAAGCGCCTCGAGGACGAGGGGCGGGTGCTGTTCCGCTATGCCTCGCCCGCGGGCAACCTGGATCCGGCGTTCAACATCAACGGTGCGATCAACGCGATCGCCGGCATCGTGAGCGAGCGCGGCAACGTGCTCGGCCTGATGCCGCATCCGGAGAACCACGTCGAGACCGAGATCGGCCCGACCGACGGCCGTGGCCTGTTCGCGGGGCTCGCGGAGCATCTCAAGGCGGCGGCGTGAAAAACGAACCCAGGATCACGCCGGAACTGGTGGCCGAGCACGGCCTCAAGCCGGACGAGTATCAGCGCATCCTCGACCTGATCGGCCGGGAGCCGAGCTTCACCGAGCTCGGCATCTTCTCGGCGATGTGGAACGAGCACTGCTCCTACAAGTCCTCGCGCATCCATCTGCGCGGCCTGCCCACGAAGGCCCCCTGGGTGATCCAGGGGCCGGGCGAGAACGCGGGCGTCGTCGACATCGGCGACGGGCTCGCCGTGGTCTTCAAGATGGAGAGCCACAACCACCCGAGCTTCATCGAGCCCTACCAGGGCGCGGCCACGGGCGTCGGCGGCATCCTGCGCGACGTGTTCACGATGGGCGCGCGTCCGATCGCCTGCCTCAACGCGCTGCGCTTCGGCGATCCCTCGCACCCCCGGACGCGGCATCTGGTGTCCGGCGTGGTGGCAGGCATCGGCGGCTACGGCAACTCGTTCGGCGTGCCCACGGTCGGCGGGCAGATGGGCTTCCACCCGCGCTACGACGGCAACAACCTCGTGA
>CAZZCV010000182.1:0-304 GCA_964653225.1 uncultured Rhodoplanes sp. | reverse complement strand
GCCGATTCCATCTTCTATGCGGCGGCGTCCGGCGTCGGCATGCCGATCGTCTATCTCGGCTCCAAGACCGGCCGCGACGGCATCCACGGCGCCAGCATGGCCTCGGCCGAGTTCGACGAGAACTCCGAGGAGAAGCGGCCGACCGTGCAGGTCGGCGATCCGTTCTCCGAGAAGCTGCTGCTCGAGGCCTGCCTCGAGATCATGCAGAAGGATTGCGTGATCGCGATCCAGGACATGGGCGCGGCCGGGCTCACCTGCTCGGCGGTCGAGATGGGCGCCAAGGGCGATCTCGGCGTCACGCTCG
>CAZZCV010000181.1:0-2284 GCA_964653225.1 uncultured Rhodoplanes sp. | reverse complement strand
GAGGGGAACGCCTTGCCGCTCGCCAGGATGTGGGCGATGCGAGTCGTCAGCACGCGCGTTTTGCCGACGCCGGCACCCGCAAGGACAAGCACGGCGCCTTCGGTCGTCTCGACAGCACGGCGCTGCTCGGGACTCAGGCCTGAAAAATAGGGCGCCGACACCGCCGCCGCCGCCCGCTGGGAGATCGGAAGCTGGTCGTTGCCGGACGGGCTCGGCGCGCGCGCGGGGCTGCCCGACGGAGCCTCCGGCAGGTCGAAGGGCGGCTCGTCGGCCGCTTCCTCGGGGGGACGCTTATGATTCACATGATTCGCTGACATAGCCGGGTGTTATAGCACGCCGGGCGCGGCAGCAATTCGGCGCCGGGGCGCCACCCGGAAGCGATCTTTTGGGGGGCTGACGGCGGGCTTCCTTTGCCCTTCCGGGGAGCGTACTGTGCCGGCCGAAACGCTTGCAAGGATGGGAGGAATTGACCGTGCAGCTCGAAATGAAGGGTCGTAATGCGCTGATTACCGGCGCGAGTGCCGGCATCGGATTGGCCATCGCCAAACGCTTCGTCGGGGCCGGAGCCAACGTCGCCATCGTCGCGCGCGGCCATGAGCAGCTCGAGGTTGCCAAGCGGGACATCGAAAAGCACGGGACAGGGGCGACGAAGGTTGCCGCGATTGCCGCTGACGTCAGCACCGCCGAGGGATGCGCCGCCGCCTTTGCCGCCGCCGAGAAAGCCCTCGGCGCGCTCGATGTCGTCGTCAACAACGCCGGCACCTCCAAGACCGGCAAGTTCGAGACTATCACCGACGAGATCTGGCAGGCCGACCTCGACCTCAAGTTGTTCGCCGCCATCCGCCTCACGCGCCTCGCCTTCCCGGGCATGAAGGAGCGGCGCTTCGGGCGCGTCATCAACGTCCTCAATACGGCGGCAAAGGCGCCGGGCGCCGGACGCGCGCCGACCGCTGTCACGCGTGCCGCCGGCATGGCGCTGACCAAGGTCCTCGCCGGTGAGGGCGCCCCGCACAATGTCCTCGTCAATGCCGTGCTCGTCGGGCGCATCGAGAGCGACCAGTGGGTCAAGCGGCACGCACAGGAGAACAAGGGCCGCAGCCTCGAGGCCTACTACGAGGAAATGGGCAAGGACATTCCCATCGGGCGTGTCGGCACCGCCGAGGAATTCGCCAACATGGTGCTGTTCCTCGCCTCTGATGCCGGCTCCTACATCACCGGCACCGCGATCAACATCGACGGCGGCGCGAGCCCCGTCGTTTGAGATCCATTCGCCCGACAACCAACCGGCAACGCGCGCCTGGACCGTGCGCTGCCGGATCAAGCCCTACATACCGGAGCCACAAGTAATGCGTATCGAATTTCGGGTGCTGGCGCACGCGATGGCATTCGCCGTTCTGGCCGCGACACCCCTGGCCGCTGCCGAGCTCGCCGGAACCTCGGCGATCTCAGCGGTGACGGTATTTCCGCGCGGCGCGGAAGTCACGCGCACGGCGCAGCTCAAGATCACGCAAGGCGAGCACGTGCTCGTGTTCAACGATCTACCGGCGCAGGCGATTGCGGCTTCGATCCGGGTCGAGGGGCGCAGCACCGGCAGGCTCGAAATCGGCTCGGTCGACACGCGCACGGTCAACATCCCGCGCCTCGATCCGGCAATCGGTGACAGCAAGCGGCGCCGGATCGAGGCGCTGATCGAGGGGCTCGACGACGAACGCGCTGTTATCGCGGCCGAGCTTCAGGCCGCGGAAGCGCAGAAAAAATTCGTCGAGTCGCTGGTTGCATTGCCGACGCGGCCGCGCCCACAGCCACCCACAGCAGGCACCCTCGATGCCGACAACTGGAGCGATCTCTTCGGCCTCATCGGCACCCGCCTCGCGGAGGCTGAGAAGGCCCGCCTCGCGGCCAGCGTCAAGGTTCGCGACCTCGACCGCCGCATCGCCGATCTCCGGCGCGGGTTGACGGAACTGGCGCCCGTCGAGGACGCGCGGACCGAAGTACGCGTCAACGTCACCGCGGCAGCCGCCCTCGAAGCCAACCTGCTCATCCGCTATCAGGTGCCCGGCGCGTCCTGGCGGTCGCTGTACGACGCCCGGCTGACCACGGGCGGCCGCAACGTCGCGCCGAGCCTGCAGCTCATCCGCCGCGCGGCGATCGAACAGCGCACCGGCGAGGACTGGCGCGATGTGGCGCTGACGCTGTCCTCCACCCGGCCGACGAGCGGGTCGGCCGCTCCCGTCCTTCCCGCCATCACGGTGGACTTCGTGCCCGAAGGCGGACTGATGAGCGC
>CAZZCV010000180.1:0-2364 GCA_964653225.1 uncultured Rhodoplanes sp. | reverse complement strand
TCGTTGTTGAAGCCGTAGCGCTTCTGCTTGAACAGCACTGGCCCGCGGCTGTCGAGCTTGATGGCGAGCGCGACCAGCGCCATTACCGGCAGCGCCGCCACGAGCGCGCAGGTCCCGACGACTTTGTCGAACAGCCATTTCGTCACGACGTCCCAGTCCGCGATCGGGCGGTCGAACACGTCGAGCACCGGCACGTTGCCGAGATAGGAGTAGGAGCGCGGCCGGAAGTGCAGCTTGTTGGAGTGAGCGGCGAGCCGGATGTCCACCGGCAGCACCCAGAGCTTGCGCAGCATCTGCAGGATGCGCGCCTCGGCCGAGATCGGCAGCGAGAAGATCACCAGGTCGATGCGGGTGCGGCGCGCGAACTCCACGAGATCGTCCACGGTGCCGAGCTTGCGCTGGCCGGCGATCGCCTTGGGCGAGCGGTCGTCGCCGCGGTCGTCGAACAGGCCGACGATGCGCAGGTCGGTGTCGCGCTGCTCCGCCAGCGCCGCGACCAGCGTTTCGCCCAGCTCGCCGCCGCCGACCACGACGGTCCGCCGGGTGAGGCGGCCCTCGCGGGTCCAGCGCCGCACCATCAGGAACAGGGCGCGGCGGAACAGCAGCAGCGTGACGAGGCCGGCCACGTAGAAGCTGCCGAGCCACACGCGCGAGAACTGGTCGCCGGTCTTGGCGAAGAACGAGATGCCGATGGCGACGAGGAACACCACCGACCAGGCCGAGGCGAGGCGGAAGTATTGCTTCTCGAGGCCGCGGAACGCCTGCACCTGGTAGATGTCCGCGACCTGAAACGCGACCAGCGCCAGGACGCCGATGCCGGCGATGGCGCCCACATAGCGCCATTCGAAGCCGTCCTGCGGCACCACATAGCCGGCATAGATGGCAAAGCCGACGAAGACGACCAGCGCGATCTCGATCATCCGCACCGCGCCGGCCAGCACGATCGGCGACAGCGGCGAGGGCAGCCGCTCGGCCGCGGCCTCCTCCGCCAGGGCGGACAGTTGACGCGGCGCCGATGGTGGCATGGCGGCGCCCACACCGCCGGCGGCAGCGGATTGAGCCTGGATCGCGGCGCGAAAGTCGAAATCGGACATGGTACGGCACTCGTTGCAGGATCGAAGCCGAAGAGCGGCCAAGGCCGCCTCGCGGCGCGGACCGCAAAGTAGTTAAGAGAATTCAAAAAACCGTTAGTGCGATCGCGGAAATGTCCCGGCAAGGGCCAGCGCGTAGGCGGACAGAACGCCCTCGACCATCGCATCCTGCGAATACAGGCTGCGAACGCGCTCGCGCAGGGCCAGCGCCGACTCACCAGCCTGCGCGGGACGGTCGAGAGCCCCGCCGATGGCCGCGGCCAGCGCGCCTGGGTCGCCCGGAGCGAGCAGTTCGGCTTCACCGCCGAAAATCTCCGGAATGCCGCCGACCCGCGTGGCCAGCACGGGCAGTCCGGCCGCGGCGGCCTCCAGCACCACATAGGGCAGGGATTCCGCGCGGGACGCGACCACGAGCAGCCGGCCCATCCCGAAGGCCCGGCGTGCGGGCTGGTAGCCGGCAAAGCGGATGGCGGCGTCAAGTCCCCGCTGCTGCACCAGGGCTCGCAGCGGTGCTTCGTCGGGCCCCTGGCCCACGATGGTTGCGGTCACGCCGCGGGCGCGGAGCGCGGCCACGGCTTCGATCAGCACGTCGATGCCCTTGATTTGGCGCAGCTCGCCCACGGTCACGAGATCGGTTGCGTCCGGCATCGGCTGCACCGGCTCGAACTCGGACGCGGCGACGCCGTTCGGCACCACCCGGACGATGCCCCCCGGCCGGCCGATCCGGGACTGAAAGGCGTCTCGGGCAAAGGCGCTCTCGAACAGGAACAGATGCGTCCGCCGCATCATCGCGCGTTCGGCCGCGCCGTAGATCCGGCCCTGCAGACCGCCGTAGTGCAGCGAGCCGCCGTGTGGCGTGTAGACGCGGAGCGCGCCGGAGGCTTTGGCCAGCCGTGCATAGGCGCCCCCCTTTGCGCCGTGGCCGTGCAGCACGTCCGGCCGCAACGCGGCCGCATGCGTGCCAACCTGATGCACGGCCGAGACATCGCCGAGGCCGAGGCCACGCTTCATCGAGATGCGATGCACGCCGAGCGACAGGACCGGAGACAGCGCCGCGAGCTTCTGCTCGGCCGTTGGCCCACCGCCGCTCGCCGCCACGATCCCGACCCGGTGGCCGCACGCGGCCTGGCCTTCCGCGAGGTCCAGCACGTGACGGAACAGGCCGCCGACCGGCGCGCGCAAGACATGCAGAATCTTGAGGGGCGATGAAGGAATCATGCTCAGAACCATCGTTCTCCGACGGTGATGCTGTCTCCGGGGCGGACCGGATAGT
>CAZZCV010000179.1:0-2394 GCA_964653225.1 uncultured Rhodoplanes sp. | reverse complement strand
CAGCTTCACCTCGTGCAGGCACTCGAAATAGGCCATCTCGGGCGCATAGCCCGCCTCGACCAGCGTCTCGAAGCGGCGCGGATCAGTTCCACCAGGCCGCCGCACAGCACGACCTGCTCGCCGAACAGGTCGGTCTCGCACTCTTCCTTGAAGGTGGTCTCGATGATGCCGGCGCGGCCACCGCCGATCGCCGACGCATAGGACAGGCCGAGGTCGTGGGCGTTGCCGGAGGCGTCCTTGTGGATCGCGATCAGGCAGGGCACGCCTGCGCCGCGCTGGTATTCGCCGCGCACGGTGTGGCCGGGACCCTTGGGCGCGACCATCAGCACGTCGAGGTCGGCGCGCGGCTCGATCAGGTTGAAGTGCACGTTCAGGCCGTGCGCGAACATGATCGCGGCGCCGTTCTTCATGTGGGCGTGCAGGTGGTCGCGGTAGATGTCGCCCTGCAGTTCGTCGGGGGTCAGCATCATCACCACGTCGGCCCACTTGGCGGCCTCCGCCACCTCCATGACCTTGAAGCCCTCGCCCTCGGCCTTCTTGGCCGACGCCGAGCCCTTGCGCAGCGCGATCACCACGTCCTTGACGCCGGAGTCGCGCATGTTGAGCGCGTGGGCGTGGCCCTGGCTGCCGTAGCCGACGACGGCCACCTTCTTGCCCTTGATCAGGTTCAGGTCGGCGTCGCGATCGTAATAGACACGCATGGTTCTAACCCCTTGTCGGCCGGCGGCCCGGCCTGTCCTCGAATTTTCCCGTGTGCTTCTAGGTGCAATGGCCGGCCGGGACAAGCCCGGACGGGCGCAGGCCGGGCGGTCCTACATCGCCTCCGGGCCCCGGCCGATGGCCACGATCCCGGTGCGCGAGACCTCGACCAGCCCGAGCGGCAGCATCAGGTTGATGAAGCTCTCGATCTTCTCGCTGGCGCCGGTGATCTCGAACACGAAACTCTCGGTGCCGGCGTCGATCACACGGGCGCGGAACGCACCGGCCAGCCGCAGCGCCTCCACCCGCGGCTCGCCGGAGCCGCGCACCTTCACCATCGCCAGTTCGCGCTGGATCGACGGGCCGGCCGCGGTCATGTCCACGACGCGATGCACCGGCACCAGCCTGTCGAGCTGGTTCTTGATCTGGTCGATCACCATCGGCGTGCCGCGGGTGACGATGGTGATGCGGGAGAGATGCTTCTCGTGCTCGGTCTCCGACACGGTCAGCGACTCGATGTTGTAGCCGCGGCCGGAGAACAGGCCGATCACGCGCGCCAGCACGCCAGGCTCGTTGTCGACGATCACCGCCAGGGTGTGGGTCTCGATGCCCTGCGCGGCCGGAGCCGCGGGATAGTGGGAGGTGGTGTTCATGAATGACCTGCTCGAAATTAAATCTCTAACGACATCCCCGGCCTCATCCTGAGGAGCATCGCGTCAGCGATGCGTCTCGAAGGATGGCCCCCTTGCTCGCTCGCAGCCCATCCTTCGATACGCGCCCTTCGGGCGCTCCTCAGGATGAGGCCGGTGCGCGAGGCAAAACCTCAGACCAGCATCCGGCCTTCTTCGCCGATCGCCTCGTCGAGCCGTTCGGCGGCGTCGCCCAGGATCATCTCGTTGTGCGCGCGGCCGGACGGAATCATCGGGAAGCAGTTCTCCGCCGGATCGACCAGGCAGTCGAACAGCACCGGCTTCGGCACGTCGATCATTTCCCGGATCGCGGCGTCGAGATCACCCGGCTTCTCGCAGCGGATGCCGTGCGCGTGGTAGGCCTCGGCCAGCTTCACGAAGTCCGGCAGCGCCTCCGAGTAGCTCTCGGCGTAGCGGCCGCCGTGCAGCAGCTCCTGCCACTGCCGGACCATGCCCATGTACTGGTTGTTCAGGATGAAGATCTTGATCGGCAGCCGGTACTGCACCGCCGTCGACATCTCCTGCATAGTCATCTGCACCGAGGCCTCGCCGGCCACGTCGATGACCAGCGACTTCGGATGCGCGAGCTGCACGCCGACGGCGGCGGGCAGGCCGTAGCCCATCGTCCCCAGGCCGCCCGAGGTCATCCAGCGGTTCGGGTCCTGGAAACGATAGAACTGCGCCGCCCACATCTGGTGCTGGCCGACCTCGGTGGTGACGTAGGTGTCGCGGTCCTTGGTCAGCTCGTAGAGCCGCTCCAGCGCGTATTGCGGCTTGATGACCGTGTCGGAGCCCCGATAGGCGAGCGACTTGCGCGCCCGCCACTTGTCGATCTGCGTCCACCAGTCCGCGATCGCCTTCTTCTCGGGCTTCGGCTGCTGCGCGCGCCAGGCGCGCAGCATGTCCTCGAGCACATGCGCGCAGTCGCCGATGATCGGCACGTCGATCTTGACGTTCTTGTTGATCGACGAGGGATCGATGTCGACGTGGATCTTGCGCGAATGCG
>CAZZCV010000178.1:0-2399 GCA_964653225.1 uncultured Rhodoplanes sp. | reverse complement strand
GCCTCGCGCAGCGTCTGCACCGCCACCGTGGTGCGCGGCATCTGCATCAGCGACAGGATGCCCTCCTGCATGCGCGCGCCGCCCGAGGCCGCGAACATGATGAACGGCGTGCCGCGGTCGGCCGCTGTCTCCAGTCCCTTCACCACCGCCTCGCCTGCGGCCATGCCGAGCGAGCCGCCCATGAAGTCGAAGTCCTGCACGCCGATCGTGACCGGCAGGCCCTCGAGCTTGCCGAGGCCGAGCTTCACCGCGTCGTTGAGGCCGGTCTTGGTGCGCGCGTCCCTGAGCCGGTCAGCGTAGCGGCGCTCGTCGCGGAACTTGAGCGGGTCGATGGCGACCTCAGGCACGGCGATGTCGAGCCAGGTCTGCTCGTCGAAGATCGACTTGAGGCGCGCGGTCGCGCCCATGCGCATGTGGTAGTTGGAGCCCGGAATGACGAACTGGTTCTGCTCGACGTCCTTGAAGAACACGAGCTGCCCGGTTTCCGGACACTTGATCCAGAGGTTCTCCGGCGTATCGCGGCGGTTGAGGATGCTGCGAATCTTCGGCCGGACGACGTTGGAAATCCAGTTCATGCGAGACTCTTTCGGCTTTCCCGTTGTCGCGTGCTCTTCGCGCCAACCGTATCCCTTCGCTCGAAAACGCTCCGGGCCGGCGACCCTACCACAGGGCGCGGCTATTTCGTGGCCTTGCGCGCGCCCCGGACGCCGCCGGCCAGCTCCGCGACCAGTGCCGCCACGGCCTTGACCGTCCGGCCGGTCGCCTTGCCCTTCCTGTCGAGGCTGTCCTTGACCGCACCGACCAGCGCCGACCCGACCACCACCGCTTCAGCGCCGGCTGCGATCTCCTTCGCCTGCTTCGCCGTGCGCACACCGAAGCCGACCGCCACGGGAAGCGCGGTGTGGCGCTTGATCCGCGCCACTGCCGCGCTCACCTTCGAGGCGTCGGGCGCAGCCGATCCGGTGATGCCGGTGATCGAGACGTAGTAGACGAAGCCCGAGGTGTTCGCGAGCACCGCCGGCAGGCGGGCGTCGTCGGTGGTCGGCGTGGCGAGCCGGACGAAGTTGAGGCCCGCGGCGAGCGCCGGCAGGCACAGCTCGCCGTCCTCCTCGGGCGGGAGATCCACGACGATCAGGCCGTCCACGCCTGCGGCCTTGGCGTCTTTCAGAAACTTCGCCACGCCGTAGATATAGATCGGATTGTAGTAGCCCATCAGCACGACGGGCGTCGCCTTGTCGTCCTTGCGGAACGCGCGCACCAGCTTGAGCGTCCTGGCGAGAGTCATGCCGGCGTTCAGCGCACGCAGGCCCGCGGCCTGGATCGCCGGACCGTCCGCCATCGGGTCGGTGAACGGCATGCCCAGCTCGATCACGTCCGCACCGGCCTTGGGCAGCGCGGCCACGATCTTGAGCGAGGTGTCGGGATCGGGATCGCCGGCCATCACGAAGGTGACGAGCCCGGCGCGGTCCTCGGCCTTGAGGGCCGCGAAGCGTTGATCGATGCGTGTCGTCATTTCTTTTTTCGCCGGACGCGCTCTTGCGTTTGGGAATCCCCGAGCGGGAGCACTTGCTGGTTGCGCTCGCGCATCTCGGCCATGCGGATGTTGATGGTGCCGAGCATGACGCCCGCGAAGGAAAGGAAGAAGTAGACCCATTCCTTGCGCGCGATCGGTTCGCCGCTGGTGAACAGGCGGCCCTTGAGGAAATACAGGATGTAGAACACCGAGCAGGCGATCAGCAGCCAGCCGACGCGCTTCTGGCGACCGAGCCCGTTCCACCAGTTGATCGCGCGCAGCATCAGAGCCTGCCTCCGAGATGCTCGGCGACGCTGGCGAGGTCCTTGTCGCCCCGGCCGGACAGGTTCACCACCATCAGGTGGTCCTTCGGCTTCTTCGGCGCCAGCTCCGCGACCTTGGCCAGCGCGTGCGCCGGCTCCAGCGCCGGGATGATGCCTTCGAGCCGGCTGCAGAGCTGGAACGCGGCCAGCGCCTCCTTGTCGGTGGCGGAGATGTATTTCACCCGGCCGAGATCGGCGAGCCAGGCGTGCTCGGGGCCGATGCCGGGATAGTCGAGACCGGCCGAGATCGAATGCGCCTCGTCGATCTGGCCGTCGGCGTTCATCAGCAGGTAGGTGCGGTTGCCGTGCAGCACGCCCGGCTTGCCGCCGGCGAGCGAGGCCGCATGCTTGCCGCTCTTGAGCCCGTGGCCCGCGGCCTCGACGCCGTAGATCTCGACCTGGCGGTCGTCGAGGAACGGATGGAACAGGCCCATCGCGTTGGAGCCGCCGCCGATGCAGGCGACCAGCGAATCCGGCAGGCGGCCCTCGGCCTCCTGCATCTGCGCGCGGGTCTCCTCGCCGATCACCGACTGGAAGTCGCGCACCATCGCCGGATAGGGATG
>CAZZCV010000177.1:345-2467 GCA_964653225.1 uncultured Rhodoplanes sp. | reverse complement strand
CATTATGATGCGCAAATGCCATCTCAACACCTGCCCGGTCGGCGTGGCGACGCAGGACCCGGTGCTGCGCGCGCGCTTCACCGGCCAGCCCGAGCACGTCATCAACTACTTCTTCTTCGTGGCCGAGGAGGCGCGCGAGCTGATGGCGGCGATGGGCTACCGCAGCTTCGACGAGATGGTCGGCCAGATGCAGATGCTCGACCAGAAGACCGCGATCGAGCACTGGAAGGCGCAGGGGCTGGACTTCTCCCGGATGTTCACCAAGCCGGCCGCGCCCGAGGGCGTGTCGATCTTCCACAGCGAGACGCAGGATCACAAGATCCACCACATCCTCGACCGCCGGCTGATCGAAGGCGCGATGCCGGCGCTGGAGCACGGCGGCAAGGTCACGCTCAGGCACATCATCCGCAACATCGACCGCAGCGCCGGTGCGATGCTGTCGGGCGAAGTCGCCAAGCGCTACGGCCACGCCGGCCTGCCGGACGGCACGATCCAGGTGAACCTGACCGGCATCGCCGGCCAGAGCTTCGGCGCGTTCCTGGCGCGCGGCGTCGCCTTCACGCTCGAGGGCGAAGGCAACGACTACGTCGGCAAGGGCCTGTCGGGCGGCCGCATCGTGATCAAGCCGCCGCCGCAATCCGGCATCGTGCCGGAACGCTCGATCATCGTCGGCAATACGGTGATGTACGGCGCGATCGCGGGCGAATGCTATTTCCGCGGCATCGCCGGCGAACGCTTCGCGGTGCGCAACTCCGGCGCGACGGTGGTGGTGGAAGGCACCGGCGACCACGGCTGCGAATACATGACCGGCGGCGTGGTGGTGGTGCTCGGCCCCACCGGGCGCAACTTCGCGGCCGGCATGTCCGGCGGCGTCGCCTACGTGCTCGATGAGGACGGCACGTTCGGGCAGCGCTGCAACATGGCGATGGTGGAGCTTGAGCCGGTCCCCCACGAAGAGGAGATCGCTGAGCGCGTCTACGGCCAGGCGGGCGACCTGGAGACGCACGGCCGGGTGGACGTGTCGTCCGACATGACGCGCGACGACGCCCGGCGCCTGCATCACCTGATCTCGCGCCACGCGCATTTCACCGGCTCGAAACGGGCCGAGGAGATTCTCGCCAACTGGTCAACCTGGTGCCCGAAGTTCCGCAAGGTGATGCCGGTGGAATACCGCCGCGCGCTCGCCGAGATGGCTAAGGCGTCGCTTGAGGCCGCGGAATAGTCATGGGCAAGGTCACGGGCTTCCTCGAATACGAGCGCGACGAGCGGGACTACCAGCCCGCAGCAGAGCGCATCAGGCACTGGCACGAGTTCCTCATCCCGATGACGGAACAGGAGCTGCGGACCCAGGCGGCGCGCTGCATGAACTGCGGCGTGCCCTATTGCCACGGCACCGGCGCGACCGTGCCGGGCACGCCCGGCTGTCCGGTCAACAACCAGATCCCGGACTGGAACGACCTCGTCTACAACGGCAACTGGGAGGAGGCGGCGCGCAACCTGCACTCCACCAACAACTTCCCCGAGGTCACCGGCCGCGTCTGCCCCGCGCCCTGCGAGGCGTCGTGCACGCTCAACATCGACGACAACCCGGTGGCCATCAAGACCATCGAATGCGCCATCGCCGACAAGGCGATCGAAAGCGGCTGGATCAGGCCGGAGATCGCAGCCGCGAAGACCGGCCGCAAGGTCGCGGTGGTCGGCGCCGGCCCCGCGGGTCTCGCCTGCGCCCAGCAGCTCGCCCGCGCCGGGCACGACGTGCATGTGTTCGAGAAGCACGCCAAGGCCGGCGGCCTGATGCGCTACGGCATTCCCGACTTCAAGATGGAGAAGGGCATCATCGACGTCCGCGTGAAACAGATGGAGGCCGAGGGCGTCACCTTCCACTACGGCGCGCACGTCGGCCGCGACCTGCCGGTCGAGACGCTGCTCGAGGACTACGACGCGGTGGCGCTGACCGGCGGCGCGGAGGCCCCGCGCGACCTGCCGATTCCCGGCCGCGAGCTGTCCGGCATCCACTTCGCGATGGACTTCCTGCCGCAGCAGAACCGCCGCGTCTCGGGCGAGCCGCTCGGCGACGTCGCGCCGATCACCACCACGTGCTTGCCGGTGGCCAGGATCGGCG
>CAZZCV010000177.1:0-335 GCA_964653225.1 uncultured Rhodoplanes sp. | reverse complement strand
GGCGCTGACCTGGCCAAACTGGCCGCTCAAGCTGCGCACCTCGTCGAGCCACGAGGAGGGCGCTTCGCGCGACTTCTCGGTGGCGACGCAGAAATTCTCCGGCGAGAACGGCCACGTCAAAACGCTGCATTGCGCCAAGATCGACGGCAAGTTCCAGCCGGTGCCCGGCACCGAGTTCGAGGTCAAGGCCGACCTCGTGCTGCTCGCCATGGGCTTCGTGCATCCGGTGCACGAGGGACTCGTGAAGGCGCTCGGCGTCGAGCTGGACCCGCGCGGCAACGTCAAGGCCGACATGACCGGCTATGCGACCTCGGTGCCCAAGGTGTTCGCCGCCG
>CAZZCV010000176.1:0-2502 GCA_964653225.1 uncultured Rhodoplanes sp. | reverse complement strand
GTCGATCTCCTCGTCCTTGGAGGTGAGGAAGATCACCGGCATGTCGTTCTTCTGGCGCAGGCGGCGCAGCAGCTCCATGCCGTCCATGCGCGGCATCTTGATGTCGAGGATGGCGAGGTCGGGCGGCGAGGTCTTGAACCCTTCGAGGGCGGAGGCGCCGTCGGTGTAGGTCATGATCCGGTAGCCCTCGGCTTCGAGAGCGATCGACACCGAAGTCAGGATGTTGCGGTCGTCGTCCACGAGCGCGATGGTCGGCATGAGCCTCTTTCCGTTCAGGTTCCGGTGCCCCCGGCCTTGAAGCCCCCAAAGCGAGGCCGAAATGTGACGCCCCCGTGCAAACGGGCGTTTCATCAACCCTTTGGCGCGGCTCGCGTTCCGGCTCCCGGAGGCGCATCCTACAATGATTCTCGCCGCCGGCGCTTGCGGCCGGGCCCGGTGCGCGATCAAGTCCGCCGCAGACCAGACGAAGAGGCTACATATGAAGTCCGGCCCGGATTTCGACCCCCGCGCGGCTGCAAAGAGGCTGCTCCGCGAGGCCCGCTCCGGGGCGCTGGCGACGCTGACGGCAGGCTCCGGCGATCCCTATTGCTCGCTGGTCAACGTGGCGACCGCCGCCGACGGCGCGCCGCTGCTGCTGATCTCGCAACTCGCCGTTCACACCCGCAACATCCACGCCGATGCGCGTGTGTCGCTGATGCTCGACGAGCGCAAGCCCGGCGATCCGCTGGAGGGCGCGCGCGTCATGCTCGGCGGCATCGCCGCGCCGGCCGACGGCGGGGAGGCGCGTCGGCGCTATCTCGCCCGCCACCCCGACGCCGCGATGTACGCCGGGTTCAAGGACTTCGCCTTCTATCGGATCGCGCTGAAGGGCGCGCATCTGGTGGCCGGCTTCGGCCGCATCGTCGATCTCGGGCCGGAGGAGGTGCTGACCGATCTGGCCGGCGCGGACGACCTGGTGGCGGCCGAGGCGGGCGCGGTCGCCCACATGAACGAGGACCATGCCGACACGCTGCGCCTCTACGCCACCCGGTTGCTCGGAGCCCCCGATGCCGCGTGGCGTTGCGTCGGCTGCGACCCGGACGGCCTCGACCTGCAGGACGGCCTCGTCGGCCTCCGGCTGCCGTTTCCGCAGAGGGTAGCCTCGACGGGCGCGCTGCGGCAGGTGCTCCGCCAGCTCGCCGACCGGGCACGCGCGGTCTGAGCCGTAAGGCCGGGCTGCCGGCTGCCGCGCTGCAACATGGCCGGCCGCGGTTAAGGCCGATTTGAAGCAGGCGCCGTTCGCATGGCGGTTCTCCGGCCGGAGGGGGATTCAAGGCTTGGCAAGCGGGCCGGTTCGGCACTATAGCTCGCCGCCATCGGGGAAAAGGGGCCGTTCCGTCGCTCGGAGCCGTCGCAGGCGGCCGCCCCATCAGGGAGAGTCCGGCCCCACGGAGCGACGGCCGGTCGCGTGCCAGGAGGAATACCGTGAAAGAGACGGGTTTGCGCAACAGCGCCTATGGTGCTGACAAGTTCGGTTTGGCGGATCTCGCCGCGGTTCACTGGAACCTGACCGAAGCGCCGCTCTACGAACACGCCATCCGAAACGGCGAGGCGAGCATCGTCGCCGGCGGCGCGCTCTGCGCCGAGACCGGCCACCACACCGGCCGCTCGCCCAAGGACAAGCACACCAAGGTCGACGCGCTGACCGAGAACACGGTCTGGTGGGACGGCAACCGCAAGCAGAGCCAGGAGCACTTCGACACCATGCTCGGGGACTTCCTCGCGCATGCCAAGGGCAAGACGCTCTATGTGCAGGACCTCTACGGCGGCGCCGATCCGAAGTACCGGATCAAGGTCCGCGTCTACACCGAATACGCCTGGCACTCGCTGTTCATCCGCCAGCTCCTGATCCGCCCCGAGCGCGCGGAGCTGGAGGGCTTCGTCCCCGACATGACGATCATCGACATGCCGTCGTTTCGGCCGGTGCACACGCGGCACGGCGGCCGTGAGGGCTCCGACACCCAGGTGTCGATCGACTTCACCCGCAAGATTGTCCTGATCTGCGGCTCGTCCTACGCGGGTGAGATGAAGAAGTCGGTGTTCACCACGCTGAACTTCTACCTGCCGGCGCAGGGCGTGATGCCGATGCACTGCTCGGCCAATGTCTCGAAGGACGGCAAGGAGAGCGCGCTGTTCTTCGGCCTCTCGGGCACCGGCAAGACCACGCTCTCGGCCGATCCGAACCGCATCCTGATCGGTGACGACGAGACCGGCTGGTCGCCGGACGGCATCTTCAACTTCGAGGGTGGCTGCTACGCCAAGACCATCAAGCTCTCGCAGGAAGCGGAGCCTATGATCTGGGACGCGACCAACCGCTTCGGCGCGGTGCTGGAGAACGTGGTGTTCGACCCGGAGACCCGCGCTCCGGACTACGACAGCGACAAGCTGACCGAGAACACCCGCTCGGCCTATCCGCTCGAATTCATTCCGAACGCCTCGCGCTCGGGCATGGCGAGCCACCCG
>CAZZCV010000175.1:0-2503 GCA_964653225.1 uncultured Rhodoplanes sp. | reverse complement strand
GTCTACGAGAACGTCGCCCAGTGCACCGGCGGCGCGGCCTCCACCACCGGCTTCCTCGACGGCCCGCCGCTCGTCACCGGCGCGCAGATCGGCGACTCGGGCACCGGCCTGCACCTCGCACTCGGCATCGTCGCGGCCCTCTACCAGCGCAACCGCACCGGCCGCGGCCAGCGTGTGCTCGCCGCCATGCAGGACGGCGTGCTCAACCTCTCTCGCGTCAAGCTGCGCGACCAGCAGCGGCTCGCGCACGGCCCGCTCACCGAATACAGCCAGTACGGCCAGGGCATTCCGTTCGGCGAGGCCACGCCGCGCGCCGGCAACGATTCCGGCGGCGGCCAGCCGGGCTGGATCCTCAAGTGCAAGGGCTGGGAGAGCGATCCCAACGCCTACATCTACTTCATCACCCAGGCGCCGGTGTGGGGCGAGATCTGCGACCTGATCGGCAAGCCGGAGTGGAAGACCGATCCAGACTACGCCACGCCGCCGGCGCGGCTGCCGCGTCTGAAGGCGATCTTCGGCACGATCGAGGAATGGACCATGACCAAGACCAAGTTCGAGGTCATGAACCTGTGCAACGAGAAGGACATTCCGGTCGGGCCGATCCTGTCGATGAAGGAGATCGCCGAGGAGCAGTCGCTGCGCAAGACCGGCACCGTGGTCGAGGTCGACCATCCGACCCGCGGCAAGTACCTCACCGTCGGCAATCCGATCAAGCTGTCGGATTCCGTCACCGAGGTGAAACGCTCGCCGCTGCTCGGCGAGCACACCGACGAGATTCTCACCAAGGTTCTCGGCTACTCCGCCAGGGAGCTTGAAGAGATCAAGACGTCCGGCGCGATCACCGCGCCGGAGAAGAAGGACAAGGCGGCCTGAGTTTCCTCTCCCTGCTTGCGGGGAGAGGGTGCCGGGCGACGCAGGCGCGAGGCGGGGGAGGGGAATCTCCATGAATTCGATCGATGGAAGTTCCCGCTCCCCCGGCCGCCTTCGCTGCGCTCGGCGGTGAACGGAATTCTGGAGGGGATGGAACAATGCGTATCGTGGTTCACGGCCAGCAGGCGTTCGGCAAGGCCGTTCTGGAGGCGCTGCTCAAGCGCGGAGACGACGTGATCGGCGTCTACGTCGCGCCGGAGAAGCCGGGAGCCAAGGCCGACCCGCTGAAGGAGGCGGCGCTGGCCGCGAACCTGCCGGTCTATCAGCCGGATTCCTACAAGAAGCCGGAGGTCTGGGAGCAGTTCAAGGCGCTCAAGCCGGACCTTCAGGTGATGGCCTTCGTCACGCTGTTCGTTCCCGAGGAGTTTCTGAACATCCCGACCCACGGCTCGATCCAGTACCATCCCTCGCTGTTGCCGGCCTATCGCGGCGCGAGCGCGATCAACTGGCCGATCATCAAGGGCGAGAAGGAAACCGGGCTCTCGATCTTCTGGCCCGACAACGGCCTCGACACCGGCGACGTGCTGCTCCAGAAGACGACGCCGATCTCGGGCACCGACACGCTCGGCACCGTCTACTTCGACCGCCTGTTCCCGATGGGCGTCGAGGCGATGCTGGAATCGGTCGATCTGGTGAAGGCGGGCAAGGCTCCGCGCATCAAGCAGGACGAGAGCAAGGCCACCTACGAGGGCCTGTGCCGCGCCGAGAACGCCAGGATCGACTGGGGCAAGCCCTGGGAGCAGATCGACCGGCTGATCCGCGGCTGCAACCCCGCGCCCGGCGCGTGGACCACGCTCGACGGCAACACCGTCAAGGTGTTCGACGCCAGGCCGATTCCCGCGCGCGATCCCAAGGGGATCGGCGGCAAGCTCGGCGAGATCGCGGCTGTCGAGGACGACGGCATCACGGTCGTCTGCGCCGACGGCCGCTTCAAGGTGACGCGCGTGCAGCCCGCCGACGGCAAGAAGATGGATGCCGGCGAATGGGCCAAGGGCGCGAACATTCAAGCCAAGGCCCGGTTCACATAGCTCTCTCTGCTGTCATGGCCGGGCCCCTCCCGGCCATTCACGCCTTCCCCTGATTCAAGGAAGGAAGGCGAGGATGCCCGGCACGGGGCCGGACATGACGGACGCGAAGGTCTCGTCACTTTAATCATCTCTTCAATCCAACGGATCGCCCCATGCCCGCCTCGCAGCACCAGAAGCCGCTTTCCGATATCGAAATCGCCCAGGCCGCCAAGCCGCGCCGCATCGCCGACGTGGCGAAGGAGAAGCTCGGCATCGCCATCGAGAACCTGGAACCCTATGGCCACTACAAGGCCAAGGTGTCGATGGACTACATCAAGTCGCTCGCCGGCAAGAAGGACGGCAAGCTGGTCCTGGTGACGGCGATCAGCCCGACGCCTGCGGGCGAGGGCAAGACCACCACCACGGTCGGCCTCACCGACGCGCTCAACCACATCGGCAAGAAGGCGATGTGCGCGCTGCGCGAGCCGTCCCTCGGACCGTGCTTCGGCGTCAAGGGCGGCGCCGCCGGCGGCGGCTATGCGCAGGTGATCCCGATGGAGGACATC
>CAZZCV010000174.1:0-2605 GCA_964653225.1 uncultured Rhodoplanes sp. | reverse complement strand
CTTGCCGTCGAAGAAGTGGTTCGCGCCGGGCACGACCTTCTGCTCGATCACGATGCCCTTCTGGGTCTTGAGCTTGTCCACGAGGCCGGTGACGTCCTTGTGCGGCACCACCGCGTCCTTGTCGCCGTGGATGATCAGGCCGGACGAGGGGCAGGGCGCGAGGAACGAGAAGTCGTAGAGGTTGGCGGGCGGCGCGATCGAGATGAAGCCCTCGATCTCGGGCCGGCGCATCAGGAGCTGCATGCCGATCCAGGCCCCGAACGAGAAACCCGCGATCCAGCAGGAGCGGGCCTCGGGGTTGATCGACTGCGCCCAGTCGAGGGCGGAGGCGGCGTCCGACAGTTCGCCGGTGCCGTGGTCGAACGAGCCCTGGCTGCGCCCCACGCCGCGGAAGTTGAAGCGGATCACCGAGAACTGGCGATGCACGAAGGCGTAATAGAGCTGGTAGACGATCTGGTGGTTCATCGTGCCCCCGAACTGCGGGTGCGGGTGCAGGATGATGGCGATCGGGGCGTTCTTCTGCGGCGCGGGGTGGTACCGGCCTTCGATCCGGCCGGCAGGGCCGGTGAAGATGACCTCGGGCATGCTTTCAACCTCTGTCGCGGCGGATCGGCCGTGGACCGCACCGCCGATGGCGTGTTTTAAGGGCGCTTGACGGAAACCGCGGGCGCGCGTAACTATTTAGAATAATTCTAATTTCTCGGGGTGCCCTGCCGGCTCAGGCACCGCGCGGATCGACCAGGGGGCCGGACAGGCGGCGCTTTCTAACATAAGCGCCGGGACCAAAAGCAAGGAAAATGAGCAGGGTAGCGGCCGTTCGGTCGGCCCCGCCGTCTTCCGGCCGAGGACGGTCCCGGCAGGATCGCGATGACGGAACGGGCCTATCTCGATTGGAACGCCACCGCCCCGCTGCGCCCGCAGGCGCGGGCGGCGATGCTGGCCGCCTTCGATGCGACGGGCAATCCGTCCTCGGTCCATGCCGAGGGCCGGGCCGCACGGCGGCTGGTGGAGGAGGCGCGCGAGCGGGTGGCGGCGCTGGTCGGGGCTTCGCCGCGCGAGGTGGTCTTTACCTCCGGCGGCACTGAGGCCAACGCGCTGGCGCTCGATCCGTCGGTGGCCGGGCGACTGCTGGTCTCGGCCGTCGAGCACCCTTCCGTGCGCGCGGGCGGGCGGTTCGCCGCGGGCTCCGTGGCGGAAACCCCGGTGGACGGCCACGGCGTGCTGGATCTCGCGGCGCTCGAACGGGCTGTGGCGGACGGGCCGCCCGCGCTGGTGTCGGTCATGCTGGCCAACAACGAGACCGGCGCGATCCAGCCGGTCGCCGAGGCGGCCGCGATCGTGCACGCGGCGGGCGGACTGCTGCACATCGATGCGGTGCAGGGTCCCGGCCGTATCGATTGCGATTTCAAGGCTCTGGGCGCGGACTTTATGACGGTTTCTTCGCATAAGATCGGCGGGCCGCAGGGTGCCGGCGCCCTGATCCGGCGGGCCGGTCTGGCGCTGGCCCCGCTCGTGACCGGCGGTGGGCAGGAGCGCGGCGCGCGCGCCGGGACCGAGAACGTCGCCGGGATCGCGGGCTTTGGCGCAGCCGCCGATGCGGTGCGGATGCAGGGGAAGCAGGAGGCGGCCCGCATGGCGGCCTTGCGCGAGCGGCTGGAGGCCGGCTTGAGGGCCAGGGCTCCGGAAACGGTGATCTTCAGCGGGACCGTCGCCCGCCTGCCGAACACGGTGCTGTTCGGCCATCCCGGGATGAAGGCCGAGACCGCGGTGATCGGCTTCGACCTGGCGGGCGTGGCGGTCTCCTCGGGCGCGGCCTGCTCCTCGGGCAAGGTCACGCCCTCGCATGTGCTGGCCGCGATGGGGATGCCTCCGGCGCTGGCCGGCGGGGCCGTCCGCGCGAGCCTCGGGTACGCCTCCACAGAGCAGGAAATCGAATTGTTTCTAAATGCTTGGGCCGGGCTGGCTCAGGCCCTATATAAAGCCTCGAACCACAAGGTCATCGCCGCCTGAGGCGGCTTTGCTCGGAGGGATTCGCGGCAGCAGCGACGCGACCATAACCGACGATCCAACCCGCGGTCCTTGAAACCGTGAGCGGAGGAAGAAATGCCGGCCGTACAAGAGACGATCGAGCGGGTGCGCCGTATCGACGTCGACCAGTACAAATACGGGTTCGTGACCGACATCGAATCCGAGAAGGCTCCCAAGGGGCTTTCGGAAGACACCGTCCGCTTCATCTCCGCCAAGAAGGGCGAGCCGGAGTGGATGCTGAACTGGCGGCTGGACGCCTACCGCCGCTGGCTCACCATGAAGGAGCCGGGCTGGGCGCGCGTCGATTATCCCAAGATCGACTATCAGGACTATTACTACTACGCCGCGCCCAAGACGAAGGCTGCCCCCAAGTCCCTCGACGAGATCGACCCGGAGATCCTGCGCACCTACGAGAAGCTCGGCATCCCGCTGCGCGAGCAGGAGATGCTGGCGGGCGTGGTGCGCGACGACGACGGGGACGGTGAGGCCGACGGCCGGCCGCGCACCCGCGTCGCGGTGGACGCGGTGTTCGACTCGGTGTCGGTGGCGACCACCTTCAAGGCGGAGCTGGCCAAGG
>CAZZCV010000173.1:0-2647 GCA_964653225.1 uncultured Rhodoplanes sp. | reverse complement strand
CCATCGATTCGAGCGCGACGTTGCCGGCCAGCACCATCAGGTCGGCCCAGGAGATGCTGCTGCCGTATTTCTGCTTGATCGGCCACAGCAGGCGGCGCGCCTTGTCGAGGTTGACGTTGTCCGGCCAGCTGTTCAGCGGCGCGAAGCGCTGCTGTCCGGCGCCCGCGCCGCCGCGACCGTCGGTGATGCGGTAGGTGCCCGCGCTGTGCCACGCCATGCGGACCATCAGGCCGCCGTAATGGCCGAAGTCGGCCGGCCACCACTCCTGCGAATCCGTCATCAGAGCGTGCAGGTCTTTGATCACGGCGTCGAGGTCGAGGCTCTTGAACTCCTTGGCGTAGTCGAACTCCTTGCCCATCGGGTCGGCAGCGGGCGCGTTGCGGTGGAGCACCGAGATGTCGAGATGGTCCGGCCACCAGTCGCGGTTCGATCTTCCCTTCTTGGGCGAATGCGCCACCGGGCACTTGCCGGCGCTGTCTTCTGTCTTTGCGTCCATGTTCCTCTCCGATCGTACTCTGCGATGCCTTGCTTGATTCCGCGGGCCCGGCGGCCTGGGCGATGGCGGGTCCGGGACCGGCGCCATGCCTTGCTTGCTTTCTGTCCAAGCCTCGCCGGAACGCGGGGATTGGGACGGCTCTAAGGTGTTGATCGGAATAAGTCCAATTGGATTGTTTTAGATCAACGATAAGATTATCTTATCGAAATGATCACCTTGCGGCAGTTGCGCTATCTCGCGGTGCTGGCGGAGCATCGCCACTTCGGCCGGGCGGCGGCTGCCTGCACCGTGACCCAGCCGGCGCTGTCCATGCAGATCCGCGAGCTGGAGCGGGAGCTGGGGGTCGAGCTGGTCGAGCGCCGGCCGGGCGAGGTGTCGTTCACAGGAATCGGCGCCGAGGTGGTGCGGCGCGCCGGCCAGATTCTGGCGGCGACCCGCGACCTGGAGGACTTCGCGCGCCACGGCGGCCGGCTGCTGACCGGCCGGCTCCGGCTCGGCGTCATCCCCTCGCTCGCGCCCTATGTGCTGCCGCCGATCCTGCCGCGGCTCCAGGGGCGCCACTCCGAGCTGCAGATCGAGCTGCGCGAGACCCAGACCAAGGGTCTGCTCGACGAGCTGGCCGGCGGCGATCTCGACGTGGTGATGCTGGCGCTGCCGGTGGACGGGCCGGACCTTGAGACGCTTCCCCTGTTCGAAGACCCGTTCCTGCTGGCGGTGCCGGCCTCGGACCCACGGCCGGAGTCGAAGAGGGTCGGCGCGCGCGAGATCGACCAGCGGCGGCTCATCCTGCTGGAGGAGGGACATTGCCTGCGCGACCAGGCGCTGGCCTATTGCACCAGCGTGCGTGGCGACGTGCGGCTCGGCGCGACCAGCCTCGCCACGGTGATGCAGATGGTCGCGAACGGCTATGGCATCACGCTGCTCCCGCGCGTGGCGGTGGACGTGGAGGTGCGCGACGAGCGCGTGAAGCTGCTGCGGTTCGAGGAGCCCGCGCCCGGCCGCACCATCGGCCTCGCCTGGCGTCGCACCTCCCCGCGCAAGGCGGATTTCGTCGCGCTCGGACAGCTCGTCGCGGAGACGCTGCAGGATCTGCAGGCGCGGAAAGGGCGCCCGGTATAGCGCCGGCCGCGAGACCGAAGAGGGCCTGCCACGCATTCGGTTCATCTCTCCGCCGCGGGGGAGAGAGGATGGCGTGCGTGGCAGGGGACTGCGCTTCGGACGCGCGCTGGCTCTAAGACTCCCCCTCCAGAGCGCGGGTGCGCCAGTGGTTGAGAACCTGCGCGAGCTGTTCCGCGCCGAGCCCGTAGGTGTCGGGCAGCGCCGCGTTGCGTCCGGCGATCCGCGAACCCGCCATCAGGTGCGAGCCGTCGGTGATGGTGGCGTCGTCGTAGACCACGATGCGGTGGCCGCCGCGCGCCATCTGCGCCACCTGGAACTCGCTGACGTCGCTCCAGCGCGTGTGACGGCCGCGGTAGAGGCTGGTGGCGACGAAGCCGTCGCGGTCGATCGCGAGCTTGGCCGCGCCGGGCAGCGCGATCATGGCCGGGATGAAGGCGATCAGCGCGAAGCCGATCACGACATAGAGGCCGAGCCGCTGGCCTTGCAGCATCATGAGGAAGCCCGCGAACACGAACAGCAGATTGAACGCGAGGATGATCTGCCAGCGCCGCCGCTCGGGCAGCAGCACGACCGGGCCGGGGTAGCGCGCGACGAGGGCTGCGACGGGATCGGGCTGCATCGGTGAACTCTTTGCACTCTCGGAACGGGCGACCATAATTTCCCGGCCGCACCCGCGCAAAAGAAAAGGGCGGCCTTGAGGCCGCCCTTCGCATGACGTTCGCGCCGTGCGTTACTCCGCCGCAGGCTCCGCCCGCTCGGCCTTCTGCTTGGCCTCGAGGTCCTCGCCGGTCTGCTGGTCAACGACCTTCATCGAGAGTCGTGTCTTGCCGCGCTCGTCGAAGCCGAGCAGCTTGACCTTGACCTTGTCGCCCTCCTTGACCACGTCCTTGGGGCTGGCGACGCGGGTCTGGGCGAGCTGGCTGACGTGCACCAGGCCGTCCTTGGCGCCGAAGAAGTTCACGAACGCGCCGAAGTCCATGACCTTGACCACGGTGCACGTCAGCCAGCTCGCCCAGACCCGCGTCGCCAGCC
>CAZZCV010000172.1:0-2686 GCA_964653225.1 uncultured Rhodoplanes sp. | reverse complement strand
CCGGAACCTGATAGGTCGCACCGCCGACGCGCCGCGAGCGCACCTCGATCGCCGGCATCACGTTGTCGAGCGCCTGCTCGAACACCTTGATCGGGTCCGACTTGGTCTTGCTCTCGATCGTGTCGAGCGCGCCGTACACGATCGCCTCGGCAGCGGACTTCTTGCCCTCGTACATGATCGAGTTCATGAACTTCGAAATGACCAGGTTGCCGTACTTGGCATCCGGGTTGATCTCGCGCTTCTCGGCAGAATGGCGACGGGACATCGGTGGCTCTCTGTCTCTATCTCGTTCTCTTGTCGATCCCCGGGCCCTGCTCGGCTCGCCCGGAACGATCTTCGCTTACTTGGGACGCTTGGCGCCGTACTTCGAGCGGCGCTGCTTGCGGTTCTTCACGCCCTGGGTGTCGAGCACGCCGCGCAGGATGTGGTAGCGCACGCCCGGAAGGTCCTTCACGCGGCCGCCGCGGATCATGACAACCGAATGCTCCTGGAGGTTATGGCCCTCACCGGGAATGTAGCCGATGACCTCGAAACCGTTGGTCAGGCGCACCTTGGCGACCTTGCGCAGCGCCGAGTTCGGCTTCTTCGGCGTCGTGGTGTAGACGCGCGTGCAGACGCCGCGCTTCTGCGGGCTCTGCTGGAGCGCCGGCACCTTCTTCTTCGCCTTCTGCACCACCCGCGGCTTGCGGATCAGCTGATTGATCGTCGGCATCGCTCGCCTTTGCTTGCTGCCGGGCCAGGCCCGGTTTGCTTGCCGCTGAAGCGTCACGCCCCAGCCACCGATTGCGGCCCGGAACCGCGCGCAAACGAAACCGCGCCAGTCCCGCTCCGGCAGCGGGATGGCGCTTGCGGCTCAGAGGACCGCACCGGACCGGCGCGGTCATGCACCCATTCTGACCATCGTTCAGACGTCAGCGGCAGCGTTTGAGAATCTTGCGTCGAGGCGCGATGCCCGGGCGACTCGGCCGAAGGGAGAGGTCCAAACCAAAGAGTCTTTCGATCTCAGAGACTTAGACGGCCCAAAGGGAATGCCCGGGAAAGCCGTTCCGACGCGGTGAAACTCACCGCCTGCCGTAAGTTGCGCGCTTTTATCGGTGTCCCGGCGGAGTGTCAAGGCGGAAAGCGCCGGGATCATTGAGGTTTTCGGCAAATTGGAACGATCTTGAACGGAAAAGGGCCGCCCCGCGCGGGCGGCCCTCCGTTTCCGACTCGGCCAACGGCCGATTCGCTCACTCGGCCGCAGGCAGAGCCGGCGCATCCGCGGGCGCCGCCGCAGCCTTGGCCGCTTCCTTCTCGCGCTCCTCGAGGATGAGCGTGTCACGCTTGGCGGCGACCTCGCGGAGCCGGCTCATCATGGCGCCAGTTCCGGCCGGGATCAGGCGGCCGACGATGACGTTCTCCTTGAGGCCGTCGAGCGTGTCGGCCTTGCCGTTGACCGCAGCCTCGGTGAGGACGCGGGTGGTCTCCTGGAACGACGCCGCGGAGATGAACGAGCGGGTCTGCAGCGACGCCTTGGTGATGCCGAGCAGAACCGGGAAGCCGCTGGCCTCCTTCTTCCCCTCGTCCCTGGCCTTGGCGTTGATGTCGAGCAGCTCGAGCCGGTCGACCTGATCGCCCTTGATCAGGTCGGTCTCGCCGGCGTCGTCGATCTCGACCTTCTGCAGCATCTGCCGGACGATCACCTCGATGTGCTTGTCGTTGATGAGCACGCCCTGGAGCCGGTAGACGTCCTGGATCTCGTTGACCAGGTAGCCCGCCAGTTCCTCGACGCCCCGGATCGCCAGGATGTCGTGCGGAGCCGGGTTGCCTTCGACGATGAAGTCGCCCTTCTCCACCACGTCGCCGTCCTGCAGGTGGATGTGCTTACCCTTGGGGATCAGGTATTCCGCGGGCTCGGCATCCTTGTCATTCGGGATGATGTTGATCCGCCGCTTGTTCTTGTAGTCGCGGCCGAACTGCACCGTGCCCGAGATCTCGGCGATGATCGCCGCGTCCTTCGGCTTGCGCGCCTCGAACAGCTCCGCCACCCGCGGCAGACCGCCGGTGATGTCGCGGGTCTTGGCGCTCTCGGTCGGGATACGCGCGATCACGTCGCCGGCCTTCACCTCGGCGCCGAGGTCCGCCGACAGGATGGCGTCGACCGCCAGCATGTAGCGGGCGTCGCCGCCGCGCGGCAGCTTGAGCACCTTGCCGTCCTTGTCCTTGATCACGATCGCAGGCCGCAGGTCGGCGGCGCGGCTCGAGGTGCGCCAGTCGGTGACCACGCGCTTGGCGATGCCGGTGGCCTCGTCGAGCGTCTCCGACATCGACTGGCCTTCCACCAGGTCCTCGAAGGCGACCGTGCCGTCCACCTCGGTGAGGATCGGCCGGGTGTAGGGGTCCCACTCGGCGATACGCTGGCCGCGCTTGATCTTCTCGCCGTCCTGCACGCGCAGCCGGGCGCCGTTCTGGATGCGGTGCACCGCCCGCTCGGTGCCGTCCGGATCGGTCACGGCCACCACGATCGAGCGGCCCATCGCGATCCAGTCGCCGTCCGAGTTCTTGACGACCGAGTTCTTGCCCTTGGACTTGATGACCACCGTGCCGTCGAAGTTCGATTCGATGAACGACTGCTCGGAGATCTGCGCCGCACCGCCGATGTGGAAGGTGCGCATGGTGAGCTGGGTGCCCGGCTCGCCGATCGACT
>CAZZCV010000171.1:0-2701 GCA_964653225.1 uncultured Rhodoplanes sp. | reverse complement strand
AACACGGTCGGCCTCGGCGACACCTCGGGCCTCTATCACGGCACCCAGCAGATCAATCAGGCGCAGATGGACCGCTGGAACATCGTGACCACGCTGAACTATCTGCCGCACGACAACGAGGTCGAGATCGTGCTGGCGAAGGCCAAGCACTACCAGAACGATGCCGGCCGGGACATCGTGGGCAAGATGGTCCGCGTCGCGGACCTCACGCGCAACGCCTTCATGAACGGCGACCTCTCCACCGTGATGAGCCCGCGCACGGTCATCACATGGGCGGAGAACGCCGACATCTTCAAGGACGTGGGCTTTTCGTTCCGCGTCACGTTCCTGAACAAGTGCGATGAGTTGGAGCGGCCGATCGTGGCCGAGTTCTATCAGCGCTGCTTCGGGCAGGAACTGCCCGAGTCATCGGTCAACGTCGCGCTGAGCTGAGCGCGGCCGGGAAGGCGGCGGCTCCGGCCGCCGCGGCGTGGCGATGGGACCCGGGTCCGTGGGGGCGGGCCGGGAGCATGATCCCGAAAGGCGGGAGCCGGTTTTCGGGTCGGTCATGCTCCGACA
Source organism: uncultured Rhodoplanes sp. (assembly GCA_964653225.1). GTDB lineage: Bacteria > Pseudomonadota > Alphaproteobacteria > Rhizobiales > Xanthobacteraceae > Z2-YC6860. The sequence goes on along the minus strand of CAZZCV010000171.1, from coordinate 2,143 downwards.
ACGAGATGAGAGAGGCGTCCGCATTCAACGCCGTTGAACCGGACTCTTCCGCAAAGGCATGAACCACTTCGTCCGGACCTTGCTTTCAGGCTTCCTGCTGCTGCTGCCGGTCGCGATCACCGTCGTGCTGGTGCTCTGGCTCGGCGCCTATATCTTTGCCTATGTCCGGCCCGGCAGCATGTTCGGCAACACGCTGACCGCGATCGGACTGGGATTCACCGGCTCGACGGTGGTGGCCTACCTGATCGGCCTCGTGGTGCTGATCGTCTTCGTCTACACGCTGGGCCTGATCGTCGAATCCGGCCTGCGAAGCCGGTTTTCGGGCTTCATCGATTCCAGCATGCGCCGCATCCCGGTGGTGCGGAACGTCTACGACCTGACCAAGCGTTTCGTCGCCATCGTGGACACCAAGGACTCCGACGGGCTCAAGGGCATGCGGCCGGTGTGGTGCTTCTTCGGCGGCCCCGGCAACAGCGCGGCCGTGCTGGCGCTGCTGCCGACGCCTGAGGCGGTCGATCTGAACGGCGTTCTCTACCACGCGATCCTGGTGCCCTCCGCGCCGGTGCCGGTCGGCGGTGGACTGCTTTATGTTCCCGCGGACTGGCTCAAGCCGGCGGACATCGGCGTCGAGGGTCTGATGAGTGTCTATGTGTCGATGGGCGTCTCGCTGCCGACCCGGAACGGGATCGCGGGCCGCCCGCCGCTGAATCCGCCCGCATAAGATGGCCATGCCCATGTCGTCGAACAGCAAGCCCAAGTCCCAGGCCAAGGAATCGCCGGCCGAGCCGTTCAAGCGGGCCGTGGCCGGCTGCCTGCGGGCGGTCGCGCGCAAGTCCGATCTCGAGGTGGCCTATGCAGCCGAGCGGCCCGGTCTCGTGGGCGGCAAGGCCCGCCTGCCGGAGCCGGCGCGCAAGCTGTCGAGGCAGGAGGCCGCGATCGTGCGCGGCCATGCCGACGCCATCGCGCTCAAGGTCGCCTGCCACGATCCGGCGGTGCATCGCCGGCTGACGCCGACCGGCCAGCAGGCGCGCGCGGTGTTCGACGCGGTCGAGCAGGCGCGCGTGGAGGCGATCGGCTCCCGGCGGATGGCCGGCGTGGCTTCGAATCTCGCCGCGATGCTCGACGACAAGTTCCACCGCGGCAAGTTCGACGACATCACCGACCGCGCCGATGCGCCGATCGAGGAGGCGCTGTCGCTGCTGGTGCGCGAGCGCCTCACCGGCCAGGCGCCGCCTGAGGCGGCCCGGAAGCTGGTCGATCTGTGGCGTCCCTTCATCGAGGAGCGGGGCGGCCGCGGCCTCGATTCGCTCGAAGGCCTGCTGGAAGACCAGCGCAAGTTCGGCGACGCCGTCCACGACCTTCTCGATTCGCTCGACATGGGCGACGACCGCTCGGATTCTTCCGAGGAGGAGGACGGCGAGGAGGGCGATCAGGACGACAAGGACCAGGACGGCGAGCAGGGCGATACCGCCGACGCCGAGGAGAAGGAGCAGGCCAGCTCGGAGGAAACCGAGGTCTCCGCCGACGCCACCGAGAGCGCGGAGGAGGCCGCCGACGCGCCGGCCACCGATCTCGACGACGACGCCGAGATGGGCGAATCCGAAACCGCGGCCGAGCCCTGGAATCCGCGCGACCGGCGCAACGAGCCGCGCGGCCCCGACTACAAGCCGTTCGTGGGCCGCTTCGACGAGATGGTGCCGGCCGAGGATCTTTGCGAGCCGGAGGAACTGGACCGCCTGCGCGGCTATCTCGACAAGCAGCTCTCGCACCTGCAGGGCGTGGTGGCCCGGCTCGCCAACCGCCTGCAGCGCCGTCTGATGGCGCAGCAGAACCGCGCCTGGGAGTTCGACCTCGAGGAAGGCCAGCTCGATCCGTCGCGGCTCACCCGCATCATCATCGATCCGATGCATCCGCTCTCGTTCAAGCACGAGAAGGACACCAACTTCCGCGACACGGTGGTCACGCTGCTGCTCGACAACTCCGGCTCCATGCGCGGCCGCCCCATTACGGTGGCCGCGACCTGTGCCGACATCCTCGCGCGCACGCTGGAGCGCTGCGGCGTGAAGGTGGAAATCCTCGGCTTCACCACGCGGGCGCGCGAGGATGTCGGCACAGGTCGCGGCCACCGTAATGGGGCGGCCGC
>CAZZCV010000170.1:0-2754 GCA_964653225.1 uncultured Rhodoplanes sp. | reverse complement strand
ACGCTGACCTACGAGGCGGTGTTCCAGACCTCGCAGGAGGGGCTGGGCCAGACCACCGCGCTCGGCATCGGCGGCGATCCGGTGAAGGGCATGGACTTCATCGACGGGCTGGAGCTGTTCCTGGCCGACCCCAAGACCGAGGCCATCGTCATGATCGGCGAGATCGGCGGCTCGTCCGAGGAGGACGCGGCCCAGTTCCTCAAGGACGAGGCCAAAAAGGGCCGCAAGAAGCCGATGGTCGGCTTCATCGCCGGCCGCACGGCTCCCCCCGGACGTCGCATGGGTCACGCCGGTGCGATCATCTCCGGCGGCAAGGGCGACGCCGAGTCCAAAATCGCGGCCATGGAATCGGCCGGGATCAGGGTTTCTCCGTCGCCGGCCCGGATCGGCCGCACCCTGGTCGAAGTGTTGAAATCCTGAATTCGAGATTCATTTCTTAACCCTTTTGTAGCCTTTCCGCGGACATAAATCGGAGTATAACCATGTCCGCCGGACGGTCGCGGGTTCACTTGCCTATGCGCCGTCCGCTCGGGGTCTGTGCCCCGCAGAGGAAACATCCATGTCCCGCCAAGACGCGAACGCCGCGTTCGCCCTGACTTCGTTTCTTTACGGCGGCAACGCCGCCTACATCGAAGACCTCCACGCCCGCTACGAATCCGACCCGGCCTCGGTCGATGCCGAATGGCGCTCGTTCTTCGAGAGCCTGAAGGACGACCCGCGCGCGATCGGGCCGGGCGCCTCGGGCCCGTCCTGGAAGCGGCCGAACCTGCCGCATGCCGACGGCGAGCTGATCGCGGCGCTGACCGCCGACTGGAGCTCGGTCGAGACCGCGCTCGGCGACAAGGTGAAAGCCAGGGCGCAGACGCGCGGCGTCGAGCTGTCGGCGGCCGACGTACAGCAGGCCACCCGCGATTCGATCCACGCCCTGATGCTGATCCGCGCCTATCGCATGCGCGGCCACTACCACGCCAATCTCGATCCGCTCGGCATCGAAGGCCCGAAGAGCGACGAGGAGCTGGACCCGCGGTCCTACGGCTTCAGGGAGTCGGACTACGACCGCAAGATTTTCCTCGACAAGGTGCTGGGCCTCGAGTTCGCCACGCTCCGCGAGATCGTCGACATCCTGCGCCGCACCTACTGCCAGACTCTCGGCGTGGAGTTCATGCACATCTCCGATCCGGAGCAGAAGGCTTGGATTCAGGAGCGCATCGAGGGCAAGGACAAGGAGATCGCCTTCACCCGCGAGGGCAAGCGCGCGATCCTCTCCAAGCTGGTCGAGGCCGAGGGATTCGAACGGTTCTGCGACCTCAAGTTTACCGGCACCAAGCGCTTCGGCCTGGACGGCGGCGAATCGATGATCCCGGCGCTGGAGCAGATCATCAAGCGCGGCGGCGCGCTCGGCGTGAAGGAGATCATCGTCGGCATGGCGCACCGCGGGCGGCTCAACGTGCTGGCTCAGGTGCTGAGCAAGCCGCACCGGGCGATCTTCCACGAGTTCAAGGGCGGCTCGTCGTCGCCCGACGACATCGAGGGCTCGGGCGACGTCAAGTACCATCTCGGCGCCTCGTCGGACCGCGAGTTCGACGGCAACAAGGTTCACCTCTCGCTCACCGCCAACCCGTCGCATCTGGAGATCGTCAATCCGGTCGTGCTCGGCAAGGTGCGCGCCAAGCAGGACCAGCGCGGCGCCACGCGCGAGGACCGCACGATGGTCATGCCGTTGCTGATCTCGGGCGACGCCGCCTTCGCGGGTCAGGGTGTGATCGCCGAGTGCTTCGGGCTCTCCGGCCTGCGCGGCCACCGCACCGGCGGCTCGGTGCACTTCATCGTCAACAACCAGATCGGCTTCACCACCTATCCGCGCTACTCGCGCTCCTCGCCGTACCCGTCCGACGTCGCCAAGATGGTCGAGGCGCCGGTGTTCCATGCGAACGGCGACGATCCGGAGGCGGTGGTGTTCGCGGCGAAGATCGCGACCGAGTTCCGGCAGAAGTTCCAGAAGCCGGTGGTCGTGGACATGTTCTGCTATCGCCGCTTCGGCCACAACGAGGGCGACGAGCCGGCGTTCACCCAGCCGTTGATGTACAAGAAGATCCGGCAGCATCCGTCCACGCTTGAAATCTATTCGAAGAAGCTGGTCGCCGAGGGCGTCGTCACCGAAGGCGAAGTGGAGAAGATGAAGGCGGACTGGCGCGCCCGGCTCGACGCCGAGCAGGAGGCGAGCCAGAGCTACAAGCCCAACAGCGCCGACTGGCTGGACGGCCGCTGGACCGGCATGAAGCCGGCCGGCGCCGCCGACGAGCCGCGCCGCGGCAACACCGGCGTCGCGCCCGAAGTCCTCAAGGACATCGGGCGGAAGATCACGAGGGTTCCGGAAGGCTTCCACGTTCACCGCACGATCCAGCGCTTCCTCGACGCGCGCTCCAAGGCGATCGAGACCGGCCAGGGCATCGACTGGGCGACCGCCGAGGCGCTCGCCTTCTCCTCGCTGCTGCTGGAAGGCCATCCGGTGCGCCTGTCCGGCCAGGATTCGGAGCGCGGCACGTTCTCGCAGCGCCATTCGGTCCTGGTCGATCAGGAGAACGAGGACCGCTACACGCCGTTCAATGAGTTGCGCGAGGGCCAGGCGCGCTACGAGGTCATCAACTCGATGCTCTCCGAAGAGGCGGTGCTCGGCTTCGAGTATGGCTATTCGCTGGCCGAGCCGAGCGCGCTGACGCTGTGGGAGGCGCAGTTCGGCGACTTCGCCAACGG
>CAZZCV010000169.1:0-2927 GCA_964653225.1 uncultured Rhodoplanes sp. | reverse complement strand
ACCTTGGCGCCGCGGGCGCGCATCGCCGTGAAGGCGGCGTGGCCCGGCGTGTCGATGAACGTCACCTTGCCGTGCGAGGGCGACGACACCTGATAGGCGCCGATGTGCTGGGTGATGCCGCCGGCCTCGCCGCTGACCACGTCGGTCTGGCGGATGGCGTCGAGCAGCGAGGTCTTGCCGTGGTCGACGTGGCCCATGACGGTGACGACGGGAGCGCGGGGCTCGAGGTCGATCGGATCGTCGGCGACGTCGAACACGCCCTCTTCAACGTCCGATTCGGCGACGCGCTTGACGGTGTGGCCCAGCTCCTCCGCGATGAGCTGTGCGGTGTCGGCGTCGATCGTGTCGTTGATCGTCGCCATCTGGCCCTGCTTCATCAGCATGCGGATGACGTCGACCGCGCGCTCGGCCATGCGGTTGGCCAGCTCCTGGATCGTGATCGCCTCGGGGATGACGACCTCGCGGATCACCTTCTCCTTCGGCTCGTTGCTCAGCTCGCGGCCCTTGCGGATCTTGCGGCGGAACGAGGCCTCGGAGCGCTCGCGCACCTCGTCGGCGCTCATCGCGTTGACCAGCGTCAGGCGGCCACGCGGCCGCTCGGCGGTGGTCTTGGCGGCGCGCGTCGGGCGCTGCGGCGGGGCGACCGGGCGCGGAGCGCCGCCGCCGGGACCGCGGCGGAAGCGCGGCGCCTCTTCCTCTTCGGCCTCGAGCTTGGGACGGACGCCCGGACCGGGGCGCGGCGTGGCGGCCGTGGTGGTCGCGGCCGGAGCCGGCTTCTCGGGCTCGCCGGCCTCGCCGAGGCGGCTCTTGGCGATCTCGCGCGCCTTGCGGCGGGTGTCCTCGTCGTGCGAGCGGCGCTCGTCCTCCTCGCGCTTGCGCGCCTCGGCGGCCTCACGCTCGACGCGCTCCACCGCGTCGCGCTCGGCGCGGCGGACGGCCTCCTCCTCGGCGATCCGGCGCTCCTCGGCCTCGCGCACGCGCGCGTCGCCGAGCGCCTGGTCGCGCCGGTTGCGCTCCTCTTCGGTCAGCGTGCGCAGCACCACGCCGGACTTCGGCGCGGGCGCGGGCCTGGCCGGCGCGGCGGCCGGTCGCTTGGCCTCGACCGGGGCCGGCGCGGGCTCGGGCTTGCCGTCGCCGACCACGCGGCGCTTCTTGACCTCGACCACCACCTGTTTGGTGCGGCCATGGCTGAAGCTCTGGCGGACCACGCCGGTCTCGGTGCGCGGCTTCAGCGACAGGGTCGGCTTGCCGACGCTGATCGTCTTGTCGCCGGGTTTATTGGTTTCAGCCATTCAGGTCTCTGTTCCTATCAATTCCGGGCGTGCCGATGGGCGCCTTCGCCCGGAGTTTCGGGCCGAAAGCGCGTAAGGCGCGCCCAGCGCGCCAATAGCGTATCGCTCGCAGTCCCGGCCAGCAGGGCTGCATGTACCACATTTGACCGCCCCAATGCCAAATCCAATTGGTCGGAGCCGAACGGCCGGATCACCGGGATCCGGTCCGCGTCGGGCCGGCTCATCAGCGGGCCCTTGAGCTTGTTGACGCCGTCCTGGCCGGCGTCGGCGGCGTGGAACAGAGCCACCACCCGGTCCCGGCACAGCGCGGATTCGACCTTGGCGAAGCCGCTGACGACGAGTCCCGCCTTGCCGGCGATCGCCAGCGCGTCCAGCACCGCCCGCTCCAGCAGCCGCTCGGTGGCGTCCACCAGATCGGGTGCGACCTTGACGTCGCGCTTGAAACCGCGGGCGAAGGCCTTGCGCGCCACCGCCTCCGCCAGCACCGCCCGCTCGGCCGTGATCCAGAGGCCGCGGCCGGGCAACTTGCGTTTCAGGTCCGGCACCACGCCGTCCGGCCCCACCACGAAGCGGATCATGTCGTCCGTGGGTTTCACCGTCCGGGTCGCGACGCAAAACCGCTCCCGCCCGGCCGCGCCGCTGCGCGGGCCGGTGTCGAGTTCGGTTTCGGTGTCCGCCGCCAGCATGCCGGCTTTCGTCCTCCGTTCTTGCTCTTCAGGGCGTGATCTTATCCGAAAACCGGTTCCGCTTTTCGGATCGCGCCCTATGCCCTACGCCTGAGCGTCCGCGGGCTCGGCCGCCTCGTCCTGCGCGTCCTCGGCCGGCTTCTCCAGGTCGGCCTCGGTGATCCAGCCGGCGGCGAGCCGCGCCTGCATGACGATCGCCTCGGCCTCCTCGCGCGACAGTTCGAAGCCTTCGAGGAACCCGGGGAAGCGCTTGCTCTCGCCGTCCTTGCGCTCGGTCCAGCCCACCAGGTCGTCCGTGGCGCAGCCCGCGAGATCCTCGACGGTCTTGACCTCGTTCTCGCCGAGCTTGACCAGCATCTCCGTGGTCACGCCCGGAACCTCCTTGAGCGCGTCCTCGACGCCCAGCGCCTTGCGCTTGTCGTCCAGCTCGTTCTCGATCCGCTCGAGATACTCGCGCGCGCGCGTCTGAAGCTCGCGGGCGGTGTCCTCGTCGAAGCCCTCGATGCCCGCGACCTCCTTCTCCTCGACCAGCGCCAGCTCTTCCACGGAGCTGAAGCCTTCCGAGGCGAGAAGCTGGCCGACCACCTCGTCGAGGTCCAGCGCCTCGGTGAACATCTTGGTGCGGGTCTGGAACTCGGCCTGGCGGCGCTCGGATTCCTCCTGCTCGGTCAGGATGTCGATGTCCCAGCCGGTGAGCTGCGAGGCGAGACGCACGTTCTGGCCGCGGCGGCCGATGGCAAGCGACAATTGGGCATCCGGCACCACGACTTCAATACGCTCGCGCTCCTCGTCGAGAACCACCTTGGCGACCTCGGCGGGCGCGAGCGCGTTGACCACGAAGGTCGCGATGTCCTGCGACCACGGGATGATGTCGATCTTCTCACCCTGCAGCTCGTTCACAACGGCTTGCACGCGAGAACCACGCATGCCGACGCAGGCGCCCACCGGG
>CAZZCV010000168.1:0-2967 GCA_964653225.1 uncultured Rhodoplanes sp. | reverse complement strand
TCGCCCATGCCCATCATCACGATGTTGGACACGCAGCGCTCGCCCTCGGTCGGCAGGCCGGGGCCCTGCGCCCGCTCCATGCCGGTGAAGTCGCCGAGCCGGTCGCGCGCCACCATGATCTGGCCGACGATCTCGCCGGGCGTCAGGTTGCGCACCAGCCGCTGGGTGCCGGTGTGGCAGAACGAGCAGTTGAGCGTGCAGCCGACCTGGCTCGAGATGCAGAGCGTGCCACGGTCGCTCTCGGGGATGTAGACGCACTCGACCTCGTGCGGCCGCTCGCCTGCGGTCTCGCCCGGCAGGCGCAGCAGCCACTTGCGAGTGCCGTCCACCGACACCTGCTCGGCGACCACTTCGGGCCTGGCCAGCGTGTAGTGCTCCGCCAGAAGCGCGCGCAAGTCCTTCGACACGCTGCTCATGTCGTCGAAGCTCTGCGTGCCCCGCACATAGAGCCAGTGCCAGAGCTGCTGCACCCGCATCTTCTGCTGGGAGGCCGGCACGCCGACTGCGCCGAGCGCATCCGCCAGCGCGGCGCGCGTGAGGCCGATCAGCGTCGGCTTCGCGGGCGGTACGTAGCGCTCGAGCGGCGTCTTCTCGAGCACGAGATCGCCGCCCGAGGGGCGCTGGGCTTTGGACGCGACTGGGGGCGCGACTGGGGGCATTGCGGTCATGGCTCGCGGCACCGGGCGCGGCCAAGGCCGCGCGTCACTCCTCTGCGGAGGTCACTCTACTTGCATTCCTGCGCGACCCGGTCCAGCGCCTGGGAGATGCCCTTGAGCGAAAACACGTCGGTGGTCTGGGTTCCGCGCGAGGTCGTGGCCTTCACGGTCAGGTCGGCGCCCTTGCGCATGGCGTCGACCAGCTTGGCCTCCTCGGGGGCGTTCTTGACCCAGGCGCCGTCGTTCTGGGTCTGCAAGGCGACGTTCGTTCCGCCGATGGTCAGCGTGCCGTCGCCCTTGAGCGCGTAATTCGTGACCAGCAGCGAGACCTCGTCGGCGACCTTCTCGGCCGGACGGGTCGAGACGAACATATAGACCTGGTTGTTGCCGGTCCGCCGGTTCGGCGGGTTGTCCTGCGACGAGGTCGGCTTGGAGATTGCGAAGCAGACCTTGCGGCCGCCCGGCGTCGCCGTATAGGCGCCCCAGTCGGCGAACTGGCCGAGCAGCGTGGCCTGCGCAACCGGGGAAGCCGCCGCAGGCTTCTGGGCGGCCGGTTTCTGCTGGGCGGAGGCGGGAGCGGCGGTCAGGGCCGTGGCGGCCAGAAGCAGCAGGACGGAGAGCATCGGTCGAGTAGGGATCATCGGGCCTCGCGCGCGGTAAACAGCGGGTGACGGCTTCACGGAAAGACGGGGTGCAATCAATCAATGCAAGTATAGCGAAATAGTTAGCAAAACCGGCAATGTGAAGACCGAAAAGGTCGCGCCCTCCGGCCTGCACGCCGCAGACGGCGACCGGCTTCATCCCGAGAAGGCCGATGGCATATGGAGAAATCGGCGGCCGGGACCGCGTTAACCCTGCTCTGCCGCGGCCTGCATCCGCGCCAGAGCGTCGCGGGCGGCCTCGCGGTGATCGGGGCCGATAGAAGCCATGACCAGCCGGATCGCGCCGGCGAGCACGGCCGCGTCGTCGGTGAAGCCGAGCGCCGGCATGAAGTCGGGCAGCGCGTCCAGCGGCAGGACGAAATAGGCCAGTGCGGCCAGCAGCGCCGCCCGGACGTGAAACGGGGTGGCGCGGTCGAAGGCGCAGTAATAGGCGGTCAGCAGGTCCTCCGCGAACGGCAGCCGCGCCGCGAGACCGCCGAGCTTGCGCCAGAAGCCGCGGCGCACCACGGCCTCGTCGCGGGCGGCCCGCTCGCGGTCGTCCCAGCCTTCTTGATTCCAGCCCTTGTCGTTCCAGGTCGACGCGCGCGCCGATCTCATCGCTTCCGCCTCCGTCCGGGCCGACCGCCCGGCCGCTGACAGATCGTCATTGGAACCCGCTTGCGCAAGACGCCCGTCAGAGGCCCGCCAGCCGGCTCATCTCCCGCGCCAGCGCGACGTCCCGCGCAGTCAGCCCGCCGGCGTCGTGGGTGGACAGCGTCACCTCCACCGTCCTGTAGACATTGGACCATTCGGGATGGTGGTCCATCTTCTCGGCCACCAGCGCGGCCCGCGTCATGAAGCCAAAAGCCTCGTTGAAGTCCCGGAACTCGAACCTGCGCCGGATGGCGTCGCGGTCGGGAACCTGCTGCCAGCCCGGCAGCGAGACGAGCGCAGCGGCGCGATCCTGTCCGGTCAGCTTCGCGGGATTCGTGCTCCTGGGGCTCATGGCATCCGTTCTCCGGTCTCCGGCTTCCCCCGCCGGCTCCATTATGCCCGGCCGACGGGCGTAACGATATCCTGCGAATCGGCTAAAGGATTGCCCGGAGCGGTTGCGCCTGCGGTCGTCATCGCTATATTGCGCCGCAAAACGGCCGCGGGTTCCCCATAGACCTGCGGCCCACTCGTTTCTGGACCCAAAATCGCCCATATGAAGCTCCGCAACGTCGCCATCATCGCCCACGTCGACCACGGCAAGACGACCCTGGTCGACCGCCTGCTCCAGCAGTCCGGCTCGTTCCGGGAAAACCAGCGGGTCGCCGAGCGGGCGATGGACTCCAACGACCTGGAGCGGGAGCGCGGCATCACCATCCTGGCCAAGGCCACCTCGATCGTCTGGCAGGACACCCGCATCAACATCGTCGACACGCCGGGCCACGCCGACTTCGGCGGCGAGGTCGAGCGCATCCTCAACATGGTTGACGGCGCGCTGGTCCTGGTGGACGCGGCCGAAGGTCCGCTGCCGCAGACCAAGTTCGTGGTCTCCAAGGCGCTCAAGATGGGCCTTCGGCCCATCGTCGTGATCAACAAGGTGGACCGTCCCGACGCCCGGCCGACCGAGGTGGTGAACGAGGTGTTCGACCTGTTCGCGGCGCTCGACGCCAGCGACGAGC
>CAZZCV010000167.1:0-3145 GCA_964653225.1 uncultured Rhodoplanes sp. | reverse complement strand
GATGATGTCGTAGTCGTAGAGCTTGCCGAGGTCGACGCCCTCTTCGCCGAGATCCGTCGTGTAGACGTTGAAGCTCTCGGACTTGAGCATGAGCTCGATCGATTGCGCAGTGGCGCTATCGTCCTCAATCAGCAAGACGCGCATGCCAGTCCCCTATCTTCGCCGCTGCGGGCTCAAAGTCCGCTCGGCGCGCCGCAGCGGCCGAAAATTGAAACGCCTTGGGACAAAACTGATTCGGAACGTTAACGGAGCATGGTTAACAAACCGTGATTCTGCGCCGCAAGCATCCCCTGGCCGATTTTCGTCGAATCGGGGTAAGATGTTGCCCGAGAGTGGTTTTTTCGCCACGCCTCCGTTCGAGTTCCACGTGAGGAGCCGGCGTTAACCGGCTCCGCGACTCAACCCCTCCAGACGGTCGCCCTTTCAGACGGCCGGTGAGGAATGCCTTAATCCCAAGGACCGTGACGCAATGATTAACGACGCGGGTAAACAAGCGGTTAAGACCTCCGGCCGCAGCCCGTGGAAAGGGGCCTGAGGCGTGCGGGCGCTGGCCGAGCAGATTAACGAGCTGGACGGCGTCGAGATTTACGGCCGGGTGATCGGCGTGCGCGGCCTCATGGTCGAGGTCGCGGGGCCCGTGCAAAGCATGCCGGTCGGCGCGCGGGTGCTGATCGAGACCTCGGGCCGGTCGATCCCCTGCGAGGTGGTCGGTTTCTCCGGCGGAAACGCGCTGCTGATGCCGTTCGGCCAGCTCGACGGCGTGCGCCGCGGCTGCAAGGCAACGGTGTCGGCCGCGCCGGGCGCGGTGCGGCCGTCGCAGGGCTGGCTCGGCCGGGTGGTCAATGCGATGGGCGAGCCGATCGACGGCAAGGGCCCGCTGCCGCCGGGGCCTTCGCCCTATCCGTTCCGCGCCAATCCGCCTCCGGCGCACGCCCGCAGGCGGGTCGGCGCGCCGCTCGACCTCGGGGTGCGCGCGCTCAACACCTTCCTGACCTGCTGCAAGGGCCAGCGCATGGGCATCTTCGCCGGTTCCGGCGTCGGCAAGTCGGTGCTGCTGTCCATGCTGGCGCGCAACACCGAAGCCGATATTGCGGTGGTCGGGCTGATCGGCGAGCGCGGCCGCGAGGTGCAGGAGTTCCTGCAGGAGGATCTCGGCGAGGAGGGCCTGGCCCGCTCGGTGGTGGTGGTGGCGACATCCGACGAGCCGGCCCTGATGCGCCGCCAGGCGGCCTATCTCACGATGTCGATCGCGGAGCACTTCCGCGACGAGGGCCAGCAGGTCCTGCTGATGATGGACTCGGTGACGCGCTTCGCCATCGCCCAGCGCGAGATCGGGCTCTCCACCGGCGAGCCGCCGACCGCCAAGGGCTATACGCCGACGGTGTTCGCCGAGCTGCCGCGGCTGCTCGAGCGCGCCGGCACCGGAGCGGGAGAGGGCTGCATCACCGGCATCTTCACCGTCCTGGTGGACGGTGACGACCACAACGAGCCGGTGGCGGACGCGGTGCGCTCGATCCTCGACGGCCATATCGTGATGGAGCGCTCGATCGCCGAGCGCGGCCGCTATCCGGCGATCAACGTCCTCAAATCGGTGTCCCGCACCATGCCCCGCGCGGCCGATCCGGCCTTCCTGCCGGTCATCACCCGGGCCCGGAAGGTGCTGGCGACCTACGCCGACATGGAGGAGCTGATCCGGCTCGGGGCCTACCGGCCCGGCTCGAGCGCCGAGGTCGACGAGGCAATCCGGCTCAACCCGGCGCTGGAGGCGTTCCTCGGCCAGGCCAAGGGCGAATGCACCCCCCTGATGGAAGGCTATCAGCGTCTTGAGCAGATCGTGGCGGCCGCTCCGGCCGTGGAAACCGAAAAATAACGTTATCGCGCCACATTGTCCCCCGGTGCGCGGCTGTTGCAGGCGCGGACGGCCTTCCGAGGGCCGGGCGCGGCTCGCGGCTTCGGGGAGTAAGAGTCGATGAAGTCACGCGAAACGCTGATCCGTCTGAAGAGATTCCAGGTCGACGAAAGGCGCCGGAAGGTGGCGCAGATCGAGACCATGATCGCCGAGTTCGACCGCATGGGGGTCGATCTCGAGCGCGAGATCAAGACCGAGCAGGACCGGGCGGGAATCCACGATCCCACCCATTTTGCTTATCCCACCTATGCCAAGGCCGCGGTCCAGCGCCGCGAGAACCTCAAGCGCTCGGCCGACGAGCTGCGCGGCCAGCTCGACGATGCCAAGGCGTCGCTCGGCGAGGCGTTCGAGGAGCTCAAGAAGGTCGAACTGCTCGACGAGCGCGACCAGGCCCGCGAGCGTGCCGCGGAGGCGGCCATCGAGCAGGCCGAACTCGACGCCATCGGCCTGATGCGCGCGCGCGGCGCCATCGCCTGACGTCGCTCTCCGCTGCCCCGGCCCGGCCGGGGCGCATCCGGTCCCGACAATGCAAATCCGATTTCGCCGCCGTGGCGGGGTTCGTCCCGCTGCGGCGGAAGGCGTTTGCGCGGGCAAAAAAATGCGCGCCGGTGAGGGCGCGCAAGGGAAGGAGGAACTTCAGGGTAGAGAGGTAGAACCGTGAAACGGGATCGGGCCTCAGCGGATGGCCGTGGTCTCCGAGCTGGACCAGACCACCGGCTGGCCGGCTTTGAGGACCGGCGCGCGGGCTTCGAGCTGGGTGCTCATGTCGGGCAGGGTCGGGCGGGCGGCGATGCCCCCGACCACCACGGCGATGCCAGCGATCAGGGCCACCACGACGATCTTCAAGTGGGTGGTCCGGTCGGCGGTGTGCATCGAATAATTGTTCATGGGTTTGGTCTCCCCGGTCTCGTTCATTGGTCGGCTTCGGCCGGCATGAGGTTCAAGCGGGTCTTAACTTTTTCCTTTGGCCGCATTCTTCAGTTTTGTCAGTGACTTGGCAGATCAAGCAGGTTCCCGCCCAAGCTCTCGGGCGCGGCCGGTCCGGCTGCCGTGTCAGATACGCCCGGATAACGTAGGAGCGGGCGTCCCGGTTCCAAGCCGGATTCACGTTTCGTTGAAGCCGCGTGATGGGTCGTGAAGCGCCGCCGCCGTGTCAGACGCTTCCGACGGTCTTCAGCCGCGCCCGTGGATGAATCTCGGCCTGCGACATCACGCTGGTCTGCGCGCGGAAGCGCT
>CAZZCV010000166.1:1499-3309 GCA_964653225.1 uncultured Rhodoplanes sp. | reverse complement strand
AGACGACCTTGTCGGCGCCGGCCGGGATCACCGGCTCTTTCAGCACGAACTTCAGCAGGTCGGCGAAGGATTGCAGCAGTCCGAAAGGCCCGACCACGTTCGGGCCGCGGCGGATCTGCACCGCCGCCCAGATCTTGCGGTCGGCCAGAAGGATATAGGCGATGGCGACCAGCAGGATGACCAGCAGCAGCAGCGATTGCGCCACCATCACGATCAGGGGCCAGACATAGGCTGTGAAGAATTCGGCCATCTGCCCTACTCCGCCGCCACCAGCGCGCGGCGCTCGGCGAGCGCCGAGCACTCCGCCATGACCGCGGAGGCGCGCGCGATCGGATTGGTGAAATAGAAATCGTCGACAGCGGAGCGGAACGCCGCCTTGCCGGGCGCGCCGCCGAGCGCGGCGAACCTGCGGACGTCGTCCGCGCTGCCAGGCTCGATGGCGTCGAGGCGCTGCATGTGCGGATGCGCCGCGAAGAGCGCCTGCCGGAGCTGCGCCAGCGAATCGTAAGGCAGCCGCTGTCCGAGCGCGTCCGACAGCGCGCGCAGGATCGCCCAGTCCTCCCGCGCGTCGCCGGGCGGGAAGCCGGCGCGGTTGCCGCGCTGCACGCGGCCCTCGGTGTTCACATAGAGTCCGGACTTCTCGGTGTAGGCCGCGCCCGGCAGGATCACGTCGGCGCGGTGCGCGCCGGCGTCGCCGTGGGTGCCGATGTAGACCACGAAGGCGCCGCCCGGCACGTCGATCTCGTCGGCGCCGAGCAGGAACAGAAGGTCGCTGGCGCCCTCCCTCGTCATCTCCGACGCGGTACGGCCGCCCGCACCCGGCACGAAGCCGATGTCGAGCGCGCCCACGCGGGAGGCCGCGGTGTGCAGCACGCCGAACCCGTTCCAGCCGTCCTGCAGCGCGCCGAGTTGCACCGCCGCCTTCGCCGCAAGCGACAGGATCGCGGCGCCATCGGGTCGCGCCAGCGCGCCCTGTCCGACCAGAACGATGGGATTGGGCAGGGCCTGGGGCTGGCCGTCGGCGAGCGCCGCCAGAGTGTCGGGGCCCGCGCCGAGGTATTCGTGGTCATAGGTCAGGTCTGCGCGCTCGCCGATCAGGCTGACCTTGAGGCCGGCCGCGCGCCAGCGCTTGCGGATGCGCGCGTTGAGCACCGGCGCCTCCTTCCGCGGATTGGAGCCGACGATCAGAATGCCGCCGGCCTGCTCGATCCCGGCGACGGTCGGATTGAAGATGTACGACGCGCGGCCGAACTTCGGATCGAGCGCCGTGCCGTCCTGACGGCCGTCGATGCTGGCGACGCCAAGCCGCGTCATCAGGTCCTTGAGCGCGAACATCTCCTCGACCGCGGCGAGGTCGCCGGCGATCGCGCCGATGCGCTCCGCCTTCGTCTGCTTCACCCTGGCGGCGATGGTGGCGAACGCCTCGGCCCAGGTCGCCGGCCTCAGCCGGCCGTTCTCGCGAATGTAGGGCCGGTCGAGCCGCTGCGTGCGCAGCCCGTCCACCACGTGGCGGGTCTTGTCGGAGATCCACTCCTCGTTCACGTCCTCGTTCACGCGCGGCAGGATGCGCATGACCTCGCGGCCGCGGGTGTCGACGCGGATCGCCGAGCCCAGCGCGTCCATCACGTCCACGCTCTCGGTCTTGGCCAGTTCCCAGGGTCGCGCCGCGAAGGCGTAGGGTTTGGAGGTGAGCGCGCCCACGGGGCAGAGATCGACGACGTTGCCCTGCAACTCCGACGACATCGCCTGCTCGAGATAGGTCGTGATCTCCATGTCCTCGCCGCGGCCGATGGCGCCCAGCTCCGGCACG
>CAZZCV010000166.1:539-1489 GCA_964653225.1 uncultured Rhodoplanes sp. | reverse complement strand
GGCCCGATATACTTGTCCTCGACCGCGCGCTTGTTCTCCTGGTAGCGCGTGGAGTCGACGCCGTAGGCCATCGCCTGGTCCTGCAGGTCACACTCGCCGCCCTGATCGCAGATCGGACAGTCCAGCGGATGGTTGATCAGCAGGAACTCCATCACGCCCTCGCGCGCCTTGCGCACCATGGGCGTCCGCGTGTTGACCTGCGGCGGCTCGCCGTTGGGGCCCGGCCGGCAGTCGCGCACGCCCCAGGCGCAGGAGGCCACGGGCTTGGGCGAGCCGACCAGCTCGACCAGACACATGCGGCAGTTGCCGGCGATGGAGAGACGCTCGTGGTAGCAGAAGCGCGGGATTTCCGCGCCGGCGGCCTCGGCCGCCTGGAGCAGCGTGTACTCTGGCGGGACGTCGATCTCGGTGCCGTCGATGACGATCTTGGCCATCTCGTTACTCCGCCGCCTCGAGCGCCGGAGCGCGATGCGGGTCCGCGTTGCGGGAGAACTCGTCGATGCGGCGCTCGATCTCCGGACGGAAGTGCCGGATCAGGCCCTGCACCGGCCAGGCCGCGGCGTCGCCGAGCGCGCAGATGGTGTGGCCCTCGACCTGCTTGGTGACGTCGAGCAACTGGTCGATCTCGCGCTTCTGCGCGCGGCCCTCGACCATGCGCGTCATCACCCGCCACATCCAGCCGGTGCCCTCGCGGCAGGGCGTGCACTGGCCGCAACTCTCGTGCTTGTAGAAATAGGACAGCCGCGCGATCGCGCGCACGATGTCGGTGGACTTGTCCATCACGATCACGGCCGCGGTGCCGAGGCCAGATTGCAGGCCGCGCAGCGTGTCGAAGTCCATGAAGGCGTCGGCGATCTGGTGCGCGGGCACCAGCGGCACCGACGAGCCCCCGGGGATCACGGCGAGCAGGTTGTCCCAGCCGCCGCGGATGCCGCCGCAGTGCTTGTCCA
>CAZZCV010000166.1:0-529 GCA_964653225.1 uncultured Rhodoplanes sp. | reverse complement strand
TCGCGGAAGGTGACGCCCATCGCCTCTTCCACGTTGCACGGCTTGTTGACGTGGCCGGAAATGCAAAAGAGCTTGGTGCCGACGTTGTTCGGCCGGCCGATGGCCGCGAACCACGCCGCGCCGCGGCGCAGGATGTCGGGCGCGACCGCGATGGACTCCACGTTGTTGACCGTGGTGGGGCAGCCGTAGAGGCCCACGTTGGCCGGGAACGGCGGCTTGAGCCGCGGCATGCCCTTCTTGCCCTCGAGGCTTTCGAGCAGCGCGGTCTCCTCGCCGCAGATGTAGGCGCCAGCGCCGTGGTGCACGATCACGTCGAAGTCGTAGCCCGAGCCGCAGGCGTTCTTGCCGATCAGACCCGCCTCATAGGCCTGGTCCACCGCGGCCTGCAGGCGCTCGCCCTCGCGGATGAACTCGCCGCGGACGTAGATGTAGGCCGCGACCGCGTTCATCGCGAAGCCGGCGAGCAGGCAGGCCTCGACCAGCAGGTGCGGGTCGTGCCGCCTGATCTCGCGATCCTTGCAGGTCCCGG
>CAZZCV010000165.1:0-3331 GCA_964653225.1 uncultured Rhodoplanes sp. | reverse complement strand
CGGACGGATCGCCGACGCGGGTGGTGCCGCCGCCCATCAGCGCGATCGGCCGGTGGCCGGTTTGCTGCATCCAGTGCAGCATCATGGTCGGCAGCAGGTGGCCGATGTGCAGCGAGGGCGCGGTGCAGTCGTAGCCGATGTAGGCGGTGATCGCCTGTTTGCTCGCAAGCTGGTCGAGCGCGTCCGGCTCCGAGACCTGCTGGATGAAGCCCCGGCTCGCCAGAACGTTAAGGAAATCGGACTTATAACCGCTCATCGGCTACCCTCTCTCGCGCGGCTGGTGTAACAGGTCCGACGCGGGATTCAACCGAAGGGACAGGGGCTTTCAGGGCGTGACCCGGAAAAGTGGGAACCGGTTTTCCGATCAGGTCACGCCCCTGGGAACTGTTCGGGCGGTCGGGCTGATGAGCGGCACCTCGCTCGACGGGGTGGATGCGGCGGTGATCGAGACCGACGGCGAGCGCATCGCGCGCTTCGGTCCCACGCTGTACCGGCCCTACACCGGCGAGGAGCGTGCGGTCCTGCGCCGGGCGCTGGCCGAGGCCGTGACGCTGACCGACCGGACGGCGCGGCCGGGCGCGGTGGGCGAGGCCGAGGCCGTGATCACCGACACCCACGCCGAGACGGTGGAGCGGCTGCTCGCCGGCAACGCCCTCGCGGCCGGCGGGATCGACGTCGTCGGCTTCCACGGCCAGACCGTGATTCACAGGCCCGGGGCGCGTCTCACGGTGCAGGTCGGCGACGCGCGGGCTCTGGCACGGCGGCTCGGCATTCCGGTGGTGCACGATCTGCGCGCTGCGGACGTGGCCGCGGGCGGGCAGGGCGCGCCGCTGGTGCCGGTGTTCCACCGCGCCATCGTGCACACCCTGGAGCGGCCGCATCCGGTCTGCGTGCTCAACATCGGCGGCGTCGCCAACCTGACTTACGTGGACGGGCCGCCCGAGCCGGTGGCCTTCGACACCGGGCCGGGCAACGCGCTCATCGACGACTTCATGCGCGCGCGCACCGGCGCGGCTTACGACGACAACGGCGACGCGGCGGCGACCGGCGCGCCCGACCGCGCCTTCATCGCCGGCGTGCTCGATCATCCGTTCTTCGGGCAGAAGCCGCCGAAGTCGCTCGACCGCAATGCCTTCGCTTTTGCCAACATCGGCCTGCCGGAGTTCTCGGTGGCGGACGGCGCAGCTACGCTGTCGATGCTGACGGTGGAGGCGGTGGCGCGCGCGGTGGCGCACCTGCCGGACGTGCCGCGGGCCTGGATCGTGGCTGGGGGCGGCGCGCGCAACGCCACGCTGATGCGGATGCTGGCGGAGCGGCTTGCGCCCGCCACAGTGGAGACGGCGGACAAGGCCGGATTCTCGGCCGACGCCATCGAGGCGCAGGCCTTCGCGTTTCTCGCGGTGCGGTCGCTGCGCGGGCTCCCCATCACGTTCCCGAGCACGACCGGGGTGGACCGGGCGATGCCGGGCGGGACCGTGGCGCGGCCCTGAATTCTCAGAGAACCTTGAACAGCCGCTCGTCGCCCTCGAAGGCCAGCGTCTGTCCGGTGATCAGCGGGATGTGCAGAATGCTGCGGCTGTTCTCCATCCGCTGGCGTGGAATCCCCGATACCAGGCGATGGCCGCGCAGCACCGTGCTCCAGATCGTCGGGAACGCCTTGCCGCTGCGCGACAGGTCCGTGCAGCGGCAGGCCAGATCCGTGGCGGTTTCCTGAGCGGCTTCCTCGGTCATGACGCACGCTGCCGCGCCGGGCGGCGCGGCACCTTGATCTGGATCAAGCGGAGCAGGCCGGGACATTGTCCGCTCCGTCAATGCGTGGCGCTACGGCAGGCCGAGCAGCAGGCCGCCGCAGCACCGGCGCCGGCTCCCGCCATCGCGCGGCCGCAGCCGGCATGGGTGGCTTTCGCCGTGCGGTTTTCGAGCAGCATGGTCGCGGCCGCCGTGTTGGAGATCGGGATGTGGTAGTTGCGGTGAGCCTCGGTCACGGTGCCGGTCAGCGCGCCGCGCATGGCGACCCAGTTGAGCAGCTCAACCCCCTGCGCGCCGGCCAGCTCCACGAGCTGCGGGATGCTGTACCTCGCGAGCGCGTCGGGATCGGCCACCAGCTCGTCCATGCAGAGCTGGTCGAACGCCTTGTTGATGAAGCCCGCGCGCTCGCCGTCGAGCTGGTGCGACAGGCCGCCGGTGCCGATCACCACGACCTTGAGGTCGCTGTCGTAGTCCTCGAGCGCGTGGCCGATGGAGCGGCCGAGCTTGAGACAGCGCGCCACCGAGGGCAGGGGGTGCTGAACGGTGTTGATCGACACCGGCACGATCCTGACCGGCCAGGGGGCCTCGCCGGGCCACATCAGCGACAGCGGGATGGTGACGGCGTGGTCCACCAGCATGTCCTGGCACATGGTGATGTCGAACTCGTCGGAGACGAGGTTCTCGATCAGGTGCCACGACAGGTCCGGGATGCCGGCTGCGGTCTTGGACACCGGAATACCCCAGCCCTCGTCCTCGTTGCGATACTGCTCGGCCGCGCCGACGGCGAAGGTGGGCATCTTGTCGAGGAAGAAGTTGAGGCCGTGGTCGTTGGAGAACACCACCGCCACGTCCGGCTTCTCGCGGGCGAGCCATTCGTGCACGCGGTCGAAGCCGCTGAAGAACGGCCGCCAGTAGGGATCGTTCTGCTTGCTCTCGGCGATCGCCTTGCCGATCGAGGGAACGTGCGTGGTTCCCACGCCGCCGATGATGCGCGCCATGTGCCTATCTCCCTGCTTCGACGAGCTTTGCCTTGAACGCATCGACGCTCATGCCGGTCTGCTGGGCGCCGATGTCCTGGACGTTGAGGCCGAAAATCCCCGCCAGCTTGGCGAGGTAGTAGATGTTGCCGCCGGCGGCGAGCAGCTGCGCCACGCTGCGCGAGCGCACCGCCTCGCGTTGCTCGGGCGTCAGGTCGTAGCGGGCGCAATAGGCGTCCTCGTCCTTCAGGAACGCGGCGCGGTTCTCCGCGCTGTTGAAGGAGAAGCACATGCGGTTGAGGGCGAAGCCCTTCTGGGCCTGCTCGCCCTCGAACAGGGTGGTCCCGGGGATGTTGTGATGCTGCACGGCGCGGCCTCCGGATCGGCGACAATTCGTTGCTTGCGCAGCTATGTCGCCGGACGGAAGCCCGCAGCATTGATCTGGATCAATCGCGGCCCCGAGCGCCGCGGGGCCGGGGCGGCGGCGTCAGCGCCGCTCCTTGAGCCGCTTGTCGAGATAGGCGCTGACCGACTGCATCAGCGGCTCGACCTTGCCGTCGAAGAAGTGGTTCGCGCCGGGCACGACCTTCTGCTCGATCACGATG
>CAZZCV010000164.1:1535-3372 GCA_964653225.1 uncultured Rhodoplanes sp. | reverse complement strand
CCAGTATCCGAAGCGCCAGGTCGGCAACCGCATGTTCGAGGGCCAGTCCTCGCACTTGCCGCTCAAGCTCAACACCGCTGGCGTGATTCCGCCGATCTTCGCCTCCTCGCTGCTGCTGCTGCCGACCACGGTCGCCAACTTCAACGCCGGGCAGGGCGGCGAGATCATGACCTGGTTCACCACGAACCTGGCGCACGGCCGTCCGCTATTCCTGTTCCTCTACATCTCGCTGATCGTGTTCTTCGCCTTCTTCTACACCGCGATCGTGTTCAACCCGACCGAGACCGCGGACAACCTGAAGAAGCACGGCGGCTTCATCCCAGGCATCCGCCCCGGTGAACGCACCGCCGAATACATCGACCATGTGCTGAGCCGGATCACGGTGGTCGGCGCCGCCTATCTCGCCGTGGTCTGCCTGATCCCCGAGATTCTGATCGCCTACGCGGCGGTGCCGTTCTATCTCGGCGGCACCTCGCTGCTGATCGTGGTCAGCGTGACGATGGATACGGTGGCGCAGGTGCAGGGCTATCTGCTGGCGCACCAGTACGAAGGACTGATCAAGAAATCCAAGCTGCGGGGGCGGCGGAGATGAGGATCGTTCTGCTGGGCCCGCCGGGGGCCGGCAAGGGCACGCAGGCGCGCGAACTGGTGGAGCGGCACGGCATCGTGCAGCTCTCCACCGGCGACATGCTGCGGGCGGCGGTCGCCGCCGCCACGCCGATTGGCCTCAAGGCCAAGGACATCATGGCGCGCGGCGAGTTGGTTCCGGACGAGGTCGTGGTGGCGATCGTGGCCGACCGGATCGACCAGCCGGATGCCCGGAAGGGTTTCATCCTCGACGGCTTCCCGCGCACCGTCCCGCAGGCCGAGGCGCTCGACCGGATGCTGGTCAAGAAGGGTCTCAAGCTTGACGCGGTCGTGGAGCTGAAGGTGGACGAGGAGGCGCTGGTGCGCCGGATCGCCAATCGGGTCGCCGAAATGCAGGCGATGAAGCTGGAAATCCGCCCGGACGACAATCCCGAGGTGCTCAAGCAGCGCCTGACGGCCTATCGCGGCCAGACCGCGCCGCTGGTGGCCTATTACAAGAAGAAGGGGGCCCTGAAGTCGGTTGACGGCATGGCTCCGATCGAGGCCGTCACCGCCGCGATCGCCGAGCTTCTGGCTCCGGCTAAATCCCGGCGGACCGCCCGCCGGAAGCCGGCGCCGGCTTCCCGGGCGGCGGCGCGGGGCACCGCCGGCAAGCCTGCCGGCCGCAAGGCTCCGGCCCGCAAGGCCGCCGCCACCAAGGTCAAGCGCGCAAAGGCATCCAAAGCGGCCAAAACCGCGGTAAAAAAGGCGAAATCCGCCGCCGGCCGCGGGGCCGCGGCGGCCTCCCGGAGCCGGCGGACCGCCGGCAAAACCGCGCGGCGGGGAACCCGCGCTCGGAGGTTGACGAAGTGAGGTGGAATCCCCTAATAAACCTCACATTCTGTCGGACACGGTTCGAACGATGCCGGCCTTTCGGGAAGAGGCCGGGCGTCGCGTTATCGCTTGCAATCCCTGTCAGGGCACAGGACAGGGATCAAACAGACCGGCGGCAAGGCCGGCCGGAACAGGAGTGAGGTTGTGGCCCGTATCGCTGGGGTGAACATTCCGACCAACAAGCGCGTCGTGATCGCGCTGCAATATATCCATGGAATCGGCCAGAAGAACGCGGCCGACATCGTGGAGAAGGTGAACATTCCGGACGACCGCCGCGTGTCGCAGCTCACCGACGCCGAGGTTCTCCAGATCCGCGAGGTGATCGACCGCGATTATGTCGTGGAGGGCGACCTGCGTCGCG
The DNA here is from genome assembly GCA_964653225.1 of uncultured Rhodoplanes sp. Lineage (GTDB taxonomy): Bacteria > Pseudomonadota > Alphaproteobacteria > Rhizobiales > Xanthobacteraceae > Z2-YC6860. Next base: position 1,550 of record CAZZCV010000164.1, on the reverse strand, counting down.
AGACCTCCATGAACA
>CAZZCV010000164.1:0-1525 GCA_964653225.1 uncultured Rhodoplanes sp. | reverse complement strand
ATCAAGCGGCTGATGGATCTCGGCTGCTACCGGGGCCTGCGACACCGTCGCGGCCTGCCGGTGCGCGGCCAGCGCACCCACACCAACGCCCGCACCCGCAAGGGACCGGCGAAGGCGATTGCCGGCAAGAAGAAGACCTGATCTTCCGCGCCGCCGAACCGAACGAATTGCCTGTGCAGACCCGCCGGGCCGCGAAAGGACCATGAATGGGTAAGGAAGCCACCGCCCGCGTTCGTCGCCGTGAACGCAAGAACATCGCATCGGGCATCGCCCATGTGAATGCGTCGTTCAACAACACCATGATCACGATCACCGACGCGCAGGGCAACGCGATCGCCTGGTCGTCGGCCGGAACGATGGGGTTCAAGGGCTCGCGCAAGTCGACGCCCTATGCGGCGCAGGTCGCAGCCGAGGATGCCGCCAAGAAGGCGGCGGAGCACGGCATGCGCACCCTCGAGGTCGAGGTCGCGGGTCCGGGCTCCGGACGCGAGTCGGCCCTGCGCGCGCTTCAGGCCGCTGGCTTCACCGTCACCTCGATCCGCGACGTGACCCCGATCCCGCACAACGGCTGCCGCCCGAGAAAGCGCCGGCGCGTATGAGCGACGAGGACCTCCGGCCGGCGGGTGCTCCGTCGGCCGCCGCCGAGCTTTCCCACGGGGCGGAGTGGGATGCGCGCAAACCCGCATCTCTCCATACGATGGGTGCAAACGTGATCCAGAAGAACTGGCAAGAACTGATCAAGCCGAACAAGCTGCAGGTGACGGCGGGCTCCGATTCCAAGCGGATCGCCACGCTGATCGCCGAGCCGCTCGAGCGGGGCTTCGGCGTGACGCTCGGCAACGCGCTACGGCGCATCCTGCTGTCGTCGCTGCAGGGCGCGGCGGTGCAATCGGTGCACATCGACGGCGTGCTGCACGAGTTTTCCTCGATCGCGGGCGTGCGCGAGGACGTCACCGACATCGTGCTCAACATCAAGGACATCGCCATCAAGATGCAGGGTGATGGTCCCAAGCGCATGGTCCTCAAGAAGTCGGGGCCGGGCGCGGTGACCGCGGGCGACATCCAGACCGTCGGCGACATCGTGATCCTCAACCCGGACCTGCCGATCTGCACGCTCGATGAGGGCGCCGAGATCCGCATGAAGTTCACGGTCAACACCGGCAAGGGCTATGTCGCGGCCGACCGCAACCGCCCCGAGGACGCGCCGATCGGACTTATCCCGGTGGACAGCCTGTATTCTCCGGTCCGCAAGGTCTCCTACAAGGTCGAGAACACCCGCGAGGGCCAGATTCTCGACTACGACAAGCTGACCCTGCAGATCGAGACCAACGGCGCGGTCGGTCCCGAGGACGCGCTGGCCTACGCGGCCCGCATCCTGCAGGACCAGCTCAACGTGTTCGTCAACTTCGAGGAGCCCCGCAAGGAGCAGGCCGTGGAATCGATCCCGGACCTGGCCTTCAATCCGGCCTTCCTCAAGAAGGTGGACGAGCTGGAGCTGTCGGTGCGCTCCGCCAACTGTCTCAAG
>CAZZCV010000163.1:0-3419 GCA_964653225.1 uncultured Rhodoplanes sp. | reverse complement strand
GACCCGCGGCCGCAACGCCGACGAAACCCAGCGCTTCAACGCCCGCGCCGGCGACCTGACCCGCAGCAAGCCGATCATCGTGATGATCAACGGCGGCTCGGCGTCGGCGTCGGAGATCGTGGCCGGCGCGCTGCAGGACCACAAGCGGGCGACCGTGATCGGCACGCGCTCGTTCGGCAAGGGCTCGGTGCAGACCATCATCCCGCTCGGCGCGGGCTCCGGCGCGCTGCGGCTGACCACCGCGCGCTACTACACGCCGTCCGGCAAGTCGATCCAGGCCAAGGGCATCACGCCCGACATCGAGGTGCTGCAGGACGTGCCCGAGGAGCTGAAGGCGCGCACCGACACCAAGGGCGAGTCCTCGCTGCGCGGGCACCTGAAGGCGGACGGCGACGAGCAGACCGGCTCGCAGTCCTACATCCCGCCGGACCCCAAGAACGACAAAGCGCTCAAGACCGCCCTCGACCTGATTCGTGGCGTGCAGACCAACGCGGCCTACCCGCCGAATCCGAGGGGCGGCATCGCCAACTGAACCGGCCCGGCCGGACCTGTTCGACGGAGCGGCCTTGGCCGCTCCGTTTCGTTTCCACCGGGTAAAACCCAGGCGTGGACGGGATTCTTTCGGTAAACGGAGAGTTAACGATCCGTCTTCTAGGCTGCGGGGATGATTCGCAGGGGATCGCGCAAGGAATCGCGAACGTGGCGGAAGACGAACTGAACGCCCCTCTCGGCCAGGGCACGAAGAAAAAGCAGCGTGTCGGGATGCCCGCCTTCGCGGCGCCGGCCGCCGCCGGGCTGCTGGCACTCTGCATCGCCGTGTTCGTGGGCTGGGCGACCGTGGTCAGCGATCCCTACGGCGGCGAGCCGATGATCGTGGTGGCGGCGACGAGCACGGCGGCCGACGTGCCCGCGTCTTCCAAGGACGCCCACCGCGTCTACGAAGGGCCGGCCGCGCAGCAGCCGCCCGCGCGCAGCGGGCAGGTCGTGACCATCATCGACGGCCGCACCGGGCAGCGTCAGGAGGTTCCGATCGCGGGCGCGCCGGACGTGCGCGCGCCGGTCGATCAGCGGTTGCTGGAGACCACGCGGCATGGCGCGATCCCGAAGATCGGGCCAGACGGCACGCGGCCGGCGCAGACCTACGCCCAGCCGGTCGCGCGCAACGCCAAACCCGGCGCGCCGCGCATCGTGCTGGTGATCACCGGACTCGGGATCGGCTCCGGCGCCACCGAGAATGTGTTCGCGCGCATGCCCGGCCCGGTGACCTTCGCGATCGCGCCCTATGCTCCCGACGCCGAACGCCTTGCCGCGCGCGCACGCGCCGCCGGTCACGAGGTCCTGCTGCAGACGCCGATGGAGCCCCTCGACTATCCCGACAACGATCCGGGCCCGCAGACCCTGCTCACGGCGCTGGGTGCGCAGCAGAACATCGACCGCCTGCACTGGATGATGAGCCGCTTTCAGGGCTACGTCGGCGTCGCCAGCCACATGGGCGCGCGGTTCGTGGCCTCCGAGCCGGCGCTGTCGCCGGTGCTGCGCGAGGTGTCGCGGCGCGGCCTGATCTACTTCGACAACGGCTCGACCCCGCGCAGCGTGGCCAGCCAGATCGCGGGCGCCAACAACCTGCCCTTCGCCAAGGCCGACGTAGCGCTCGACGCGGTGCCGAGCCAGGCCGGCGTTGACCGCGCGCTGGCGCGGCTGGAGACGCTGGCGCGCGAGCGCGGCAATGCGGTCGGCATCAGTTCGCCTCTGCCGGTGGCGGTCGACCGGATCGCGCAATGGATCAAGGCCGCCGAGGGACGCGGCTTCGTGGTCGTGCCGGTGAGCGCGGTGGCGATGAAGGCGCGCTCGTCGTAAGCTCGCGCCTCCGCCGACGACAGGTGCGACATGGCCCGCTTCGAAGACTTGCCCTATCGGCCCTGCGCGGGCCTGACCGTGCTCAACCGGGACGGCCTCGTGTTCATCGGCCGGCGCGCCAGCGGCCCGGAGCACATCGACGAAACCCACGTCTGGCAGATGCCGCAGGGCGGCATCGATCCGGGCGAGGAACCCTATCCGGCCGCGCTGCGCGAGCTGCGCGAGGAGACCAGCATCCGTTCGGTCGAGAAGCTGGGCGAGATCGCGGACTGGCTGACCTACGACATCCCGAAGAATATCGCGGGCCAGGCATGGAAGGGAAAATACCGCGGCCAGAAGCAGAAGTGGTACGCGCTGCTTTTCACCGGCGACGACAGCGAGATCGACATCCTGACGCCCGACGGCGGACACAAGCCGGAGTTCATCGCCTGGCGCTGGGAGCCGATGCGAAACCTTCCCGAGCTGGTGGTGCCGTTCAAGCGGCCGTCCTACGAGCGGGTGGTGAAGGAATTTTCGCGGTTCGCGAAAGGCTGAACGCCCGCCGGAAAGAAAATGCCCCGCCGAAGCGGGGCAGGAGACGCGCGTTCGCCGGCGATGCTCAATGCATCGCCGTGCCCTGCATATGCGTCTGGATCGCCTTGAAGTGATCGAGCCGCGTGATGGCGCGATCCAGCGCCGAGCCCTGCGCGAGCTGCTTGATCTCTTCCTCAAGCTCCCGGATGTGGCGCTCCAAGATCGCGCGGTCGAGATCTTCGAGCGAATGTGCGGTATCGGCCAGCACGGTCAGGCCGCTCGGCCCGACCTCGGCAAAGCCGCCGAGCACCACGATCGACCGCTTCTCGCCGCCGGCCGTGACCATGAGGATGCCCGGCCGCAGCACGGTGATGAACGGCGCATGGCCGGCCAGCACGCCGAAGTCGCCCTCGACGCCCGGCACGTCGACCTGCTCGACCTCGCCGGAAAACACCAGCTTCTCGGGCGACACCAGTTCGAAGTGGAAGGTGCTCATGAATGGCCTGCTTACGCCGCTTCGGCCGCGAGACGCTTGCCCTTCTCGATCGCCTCGTCGATGTTGCCGACCATGTAGAAGGCGGCCTCCGGCAGGTGGTCGTACTTGCCTTCCACCAGTCCCTTGAAGCCCTTGATGGTGTCGGCGAGATCGACGAGCTTGCCCGGCGAGCCGGTGAACACCTCGGCGACGAAGAACGGCTGCGACAGGAAGCGCTCGATCTTGCGGGCGCGGGCCACCACCAGCTTGTCCTCTTCGGACAGCTCGTCCATGCCGAGAATGGCGATAATGTCCTGCAGCGCCTTGTAGCGCTGCAGCACCTGCTGGACCTGGCGGGCGATGGCGTAGTGCTCCTCGCCGACGATGTTCGGCGACAGCATGCGCGAGGTGGAGTCGAGCGGGTCCACCGCCGGATAGATGCCCTTGGCGGCGATGTCGCGCGACAGCACGGTGGTCGCGTCCAGGTGGGCGAAGGAGGTGGCCGGCGCCGGGTCGGTCAAGTCGTCGGCCGGGACGTAAATCGCCTGCACCGAGGTGATCGAGCCCTTGGTGG
>CAZZCV010000162.1:0-3442 GCA_964653225.1 uncultured Rhodoplanes sp. | reverse complement strand
TGCTGACACGCGCCTCGAAGCTGGTCGCCGTCGCGACCTCGTTCCCGGTGCAGTACAACAAGGCGATCGTCGGCCGGAACGCCTTCGCGCATGAAAGCGGCATCCACCAGGACGGCATGCTCAAGAACACCCAGACCTACGAGATCATGACGCCCGAGAGCGTCGGCGTGAAGCAGACCTCGCTGGTGATGGGCAAGCACTCCGGCCGCCATGCCTTCATCCACAAGCTGGAGGAGTTGGGCTATCACCTGGGCGACAACCAGCTCGAGGATGCGTTCACGCGCTTCAAGGCGCTGGCCGACAAGAAGAAGCAGATCTACGACGAGGACATCGAGGCGCTGGTGGACGAGGAGATCGCGCATGCGCACGACCGCCTCAAGGTGCTGTCGCTGACGGTGATCGCCGGCACGATGGGCCCGCAGTCGGCGACGCTCTCGCTCGACGTCGACGGCCAGCACGTCACCACGCAGGCGACCGGAAACGGTCCGGTGGACGCGATCTTCCACGCCATCCGTGATCTCGTGCCGCACGACGCGAAGCTGGAGCTGTACCAGGTCCACGCCGTGACCGAGGGCACCGACGCGCAGGCCGAGGTGTCGGTCCGGCTCGCCAGCGACGGACGTTCGGTGACCGCGAAGGGCGCCGATCCTGACACGCTGGTGGCCTCCGCGAAAGCCTATCTCGGCGCGCTCAACAAGCTGATGAGCCGCCGCCAGAAGGGCGTGGCGACGCACGAGCGCCGCATCCATTCGACGGATGCGGGCTGACCTGCGGTCTCGAAGCATCGATGTTGCGATGCCGCGCTCGAAAGAGCGCGGCATTTTTCATGCGGCGTTGCGCGATTCCTGAACGCAGCTTCAGCGCAGCGTGAACGCGCCTTCAGCAACGTGACGTCTTCGTAACCTGACCGATCCTTAACTTGAAGGTCTGCGTCCCGCGATCTCTACTCGCGTCATCGAACACTTGAAGAGGAGCTCGCCATGTTGAAGTCTTTCGTCATCGCCGGCACCACCGCGGTCGCCATCGCGGCAGGCGGGCTGGCTTACGCGCAACCGGGACCGCGAGGCGATGCGCCGCGCGCCCGCGCCACCGCCGAGGACGTGGCCGCGTTCGCCGACGCGCGCCTCGCCGGTCTCAAGGCCGGACTGAAGCTCACCGCGGAGCAGGAGAAGCACTGGCCCGCGCTCGAGGCCGCGATCCGCGAAGCGGCGAAGCAGCGCAGTGACCGGATGGCCGAGCGCTTCAAGACGCGCGAGGAGCGCCGCGAGGCGCGGTCGGCCGACAAGCCGCGGGAGCGTCCGGACGCCATCGAACGGCTGCGGCGCGGAGCGGACGCCATGACCAAGCGCGGCGCCTCGCTCAAGTCGCTCGCCGACGCCGCCGAGCCCCTCTACAAGAGCCTCGACGACGGCCAGAAGCGCCGTTTCGCCGCGCTGATGCGGACGGGACAGCGGGCCGGCATGGGTCCGGCGCACCACCACGGACGCCGGGGTCCGGGCTACGGTCCGGGCGGCCGCTGACCCGCCGAACGGCGGCGGCGGTCGCGCCCCAGCCCCCTGAACGATCGCCGTCCGCTGCAAGCCGCCGGGTCCGCCCGGCGGCTTTTTCGCGCACCCGCGGTGCGTCCTCTCGCGGGAGGGACGCGGGCGTTGCACCCGAAGCTCCCTTGTGAAGGCCGGCGGATTTTCCCATCCTCGCCGGACGGGGATCAACGGGAGCCGCGCGAGCGGGGAGCGGTCATGGCGGACAATCCGGCGTTCGAGAAGAAGAATTACAATTACGGAAGCTGGACCAAGGGACGCTTCTCGGAGGCGGTCACCGTGACCGGGCCGGGCAAGATGATCTTCCTCGCGGGCATCGGCCCCGAGCACGAGGAGACCGGGGAGATCATGCACCCGGGCGATTTCCCGGCGCAATTGCGCTACGCCTATGAGAAGCTGAAGGCGGTGCTGGCGAAGAACGGCGCCACCATGAGCGACGTCGTCAAGCAGGTCAGCTACTACGTCGACGTGCGATACGCCAAGGAGGGCGTGCCGATCCGTGCCGAGGCTTATGGCGACGCGCCGCTGCCCGCGCACACGAGCCTGACCGTCAGCGCATTGGCGTGGCCCGGCATGCTCTGCGAGATCGACATCATCGCCGTGGTGCCTCCCGACCGCGCATGAGGGCCGGCGTTCCGGCGTGCGTCCATTTCCCATCGCGGCATGCTTGGCATGCCGGGACACAGCAGAAGGAGCCTTCGATGCTACGCAGATCTGTGGTTGCGGCGGTGCTTGCGGTCGCGACGATGCCGCTCGCCCAGCCTTCCTGGTCGCAGTCGGCCTATCCGACCCGGCCGATCACGATGATCGTTCCGGTCGGTCCCGGCAGCCAGACCGACGTGTTTGCCCGCATGCTCGCCGAGCAGCTCCACAAGCGTCTCGGCCAGCCGGTCGTCGTGGAGAACCGGCCCGGCGGCGGGCAGACCACGGGCGTCGCGGCCGTGAGCAAGGCCGCGCCGGATGGCTACACGCTGATCCACGGCAATCTCAGCGGCCTGATCATCTCGCCGCAGCTCCGCAACCCGCCGCCCTACGACACCACCAAGAACCTGGTGCCGGTCGCCATCACCTATTCCGGTCATAACTTCCTGCTCGTCGATCCGAACCTGCCGGTCCGCACGCCCGCGGAATTCGTCGCCTATGCGAAGGCCAATCCGGGCAAGCTCAACTACGGCTCGCACGGCGTCGGCTCGTTCACCCATGCGACGTTCGAGATGCTGCGCGGCATCGCCGGCATCGACATGGTGCACATCCCCTACAACGGCGGCGGCCCGCTCACGGTCGGCTTCCTGTCCGGCCAGGTGCAGGTGATGCTGCTGGACCTGATCACGGCCAAGCCGCACATCGATTCCGGCAAGGCGCGCAACATCGGCGCGGTCGGCAACCAGCGCTCGCCGAACTTCCCGGACGTTCCGCTGCTCTCGGAGACCGTCGATCCTGCGATCACCGCCGACTTCTGGCTCGGCGTCGCAGCGCCCGCCGGAACTCCGCCGGCCATCGTCGAGCGGCTCAACAAGGAGATCAACGCGATCGTCAACACGCCTTCGTTCAAGGAGCGCGGCGCCGCGGCTTCGACCATCGCGCAGAACCTCTCGGTCCAGGAGGCGCGCGACAAGGTGGCGCGCGAATGGGGCCTCTGGGGCAAGGTGATCCGGGACCGGAAGCTGACGATCCAGTGACCGGGGGGCGGAGCCCCGCGGAACCGGAAGCGATGCCGGTGGCCCGCCTGCGGCGGGCCGTCGGAAATCCGGGCAAAGGGCAGGCAATGCGCGGACATTCCGCCGCTGGACAGGGCCGCGTCGCTTTGCTAAACGACCGGCTCTTGCGGCGTCCCGCGGGACGTGTCCCGGGCGCATAGCTCAGTTGGTAGAGCAGCTGACTCTTAATCAGCGGGTCCTAGG
>CAZZCV010000161.1:0-3444 GCA_964653225.1 uncultured Rhodoplanes sp. | reverse complement strand
TGTGTTAGGCCTGCCGCCAGCGTTCGCTCTGAGCCAGGATCAAACTCTCAAGTTGGATGAGATTTTGATCTCGGCTGATCACACGTTTTGACGAGGTCCCACTCTGATCGCCCCGGCAATTTCTCGCCGTTGCAACCATAGTGAAGACCTTAAAACGTGAACCGCCGAAGTCTCGTCCGACCGCTCTTCTTCCGGATTGGGCCGAAGCCCTCTCCGAGCGAGGAAGCGGTCCGCAAGGACTCCGCCGTCCACGTTTCTCTTTCTTCTGATTCACCTGTCAAACAGCCCGGAAACCTTTCGGCCCCCTACCCTTCGGAAAACGCCGAAGAGCCGACGAAGCTCGAACCTCCGACAACTATCGGAGATTTTGCCCACATATGAGTGAGGAGCTTCTGAGGCGCGTCATCACCGCCGTAGCGGGCCGGCGCGCCGTATGGCCGGGTTTATATGGCCAGCCTCCCCGGCTGTCAACACAGAAAATTTCAAAAAAATGACGGCCGGATTTCCAGCAAATTCAGCGCACAAGCCAACTCTGGCCGGATCGGCCCTCCTCCCCCGTCCGCCGCACTTGGGCCACATTCCTCCGACGTTCTGGGCCCCGGAACACCGGAAGCCGCGTTCAGGTCGACCGAACCGCTCCGGCCGCCAAGCCGGCCCCGCAATTGACGGGGCCAGGGGCGTCACGGCATCGTGGATCGCCCGAGTCGTCGTCCCGGCCTCCGGGGCCGGAAAGAGCCGATGAGGGCATCCTTGGACCGCGCGGATGGGCGGGCCGGCGGGTGCAGGGACGCGAGGGGACGCCGATTTTGAACCACGCCAAGCCGCGCAGCACCCATCGGTCGCGACTTGATTTCGAGACCATTGATCTCGGGCACGAGCCCCCGCTGTCCGTGGACGGCGGCCAGGGCGGCCTGATCGACCGCCGCCGGGTTTCGGCGCGCTGGTTTTCCGGCACCATTCTCACCGGCGTGTGCGGCGCGGCCCTGATGGGCGGCGCCGTTTTCGCTTCGCTCGACGGCGAGACCAACTTCGCGACCGTGCCCGAGCGCATCGAGAACGCGCTGCGCGGTGCGATCGGCGTGGCCGAGCGCACCGCCACGCGCAAGACCGACCGGCTGCCGGCCGCCGGCGAGCAGGCTTCGGCCCGCCACGTGATCCGCGTCACCGCGATCGCCCGCGTCGGCGACCGCGAGATGGTGCGCGTGCGTCCGTTCGTGCGGGTCTCCGCCAACCTGACGCTGGCCCCCACCGAACTGGCCTCGAACGTTCCGCCGTTCAACGCGCAGAAGCTTCTGGCCGCTGCCGGCGCGGACGGCACCCCGCCCGACGAGCAGCCCGGCGCCGAGCCCGACGCCGAGGTATCCTTCGTCACCCGCGATCTCGCCACCATGCTGCCGCGGGCGAAGGTCGCCGCGACGCTGCCGATCGACGACGTGATCCTGCACGTGCGCGACATGGCGAACTGGACCGGCAACACGCCGCCGCAGGGCGGGCGTTACCAGGTGGCCGCCATTCAGCCGACCGCGCGCATGTCCTATGCGCCGTCCGACGCCAACGCCGCACCCGACCCTTACGCCGGCTTCGAGACCCGCATCGTTCCCGAGAACATCACGCTCAAGCCCAAGACCGCGAGCCAGGTCACCGGCGGCAACACCTGGAGCGAGCGCGCGGTCGCGGTGAAGCGCGGCGACACCATCGTCACGATCCTCAAGGAGATCGGCGCCACGCCCGACGAAATCCGGGCGATCGCGGTGGCGCTCGGGCCGCGCGGCCGCGACGGAGGACTGAAGGAAGGAAACCGGCTGCGGATCCTCGTGTCGGCCGCCGATCCGGGCGGTCGCGCGCAGCCGATCCGCGTGATCGTGACCGGCGACAGCGCGATCGAGGCCGTGGTCGCGCTGTCCGACCGCGGCCGCTACGTGCCGGTCGACGTCGCGGTGATGAACACCGAGGTCGCCGAGGTCGAGGACGGGGACGAGGACGACGGCAAGGGCATCCGCCTGTACCACAGCATCTACGAGACCGCGTTGCGCCAGCAGATTCCGCGCGGCGTCATCGACAGCCTGCTGCGCATCTACTCCTACGATGTCGATTTCCAGCACAAGACCCAGCCGGGCGATTCCTTCGACGTGCTGTATTCCGGCGAGGACGAGGGCGACGGCAGCCGCTCCGACGTGCTCTACGCCTCGCTGACCGTGGGCGGCGAGGTCAAGAAATTCTACCGCTTCCAGACGCCCGACGACGGGCTGGTCGACTACTACGACGAGACCGGCAAGAGCGCGAAGCAGTTCCTGGTGCGAAAGCCGGTGGCCACGGGCACCATGCGCTCGGGCTTCGGCTCGCGCCGCCATCCGCTGCTCGGCTACGCCAAGATGCACACCGGCGTGGACTGGGCCGCCCCGCTCGGCACGCCGATCTACGCCTCCGGAAACGGCGTCGTGGAAAAGGTCGGCTGGGAAAGCGGCTACGGCAAATACGTCCGCATCAAGCACGCCAACGGCTACGAGACCGCCTACGGCCACATGACCGCCTTCGCGCGCTCCACCCAGGCCGGCGCCCGCGTGCGGCAGGGGCAGGTGATCGGCTACGTCGGCTCGACCGGCCTCTCCACCGGCCCGCACCTGCACTACGAGATCATGGTCAACGGCCGCTTCGTCGATCCGCTGCGGCTGCGCCTGCCGCGCGGCCGCGCGCTCGAGGGCGGGATTCTCGCTGGCTTCGAGCAGGAGCGCGAGCGCATCGAGGGCATGCTCAGCCGCGCCGGACAGCGCGTGGCGCAGAACAACGGACCGAGCGCGCGCTGACGACAACCGGGTGCCTGAACGCGAACGGGGCGGCGAATTCGCCGCCCCGTTTTGCTTGAGCCGCGCCGGACAGCGCGACGGCGTCACGCCGCCGCGGCCACCTGTCCGTTGAAGGACAGGCCCTGCTTGCCGGCGCTGATCGCCACGCGCTCGCCGTCCTTGATCCGGCCGGACAGGATCAGTTCCGCGAGCGGGTCCTGCACCGCCTTCTGGATCACGCGCTTGAGCGGACGCGCGCCGTAGGCGGGGTCGTAGCCCTTGTCGGCAAGCCATTCGCGCGCCTTGGGGTCGAGGTCGATGGCGATCTTGCGGTCCTCGAGCAGCTTCGCCAGCCGCACCATCTGGATGTCGACGATCCGGCCCATGTGCTCGCGCCGCAGCCTGTGGAACAGGATGATCTCGTCCACGCGGTTGAGGAACTCGGGGCGGAACGCCGAGCGCACCACCGCCATCACCTGGTCCTTGACCGCGTCGGTGTCCTGGCCGTCCGGCTGGTTGACGAGATAGTCCGCGCCGAGGTTCGAGGTCATGACGATGAGCGTGTTGCGGAAGTCGACGGTGTGGCCCTGCCCGTCCGTCAGCCGGCCGTCGTCGAGCACCTGCAGCAGCACGTTGAACACGTCCGGGTGCGCCTTCTCGA
>CAZZCV010000160.1:0-3450 GCA_964653225.1 uncultured Rhodoplanes sp. | reverse complement strand
GCGCCGCAAGGGCAAGCTCTCCGACTTCGGCGTGCAGCTCAAGGCCAAGCAGAAGCTGCGCGGCTATTACGGCAACATCTCCGAGAAGCAGTTCCGCGCGGTTTACACCGAGGCGGTCCGCATGAAGGGCGACTCGGGCGCGAACCTGATCGGCCTCTTGGAGCGCCGGCTCGACGCCGTGGTCTACCGCGCCAAGTTCGTGCCGACCGTGTTCGCCGCGCGCCAGTTCGTGAACCACGGCCACGTCAAGGTGAACGGCCGCCGGGTCAACATCCCGAGCTTCAAGGTGAAGCCCGGCGACGTGATCGAGGTCAAGGACGCCTCCAAGCAGCTCGCGCTGGTGATCGAGGCCCAGGCGCTCGGCGAGCGCGACGTGCCGGATTACATCGAGCTGGACGGGCACAAGCTGACCGCCAGGCTGACCCGCGTGCCCACCCCGTCCGAGGTGCCCTACCCGGTGATGATGGAGCCGCATCTGGTGGTCGAGTATTATTCGCGCTGAGCCGCGAACTGCCGAATGCGAAAGGCCGCCCAGAGGGCGGCCTTTTTCTTTGCGCTCGGGACGACGCGCGGGCGTTACGCGGTCTCCTTCACCGGCAGGCCCTTGTCCTTCATCAGCGACTGCAGCTCGCCCGCCTGAAACATCTCGCGCACGATGTCGCAGCCGCCTACGAACTCGCCCTTCACGTAGAGCTGCGGAATCGTCGGCCAGTTGGAGTAGGTCTTGATGCCGTTGCGCAGGTCGTCCGACTCCAGGACGTTGAGGCCCTTATAGGGCACGCCGAGGTAATCCAGGATCTGGACCACCTGGCCGGAGAAGCCGCACATCGGAAACTGCGGAGTGCCCTTCATGAAAAGCACCACGTCGTTGGCCTTTACTTCGTTGTCGATGAACTGCTCGATTGCCATGATTGTCGTCTTTCCGGGGCTCCAGCGCCCCCTGTCCGAAACCGAAACTACCCCTGCGGCACCCCGGTCTGCAACGCCAGCGCGTGCAGCGCCCCACCCATCTGGTCCCTGAGGGCGTCGTAGACAAGCTGGTGCTGCTGCACCCGCGACTTCCCGCGGAAGCTTTCGGCGATCACCGTGGCGGCATAATGGTCGCCGTCGCCCGCCAGATCGCGGATCGCCACCTCGGCGTCGGGAATCCCCGCCTTGATCAGCTTCTCGATGTCGTTAGCATTCATCGGCATTGTCGGATCTCCGCGCCGGCATCAGGGCATTTCCATCGGCCATGGAGGAAGGAAGCCGGCGTTCGCGGCGCCCGGCAGACGGCTTACCAGAATTGGCCGTTCGCCGAAATGGGCCGCAGCGTCAATACCCAGTTTCAGGAAGTGACCGGAAGCGGCCCTGCCCCCATTCATCCCGATCAAGTCGCCTTAACCGGTCGTCGCCCGACCGTTTCCGTCCGACCTTCGAACGCATGGTGGCCATGATGACCCATCTCCTCGCCCGCCGCTTCGGATCCGCAACCCTCGCCGCCGCCGGATTGATGGCCGCCCTCTGGGCCGTCCCCGCCGCCGCACAGCAGCCCACCTCGCAGCAGCAGAGCGCGCTGCGCAGCAACTGCCGCAGCGACGCCCAGTCGTTCTGCTCCGGCATGCGGGGACAGGAGGCGCTGCAATGCCTGATCCGCAATGTCGGCAAACTGTCCGCCGGCTGTCAGGGCGCGGTTCGCGCGGTCATGCCGCCCGCGCCGGCGGCGGCCCCCGCTCCCCGGCCGGCTCCGCCGCCCGCCGCAGCTGCGCAGCCGCCGGCTTCACCGCCGCCCGCACAGACCGCTCCGACTCAGGCGACCCCGGTCCCACCCCCTCCGGCTCCGCCGCCCGCTGCCGCCACGGCAAAGCCATCGCCGGCCCCGACCGCTCCCGCGAAGCCCGCCGCAGCTCCGGTCCCCGCAAAGCAGCAGCCCGCGGCGCGCCCCGTCACCCCGCCCGCGGCGGCAGCCACGCCGCCCGCTCCCCCGCCCCCGCCGGCGGTGGTCGTGGTTCCGAGTTCTCCGCGGGAGAGGATCGCGCTCTCGCGCGCCTGCCACGGCGACACCGAGGTGCACTGCAAAAACGTCCCTGCGGGCGACGGACGCATCGTGGCCTGCCTGATGCGCAACGAGATGGCGCTGTCCCCGGCCTGCCGGAAGGCGATGTCCGGCCTGCGCCGCTGAATTCAGGCTGCGTCGGGCGACGACCCGGCCATATAGGCCGGCAGCCAGCCCTCGAAGCGGGTCGCGAGAGCCTCCACCGCAATGGGGCGGTCGCCGGCGATGGCCAAGGCCGCGCCGCCCACGGTGCCGATGCGCCGGATCGGAACGCCGGCGAGCGCCGTGCGCACCAGAATCCTCTCGGCCTCGCCCGGCGGGGCGGTCAGCACGTAGCGGGCCTGGTCTTCCCCGAACCAGTAGCCGTGCGACAGCCGGTCGCCGGGAGCCGCGTCCAGCGCCGCGCCCTTGCCGCCCGCGATCGCCATCTCGGCCAGCGCCACCAGCAGACCGCCGTCGGACAGGTCGTGCACCGCCGTCACCACGCCGTCCGCGATCAGTTCGCGCACCAGATCGCCGTTGCGGCGCTCCACCGCCAGATCGACCGGCGGCGGCGCGCCCTCTTCCAGCCCGCAGATGTCGCGCAGCCAGACCGACTGGCCGAGCCAGCCGACGGTCGCGCCGACCAGCAGGATCACGTCGCCCTCGTCCTTGAACGAGAGCGTCGCCGACCTCTGGAAGTCGTCGAGCAGGCCGACGCCGCCGATCGCGGGCGTCGGCAGGATGGCCCGTCCTTGCGTCTCGTTGTAGAGCGAGACGTTGCCCGACACGACCGGGAAGTCGAGCGCCTCGCAGGCCGCCGCGATGCCGCGCACGCAGCCGACGAACTGGCCCATGATCTCCGGCTTCTCGGGATTGCCGAAGTTCAGGTTGTCGGTGATCGCCAGCGGCAGGCCGCCGACCGCGGTGATGTTGCGCCAGGCTTCGGCGACCGCCTGCTTGCCGCCCTCGAACGGATCGGCCTCGCAGTAGCGCGGCGTCACGTCCGTGGTGAGCGCCAGCGCCTTCGGCCCCTCCTCGACCCGCACCACCGCGGCGTCGCCGCCCGGCCGCTGCACGGTGTTGCCGCCGATGACGTGGTCGTACTGTTCCCACACCCAGCGCTTCGAGCACAGGTCCGGCGAGCCGATCAGGATTTCGAGCGCGTCGGCGTCGCCCATCGGCGGATCGATGTCCACCGCCCGGACCGTCTGCCGCCGCGGCGTCTCGGTATAAGGCCGGTCGTAGAGCGGCGCCTCGTCGCCCAGCTCCTTGATCGGCAGATCGGCCATCGTGTCGCCGCCGTGGCGGACCACGAAGCGCTTGCCCGGCGTGGTTTCGCCGACGATGGCGAAGTCGAGGCCCCACTTGCGGAAGATCGCCTCGGCCTCCTTCTCCTTCTCGGGCTTGAGCACCATGAGCATGCGCTCCTGGCT
>CAZZCV010000159.1:2806-3788 GCA_964653225.1 uncultured Rhodoplanes sp. | reverse complement strand
TGATGCGAATGCCCTCGGCGCCGAGCCGCATCGCCGACTGCACGGCGCGCTTCATGGCGCGGCGGAACGCGACGCGGCGCTCGAGCTGCTGGGCGATCGACTCGCCGACCAGGGTGGCGTCCAGCTCCGGCTTGCGGATCTCGACGATGTTGATCACCACGTCGCTGGCGGTGATGGCAGCAACCTTCTTGCGCAGCTTCTCGATGTCGGCGCCCTTCTTGCCGATCACCACGCCGGGGCGCGCCGAATGGATCGTCACGCGACACTTCTTGTGCGGGCGCTCGATCACGATCTTCGACACCGCCGCCTGCTTCAGCTCCTTGTGAAGCATCTCGCGGATCTTCACGTCTTCGTGCAGCAGCGTCCCGTATTCGCCCTTGCCGGCGTACCAGCGCGAATCCCAGGTCCGGTTGATGCCCAGCCGCAAGCCGACAGGATTGACCTTCTGACCCATTGCCGTCTCCTCACGCCGCCTTGTTCTCGACCTGACGGACGATGATCGTCAGGTTGGAGAACGGCTTTGCAATTGCGCCCATGCGGCCGCGGCCGCGGGGATGAAAGCGCCGAAGCACGATCGCCTTGCCAACATAGGCCTGCGACACGACCAGATCGTCGACATCGAGGTCGTGGTTGTTCTCGGCGTTGGCGATCGCCGATTCCAGGCACTTTTTGACGTCCCGTGCGATCCGCTTCTGCGAGAACTGAAGGTCCGCGAGCGCCGTGGCCACCTTCTTGCCGCGGATCAGCTGCGCGACCAGATTGAGCTTCTGAGGCGACACCCGCAACATGCGGGCGACGGCCTTGGCTTCCGCTTCCGAGAGCGCTCTTTCGCGCGCGCGCTTGCCCATGATCCTGTCCTCGTATTCCTTAGGCCTTCTTGGCCTTGCGGTCGGCCGAGTGGCCATAGAACGTCCGCGTCGGAGCGAACTCGCCGAACTTGTGGCCGACCATCTCCTCGGTGACCTGCACCGGGATGTGCTTC
>CAZZCV010000159.1:0-2796 GCA_964653225.1 uncultured Rhodoplanes sp. | reverse complement strand
CAGGATGGTCGAGCGGCGGCTCCAGATCTTGATCAACTCGTTGCGCGCCGAACCCCGGGCCTTCTCTGCTTTCTTCAGCAGATAGCCGTCGACGAACGGGCCTTTCCAAACGGAGCGCGTCATATGCGTCTATCCCCGGACTCTTAGTGCTGCTTCTTGCGCGCGTGGCGGCTGAGCATGATGAACTTGCTAGTCGACTTGTTCTTGCGGGTCTTCTTGCCCTTGGTGGGGAAGCCCCATGGCGTGACCGGATGGCGGCCGCCGGAGGTGCGGCCTTCGCCGCCGCCGTGCGGGTGGTCGATCGGGTTCATCGTGACGCCGCGGTTGTGCGGGGTGCGGCCCAGCCAGCGCTTGCGGCCCGCCTTGCCGATCGAGATGTTCATGTTGTCGGGGTTCGACACCGCCCCGACCGTGGCCATGCACTGGCCGTGAACGAGCCGCTGCTCCGACGAATTCAGGCGCAGGATGACGTAGTCCTGGTCGCGGCCGACGATCTGGGCGTAGGTGCCCGCCGAGCGCGCGATCTGTCCGCCCTTGCCGATCTTCAGCTCGACGTTGTGGACGATAGTGCCGACCGGCATGTTGGCCAGCGGCATCGCATTGCCCGGCTTGATGTCCACGTCGTCGCCCGAAACGATGGTGTCGCCAGCGGCCAGCCGCTGCGGCGCCAGGATATAGGCCAGCTCGCCGTCCGCGTACTTGATCAGCGCGATGAAGGCCGTGCGGTTGGGATCGTACTCGATCCGCTCCACGGTCGCCGGCTGGTCGAACTTGCGGCGCTTGAAGTCCACCTTGCGGTAGGCCTGCTTGTGGCCGCCGCCGCGGAAGCGCGAGGTGATGCGGCCGGTGTTGTTGCGGCCGCCGCTCGAATGCTGGCCTTCCACGAGCTGCTTGACGGGCTTGCCGCTGTACAGCGCCGAACGGTCCACCGTAACCAGCTGGCGCTGGCCGGGCGTGGTCGGCTTGTAGGTCTTGAGTGCCATGTGTGCCTCCCCTCCCTTACAGACCGGTGGTCACGTCGATGGTGTGGCCCTCTTCGAGGGTCACGACGGCGCGCTTGGTGGTCTGCAGCTCGGCGATCCGGCCCTTGAAGGCCTTCACCTTGCCCTTGCGGTTGAGCGTGTTGACGGCACGAACCTTGACGTCGAACAGCTTCTCGACCGCGTCCTTGATCTGCGGCTTGGTCGCGGTGCGCGCGACCTTGAACACGACCTTGTTGTGCTCGGACGCGGTGGTCGCCTTCTCGGTGATCACCGGCGAAAGCAGCACGTCGTAATGGCGCGGATCCTTCGTGCTCATTTGAAGCGCGCCTCCAGCGCATCGAGCGCGGCCTTGGTCAGCACCAGCTTGCCGCGCCGCAGGATATCGTAAACGTTGATGCCCTGGATCGGCAGGACGTCGATGTTCGGAATGTTGCGCGCGGCGTTTTGGAATCCGGCCTCGATCTCGGCGCCGTCCACGATCAGCGCATTGACCAGTCCGAGCTTCTCGAAGTGCCCCGCGAGCACCTTGGTCTTGGCATCCGTCACGCTCGCCTTGTCGAGAATGATGATGCCGCCGTCGCGGGCCTTGGCCGACAGCGCGTGCCGGAGCGCGAGCGCGCGGACCTTCTTCGGCAGGCCGATCTCGTGGCTGCGCACGACCGGACCGAACGAACGGCCGCCGCCGCGGAACAGGTTCGCACGCTTGGAGCCGTGACGGGCGCCGCCGGTGCCCTTCTGCCCGTACATCTTCTTGCCGGTGCGGGCGATCTCGGCGCGGTTCTTCACCTTGTGGGTGCCGGCGCGGCGCTTGGCAAGCTGCCAGCGCACGCAGCGCTGCAGCAGGTCTGCGCGCGGCTCAAGGCCGAAGATCTCGTCCGACAGGCTGACGGAGCCGTCCGCCTGACCGTCCAGGCTGGTGACCTTCATCTCCATGTCACGCATTCTCCTTCGGCGCTTCGGTAGCAGGCGCTTCAGCCGCAGGCGTCGCAGCCTCGGCCGAGGGCGAGCGGAACTTGCCGGGCTTCGGAGCGTCCTTCGGCAGCGCCTTCTTCACGGCGTCGCGCACCGTGATCCAGCCGCCCTTCACGCCGGGTACCGCGCCCTCGACCATGATCAGGCCGCGCTCGACGTCCAGCTCGCGGACCTTGAGGTTGAGCGTGGTCACGCGATCGACGCCCATGTGGCCGGGCATCTTCTTGTTCTTGAAGGTCTTGCCCGGATCCTGGCGGCCGCCGGTCGAACCGATCGAGCGGTGCGAGATCGACACGCCGTGCGTCGCCCGCAGGCCGCCGAAGTTCCAGCGCTTCATGCCGCCGGCGAAGCCCTTGCCGGTCGAGGTGCCGGTGACGTCCACGAACTGGCCGACCACGAAATGGTCGGCGGTGATCTCGGCGCCGACCGGAATGAGTCCCTCGTCGCTGACGCGGAACTCGGCCAGCTTGCGCTTGGGCTCGACCTTCGCGACGGCGAACCGGCCGCGCTCCGCCTTGCTCACGTTCTTCACCTTGCGGGTGCCCGAACCGAGCTGCATGGCGACGTAGCCATCCTTGTCCTTGCTGCGATGAGCGACCACCTGGCACTGGGCCAGACGCAGCACCGTGACCGGCACATGCTCCCCTGCCTCGGTGAAAAGGCGGGTCATGCCGACCTTCTGTGCGATCACGCCGGAGCGCATGTTGCTATCCCCTCGTTAATCCGGCTCAGAGCTTGATCTCGACGTCCACGCCCGCGGCGAGGTCGAGCTTCATCAGCGCATCGACCGTCTGGGGGGTGGGATCGACGATGTCGAGAAGGCGCTTGTGCGTGCGCATCT
>CAZZCV010000158.1:0-3870 GCA_964653225.1 uncultured Rhodoplanes sp. | reverse complement strand
CCGGCGTCGGCGATCAGCTTGAGCCGCAGCCAGATCCAGCGCTCCTCGCCGTCCTGGCCGGGGTTGGCGTGGCGCGGCGCGCGGTTGGTCGAGCTTTTGAAATGCGCGTTGCCGAAGCCGCCGTTGCCGCCTTCGAGCAGCGTCACGCGCTGGCCGACCTCGGTGAGGTCCGCAAGCAGCGTCTCCTTGTCGTCGTCGAAGAGCTGGGTGCCGACCGGCACCTTGAGCACCGCGTCCGCGCCGCGCGCGCCGTGGCGGTCCTTGCCCATGCCGCCCACGCCGGGCCGGGCCTTGAAGTGCTGCTGGTAGCGGTAGTCGATCAGCGTGTTGAGGCCTTCGACAGCCTCGACCACGACGTCGCCGCCGCGTCCGCCGTTGCCGCCGCTCGGCCCGCCGAACTCGATGAACTTCTCGCGCCGGAACGCGACGCAACCGTTGCCGCCGTCGCCGGAGCGGATGTAGACCTTGGCCTCGTCGAGGAATTTCATGGGCTATACCTATCCCCCCGGAGCGCTCGTGAGAAGGACGCGCCGATGCGATATTTCCGGCTCATGGCCCTGTGACCGAAGCTCCGCCTGATGGTTGAAGCCCCGCGCGATCCGGCCGCCGCGATCAGCCCCGCCCTCATGGGCATCTGGCTGATGACGCTCGGCATCTTCATGTTTGCGGTCAACGACGCGCTCGGCAAGTGGCTGATGGCGTCGTTCGCGGTCGGGCAGGTGCTGCTGATCCGCAGCCTGGCCGCGATGGCCGTGCTCGGGCCGTTCATCTGGCGCGACCGGGCCGCGTTCCGGACTGCCCCGCGCCGGGGGATGCAGGCGCTGCGGGCGCTGTTCGCGACGGCGGAGGTCGCCTGCTTCTACTGGGCGGTGGCCTACCTGCCGCTCGCGGACGTGATGGCCTACTACCTCGCCGGGCCGATCTACGTGACGGCGATCGCCGGCACGCTGCTGCGCGAGCCGGTCGGCTGGCGGCGCTGGACGGCGGTGGCGATCGGCTTCGCCGGCGTGGTCGTGTGCCTGCGGCCGGGCAGCGCCGCGCTCGGCTGGCCGGCGCTGATCGCGCTGGTCGGCAGCCTCACCTTCTCGCTGTCGATGGTCTGCACGCGCTATCTGCGCGGCACCGCCGACACCGTGCTGGTGACGACGCAGACCGTGACCGCGCTCGTCTTCGGGCTCGTGCTGGCGCCGTTCGCGTGGGTTGCGCCGTCGCCGTCCGACGTCGCGCTGCTCTCGCTGCTCGGCATCGCCGGGATGACCGCGCATGTCTGCATCAACCGCTCGCTCAAGCTCGCCCCGGCGAGCACGGTGGTGCCGTTCCAGTACACGACCATCGTGTGGGCGGTGCTGCTCGGCTATCTCGTGTTCGGCGACGTGCCGGACCGCGCGATGCTGGCGGGTGCCGCCATCATCGTCGCCGCGGGTCTGTTCATCTTCCTGCGCGAGCAGCGGCTGGCGCGGCACCGGGCGTTCGAGCCGCCGCCGGGGTAGCGGCGACCCGGATGCGGCTGCCGCTGCCGGAGTGGATGGAGCCCCTGACCCTGGCCTCGTCGAGGAATTTCACGGCGACCGCCTGTGCGACACTGGCGGCTTCGGCGCAACCGCCTGCTCCAGCGCCTGCCGGATGTATCGTTGATAGGGGATGCCCTGACGCTTGGCGTCGGCCTGCACGGCCTTCAGCAGCCCGTCGGGAATCCGCAGGTTGATGGACTTGTCCTTCGGCTGGAATTCGAACGGCATGGGTTTGAACTGGGAGAAATCGAGGTCCGACAAATCCTGCGCGAGGAACGTCTCCGCTTCTTCGTCAGTCGTCATTCGGGGGACTTTCGCTTCGTAGCCATCGATCTCTTTCCCATGCATGTAGCGCGCGCTGACCGGCCGGATGAGGCGCCCGCCGTTCCGAACTCAGGACGTGAACGCGATGAAGATCGGACGGCCCTGTGCGTTGCGGCCCGGCGATGTAGCGGTCTTCGGTGCCGGAGTGCCTGACATCCGGAGCGATCCGCGCGCGCCCTCGACAGCAGCGCCTCGATCTCGGCGACGGACACGCCGTGCTTCCGGCACCTGCCGCGGTTGCCGTCGTCCCAGTCAAACCCCGTGGGCGGCTGGTTCATTGAATGATATAGGCATTTGCATATACAAATGTCGATGCAGGCCGGCGGTGCGACGCGTCAGCCGCCCGTGACGTTGAACCGCGTGGTGCCGTCGCGCGCGATCCGCGGCAGCAGGTCGGTCTCCCAGGCGAGATACTCGCTCATGGCGCTGGTGGTGTCGTTCGGCCGCTCGTAGGGCTTGAGCCACACGTCGAGCGGCTCGTCGGCCATGTTTTCGTCGCGGGCCAGCGGATGGCCGGCGCGCGCCCACGCGGCGTTGCCGCCGTAGAGATACGCGACCGGCGCGTTGGTGAGCGCCGTCAGCTCCGACACAGCGAGGCCGGCCAGCACGCCGTCCTCGGACGTCAGCACCAGCTCGCCCCGCACGGGGATGTTCGCCAGCGCCTGCGCGAGCCGGGCCCGGATCGCGAACCACGCGCCGGGGATGTGGCCCTCGCGGTAATTCGGGCTCAGCGACAGGTCGATCACCGTCGCCTTGCCGTCCCGGAGCAGCGCGGCGAGACCGGCGACGTCCACGGTCAGCTCCATCGGCGCGACCGCGCCGAGCACGGGGCCGGCCGGACGGCCGGTTTCGGTTCCGGTCTCCGCCAGCACGAAGACCTCGCGCCAGCCCATCTGCTTCAGCCACGACGCGGTCATCACCGCGCGGACCTCGTGCTCGTCGACGAGAACCATGCGCGCGCCGAGCGTGCCGGCGTAATGGTCGGTGGCCTGCACGAGCTGGCCGCCCGGCGCGGAGACCGCGCCCGCGACGTGGCCGGCTTCGTATTCCTCCGGATTGCGCACGTCGAACAGGTGGAGCGTGCGGTCCGCGTCCGCGCGCAGGCGCTCGAGCGTGGTGCGGTCGATGCGTGTGATGCCGAAGCGTTGCGCGACCTGCGCGGTCCTCGTCCTGGCCTTCGCAAGCCCCTCGCCGGACACGTCGAGCTTGCGCTTCGTCCGGTCCTTCTCGGTGTCGAAGCCCGCGAGCCGGTAACCCATGGTGCCGTTGCGCAGCGCCACCACCCGGTTGGGGAGACCGGCGTTGATCAGCGACTGCGCGCCGATGATGCTGCGGGTGCGGCCGGCGCAATTCACCACCACCAGCGTGTCGGGCGAGGGCGCAAGCTCCGGCACGCGCAGCACCAGCTCCGCGCCGGGCACGCTGGTCGCGGTCGGGATCGACATGCGCCGGAACTCGTCGAACGGCCGTGAATCCACCACGATCATGTCGGCGTTCGAGCGCAGGAGCGCGTCCAGCTCCTGTGCCGAGACGCCGGGCGTGTGGCAGGCGTGCTCGACGTGCTCGCCGAATGCCTTGCTCGGCACGTTGACGCCCGAGAACAGCTCCAGTCCCGCGTGCGCCCAGCCCTGGACGCCGCCGTCGAGCTTCGCGACGTCGGTGTAGCCCGCGCGCGCCAGGATGGCTGCGGCGCGCTCGGCAAGGCCGTCGTCGTCGTCGCAGAGCACGATGCGGGTGCCAAGCCGCGGCACCAGCCGCGCGAAGCCCAGCTCCAGCCGGCTGAGCGGAATGCAGCGTGCCCACAGCAGATGGCTGCGGGAGAAGGTCAGCTCCTCGCGCAGATCGACCAGTGCGATCTCGCCGCCATCGGTGAGCATGGCCTTCAGCGCGAGGGGAGGGACGGTGCGGAGCTTGTCTGGGGATGACATGAAGGTCTTTCGGTGCGGTCATGCCCGGCGCACGGGTCCGGCTTTGGCCGGCCCAAGCATAAATCCTGGGCCGGGTATCCGCGCCATGCTGACGATGGTTTCGAGGC
>CAZZCV010000157.1:0-4092 GCA_964653225.1 uncultured Rhodoplanes sp. | reverse complement strand
GCCAACATCCGCATCAAGAACCAGATGGTGCCGGGCGTCGAGGGCGGCGTGACGATCCACTATCCCTCGAAGCAGCGGATGCCGATGTACGACGCGGCCATGAAGTACAAGGCCGAGGGCGTGCCGCTGGTGATCTTCGCCAACAAGGAATACGGCACCGGCTCCTCGCGCGACTGGGCCGCCAAGGGCACCGTGCTGCTCGGCGTGCGCGCGGTCGTCACCCAGTCGTTCGAGCGCATCCATCGCTCCAACCTGATCGGCATGGGCGTGATCCCGCTGTGCTTCGAGGAGGGCACGTCCTGGCAGTCGCTGGGACTGAAGGGCGACGAGCAGGTCACGATCCGCGGGCTGCACGGCGAGATCAAGCCGCGCCAGCGGATGATGGCCGAGATCGTGGCGTCGGACGGAACGCTCAAGCGCGTGCCGCTGATCTGCCGGATCGATACTGCCGAGGAGCTGGAGTATTTCAAGAACGGCGGCATCCTGCAGTACGTCCTGCGCGGCCTCGCGGCCTGACGCCGAGGCCGGGGTCCACCGGCCCGTTTGGGATATGAACGGCCGCCTCCATCGGGGCGGCCGTTCGCTTATGGTGGCCGGGTACGGCGCGAGCCGCCTCACCCGGAAGTGAGTGGCGGGTGAACGGCAGGCCCGTTATCAGTGCGTAGCCGATGGTCGGCGATCGAGGGGCGCAGAGGAAGGTCGGGGATCGCGATGGTCCGTTTCCGTGTCTTGCCGTCTGTCGTCCTGGCCGCGTGCCTTGCGGCTGCGCCGCAGGCGTTCGCCGGCCCTCGCGCGGTCCTCGAGCTTTTCACCAGTCAGGGCTGCTCGTCGTGTCCCGCGGCGGACCGGCTCATCGGCGAGATCGCGGGCGACCGGTCGCTGGTCGTGCTGACGCTGCCGATCGATTACTGGGATTATCTCGGCTGGAAGGACACGCTCGCGCTCAAGGGCCACACGCATCGCCAGCGCGCCTATGCGAAATCGCGCGGCGACCGCGAGGTCTACACGCCGCAGGTCGTGGTCAACGGCACGGCGCATGTGCTGGGCAACGATCATCCTGCCATCGAGCGGGCGCTGGCGAGCGCGCCGCCGCTGCGGCTGCCGGTCAGCGTG
Organism: uncultured Rhodoplanes sp.; assembly: GCA_964653225.1. Lineage (GTDB taxonomy): Bacteria > Pseudomonadota > Alphaproteobacteria > Rhizobiales > Xanthobacteraceae > Z2-YC6860. The sequence continues at coordinate 2,979 of CAZZCV010000157.1, read as the reverse complement.
AGCGTCACGGGCGACAAGGTCGTGGTGCAGGTGCCGGCTGCTTCGGACGACAAGGCACAGGGCGAGGTCTGGCTGTGCCCGACCACCCGGACCGTCAACGTCGAGATCGGCCGCGGCGAGAACAAGGGCCGGACGATCACCTACACCAACGTCGTGCGGCGCTGGGTCAAGCTGGGCGAATGGAGTGGCCGGCCGGAAACCTTTACCGTGCCGGTGGCGACGCTGGCGGGCGGTGACGTCGATGCCGTGACCGTGCTGGTGCAGGGCCGCGCCGGCGAGAGCCCGCGGCCGATGCTGGGCGCGGCGCAGGCCGGCTTGCGGTAACGCGCGCGAAGATTGAAAATCCGGGTCGGGTCCCCGCGTTTCGCGCGGGCGGGAGCCGCCTGCGCGCAAAAAAAGGGCCGGCGACTGGCCGGCCCGAAACGCATACGGGGGATTGAACCGTTACACGAAACAACTTGGCCCGGTCCCTTGGAACCCCGGAGGGGCTGGGGGGCTGAGGAATCCGAAGTCCCTTCGGGACCGGGCCTAGAGGCAACTGTCCTCATATTACGGTTCAGCTTGGCTTCCGCTGGGCCGAAATCGGGCAGCTTTATGATTTCTCTAACGAATCCGTGAAGCCTCCGGATTCGCGCCAAGCCCTTGCCGTTGCTTGCTTTCAGCGCGATCATGATGGTCCGATGATAGAAGGGAGGCGCGGCATGTCCGCCGGCGAAACCGAGCCGAGCCAGACCGCGGCGGGCCATGCCGGCCAGAGGCCGGCTCCTGCCAGCGTCACGTTCGACCGGCGCGAGCTGGACCGCATCCTGGCACTCTACGGCCGGATGGTGGCCGCGGGCGAATGGCGGGACTACGCGATCGATTTCCTGAAAGACCGGGCGGTGTTTTCCGTGTTTCGCCGCTCCTCCGAAATGCCGATCTACCGGATCGAGAAGAACCCGCGGCTGGCCGCCCGCCAGGGTGCCTACAGCGTGGTTTCCGCCACGGGCCTGATCGTGCGGCGCGGCCACGAGCTGGACCGCGTGCTGCGCGCGATCGACAAGTCGGCAAAGCTGGTGGCGGTCTGACCATCGCGTCGCCGAGCGCCGTCCGCGGAGCCATTCGGGGAAGCCCATCGCGCCGGGGGCCGAAACCAGATGCCGGACATGACGCCGGCGAAGGCGGGTTTTTCAAACGGTCTTACGGCTTTTCCGTTGCGCCCCGGCCCAGCGCACGCTGCATCAGCACGCTGTCGAGCCAGCGGTCGAACTTGTAGCCGACGTGCTCGATCGTGCCGATCCGGCGGAAGCCTGCGGCGCGGTGCAGCTCGATCGACGCGGTCTGCGCCGAATCGCCGATCACCGCGATCATCTGGCGGAAGCCCCGCGCCTCGGCCTCCGCGATCAGCCGGTCGAGCAGCACGCGGCCGAAGCCGCGTCGCTGCGCCGCCGGGTCGATGTAGACCGAGTCCTCGACGCTGAAGCGGTAGGCCGGCCGCGTCCGGTACGGACCGGCATGGGCGTAGCCGACCAGGCTGCCGCCCAGCTCCGCGGCGATATAGGGGTAGCCGCCGTCCAGCAGTTCGCGCTGCCGCCGCGCCATCTCGGTCTCGTCCGGCGGCTCCAGCTCGAACGAGGCGGTGCCGTGGAGAACCGCATGGGCGTAGATGCGGGTGATGTCGGGGATGTCGGCGGGAGCGGCCGGGCGGATCGAGAAGGGCGGCATGGCCGCGGCATCCTACAAGGAAAACGCCCCGGCGCGAGGCCGGGGCGTTGGTTCTTATCTGCCGCTTTTCTTTCGTTTGGGCGTGATCTTGTCGGAAAACCGGTTTCCACTTTTCCGGATCACGCCCTCAGCGACGGTCGCCGACCAGCCGCAGCAGCATCAGGAACAGGTTGATGAAGTCGAGGTAGAGCGCGAGCGCACCCATCACGACCTTGCGGCCGCCGGCGTTTTCGTCGTCGGCCGGGTCGTACATCTCCTTGATCTTCTGGGTGTCCCAGGCGGTAAGGCCCGCGAACACCAGCACGCCGACCACCGAGATCACGAAATCCAGGCCGGTCGAGCGCAGGAAGATGTTCACGATCGAGGCCAGGATCAGGCCGATCAGGCCCATGAACAGGAACGAGCCGATCGCCGAAAGGTCGCGCTGGGTGGTGTAGCCGTACAAGCTAAGCGCGCCGAACGAGGCGGCCGAGATGAAGAACACCCGCGCGATCGAGGCCTCGGTGTAGGCGAAGAAGATCGTCGAGAGGCCGAGCCCGAGCGAGGCCGCATAGACGAAGAACAGCGCACGCGCCGTGGAGGCCGACAGCGTGTGGATGCGGAAGCTCAGGTAGAAAACCAGCGCCAGCGGGGCCAGGATGAACACCCACATCAGCGGGCTCTGCACCAGCGCGATGCCGCCGATCTGCACCGTGAGCATCGCCACGATGCCGGTCAGGGCCACGCCCAGCGCCATGTAGTTGTAGACGCGGATCATGTGGGCCCGCAGGCCGGCATCCACCGCGGCGGCCCGGTCGGCGTAGGTGCCGCGGGCGGCGACGTTCCGATCGAAGTCCGACATGGAAAATCCTTTCTCGCGGGACGTTTCCGGCCCCTCGGCCTTCGACGCCACTTGGCCGGAATCTAGTATCCATTGCCGCCGCCTGCCAGAGCGCCGGAGGTCGGGGATGTCCGGGATGACGAAAATTTCATTCCGGGGCGCCGTGCCGCCGGCCGGGCCGGGAATCCGTCCATGAAAAAGGCCCCGGCTTTCGGCCGGGGCCCGAGGCGTTTCCGCCGCGCCGCGCGGGCTACTCCTCGCGGGCGCCGAGAAGCTGCAGCAGCAGGGTGAACAGGTTGATGAAGTTGAGGTAGAGCGACAGCGCGCCCAGGATCGCCGAGCGCTCGACCGCCACGCCATCCATCGCGCCGTAGACGTACTCGTTCTTCAGGCGCTGCGTGTCCCAGGCGGTGAGGCCCGTTTACACTAGTACGGCGACCACCGAGATCACGAAC
>CAZZCV010000156.1:0-4123 GCA_964653225.1 uncultured Rhodoplanes sp. | reverse complement strand
GGCGGCGACGGTCTCGCCATATTTCGGATGCGCGTTGAGCCCGGTGCCGACCGCGGTGCCGCCCTGGGCCAGCGGATAGAGCTGCTTGAGCGCGAGGCGGTTGCGCACGATGCCGCTTTTCACCTGCGCGGCGTAGCCGGAGAACTCCTGGCCGAGGGTGAGCGGCGTGGCGTCCTGGGTGTGGGTGCGGCCGATCTTGACGATGCGCGCGAAGGCCTTCGCCTTGGCCTGGAGCGCATCCTGGAGATGCGCCAGCGCCGGATCGAGCAGGCGCGCGATCTCCTCGGCGGCCGCGATATGCATGGCGGTCGGGAAGCTGTCGTTCGACGACTGGCTCATGTTGACGTGGTCGTTGGGATGCACCGGCTGCTTGGAGCCGATGGCGCCGCCGAGGATCTCGATCGCGCGGTTGGCGATCACCTCGTTGACGTTCATGTTGGTCTGGGTGCCGGAGCCGGTCTGCCAGACCACCAGCGGGAAGTGATCGTCGAGCTTGCCGTCGATCACCTCCTGCGCCGCCTTGACGATCGCGCCCTTGCGCTTGCCGTCGAGCAGCCCCAGCTCGCAATTGACCTCGGCCGCGGCGCGCTTGACCACGGCGAGCGCGCGGATCAGCGGCCGCGGCATGCGGTCGGTGCCGATCCGGAAGTTCTCGATCGAGCGCTGGGTCTGCGCGCCCCAGTAGCGGTCGGCGGCGACCTCGATCGGGCCGAAGGTGTCGGTTTCGGTGCGCGTGTTCGCCATCGGCCTGCCTCGCGTTCGGAGTTCGACGGGGACCGTATAGACGTCAACCGCCGCGAGGGCACGACGGTTCGTGCGCAGCCAGTTCGGAATCGCTCAAGACGGGCGCGGGGCGCGCGCCGCCGCTATTTCTTCCGGAAGCGGTCGAGCCGCACCACGTCGCCGCTCGGCCGGTCGGGGGCGGGCTCCGGCTCCGGTGCGTCGGCCGGATTGGCGGCGGCCGGCGTGGGCTCCGCGGGGCGCGGCGCATGTCGCGCCGGCTTGCGCGGCCGGGCCTGTGTCGGCGCGGGCTCCGCCGTCTCGTCGCCAGCCTCGGCGAGCTGTTCGAACTGCAGCCCGAACTGCACCGACGGATCGGCGAAGGCGCTGATGGCGTCGAACGGGATCACCAGACGCTCGGCAATGCCGCCGAAGGACATGCCGACCTCGAAGGCCGCTTCGGTCACTTTCATGTCCCAGAACTGATGCTGCATCACCACGGTCATGGTGTCCGGATACTGCTGGCGCAGCCGCGGCGAGAGCTGCACGCCGTCGGCCGTGGTGTCGAAGGTGATGTAGAAATGATGCTCGCCCGGCAGGCCGTTTTTGGCTGCGTCCGCCAGCACCTTGCGGACCAGGCCGCGCAGCGCCTCCTGGGCGAGGATGTCGTAACGGATGTGGTCGACGGGCATCGGCGTTCCAGACAGGATCGGGATTGGGTCGCGAATATCCCGACTATCTAGCGCGTTGGCGGAAAATTGCATCCTCCGGTTTCGCGGCCGCGCCCGGAATGCGCAGCGTCCCGGAGCGGACGGAAATGGCCGGATCAGATCGGCAGGATCCGATCAGGAAGAGGCACGAAGGGAGAGAAGTGGAGGCTTCTGTTGCCAGGTGCCTCCGAACCCCGCCTGACGGAGCTTAACCCGTCAGGGCTTTAAGTTCGGTCTTTCAGACTGCCTTACGCAGCCTGAGCAACCGGAGCATAGTTGTCGTTGGCAACTATGGTTAGGCCCGATAACGACGGAACCATCCCGGGCAAAAGCGCGCCTTTTACGCCCTCGTCGATCCTATTTCGCCCCCGCCCGAGCCCAGCGCCGCAGCGCGGTTCTGGGCTCGGGTGGAGGCGCCGGGTACTGCCCCCGGGTCCGAAAGGTTTATTCCGACGGCCGTTTATCGCCATAGCCGGCTTGCGCCGGCACCGCTGAATATAGGCGCATCGGGCCTCCGACAAAAGAGGCACGGCGGAGGCGGCGGACCGGCTGCGCGCCGCTGCGGCCCACATCTTTCATGGCCGTTCCGCGCGGAACGCGATGGCAGAGCCGCGTGCCAGCGGCTAAACGTCTCGGCCATGCCCGACACAGTCCCCCCACCGCCACCGCGAGGCCCATCCGGCCCGGCGGCCGTTCCCACCCACGCCGAGCTGTTCCTCGCCTTCTTCAAGATCACCCTGTCCGGCTTCGGCGGCACGCTGCCGTGGACGCGCCGGATGTTCGTCGAGCAGAAGAAGTGGATGACGGCGGAGGAGTTCAACGACGCCTACGCGCTCTGCCAGTTCCTGCCGGGCCCGAACATCGTCAACCTCGCAGCCGTGTTCGGCTGGCGGATGCGCGGCTGGACCGGCGCCGCGGCGACCTGGGCCGGCTTCCTGATCTTTCCGTTCTTCCTCATGGTGGCGGCGGCCATCGTCTACGCCCACTACAGCGACGTCGACGCGCTGCGCCGCGCGCTGCGCGGGCTCGCCGCCGCCGCCGCCGGCCTGCTGGCGGCCACGGCGATCAAGATGGCGCTGCCGCTGTTCAAAAAGATGGGTCCGGGGCCGCTGGTGGTGCTCGCCACCGGCGGGGCGATCGGCCTGATGCGATGGCCTCTGGTCGCGGTGCTGCTGGTGCTCGCGCCGCTGTCGGTCGCCCTGGCCTGGTGGGGGCGCCGATGAGGGACGACAGCGGATTCTCGATTCTCGTCGTTCTGGGAATCCAGTTCACGATCATGTCACTGCTGGCGTTCGGCGGCGCCAACGCGGTGGTCCCGGAGATTCACCGCCAGGCGGTGGAGATCGGCGGCTGGATGAGCAGCCGCGAGTTCGCCGACCTGCTGGCGATCTCCCAGGTTGCGCCCGGCCCGAACGTGATGCTGGTCACGCTGGTCGGTTATCACACCGCGGGCTTTGCGGGCGCGCTGGTCGCCACATTCGCGATGTGCGGCCCCACCGCGGTGCTGGCCGCCTTTCTGGGCCGCACCTGGGAGAGCTTCAGGGAAAAACCCTGGCGGGCGATCATCCAGGCGGGGCTGGTGCCGATTTCGGTGGGGCTGGTCGCCGCCAGTTCGATTATTTTCGTGCGGATCGCGGCCGCCAACGGGGTCGCCGTCGCCATCATGGTGGTGACGGCCGCGGTCGCGTACTTTACACGCATCAATCCGCTCTGGTTCTTTGCCGTTGCGGTGCTGATGGGGCTGGCCGGGCTGATCTGAGCCCTGCCGGCAGGAATCACGTCAAGGTTGCTTTTCATCCCCGAACGCTGTCTGCTAGTCAGGGGATGCGATGATAACGCGGGTCTGAGGGGAGTGAGCGTAATGACAGATGTGCCATCGGGGGGATGGTCTCGGTCGCCTGAAGGTCAGAGACGATACGATCTGGCTGGCGGCTTGGCATTGGCCGTTATGGCGGCCATCCTTCTAGGGATTTCGTTCCTGACGCGGACGCCGGTTCCGCTGTACGTGCAGGCGGCGATTGTTCTTTTTGCGGCGGTGAGCCTGGCGGTGGCGTTCCAGGTGCGCCCCGTCACCAATCCACAGGATTTTTACGGCGGCATGGCGCTGCTGGGTCTGGCGCTGATCGCCTTCGTGGCGTCTAACGACCTGCCCGGCATGCGCGGCTTTGCGTTCGGTCCGGGCACCGCGCCCCGCCTGTTCGCCTTCGCCCTGGCGCTGATGAGCATCCTGGTGGTCGCGAGCGGTTTCCTGGCGAAGGGACCGCAGATCAGCCGCTACAATCTTCGCGGCGTGTTCTTCATTATCGCGTCGATCCTGACGTTTGCGGCGACCATCCGTCCGCTCGGACTGGTGTTCGCGACCTTCGTCACCACGCTGATCTGCGCGGCGGCGGCGAACGACGTGCGCTGGCGCGAATCGGTGATCTGGGCCGCGGTGCTGACCGCGTTCTGCTCGGTGCTGTTCCCTTACGGCCTGAACCTCCCGTTCATGCTGTGGCCGCGTTTCCTGCTGTACTGATCCGGGGGGGACAACAACCATGTACGATCTTCTTGCCAACCTTTGGATGGGTTTCGGCGTTGCGGCCACGCCGCAGAACATCATGCTCTGCATGATCGGCTGTATCGTCGGCACCCTGATCGGCGTGCTGCCGGGCATCGGCTCGCTCGCCACCATCGCCATGCTGCTGCCGATC
>CAZZCV010000155.1:0-4234 GCA_964653225.1 uncultured Rhodoplanes sp. | reverse complement strand
CGCAGACCCGCCGCCGCGATGCCCATGAGGTGATGGCGGAAATCTTCAACAACTTCGACCGCCAGACCGAGACCCGCTTCATCACGGCGCTGGAAGAGGCAAACCGCGAGAGCGCCGAGCGCATCAAGAACCTGATGTTCACCTTCGACGACCTGGTGAAGCTCGACGCCGGCTCCGCGCAGACGCTCATGCGCCACATCGACAAGGACAAGCTGGCGGTCGCGCTCAAGGGCGCCAACGATGCGGTCCGCCAGTTCTTCATGAACAACATGTCGAGCCGCGCGGCCAAGATGCTGACCGACGACATGAACGCGATGGGCCCGGTGCGCCTGCGCGACGTCGACGAGGCGCAGGTTCTGCTCGTCAACCTGGCCAAGGACCTCGCCGCCAAGGGCGAGATCATGATTGCCAAGTCGCGCAGCGACGAGGAGCTGGTGTACTGATGGCCGCCGCGGCGAAATTCCTGTTCGACCTCGACTTTGCGCCGGGCGCGGCCCAGGCGGAAAAGCCGGTGCCGCCGGCCGAGCACGCGCTCAAGCTCGCGGAAGCCGAAAGCCGGGGCTTCAAGGACGGCTACGCCACCGGCGAGCGCGACGCCGTGGCGGAAGCCGAGCGCCGCAAGGCCGCGGCCTTCGAGCAGATCGGCGACGCGCTGGGTCGCATGGTACGCGGGCTCGACGCGATCGAGACGCGGCTGGAGACCGAGACGGTCGAGGTGGCGGTCGCGGTCGGCCGCAGACTCGCGCCCGAGCTGATCGCCGAGCAGCCGCTCGCCGAGATCGCGGCGCTCGCCACCGAATGCTTCCGCCAGCTTCATGCCGCGCCGCACGTCGTCGTGCGCGTGGCCGAGGCGCTGCACGAGGCCGCGCGCGAGCGCCTGGAGGAGATCGCGCGCATGCGCGGCTTCGAGGGCCGCATGATCGTGATGGGGGAGCCGGCACTGGCGCTCGGCGACTGCCGTATCGAATGGGCCGACGGCGGGATCAACCGCGATCGGAGCGCGATCGACGCCGCGATCGGCGAGGCGGTCGGCCGCTACATCGCCGCGCGCCGCACCGCCATGCAGGATAGTCCCGGAGGCTTGAAATGACCCACAACGAACCGCCGTTCCCCAACCTGGAGAAGGAGGGCGCGCTGACGCCCGCCGCCGAGGCCGCGACGCTCGTGCCCGAGTCCCCGGACCAGGCGTTCGACCGCAGCGCCGCCGATCTCGAAGCCGTGTTCGACGTGCCCGTACAGGTCTCCGCCGTGCTTGGCCGCGCCCGCATGGAGGTCGGCGAACTGCTGCGGCTCGGCCCCGGCGCCGTGCTCGAGCTGGACCGCAAGGTCGGCGAGGCCATCGACATCTATGTCAACAACCGCCTGGTCGCGCGCGGCGAGGTCGTGCTGGTCGAGGACAAGCTCGGCGTGACCATGACCGAAGTGATCAAGGCCGAGCGCACCTAAGCGCCAAGGAAGGACCACGCCATGCGTCTTCTCATCGTCGGCACGCTCCGGGGCCAGCTCACCACCGCGACCAAGATCGCGATGGACCGCGGCGCCACCGTCACCCACACCGAGAGCATCGACCAGGCGATGGCCGTGCTGCGCTCCGGCCGCGGCGCGGACCTGCTCATGGTCGAGGTCACGCTCGACATCGCCGATCTGGTGGCCAGGCTCGAGGCCGAGCACATCCATGTTCCGATCGTGGCCTGCGGCATCGAGAACAACGCCCGCGCCGCGGTCTCCGCGATCCACGCCGGCGCGAAGGAATACATCCCGCTGCCGCCCGATCCGGAGCTGATCGCGGCGGTGCTGGCCGCGGTCGCCGACGATTCGCGCGAGCTGGTCTGGCGCGACGAGGCGATGGCGCAGGTGATGAAGCTCGCGCAGCAGATCGCCACGTCCGAGGCCTCGGTGCTGGTCACGGGCGAGTCCGGCACCGGCAAGGAGGTGCTGGCGCGCTATGTCCATACCCGCTCCAACCGCGCGAAGAAGCCGTTCATCTCGATCAACTGCGCGGCGATCCCCGAGCACCTCCTGGAATCCGAGCTGTTCGGCCACGAGAAGGGCGCGTTCACCGGCGCGATCGCGCGACGCATCGGCAAGTTCGAGGAGGCCTCGGGCGGCACGCTGATGCTCGACGAGATTTCCGAAATGGACGTGCGGCTGCAGGCCAAGCTGCTGCGCGCCATCCAGGAGCGCGTGATCGACCGGGTCGGCGGCACGCGGCCGGTGCCGGTGGACATCCGCATCATCGCGACCTCGAACCGCAACCTGGCCGAGGCCGCGCGCGAAGGCACGTTCCGCGAGGACCTGCTGTTCCGGCTCAACGTGGTGAACCTGAAGATCCCGCCGCTGCGCGAGCGGCCGGCGGACGTGATCGAGCTGGCGCAGTTCTTCGCGAAGAAATACGCGGAGGCCAACGGCGTGCCGCAGCGGCCGATCTCGGCCGAGGCGCGGCGCGCGCTCGCCCTGCACCGCTGGCCGGGCAACGTGCGCGAGTTGGAGAACACCATGCACCGCGCCGTGCTGCTGGCCGCGGGCGAGGATATCGGCGTGGACGGCATCCTTACGCCGGACGGCACGCGGCTCGACCAGGCTCGCGGGCCCGCGGCCGTGGCCCACGCCACGATGGCGGCCGAACAGGTCACGCGGTCGCTGGTCGGCCGCACGGTCGCGGACGTGGAGCGCGACCTGATCCTGGAGACGCTCAAGCACTGTCTGGGCAACCGGACGCATGCCTCCAACATCCTCGGCATCTCGATCCGCACGCTGCGCAACAAGCTCAACGAATACTCGGCCGAGGGCCTGGCGATCCCGGCGCCGGGCGGCGGCGAGGTCCGCGGCGCGGCGTGAGCGCCGCCATGCTGATCTACAAAATCATGCCCGCAACCGAATGGCGGGCCGCCGAAGCAGCCGGCGCGTTCCATGGTTCGGCCGTGGACCGGAAAGACGGATTCATTCATTTCTCGACCGCGGCGCAGGTGGTCGAGACCGCACGCAAACACTTTGCCGGCCAGGACGATCTGGTGCTGGTGGCGGTCGAGGCCGACGCGCTGGGCGACACGCTGAAATGGGAGCCTTCGCGCGGCGGCGCACTGTTCCCGCACCTCTATGCTCCGCTGCCCACGGCCGCCGCCCGCAGCGTCGAGCCGCTGCCATCCGGCGCGGGCGGGCAGCACGTCTTCCCGCCGCTGGCCGGCGAACGCCCGGCTTAGGCGGCGCTCTGCTCCGTCCGCCACTCCGGGAACGGATCGGGCAGCCGCGCCCAGGCCGCGACGTCCATCGCTTCGGCTTTCGCAGCGGGCACGAGACAGTCGTCGAGCTGCGCCGCGATCGCTTCCCTGTCCATGCCGGTGCCGATGAACACCAGTTCCTGCCGCCGGTCGCCGTAGACCGGGTGCCAGTTCTTCTTGAGCTGGTCGCGCCAGAGCTGGTGGGTCGGCCACATCATCTTCGGGACCGCCACCCACCAGTGCCCGAGCCCTTCCGTGCGGATGATCGAGCCCGCCTGGCTCAGCTCGCCGACCCATTTCGGCCGGGTCGCAATCCAGAAATGTCCCTTGGCCCGGATGACGCCGGGCCACGACGACCGGACGAAGCGCTGGAATTTCTCCGGATCGAACGGCCGCCGCGCGCGATAGACGAAGCTCGAAACGCCGTATTCCTCGGTCTCCGGCCTGTGCTCCGCGAAGCCATAGAGCTCCTTGAACCAGACCGGATGCTGCTGGGCCTTCTCGTGGTCGAACCGTCCGGTGTCGAGCACCCGCTCGAACGGCACGCGCGCGAAATCCGCCTCGATCACGTCAGCTTCGGGGTTGAGCGCGCGCACGATCTTGCGCGCGGCGTCGAGCCTGTCGGGCGGCGCGTCGCCGGCCTTGTTGAGCACCACCACGTCGGCGAACTCGATCTGGTCCACCAGCAGATCGACGAGCGTGCGCTGGTCGTCCTCGCCCAGCGACTCGCCGCGGTCGCGCAGGAACTCGAAGGACGAATAGTCGTTCAGGAGATTGACCGCATCGACCACCGTGACCATCGTGTCGAGTCGCGCCACGTCCGAAAGGCTGTCGCCCTCCTCGGTGCGAAAGTCGAAGGTCGCGGCCACCGGCAGCGGCTCGGAGATACCGGTGGATTCGATCAGCAGGTAGTCGAAGCGCCCCTCCTCCGCGAGCCTGCGCACCTCCTTGAGCAGATCGTCGCGCAAGGTGCAGCAGATGCAGCCGTTGGTCATCTCGACCAGCGTCTCATCGGT
>CAZZCV010000154.1:0-4275 GCA_964653225.1 uncultured Rhodoplanes sp. | reverse complement strand
CGAGATCATCACCTAATTGGAGGCGTCGAGGCCGATCACGTCCTCGATCTGCTGTTTCACCTTGTCGGGCTCGGCCGCGGGCAGGTCCACCTTGTTGAGCACCGGCACGATCTCGTGGCCGGCGTCGATGGCATGGTAGACGTTGGCCAGCGTCTGCGCCTCGACGCCCTGGCTCGCGTCCACCACCAGCAGCGAGCCCTCGCAGGCGGCGAGGCTGCGGTTGACCTCGTAGGCGAAGTCGACGTGGCCGGGCGTGTCGATCAGGTTGAGGACGTAGGTCTGGCCGTCCCTGGCCTTGTAGGACAGGCGGACGGTCTGCGCCTTGATGGTGATGCCGCGCTCGCGCTCGATGTCCATCGAGTCGAGCACCTGCTCCTTGCCCGCCATCTCGCGCTCGTCGAGCCCGCCGGTGAGCTGGATCAGCCGGTCGGCCAGCGTCGATTTCCCGTGGTCGATGTGTGCGACAATCGAGAAATTGCGGATGTTTTCAATGGGAGCGGCCGTCATGAGCGGCAGATAACACCGCGCTTGGGCGGCGGCAAGGACGGTTTCCGGACGCGGCAACGCGTTCCGAAAACCTCGTCCTGAGGGGCCTGCTCCTTGTTGAAGTCGTCATGCCCGGCTTTATGCCGGGCATCCACGTCTTCACGACGTTTCCGCAGAGACAAAGACGTGGATGGCCGGGGCATCAGGGCGGTTACGCCCGTCTTCGACGGGTTATGCCCGGCCATGACGATAGAAAAGACGCCCGTTCCGGTCATGCTCCGGAGAGCGTCCCGAGCCGCTACTCCATCATCGCCTTGGCGCGCGCGGCCACCGGCCTGGGCGTGGCGAGCAGGCGGTCCACCACCGTCTGCATGGTCTCGCCGCGCACCGGATCGACCTCGAAGTTCATCGACTTCGCCTCGGCCAGGAACGCGGGATCCTTCATGGTGGCGTCGAAGGCCGCGCGCAGCGCCGCCACCCGCTCCGCCGGAACCCCGGCGTTGGTGGCGAGCGGCCGTCCGAACCGGGTGCCGGACATCACCAACTCGACGAACTGGCGGTCCTCCGGGGTGCGGGCCAGGCTCTCCACCGACGGCGCGTCGAGGTCCTTGGCGCGCGGGCCGGCCTGGGCGATGACGTGGATCTGCTTGTCCCGGACCCAGGCCGGCTTGGTCGCCTTCCAGCTCGACCAGGTGTTGTTGCGCGCCTGCACCTCGCCGCGCTCCATCGCCAGGTTGATCTGGTTGCCGCCGGGATAGCCGGTGACGATCTTGAATTTGGTGCCGAGGATTTCGTTCATGATCTGCGGATAGGTGAAGGTGGTGGCGCCGCGGCCGGTGGCGCCCGCGATCACCTCCTTCTGTTTGGCGTCCTCGATCGACCGGACGCCGGCCGTGTGCCACACCGCCATCGTTTCGACCGACGGCGCCATCGAGCCGATCCAGCCCATCTTCGAGGCGTCGAACTGCACGCCCGCGGTGCCGACCGCCTGCATGGCGGGAAAGGCGTTGGCGATCATGCCGATGGCGGTGCCGTCCTTGGGCGCGACGTTATAGAGGTAGTTGGCCATGCGCAGACCGCCTGCGCCGGTCATGTTCTGGGACACCACGGTCGGGTTGCCGGGGATGTGCTTGCCGATGTGGCGGGCGACCAGCCGCGCCTGCAGGTCGTATTCGCCGCCCACGCCGACGCCGATGTAAACGTTGATGGTCTTGCCGCGGTAGAAATCCGCCACGGCATCCGCCGCAGCCGGCTGCGCCGCGGCGGCTGCAAGCCAGACGCCGAGGCCGAGAGCTGCGCAGGCGCGCGGGATCGCATGGGCCGCCGTCATGGGAGCGTCTCCTTCCCTGTTCCGAATGGCGGCTCTGAGCGGCCGCGTGACCGTTCGGGAGGCGAACATTGGCACCCGCTCCGCAGCCTGTCCATCGCGGGACAAGGCGTCCCGGCCGGCACCGCCGGGTGGACCGTTTCGGTGGGCGTGTGCGATAGAGACCCAAGGCCTTGCCGGCCGCCGTCCTGCAAAGAGTCCCATGGCCTTCCCGACGATCTTCGATCGCCTGCTCGCGCCCGCCGACCGCCTGGTCGCGGCGCTGGCCGATCCCGCGCGGCGCGAGCGCACCGCGGCGCTGGTGCTGGTCGCCTATGCCGTGCTGTGGGCGCTGTACGGCGCGCTCGCCAAGGGCAGCCAGGACATCCACTTCGACATGGGCGAGGCGGTGGCGTGGTCGCGCGAACCCGACCTCGGTTACGCCAAGCATCCGCCGCTGGCAGGCTGGCTGGTGTGGGCCTGGTTCAAGGTCTTTCCGCTGACGGACTGGAGCTACTACCTGTTCGCGATGGCGCTGACCGCGCTGGCGCTCTGGTTCGCGTGGCGGCTGTCGGCCGACTATCTCGACGCCGACAAGCGCATCGTCGGGTTGGCGCTGCTCACCTTCATTCCGCTGTTCAACTTTCATGCCCTCAAGTTCAACGTCAACACGGCGATGATGCCGGCGTGGGCGGCGGCGACGTATTTCTTCCTGCGCTCGTTCGAGACCCGAAGCCTCGTCCACGCCGCGCTGGCGGGGGTGGCCGCGGCCGTGGCGATGCTGGCGAAATACTGGTCGGTGCTGCTGCTGGCCGGGCTCGCCGCAGCCGCGCTGAGCGATCCGCGCCGCAGGCTCTACTTCCGCTCGGCCGCGCCGTGGGTGACGGTGGCCGCAGGCTTCGCGGCGCTTTCGCCGCATCTCTGGTGGCTTGCCCAATCCGGCTTCGAGGCGTTTGGCTACGCCACGGATTCGCATCCGGTCGAAAGCCGCTGGCAGGCGCTTGCGACCGGGCTGGGCTATGTCGGCGGCGCGCTCGGCTATTGCGCCGCGCCGATCCTGTTCACGCTCACGCTGACGCGGCCGAACCGGGCCGCGCTCGCGGACGCGCTCTGGCCGGCCGACACGCGAAGACGCACCGCGCTGGTCGCGTTCGCGGTGCCGATCCTGCTGCCGGCGGCGCTCGCGGTCGCCGCGCAGTCCGAGGTGGTCTCGATCTGGGCGATGGCGTCGATGACGCTGCTGCCGGTGGTGCTGCTGTCGTCGCCGCGGATGACGATCCCGCGGGCGGCGGTCAGGCATGTGGTCGGGCTCGCGATTGCGTTCCCGGTGGTCATGCTCGTCGCGTCGCCCTTCATCGGCTTGATCATCCACCAGCGCGGCGTGCCCAAGGGCTCGGACCACTACCAGCTGCTGGCGGCGGAGGTGGACAAGGCCTGGGACGCGGTGACCGGCCGGCCGCTGCGCTTCATCGGCGGCGAGCCGGTGCTGGCCTTCGGGACCGTGTTCTATCTCAGGGACCGGCCGTCGGCCTTCACCGAGTTCGACAACCGGGCGCGCTCGCCGATCGATCCCGCCCGCGTGGCGCGCGACGGCGTGGCCATGGTCTGCCCGGCGGACGACCCGGCCTGCATCGCGATGATCCGGCCGCGCGAGGCGATGCACCCGGACGTCCGGCGCAGCGAGGTCGAGGTGGTGCGGACCTATTGGGGCGTGCCAGGCCGTCCCGGCCGTTACCTGATCTCCATCGTGCCGCCGCGGTGACGGCGAAGACGGGCTTCAAAACGAAATGCCCGGCCTTGCGGCCGGGCATCAGGTCGAAGCGGAGCGGCGTTCTCAGTAGCGGTAGTGGTCCGCCTTGAACGGGCCCTCGATCTTCACGCCGATGTATTCGGCCTGGTCGGGGCGCAGCTTGGTGAGCTTGACGCCGATCTTGTCGAGGTGCAGCCGCGCCACCTTCTCGTCCAGGTGCTTGGGCAGCGTGTAGACCTTCTTCTCGTACTTGCCGGGGTTGGCCCACAGCTCGATCTGCGCCAGCGTCTGGTTCGAGAACGACGACGACATCACGAAGGACGGGTGCCCCATCGCATTGCCGAGATTCACCAGCCGGCCTTCCGACAGCAGGATGATGCGGTGGCCGTCGGGGAACTCGATCTCGTCCACCTGCGGCTTGATGTTGACCCACTTCATGTTCTTCAGGCCGGCGACGTCGATCTCGTTGTCGAAGTGGCCGATGTTGCAGACGATGGCGCGGTCCTTCATCTGCCGCATGTGGTCTGCGGTGATGATGTCCTTGTTGCCGGTCGCGGTCACGAAGATGTCGGCGCGCTTGACCGCGTCCTCCATCGTCGTCACCTCGTAGCCCTCCATCGCGGCCTGCAGCGCGCAGATCGGGTCGATCTCGGAGACCATGACGCGGCAGCCGGCCTGCCGCAGCGAGGCGGCGGAGCCCTTGCCGACGTCACCGAAGCCCGCGACCATCGCG
>CAZZCV010000153.1:0-4343 GCA_964653225.1 uncultured Rhodoplanes sp. | reverse complement strand
TCTCGTAGCTGTCGTAGACCTGGGTATCCACCGCGCGCTTCTGACCGTTGCCGAGGTCGGTGATGGTCTTGGGCTCGCCGAAATAGACCCCGCCGGTCAGTTCGCGCAGGATCAGGATGTCGAGGCCCTCGACCAGCTCCCGCTTGAGCGAGGAGGCGTCGGCCAGCGCCGGATAGGTCACGGCGGGACGCAGGTTGGCGTAGAGCGCCAACTCCTTGCGCAGCCGCAGCAGGCCGGCCTCGGGCCGCGCGTCGTAGGGCACCGCATCCCACTTCGGACCGCCGACCGCGCCGAAGATGACGGCATCGGCGGACTGCGCCCTGGCCATCGTCTCGTCGGTGATCGAAACCTGGTGCGCGTCGTAGCAGGCGCCGCCGACCAGCCCGTCCTGGGTTTCGAACGTGCCCATGCCGTGGCCGTTCATCCAGGCGATCAGCTTTTTGACCTCGGCCATCACCTCGGGGCCGATGCCGTCGCCGGCGAGCAGAAGGAGCTTGTGGGTCGCCATCCTGTCCTCGTTTCCTCACGCCTGGAACCGGGCGGATTGCTAAAGGCCGCCGCCGGGCTTGGCAAGGCGGGGGGGCGCACGCCTGCTGTTTTTTGCGCATGAACCGGCCCCAAATCTCTGGCAACGTCCGGCGATGACCAAGACCAGCTCCGGCAACTTCTTCGAGGACTTCCGCCTCGGCCAGACGATCCGCCACGCCACCCCGCGCACCGTGACCGGCGGGGACGTGGCGCTCTACAATGGCCTGTTCGGCTCCCGCTTCGCCGTGCAGTCGTCCGACGCCTTCGCCCGGGGGATCGGCTACCCCCACGCGCCGGTGGACGATCTGCTGGTGTTCCACATGGTGTTCGGCAAGACCGTGCCGGACGTGTCGCTGAACGCGATCGCCAACCTGGGCTACGCCGGCTGTCTTTTCCGTGCTCCGGTCTATCCCGGCGACACGCTGACCGCGGCCTCGGAGGTGATCGGGCTCAAGGAGAATCAGAGCCGCAAGACCGGCATCGTCTACGTCCGCTCCACGGGGACGAAGCAGGACGGCACCATCGTCCTCGAATATGCGCGCTGGGTCATGGTGCGAAAGCGCGACGAGGCGGCACCCGCGCCGGCCGACCATGTGCCGCGCCTGCTCACCGCGGTGGAGCCCGGCCGCCTTGGCGAAGCCTGCCCCCCGCTCGACGCCCGCGCCTACGATTTCGTGCTGGCCGGCAGCCCGCACCGCTTCGACGATTACGAGGTGGGCGAGAGGATCGACCATGTGGACGGCATGACCGTCGAGGAGGCCGAGCACCAGATCGCCACGCGGCTCTATCAGAACACCGCGAAGGTCCACTTCGACCAGTTCTCCGCCGCGCAGAGCCGGTTCGGCCGACGCCTGATCTACGGCGGCCACGTGATCTCGCTGGCGCGGGCGCTGTCGTTCAACGGCCTCGGCAACGCCTTCCACGTCGCGGCGATCAACGGCGGACGCCACGTCGCGCCGCTGTTCGCGGGCAGCACGGTGTTCGCGTGGTCGGAGGTGCTGGCGAAAAGTCCGCTGCGTGGCCGCGACGACGTCGGCGCGCTGCGGCTGCGCACGGTGGCGACGCGCGACCGGCCCTGCGCCGATTTTCCGCTGAAGGCCGGCGACGAACCCGATCCGGCGGTGCTGCTGGAGCTGGATTACTGGGTGCTGATGCCGCGGTGACTCTTGTTGGGGCGTGGTGCTGTCCGAATGCCGGCTTCCGCTTTCGGGACCCGCCCTACGCCGCCCGCATGTGCTCGACCAGTTGCCGCGCGTAGGGCGGCAGCGCCTCGATGTCGCGGATGCAGATCGCCAGGTCGCGCAGCGCCCAAGGGTCAGCGAGATCCACCACCTTGATCGCCATCGCCTTCATCGCCCGCGCCGCCGTGGTCGCCGGCACGATGCCGACGCCGACCTCGCACTCCACCAGCCGGCACACCGCGTCGAAACTTCGAAGCTGTACCCGCAGCCGCAGCGTGCGGCCGAGCCGGGCCGCCTTGTCGGCGAAGAAGCGCTGCGCCGCGCTGGAGCGGTCGAGCCCGACGAAGTCGTGATCGAGCGTGTCCACGAAGTCGATCCTCGAGCGTGCCGCCAGCGGATGGGACTTCGCCACCACCAGCACGAAGCGGTCGGTGCGGAACGGATAGGTGGTCAGCCGCCCGGCATCGACGGTGCCGGCGACGATGCCGATGTCGCCCACCCCTTCCGCGATCAGGCCGACGATCTCGTCGGACAGCCGCTCCTCCAGGTCCACGCTCACGTTCGGATGCGTGGCCAGGAACGAGCTGAGCGTCTCGGGGAGAAATTCGGTCAGCGCGTTGGTGTTCGACATCACCCGCACCTGACCCGCGAGCCCGCCGGCGTAGGCGCCCAGGTCCTCCCGCAACCGCTCGGCCTGGGCCAGCATGGTGCGGGCATGGGTCAGCAGCGTGTTGCCGGCCTGGGTCGGCCGGACGCCGTGCCGGGTGCGGATCAGGAGCGGCGCGCCGAGCGCCGCCTCCATGTTGCGGACGCGCGTGGAGGCCGCGGCGAGCGCCAGATTGGCCCGCTCCGCGCCGTGGGTGATGCTGCCCGCCTCCACCACATGGCGAAACAGACTGAGATCGGTCAGGTCGAAGCGCATGGTGGTTTCCGGTCCCTCGTGGGCCTCCCGCGGCCAAACGGTCCCTCTGGCGAGGGAGGAATGATCCTTCGCGTTTGGCGAAGGTATTCTCAAAAAAACACATATTGCAGGCCGATTGGTTCCCGGCCATGTTTCGCAGTCTACGAAGTTAGAATTGTTCTCGTACCAAATACAACCCTGCATAGGGCCCGCGATGCTTGGCGCATTGCGGCAGCCCCGGGCTTCAACTACGAACGATCCCAAACTACCGCTCCAGCCCGCCGGATTTCGCATCATGGCCGAAGCCAAGACCTCCGCACCGCCGTCCGGGAAAAACCGGCCGCTGTCGCCGCACGTCCAGATCTACTACCCGTCGCTGACCTATCTGATGTCGATCACGCATCGCATCCTCGGCGGCGCGCTCTACTTCGGCACGCTGCTGATGGTGTGGTGGCTGATCGCGATCGCCGCCGGCCCGAACGCCTACGCCGGCGTGCAATGGTTCATGGAGACGCTGTTCGGCCGGCTGATCCTGTTCGGCTACACCTGGGCGCTGATCCACCACGCGCTCGGCGGCATCCGCCACCTGATCTGGGACACCGGCCGCGGCTTCGGCCCGGCGGAGCGCGAATGGCTGACGGTCGCGACGCTCGTCGGCTCGATCGGCATCACCGTCGTCCTGTGGTTCATCGGCGTTCTGGTGATGGGAGGCATCCGATGAGCGGCCCCGCCAAGTCCGGCAACAGCATCCGCACGCCGCTGGCGCGCGTGCGCCACCTCGGCTCCGCGAAGAGCGGCACCCGTCACTTCTGGCAGCAGCGCCTGACGTCGGTGGCGCTGATCCCGCTGACCATCGCCTTCGTGGTGCTGGTGCTCAGCCTGCTCGGCCGCAACCACGCCGCCGTGGTGCAGATCCTCGGCTCGCCGCTGGTGGCGATCCTGATGCTGCTGTTCATCGTCACCAGCGTCTATCACATGTGGCTGGGCATGCAGGTCATCATCGAGGACTACGTTCACGACGAACTGCCGAAGCTGCTGATCCTGATGGCCAGCACCTTCTTCTGCTTCGCGGTGGGAACCGCGGCGGCGTTCGCCATCCTCAAGCTGTCGTTCGGAGTTTGACATGGCCGACGAGAAGACCAACGGCGCCCCCGGAATCAACGGCCGCGCCTATCCGATCGAGGACCACACCTACGACGTGGTGGTGATCGGCGCCGGCGGCTCCGGCCTGCGCGCCGTGGTGGGCTGCTCCGAGGCGGGCCTTCGCACCGCCTGCATCACCAAGGTGTTTCCGACCCGCTCGCACACGGTCGCGGCGCAAGGCGGCATCGCCGCCGCGCTCGGCAACATGAGCGAGGACGACTGGAAGTGGCACATGTACGACACGGTCAAGGGCGCCGACTGGCTCGGCGACCAGGACTCGATCGAATACATGTGCCGCGAGGCGCCGGCCGCGGTCTACGAGCTTGAGCACTGGGGCCTGCCGTTCTCGCGCCGCGAGGAGGACGGCAAGATCTACCAGCGCCCGTTCGGCGGCATGACCACGCATTACGGCAAGGGCACCGCGCAGCGCACCTGCGCCGCCGCCGACCGCACCGGTCACGCCATCCTGCACACGCTCTATGCCCAATCGCTGCGGCATTCGGCGGAATTCTTCATCGAATATTTCGCCATCGATCTGATCATGGATCAGGAAGGCCGCTGCCGCGGCGTGGTCGCGCTCAAGCTCGATG
>CAZZCV010000152.1:0-4427 GCA_964653225.1 uncultured Rhodoplanes sp. | reverse complement strand
TCACTTCTTTTTCTTCTGGTACATCGCCAGCATCCGCTGCGTGACCAGGAAGCCGCCGAAGATGTTGATCGAGGCCAGCACCAGCGCGACGAAGCCGAACGCGCGCGCCCAGACCGGCCCGTTCTCGTTGCCGAGCAGCGGCACGCCGACCGCGAGCAGCGCACCGACCACGATGACCGACGAGATCGCGTTGGTGACCGACATCAGCGGCGTGTGCAGCGCCGGCGTGACCGACCACACGACGTAGTAGCCGACGAACACGGCCAGCACGAAGATCGACAGCAGGAAGACGAACGGATCGACTCCGTCGAGCGGGGAACCTGTCATGGCCTGATCTCCGATGCTGGGCGCCGCTGCGCGGCGTCCCGGAATGACAGCTCTTGTCGGGGCGCCGGTGTCATGTCCGCCCCTATGCGCCCGTCTTCGGCGCGAAATTCGGATGCACCACCACCCCATCGCGGGTGAGCGCGGTGCCTTTCACGATCTCGTCGTCCCAGTTGATCGCGATCGTCTTTTCCTTCTTGTCGATCAGCGTTTCCAGGAACGTCAGCAGGTTCTTGGCATAGAGCGCCGAGGCCGAGGCCGCGAGCCGGCCCGGCACGTTGAGGTGGCCGACGATCTTCACGCCGTTCGCCTCCACCAACTCGCCCGCCTTCGCGCCCTCGACGTTGCCGCCGCGCTCCACCGCGAGATCGACGATCACCGAGCCCGGCCGCATCGAGGCCACCATGCCGGCCGAGATCAGGCGCGGCGCGGCCCGGCCGGGGATCAGCGCCGTGGTGATGACGATGTCCTGCTTCTTGATGTGCTCGGCGACCAGCTCGGCCTGCTTGGCCTGGTACTCCTTCGACATTTCCTTGGCGTAGCCGCCAGCGGTCTCGGCCTGCTTGAACTCGTCGTCCTCGACCGCGATGAACTTGGCGCCCAGCGACTGGACCTGCTCCTTCACGGCCGGCCGCACGTCGGTCGCGGTCACGATCGCGCCGAGCCGGCGCGCGGTCGCGATCGCCTGCAATCCCGCGACGCCCACGCCCATCACGAACACCTTGGCGGCCGGCACGGTGCCGGCGGCGGTCATCATCATCGGCAAGGCGCGGCCGTATTCGGCGGCGGCGTCCACCACCGCGCGGTAGCCCGCGAGGTTGGCCTGGCTGGACAGCACGTCCATTGACTGCGCGCGGGTGATGCGCGGCATCAGCTCCATCGCGAAGGCGACCACGCCGGCGTCGGCCAGCGCCTTGAGCGCGGCGTCGTTGCCGTAAGGATCCATGATCGCGACGACCAGCGCGCCCTTCCTGTAGGTCGCAAGCTCGGCGGCGGCGGGCCGGCGGACCTTGAGCACGACGTCCGCGCCGGAGGCGTCGTCGGAAAGCTTCGCGCCCGCGGCCTTGAACTCGTCGTCGGGAATGCCGGAGCGCGCGCCAGCGCCGGGCGCGACCGAGACCTCGGCGCCGAGCCCGATCAGCTTCTTGACCGTCTCGGGCGTCGCCGCGACCCGTGGCTCGCCGGCATCGCCCTCACGCGCAATGGCAATACGCATTACCCCCGTCCCCCGATCCGGTCTGTTCCGGAAAGACGACGCAGCCGGACGGCCGCGTCGAATTCATCATGAGAGAGCCATGATCACCAGCGCAAGCGCCAGCATCACATAGCTCGGCACCTTCGCGCCGGTCGCAAGCCCATGCGCCGCCACGATGCTCGAAACCACCAGGATCCCGGTCATCGTCCACCAGCCGCCCTTGTAGCCGCCGATGGCCAGGGCCACGGCCACATTCAGGCAATAGAACGTGCCGACCAGCATGAGCTGGAGGAAACCCTCGTAGGTCTGTTCGTGGGCCGGATAGTCGTTGCCGTCCGCGGTCGTGTATTCGGTTTCGCTGTGCGCGGCCATCCCGCCATCCTTTCGATGCAAGGCGTAATCGGGCTCAGGATTAGCGGAAACGGTCCAGCCGGGCAATGCCGCGCGGACGGCGGCCCGCCGCCGGTCCAGAAGGTTTTTCGGCAGGCCCCGCGCTACCGGCAGGTCGCGGCGGTGGCCTTGCGCATGGCCGCGAGGTCGGCCTCGTGCCCGCGCACGATATCGGCCACCATCGCACCGACGCTGGGGTCCTTGCTGCAGCCCGACTGCCGCAGCGCCGCAATCTGCTCCAGCAGGCGCGGCTCGAGCGCGCGCGCGATCCGGCAGCCCTCGGCGACCAGCTTGGGGTCCGGGCCCTGACGCTCGATCCGGGTCGAAACCCGATTGTAGCGGGTGGCCAGCTTCTCGGTGTCGCGCGACATCAGCTTGCCGATCTCATCCGCGCAGGCCGCGAGCGCGGGAGGCGGACCGGCCAGGGCCGCCGCAAGGGCAAGCACGGCGCAAGAGACCAGCCGGGCAAGGCGCATGGTTTCTCCAAGTCGATCGTTCGTCGTTGCGCGAGTGCGAATCGCGGCGGGCGGGCGGCGGACAGGGTCGAAAACCGGACATCCCCATATCGCGGGGCCGCAGGGATGTCCAACCGGCACTGTCTCCTGCGGGGCCGCAGCGGTGGAAAATCTCAATTCGCAGGCGCGAGATCAACACGCGCGAGCGCGGCGGCTTGTCGCTCCGCCACCCGCAACACCGAGAAGTCCTCCATCGCTTCTTCGAACAGCCGATGGAAGTTCAGCTCCGCACGCAGGTGCAGGAACACGCCACCGAGTCCAATGGCGGCGCGGTCCATCAGGACAAACTCGCGCGGCACCGTGACCGGGCCGGCGCGCTTGAGCGCGCGATGCACTTCGAACGCCTGGCGGCGGCCGTATTCGCCGGGCGCGACACCGTCGGCGATGCTGCGCACGCGGTCGTCCATCAGCGGGCCGTAGATGAAGCGCGCCCACACGTTGAGAATGTCGATCAGCTCCCGCGACAGCCTGCGGAAGCCCCAGGTCTCGTAGGCATGGACCACGAGATCGTCGTCGCCCCGGCGCAGCCCGTTGTAGAGGTCGACCACGCCGCCGACGAAGCTCGGCGGGAAGATGCGGATGCAGCCGTAGTCCAGCAGGTTGATGCCTGCGGGCCCGGCCTCGTCGGCGAAAACGCTGTAGTTGCCCAGATGCGGATCGCCGTGGATCACGCCGTAGCGGCTGAACGGCAGCCACCACGCGGTGAACATGGCCCGGCCGAGCCGGTTCCGCACGTCCAGCGTCTCGTCCTTGTGGTCGAGCAGCCGCGTGCCGTCGAGCCAGTCCAGCGTCAGCAGACGGCCTGTCGAGAGTTCGGGCCAGACGCGCGGCACCCGCACGTTGTCCGCGCTGCCGAGGATTTCAGCGTAGAGCGCGGCATGCGCGGCCTCGCGGCGATAATCCAGCTCCTCGCGCACACGCGCGCCGATCTCCTTGACGATTTCCGTCGTGTCGATGGCCGGATCGAACCTCCGGCGGATCGCGAACAGCACGCCGAGCTGACGCAGGTCTGCCTCCACCGCCGACTGCATGTCGGCGTATTGCAGCTTGCAGGCCAGCGCCGAACCGTCGATGGATGTCGCGCGGTGCACCTGGCCGAGCGAGGCCGCGGCCGCCGGCTGGTGCTCGAAGCTCTCGAACCGCGATTGCCAGCCCGCGCCCAGTTCCGCCTGCATGCGCCGCTTGACGAAGGCCCAGCCCATCGGCGGAGCCTGGTTCTGCAGCTTCGCGAGTTGCTCGATATATTCCGGCGGCAACGCCTCGGGTATGGTGGCGAGAAGCTGCGCCACCTTCATGATCGGACCCTTGAGCCCGCCGAGGGCGGCGGCCAGTTCGGCTGCGTTCCGGCCCCGGTCGAGATCGAGGCCGAACAGACGCGCGCCGGCCGCTTTCGCGGCCACGCCGCCGACGTTGACGCCGACCCGCGCATAGCGGCGGGCGCGGGCGGAGAAGCGGTTCTTTTCGGTGTCGTCGGCCGTCATCGTTTCTAAGATCGAGACCGCGCCGGAGAAATCAACCCCTGCCCCGCCGCCCTATTGCGCGGTCCAGCCGCCGTCCACGGAGAGCGACGCGCCGCGGATCTGCGAGGCCGCCTCCGAGCAGAGGAACACGGCGAGGCCGCCGAGCTGTTCGGGCGTGACGAAGTCCAGCGACGGCTGCTTCTCGGCCAGCAGCTCCACCCTGGCCTTCTCGACCGAAAGCTTCCCGTTCGCCGCGCGCGCGTCGATCTGCTTCTGCACCAGCGGCGTGAGCACCCAGCCGGGGCAGATCGCGTTGCAGGTGACGCCGTCGTTCGCCGCCTCGATCGCCACCGTCTTGGTCAGGCCGACGAGGCCGTGCTTGGCCGCGACGTAAGCGACCTTCTGGCCGCTGGCGACGAGGCCGTGCGCCGACGCGATGTTGATGATGCGGCCCCATTTCCGCGTCTTCATGCCGGGGATCGCCGCATGGATGGTGTGGAACGACGACGACAGGTTGATCGCGATGATCGCGTCCCACTTCTC
>CAZZCV010000151.1:0-4471 GCA_964653225.1 uncultured Rhodoplanes sp. | reverse complement strand
GGACGCCAAGAAGAAGAAGGGCGCGGAGGAAGAAGGCGCCGGCGATCAGGGCATGATGTTCGGCTACGCCTGCACCCAGAGCGAGGTCTACGAGAAGGGCTCGTTCATGCCGGCCCCGATCTTCTTCTCGCACAAGATCCTCAAGGTGCTCTCCGAGAAGCGCCGCGCCGGCAAGCTGCCCGACCTGCAGCCCGACTCCAAAAGCCAGGTCACGGTGCGCTACGTCGACGGCAAGGCGGTCGGCGCCACCAAGGTCGTGGTCTCGACCCAGCACAATGAGAAGGACAAGAAGGGCAAGAAATATACGCCCGGCCTGATCAAGGAGATGATCGCCGACAGCGTCGCCTCGGCGCTGCCGAAGGGCTGGATGCCGGAGAAGGCATCCGACTTCCTCGTCAACCCGACCGGTAACTTCGTGGTCGGCGGCCCCGACGGCGACTGCGGCCTCACCGGCCGCAAGATCATCGTGGACACCTACGGCGGCTACGCCCCGCATGGCGGTGGCGCGTTCTCCGGCAAGGACCCGACCAAGGTGGACCGTTCGGCCGCCTATGCTGCGCGCTACCTCGCCAAGAACGTGGTGGCCGCCGGCCTCGCCGACGAGTGCACGATCCAGGTCGCCTACGCGATCGGCGTCGCCGACCCGATGTCGCTCCTGGTGAACCTGCACGGCACCGGCAAGGTGGATGAGCGCAAGCTGGAGAAGGTGCTGCCCGAGCTGTTCCGGCTCACGCCCACCAACATCCGCCGCACGCTCAAGCTGAACCGGCCGATCTACCGCCGCACCGCGGCTTACGGCCACTTCGGCCGCGCGCCGGAGAAGGACGGCGGCTTCTCCTGGGAGAAGACCGATCTCGTCGGCCAGCTCAAGAGCGCGTTCAAATAAGCTCTTCGATCGAAACGAATGCGCGATGCCCGGTCTTGTGCCGGGCATCGTCGTTTTTGATAGTGCCGCGATGACGGACGATCACGCAAAACGGACCGGCGCGTTCTTCGGCCGGCGCAAGGGCCACACGCTGCGCGCAGGACAAGCCGCGCTGTTCGAATCGCTGCTGCCGCGGCTGGCGCTCGACCTCGCGCGGCCCGCACCCACCGACCTGCGCACGCTGTTTCCGCAAGCGCGCGAGGTGCGCGTGGAGAGCGGCTTCGGCGGCGGCGAGCACCTGATGGCCGAGGCGGAGCGCCATCCGGACACCGGCTTCATCGGGGTCGAGCCGTTCGTCAACGGCATGGCCAAGGCGCTCGCGGCCATCGACGAGCGCGGCCTTGCCAACATCCGCCTGCACCATGGCGACGCCACCGACCTGCTGACGTGGCTGCCCGACGCAAGCATCGCGCGCTTCGACCTGCTCTATCCCGACCCGTGGCCAAAGCGGCGCCACTGGAAGCGCCGCTTCGTGCAGGACGAGAGCGTGGCGCAGATCGCGCGCATCGTGCGGCCCGGCGGCGAATTCCGCTTCGCCAGCGACATCCCGCATTACGTCGAGTGGACGCTGGTGCGGGCGATGCGCTCGCCGCATTTCGAATGGGCCGCGGAGCAGGCCCGCGACTGGCGCGAGCCGTGGCCCGGCTTCACGCGCACCCGCTACGAGGCCAAGGCGGTGCGCGAAGGCCGCACGCCCTGCTATCTGATTTTCAGGAGACGGTGAGACTGGGTGCCCAGCGGCTGATGTCGCGCCGCCTACGCCGCGTCGTCCGGCGAGCGCACCTGCCAGAACCGCACGACGCGCTGCGCGGTCGTGGGCGACAGCTTTTCGAAATTCGCGAACGCCGCGTCGAGCGACTGGCTCGACGTGCCCTTGGCGCTCGGCCGCGACATGATGATGGCGCGCGCGGTCTGCCAGGAGTAACCGGCGGCGCGGCACAGGATCAGGATCGGATCAGGCCGGTCGCCGGCCACCAGACGGTCCGCGGCCTCGATCGGCACGCCGCACAAGAGCGAAAGGGCCGCGACGGTCTCCTCGAATTTCCTGTCCTGCGCGAAGCCCACCAGCCCGGCCTCGTCGAGCTTGCCGCCCTGGTGCATCTCCAGCACCGTCTTTTGCGCCGCCGCGTAGTCGCGCGCCGGCGCGGCCTTTGCGACCTCGTCGCTGACCTTGTCGAGCACGCGCTGGATCTCGAGCTGGGTCTCGGGCCTGGCCTGCGACAGCAGGCGCTGCTGCACCACCGCGGTCGCGCGCACCAGCAGGTCACGGAACAGGTGCGGCGGGATGTCCGGCCGCGCGCCGACCACCTCGGCCAGCACGCTGTCGCCGTGCGCGCGCTGCACCAGCGCGGAAAAGCCGCCCTCCGACAGCTTCGCGGTTCTGTTGCCCGCGACGCTGTGGACCACCTGATCGCCGCCGCGCCGCACCAGCACGTCGGTGACGGCCTCGCCGATCCCCGGCCGGCCGGAGATCGCGAACAGATGCGCCTGACCCTTGGTCTTGGCGACGTCCACCAGGTCGATATCGCGCAGCCGCGCGGATTGGGTCAGCACCGGCCCGGCCACCGCGATGTCGTCGTCGTTCGCGAACTGGCGCATCAGCTCGGGCGGCGCATTCTCCACCGGGGCGAGCTGCGCAGCCAGCTCCGAACGCGCCTTGGACTCGATCTCGGTCACGAGACGGGTCAGCACGTCGTCGAACAGGCCGACGTGCTCGTCCCTGAAATGGGCGGCGCCGTCGATGAACAGGTTGGCGATGCGCCGGATGGTCTGGGTGCGCTTGCTTTCGGAGCCGTGCTCGATGACGTCTTCAAGCTCGGGAATCAGCGATACGGCTGCAGACATGAACACCCCCGCGCCGCACGCACACTCACAAACGGCCGCTCCGCCAAACTAGGGGGGCTTCGTGAAAGAAAGGTTAGAGCATCAAGGCGGGGCCGGCTCCTGCTCCGGACAGAACCCGCCGCGCGACCGAGGCCGCGCCGCCGAGGCGCGCCCGGCCAATCGCACCTTGCGAATGCGGACGAACGCGCTATATTCCGCCTGTCTGTATGGATGTTGCTGTATGGACATCTCATAACGGTCGGATGATCCGGTCGATTTTTGAGAGTGGGCCCCACCGGACCCGCTCTTTTTTGTTACCTGCGGCGGCCGAACCCGCCCCGGGGGCGAAAAAGAAAGATAATACAGCATCTTACAGGCAGAAGCATGGTCCCGGAAAGCGGTCGGTTTTCGGACCCGATCATGCTCAGGCTGAAAAGCGGACGATGAACGACACCGAAACCCCCACGCCGGACGACGACCGGCGGCTGATCGTGGAGCCGGGACTGGCGGCGCGGGTCGCCGCCCTCGCCGAGCCCGTGCTCGCGACGCTGGGCTTCCGGCTGGTGCGGGCGCGCGTGTCCGGCGCGGACGGCTGCACCGTCCAGATCATGGCCGAACGTCCGGACGGCACCATGTCGATCGAGGACTGCGAGGCGGCCTCGCGCGCGCTGTCGCCGGTGCTCGACGAGGCCGATCCGATCGACCGCGAATACCGGCTGGAGCTGTCGTCGCCCGGCATCGACCGGCCGCTGGTGCGGCGCTCCGACTTCGAGCGCTACGCCGGCCATGTGCTCAAGGTCGAGATGGCGGTGGCCGCCGAGGGCCGCAAGCGTTTCCGCGGCACGCTGCTCGGCGCCGAAGGCGGCTCCGCCCGCGTGCGCCGCGAAGACGCCAGGGACGGCGAGAACGCCGAGGTGCTGCTGCCGATCGAGGACATGGCCGAGGCCCGCCTGGTGCTGACCGACGCGCTGATCGCCGAATCGCTGCGGCGCGGCAAGCTGGCCGAGCGCGCCCGCGAGGCGGACGCGGCCGGCGAAGACGCCGGGCCGCCGGTGGCGCAGAACGACAACGTGCCCGGCCCCGAAAATTCCAGTTCCAAACCGGCGGGTGCGTCCCGCCTTCACCAGCTCCGGCGCACTCCCGGCCCGAACGGCCGCGGCGTCCAGAACGAGGGAGACTGAGCAATGGCCGTCAGCGCCAACCGGCTCGAACTGTTGCAGATCGCCGACGCGGTCGCGCGCGAGAAGTCGATCGACCGCAGCATCGTCATCACCGCGATGGAGGACGCCATCGCCAAGGCCGCCCGCTCGCGCTACGGCGCGGAGACCGACGTCCACGCCGAGATCAATTCCAAGACCGGCGAACTGCGGCTCGCCCGCCACATGCTGGTGGTGGACAGCGTCGAAAACCCCTCGGCGCAGATCAGCCTCGACGAGGCGCGCCGCCGCAACCCGGCCGCCCAGGTCGGCGACACCATCGCCGACAGCCTGCCGCCGCTGGAATACGGCCGCATCGCCGCGCAGACCGCCAAGCAGGTGATCGTGCAGAAGGTGCGCGAGGCCGAGCGCGACCGGCAGTACCAGGAATACAAGGACCGCATCGGCGACATCGTCAATGGCACGGTCAAGCGCGTGGAATACGGCAACGTGGTCGTGGACCTCGGACGCGGCGAGGCGATCGTACGGCGCGACGAGCTGTTGCCGCGCGAGGCGTTCCGCAACG
>CAZZCV010000150.1:0-4532 GCA_964653225.1 uncultured Rhodoplanes sp. | reverse complement strand
GGCCCGCCGGGCACCGGCAAGACGCTGATCGCGCGCGCGGTGGCGGGCGAGGCCGACCAGCAGCACGCCGCGCGGAATCTTGCCGCCGAGGCGCTGGAACTTGCCGGGATCGCGCAGGAACTCGACGATCTCGTGCAGATCCTGCTTGGCCTCGTCCACGCCCGCCACGTCGTCGAAGGTGACGCGGCCGTGCGCCTCGGTCAGAAGCTTGGCGCGCGACTTGCCGAAGCCCATCGCCTTGCCGGCGCCGCCCTGCATCTGCCGCGACAGGAAGATCCACACGCCGATCAGCGCGATGAACGGCAGCCACGACACCAGCAGCGAGACGAACCACGGCACGCTCTCCTGCTGCGAGCGCGCGGTGATGGTCACGCCCTTGTCGTAGAGCCGCTTGACCAGCGTCGGGTCGCTCGGAGCGTAGGTCTGGAACGAACGGCCGTCGGTGAAGGTGCCGTGGATTTCCGGCCCTTGGATCAGCACGTCGCGGACCCGGCCCTGATCGACCTCGTTGAGGAGCTGCGAGAACGAGATGTCCTGCGTGGCCGAGCGCTGGCTCGGGTTCTGGAACAGCGTGAACAGCGCCAGCAGCAGGAGAACGATGATGACCCAGAGGGCGAAGTTGCGGAGATTGGCGTTCATCCTGCGTCTTTCATGGCGCGCCGGGAGAGCCGGCGGCGCATCCGATTGCTCGCGAGAAGCGAAACCCTGATGTCCGCTCCAATGTAGGTCCGAAGACCCCCGCTGCCAAGGGAAGCCGGCGGCCCCACGGTCCAAATCCGGCGCATTGTAATCCGGTCCGTCGAGGCCGCATCCCTGTCCACGATCGCAAGTTCAGGCTTTTGGTTAAGGCGATTTGACGGCGCGGCTGCGGCGGCGCGGGGCGCGCTCGACCGTCAGGGCGTCGCGGGCGACGGTGACCACGGCACCGGCCAGCGTGCGGCGAAACCGCGCTCCCGGCGGCGCGGCGCGCAGGGCGTCGCAAAGCGCCTCCAGCTTGCGAAGCTCGACCGGCCCTTCGTCGCCGACCATGCCGACGACGTGGCCCAGGAGACGCAGCGCCACCTCCTCCGGCAGGAAGGCGAAGCGGTCGGCCGGAAGCCGCACCGGCCCCTGCTCCGGCCAGGGCATCGGCGACAGGTCGTGCGCGGCGTGCTCGACCAGGGCGTCGAGCGCGACCTCGGCCCGCCGCACCCGCCGGGCCAGCAGCGCCAGCCGCTCCGGCGTCAGGCCCTCGCGCGCCAGCGACGGCATCAGCTCCCGGAACCGGACGCGGGCGAAGCGCGGATCGGCGTTGGACGGGTCATCGGCGAAGGCGACGCCGGCCGCGCGCAGGGTGGCGAGCAGCCGCGCCTTGGGAATGTCGAGCAGCGGACGGACCAGCCGGACCTCGCCCGCGGGGTGGCCCGGCACCGCCGACACCGGCCGCATGGCCGCCAGCCCCGCCACGCCCGAGCCGCGCGCCAGCCGGATCAGCACGGTCTCGGCCTGATCGTCGAGCGTGTGCGCGGTGAGGATGCCCGTCGCGCCCGCCGAGCGCGCGGCCTTCGCCAGCAGCGCGTAACGGGCATGCCGCGCCGCCTGCTGCACGCCGGCCGCGGGCTTGCGCCCGCGCCAGCGCAGCGTGCGGTGCGCGACGCCGAGCGCGAGCGCGAGCCGCTTCACCGCGCGGGCCTCGCGCACGGCCTCCGGCCGCAGCCCGTGATCGACGGTGACCGCCACGAGCTTCGGCCCGCGCCTGCGAGCCTTGCGCCAGCGCGCGAGGAGCCAGAGCAGCGCAGTGGAATCGGGACCGCCCGAGACCGCAAGGATCAGAACCGGGGCGTCGGCCAGGCCCGCGAACAGCGCGCGGGCCTCCGAGGCGGAGAGCGGCCGGGCGGCGGGTTCAGCAGCGGACGCGCTTCTGCTCACGTTCCACCGACTGCTTCACGCTGCCGGAGGCGCGCGGATACTTGCGGCCGACCTCGGCGAAGGCAGCGCAGGCCATCTCCTTCTGCTTCATCGCGGCTAGCGACTGGCCGAGCCGCAGCAGCGAATCGGGGGCCTTGGACGCGGCCGGATGCTTGGTGGACACGTCGAGGAAGCGCTCGGCCGCGGCGTCGTAGCGCTGGCGCTGGAACAGGCTTTCGCCCAGCCAGAAGCTGGCGTCGCCCACCAGCCGGTCCTTGGGATGCGCCTGCAGGAACGCCTGGAAGGTCTGCTCGGCGAGCGCGTAATCCTTGCGCTGCAGGTAGCCGTAGGCGAGGTCGTAATGGTCCTTCGGCGAATTCGACGGCGGCTGCACCGGCGGCGAAGCCCCGGTGGCGCTCAGGCGGCGCGAGGGCGGCGGCGGCAGCGGTCCCGCCCCGCCCGGCGCGGGCGGCGCGCCCGTCTGGGGCGTACCCATCTGGGGCGGTGGGGCCGCGTTGCCCGACAGCGTGGAGAGATCGAGCGGAGCGCCGGGCTCGCGGCCGGCGGGCGCGCCGACCGGCGGCTCCATCGCCACCGCCGGCGGCGCGGCATTGCTGCCCGGCGGCGAGCCGCCGAGCGAGCGCGGCACGCCCGGAGCATTGGGGTTGCGGGCCGGATCGAAGGCGTCGCCGCGGCCTGGCGGGCCTGGCGCGGGGATGACCACCGGCGAGGCAGCCTGCGGCGGCCTCGGAGCCACGGCCTGCCCCGGTTGCGGCATCGGCATGCCGGGCTGGGCCGACGCCGCGCCCGGCTGGCCGGCCGGCTGGATGCCGGCGGCCTGCAGCTGCTGCTCGAGCTGGCGGTTGCGGAACTGAAGCTGCTCGAGCTGGCCGGTGAGCTGGCGGATGCGCTGCTCCAGCCGCTCCATCTCCAGCGACGGATCGGGACCCGCGGGCGGGCGGATGTCCTCCGTGGGCCGCTCCGAACGGCCGAACATGCCGTCGAAAAGTCCCTGCGCCTGCGCGGGGGTCGCGGCCAGCACCGCGGCCAGCACCGGCACGGAGAGCACGCGCATCATCATGCTGTTCATGGCATTCGTTCAGGCTGTGGGCAGAGGCCGATCATAGCAGATTCAGTGAGACCAAAGTGTGACCCGGCGCCGCGCCCGCAAACGCGAAGCGGCGCCCGCTGCGAGCGCCGCTTCCGTGACTGCCGTCGGCTCCGGGCCCGGCCTACGAGGTCGCGCCGAGCACCGTGACCGAGCGCCGGTTCTGCGACCAGCACGAGATGTCGTTGCAGACCGCGACCGGGCGCTCCTTGCCGTAGGACACGGTGCGCATGCGCGAGGTCTGCACGCCGCGCGCGGCGAGATAGTCCCGCACCGCCTGGGCGCGCCGGGCGCCGAGCGCGATGTTGTACTCGCGGGTGCCGCGCTCGTCGGCGTGGCCCTCGATGGTGAAGGTGTAGTTGCCGTACTGGCGCAGCCACTGCGCCTGCTTGTCGAGGGTGCCGCGCGACTGGGTCGTCAGCTCCGAGGAATCGCTTTCGAAGAAGACGCGGTCGCCGACATTGACGACGAAGTCCTGCTGGCTGCCGGGCGTGGCAGCGCCGCCCGACGCGAGCGGATCGTCGCCGGGCTTGTTCGCGCAGGCGGAAACGGCAAGCGCCGCGATCAGCGCAAAGGCCATCCCGGCACGTCGAACGATATTCGCACTCATTCCGGAGCCTCCATTTTCGGCCGGATACATTCCCGCGATCTAGCAGCAGCCTGGTTAAGCGAACGTTCCGTCAACCTTGACGGAGCCTTGCCGGAACGCGGAAACCGCGCCGAGCGGCGGAAAGGTTCTGTCATGGTTAATGGGGCGTGAACGCGGCAGGATCGGGGCGCACCCCTCAAATCGCACCGAAAAAGCCCGGTCCTCAGGTCAGCAGCGGCGACCAGGCCGGATCGGAGGCGAAGCCCGGCGTCTGGATGCGCTGCTCGTTGCGGCCGGTGAGGTCCACGGTGTGCAGGGTGGGGCCGGCGCTGCCGCCGGGGTCGCGG
Source organism: uncultured Rhodoplanes sp. (assembly GCA_964653225.1). Lineage (GTDB taxonomy): Bacteria > Pseudomonadota > Alphaproteobacteria > Rhizobiales > Xanthobacteraceae > Z2-YC6860. The sequence continues at coordinate 601 of CAZZCV010000150.1, read as the reverse complement.
AAGAACATGATCACGCGGCCGTTCGGCGAGAACGTCGGGCCCTCGTTGTGGTAGCCCTCGGTCAGCAGGCGCTCGCCCGAGCCGTCGGTGCGCATGATGCCGATGCCGAACTGGCCGCGGCCCTGCTTGGTGAAGGCGATGGTGTCGCCGCGCGGCGACCAGACCGGCGTCGAATAGGAGCCCTCGCCGAAGCTGATGCGGCGCGCCTCGCCGCCCGATGCGCTCATCACGTAGATCTGCTGGGAGCCGCCGCGGTCGGACTCGAAACAGACCCGCTGGCCGTCCGGCGAATTGGACGGCGCGGTGTCGATCGAGGGGCCGCTGGTGAGTTGCGAGCTGGCCTTCGAGCGCAGGTCCATCGTGTAGATGTTGGCGTTGCGGCCCTGCTGCAGGCTCATGATGACGCGCTGGCCGTCCGGCGAGAATCGCGGGGCGAACGTCATGCCGGGGAAGTTGCCGACGGTCTCGCGCTGCCCGGTCTCGATGTTGAGCAGGACAACGCGCGGCTCGCGCTGGCCGAACGACATGTAGGTGATTTCCTGCGTCGAGGGCGAGAAGCGCGGCGTCAGCACGAGGTCGTCGCCGCGCGTGAGATAGCGCA
>CAZZCV010000149.1:2454-4774 GCA_964653225.1 uncultured Rhodoplanes sp. | reverse complement strand
CGAAGATCAGGTCGCGCTTGGCGCTCTCGGTCGCCTTGCGGATCGCCTCCGGCACCTCGCGCGCCTTGCCGTGGCCGAAGCCGACGCGGCCCTTCTGGTCGCCGACGACCACGAGCGCCGCGAAGCCGAAGCGGCGGCCGCCCTTGACCACCTTGGCGACGCGATTGATGTGAACCAGCTTGTCGACGAACTCGCTCGGCTCACGCTCTGCGCCGCGCTCGCCGCGTTCGCGGTCCCGTCTCGGTTCTCGTGCCATAACGATCTTCTCTCTCGTTCGGGCGCTTGCCCGTCATCATCCGTTCAGAAGCTCAGGCCGCCCTCGCGCGCGGCGTCCGCCAGCGCCTTCACGCGGCCATGGTAGAGGTAGCTGCCGCGGTCGAACACCACGTCCTTGACGCCGTTCTTGACGGCGCGCTCGGCCACCAGCTTGCCCACCGCCTGCGCGGCGGCGACGTCGGCGCCGGTCTTGAGGCTGCCGCGCATGTCCTTCTCCAGCGACGAGGCGGAGGCGACGGTGCGCCCCTTCGCGTCGTCGATGACCTGCGCGTAGATGTGCTTCGACGAGCGGAACACGGACAGCCGCAGCCGGCTGCCGCCGACCGCCGCCTTCTTGATCGTGCGGCGGACGGAAGCCTTGCGGCGCTCGGTCCTGGTCTTGACAGTAGCCATCGTCTTCTCCGTAAGCCCTTGTGCTGCGTAAGCCTTTTTGGGCTCCCGTTACTTCTTCTTGCCTTCCTTGCGGAAGATGTATTCGCCGGCGTACTTGACGCCCTTGCCCTTGTAGGGCTCCGGCGGCCGGAACTCGCGAATCTCGGCCGCGACCTGGCCGACCTTCTGCTTGTCGAGGCCCGTGATCACGATCTCGACCGGCTTGGGCGTCGCGATCGCGATCCCTTCCGGGATCGGATAGACGACGTCGTGGCTGTAGCCCAGCGCGAGCTGCAGGTTCTTGCCCTGAACCGCGGCGCGATAGCCGACGCCGGTGATCTCGAGCTTACGCTCGAAGCCCTTGGTGACGCCGGTGATCAGGTTGGACACCAGGGTGCGATAGGTGCCCCATTGCGAGCGGGCGCGCTTGGTCTCGAAGCGCGGCTCGACCTTGATGCCGTCGGCCTCCATCTTGGCGACGACGTCGTCGTGCAGGACGAGCTGGAGCGCGCCCTTGGGGCCCTTGACCTTGAGGGTCTGGCCTTCGACGTTCGCGGTGACGCCGGCCGGGACCGGAACCGCCTTCTTGCCGATGCGGGACATGGCTGTTTCCTAACTCTCCGGGCTCAGAACACGGTGCAGAGCACTTCGCCGCCGACGTTGGCGTCGCGGGCGTCGTGGTCGGCCATCACGCCCTTCGGCGTCGAAAGGATCGCGACGCCCAGACCGTTGTTGACGCGCGGCAGGTTACGGACCGCGACATAGACGCGGCGTCCAGGCTTGGAGACGCGCGCCATCTCGCGGATCACGGGCTGGCCGTCGAAATACTTCAGCTCGATCTCCAGCTCGCTGCGGCCGTCGGCGTGCTCGACCGACGAGTAGTCGCGGATATAGCCCTCGCTCTTGAGCACGTCGAGGACGCTGACGCGCAGGCGCGAGCCGGGCGTCGAGACCTTGTTTTTCTTGCGCATCTGCGCGTTGTTGATGCGCGCGATCAGATCGCTGAGCGGATCGTTCACGGACATTCGACCCTCCTCACCAGCTCGACTTCACGAGGCCGGGGATCAGTCCCTTCGACCCCAGGTCGCGCAGCGCGATACGGCTGAGCTTGTGCTTGCGATAGAAGGCGCGCGGGCGCCCCGTCAGCTCGCAGCGGTTGCGGATACGCACGGCGGACGAGTTGCGGGGCATTTCGGCCAGCTTGAGGGTGGCAGCGAAACGCTCTTCCATCGGCTTGTCCTTGTCCATCACGATCGCCTTGAGGCGATTGCGACGGCTCGCCGCCTTCTTCGTCATCTTGCGACGACGATTGTTCTTCTCGATCGAACTCTTCTTCGCCATTCGTGTCTCCTGGCTTTCCGCGTCTGAGGTGCCCTCAGGCCCTCACTGCCGGAACGGGAAGTTGAATGCCGCCAACAGCGCGCGAGCCTCTTCGTCGGTCTTCGCGGTCGTGCAGACGGTGATGTCCATGCCCCAGACGTCGGCTGCCTTGTCGTAGTCGATCTCCGGGAAAATGATGTGCTCCTTGATGCCGAGCGAGTAGTTGCCGCGGCCGTCGAAGCTCTTCGGGTTCAGACCGCGGAAGTCGCGCACGCGCGGCAGCGCCACGTTCACCAGGCGGTCGAGGAAGTCGTACATCCGCGCCTTGCGCAGCGTGACCTTGCAGCCGATC
>CAZZCV010000149.1:0-2444 GCA_964653225.1 uncultured Rhodoplanes sp. | reverse complement strand
GTGATCGCCGGCCAGAAGCCGGTCATCACGGCGAGCGACTCAGCGGCCTGCTCGACCTTCTTGCGGTCGTTCACGGCCTCGCCGATGCCCATGTTGAGCACGATCTTGGTCAGCATCGGCACCTGCATCGGGTTGGCGTACCCGAACTGCTCGGTGAGCTTCTTGCGCAGCTCCTTGTCGAACTGCGTGCGAAGGCGCGGGACGACGCGCTCCTCGCGCGCCTTGCCCTTCTTCTCGGAGCCGGCCTGCTTCTCGCCCTTGGGGGCCTGCTCGGCCTTGGGCGCGCGCGCGGCCTTCTTGGCCGCGGCTTGGGTCTGGGTGTCAGCCATCGATCTCGACTCCGGAACGCTTGGCAATGCGGACGCGCTTGCCGTCGGCCATCAGCTTGAAGCCGACGCGGGTGGGCTTGCCGTCCTTGGGATCGGCCACCGCCAGGTTGGACAGGTGGATCGTCGCCTCTTTCGAGATGATGCCGCCTTCCTGCTGGGCCGTCTGCTTCTGGTGACGCTTTACCATGTTGATGCCGCGCACGATCGCGCGCTCGACGCGCGGACGCACCTCGACGACCTCGCCGGTCCGGCCCTTGTCACGGCCGGAAAGCACGACGACCTTGTCGCCCTTCTTGATCTTGGCGGCCATCACAGCACCTCCGGTGCAAGCGAAATGATCTTCATGTGGTTCTTGGCCCGCAGCTCGCGCGGCACCGGCCCGAAGATGCGGGTGCCGACCGGCTCGGACTGCGCGTTGATCAGCACCGCGGCGTTGCGGTCGAAGCGGATCACCGAGCCGTCCGGACGGTGGATGTCCTTGCGGACCCGCACCACCACGGCCTTCATCACCTCGCCCTTCTTCACGCGGCCGCGCGGGATCGCCTCCTTCACCGAGACGACGATGACGTCGCCGATGGTGGCGTACTTGCGCTTGGAGCCGCCCAGCACCTTGATGCACATGACACGGCGCGCGCCGGAATTGTCGGCGACGTCGAGGTTGGTTTGCATCTGGATCATGAGACCCTCGTATTCCGTTCTTTGTGGCCCTGGGGCCGTCTCCGGCCTGCTGCCTTGTTTGCCTTAACCCGCCGCCTCGCCTGGCGGCCTACTTGGCCCTGGCCTTCTTGACGGACTTGTGCGCGGTCGCCTCGTCCTGAGGCATATCGAGCCGCGCACGCTTCTCGCCCTTGGTGACGATCCAGCGCTTGAGCTTGGAGATCGGGCTGTGCTCCTCGATCCACACGATGTCGCCGACCGAATAGGTGTTGGCGTCGTCGTGAGCATGGAACTTGTTGGAGCGTCGCACGGTCTTCTTCATGACCGGATGCGTGAAGCGGCGCTCGACGCGGACGACGACCGTCTTGTCCTGCTTGTCTGAGACCACCACGCCCTGCAGCGTTCGCTTCGGCATACGATCCTCTTACCTTCTCGACTTCGACTTGGCCTTGGCCCGCGCGCGATGGGCCTTGGAGCGGGAGGCGACCTTGGGCTTGGAGCGCGACGACACCGGCGGACGCGCCTTGGCGGTGCGCCGCGGCTTGGCCTTGGCGGGAGCGGCCGGCGTCGGCGCCGCCTTCGGCTCCTCGCCTGCCCGCTTCTGCTTGGCGACGGTCTTGAGCCGCGCAATGTCCCGACGCACGACGCGGACCCGCGACGTGTTCTCGAGCTGGCCGGTGGCCCGCTGGAAGCGCAGGTTGAACTGCTCCTTCTTCAGCTTGAGCACCTCTTCGTCGATCTGGTCGACGGACATGACGCGCGCGTCGGAAGCTTTCATGGCCATCACTCCGCAATGCGCTCGACGAAGCGCGTCTTGATCGGCAGCTTGGCGGCGGCCAACGTCAGCGCCTCGCGGGCGAGCTGGATGTTGACGCCGTCGATCTCGAACAGCACGCGGCCGGGCTTGATCCGCACCACCCACAGCTCCACGCCGCCCTTGCCCGAGCCCATTCGCACCTCAAGCGGCTTCTTCGACACCGGCACGTCCGGATAGACCCGGATCCAGACGCGGCCGGCGCGCTTCATATGGCGGGTGAGTGCGCGGCGGGCGGCCTCGATCTGACGCGCGGTGACGCGCTCGGGCTCCATCGCCTTGAGGCCGAACTGGCCGAAGGCCAGCGTGGCGCCGCTGGAAGCGACGCCGTGGATGCGGCCCTTGTGCGCCTTCCGGAACTTGGTGCGCTTCGGTTGAAGCATGACAGAAAACCCTTCTTATTCTCAGGCGTCGCGGCGCGGGCGGCCCGCGTCGGCCTCGGCCATCTTCTTGTCCTGCGCCATCGAGTCGTGCTCGAGGATCTCGCCCTTGAAGATCCAGACCTTGACCCCGCAGGTGCCGTAGGTGGTGAACGCCGTGGCGGTGCCGTAATCGACGTCCGCACGCAGCGTGTGCAGCGGCACGCGGCCCTCGCGGTACCACTCCAGCCGCGCGATCTCGGCGCCGCCGAGACGGCCGGAGCA
>CAZZCV010000148.1:0-4882 GCA_964653225.1 uncultured Rhodoplanes sp. | reverse complement strand
GCCGAACATCATGCCCTGATCGCCGGCGCCTTCTTCTTCCTTGCCCTTCTTCTTCTTTGCGTTGACGCCCATCGCGATATCGGGCGACTGGCCGTGCAGCAGCACCTCGACGTCGGCGCCGTGATAGGAGAAGCCGTTCTGGTCGTAGCCGATGTCCTTGACCACGCCGCGCGCGATCTCGGTGATCAGCTCGCGGTCGACCACCGACACCCCGCCGATGGTGCGGAAGAGCTGGCCGCGGCCCTCGCCCGCGACCACGATCTTGTTGGTGGTGGTCAGCGTCTCGCAGCCCAGCCGGGTGTTGATCTGGCTGTCGTCGGCGATGCCGAGCTTGATGTCCCTCTCGATGAAGGCATCGAGGATGGCGTCCGAGATCTGGTCCGAGACCTTGTCGGGATGACCTTCGGAGACGGATTCGCTGGTGAAGAGGTAGTTGGCGCGGGACAAGGGGACACTCCTAGGCCTGGGAATGGCGGGCTTGTGCGCCGCGCCGGGATCGAAAGCAGGGTGTTTTTGCAGCGTCCCGGAGCGCGGTCAAGATGTGGGCGGCCGTGGGCAATCGCTCCGGTCGTGCCGGGGCGCTGCCGGCGCCGGGGTTTCAACGCTCGGCGTCGTCCACCATCTGCTCCACCAGATCGACGATCCGGCGGCGCAGCTTGGGATCCTTGATCCGCATGAAGGCCTTGGTCAGGGCGAGGCCGTCGGAGGTCGCGAGGAAATCCGAGACATAGGTCGGCGAGGGGGCCTCGGCGAAGCCTTCGGCCGGCTGGCCGGGAATGCTCGGCGCGCCCTCGAAGAAGAACGAGACCGGCACCTGAAGAATGTGCGCGATCTGCTGGAGACGGCTCGCGCCGATCCGGTTCGCGCCCTTCTCGTATTTCTGGACCTGCTGGAAGGTCAGCCCAAGCGCGTCGCCGAGCTTCTCCTGGCTCATGCTCAGCATCATGCGGCGCATGCGCACCCGGGCTCCGACATGCTTGTCGGTCGGGTTGGGCGCTTTCTTGGCGATCATTCCTCGGCTCCTGTCATTATAATCAAATGATCATATCTCGGCGGGGGGCGCAATCGCTGATTTCAGCATCGTCCGGTTGCGCCGTAGAATGGATCGGCCGTGCGGAGCCGGCTGCCGGTGCGATATGCGGCGGGATTGGAGCGGAATTGCGAACGGCGTTCTCTTCCGCCGCCGGCTGGCAAAAAACGTCGCGCCGGTTTAGGCGCAAAACCGGCGTGAGGCAATCGCGCTGCCTGAATGCTGAAATCGATTAAGGCCGCATGCGCCTTCTGACGACGACGATCAGGCTGGCACACATAATAACTAGAGCGATTCCGTCGCCGGCGCGCGCGTAGAGCGTGCGGCCGATGGCGCGCGGCAGCGCCGCGTCGAGCACGCCCTCGGTGCCGAGCGGGAGCGAACTCACGGTCCGTCCGTAAGCGTCGATCACTGCGGAGACGCCGGTGTTGGCGGCGCGCACCAGCGGCAGGCCCTCCTCGATGGCGCGCACCTGCGCCTGCCGAAGATGCTGATAGGGGCCCGTGCTGATGCCGAACCAGCCGTCATTCGTGAGGTTTATGAGCCAGCCCGGCCGCTCGCCGCGCGGCACCGCGGCGCCCGGGAAGATGATCTCGTAGCAGATCAGCGGCAGGAAGCGTGGCGCGTTGGGGACCGGCATGGTGCGGCGGCGGTCGCCCGGAATGAAGCCGCCCTGCACCTTGGTGAGCTGCATCAGGCCGAGCCGCTCGAGAAGGTTCTGGAACGGCAGATACTCGCCGAACGGTACCAGATGCACCTTGTCGTAGATCGACAGCACCGAGCCGTCGTGGTCGATCACGTAGATCGAATTGTAGGCGCGCGTCAGCTTCGCGCCCGGCGCAAGCTCCGGTGCGCGCACGCCGCCGGTGATCAGCACCGTGCCCTTTGGCAGCAGCTGCGCGATCTGCGCCAGTGCGTCGGCCTCGCGCGTCAGGAAAAACGGAAATGCGGACTCGGGCCAGATCAGGTGCGTGGCGTCGCGCACGCCGCTGGATTGCGGTCCGGTCGCGCGGTCCGATAGCGCGAGGTAATGGCTCATCACCTGCTGCTTGGCGGAATAATTGAATTTTATGTCCTGCTGGAGATTGGGCTGCATGATTCGCAGCCGTACGCCGTCCACGAAGCCGGCCGGCGGCTGCGCCAGGCGGATCGCGCCGAAGACCGCCATCGCCGCGAGCGTCGCTGCTGCGAGCGCCGGCGGCAGCCATGGCCGGCGCGTCTCGCTGCGCTCGTCGGCGAGCACGGCCGGGCTCGCGAAGATCGCGACCGCCGCGAACGTCAGCCCCCAGATGCCGACCAGCGCCGCGCTCTGCGCCAGCGCCAGCGGCCCCGTCAGGGCGTACCCCAGCACGTTCCAGGGAAATCCCGACAGGATGTGCCCGCGCAGCCATTCGGCCGCGGTCAGCGCCAGCGCCAGCGAAACGATCCGCAGCGGGCCGCGCAGCCACAAAAGCCGCGCCAGCGCGAAGCCCGCGGCGGTGAACAGCGCCAGGCCCGCCGGCAGCAGCATCACAGCGAACGGCAGCAGCCAGCCGAAGGTCTTCGCATCGACCAGGAAGGCGTGGCCGACCCAGTACAGCCCGGCGAGAAAATAGCCGAAGCCGAACCACCAGCCGGCCACGGCCGCGCCTGCCGCGCCCCCGAACCGGCCGGCGGCCGCGCCGTCCACCAGCCACACCGCGACCGGAAGCGTGAGGAACAGCACCGGCCACAGGTCGAACGGCGCCAGCGCCAGCACCGAGAGCGCGCCGGCCGCGAACGCGATCGCGGCGCGCCGCAGGCCGAAGGCCAGCACGATCACATGCGACACGCGCGCGAGCGGGGAAGCGGGCGCGCTGGTCTCGGCGAGCGTCACGGCTGGCCGGACGGCTTGGGCGCGGTGGAATCCGCCGCCGGCTTCCGCGCGGGTCCGGATGGGTTCGCCGACGGGCGCGCAGCGTCGGGCGGCGCGATGCGCGGCCTGTCCGCGGTGCGGCTGCGTTCCTTGCGGCGGTGAATGCGCACCCGCTTGATGCGGCGCGGGTCGGCATCCAGCACCTCGATCTCGAAGCCGGGCGGTCCCGCCACCAGTTCGCCGCGCAGCGGCAGCCGCCCGCCCTTGGCCATCAGGTAGCCGCCGATGGTGTCGACCTCCTTGGCCTCCTCCTCGACGTCGAAGCCTGCGCCCACCGCGGCCGCCACGTCCTCCAGACCGGCGCGCGCGTCGGCGACGAACGAGCCGTCGCGCTGCGGCCAGATCTGCGGCGCCTCGTCGTCGTCGTGCTCGTCGGCGATGTCGCCGACGATCTGCTCGACGATATCCTCCATGGAGACGAGGCCGTCGGTGCCGCCGTATTCGTCCACCACCAGCGCGAGGTGGACGTGCGTGGCCTGCATCTTCGCCAGCAGGTCGAGCGCCGGCATCGACGGCGGCACGAACAGAAGCTCGCGCACGATCTTCGCCGCGGAGAGGGCGAGCGTGAGGTCGATGCCCTTGAAGTCGAGACCGGCGGGCAGAGCGCGCCGGCGCTTCGCGGGCTGCTCGCCGCGCAGGCTCGCGCGTCCGGCCATGAACGCGATCAGGTCGCGGATGTGGACCATGCCGGTCGGGTCGTCGAGCGTATCGTCGTAGACGACGAGCCGTGAGTGCCCGGCCTTCTCGAACACCTTGACCAGCTCGCCGAGGGAAATGTCCTGCTGCACCGACACGATGTCGGCCCGCGGCACCATCACGTCCTCGATGCGGCGCTCGCGCAGCTTGAGGATGTTGCGGAGCATGGTCTGCTCGGCCGGCGACACGCCGGCCTCGCCATGAACGGCGGCCTCCACCGCGACCTCGATGTCGGCGCGCGTGGGCCCGCTCTTCCAGCCGAACAGCGCGCGCATCCAGCGCGTGAACGCGCCGTCGCCGGCGCCCGCGGCCTCCGGACGCGGCGGGGCCGCCGGCACCGGGACCGGCAGGTTGCGGGCGGGACCTGAAGGGTCGGAGTCAGGCATGGCGTGCGTCAACCCGCTGCCGGCCGCTCGGCGTAGGGGTCCGGGATGCCGAGCCGCCGGAGGATGCGCACCTCCAGCCGCTCCATCGCCTCGGCGTCGCCGTCGTTCTCGTGGTCGTGTCCGAGCAGGTGCAGATAGCCGTGCACGGCCAGATGTGCGAGGTGGTCGTGGAACGGCTTGCCCTCGGAGCGGGCCTCGCGCGCCGTGGTCTCGTAGGCGATGACGATGTCGCCGAGAGCCCTGATCGCGGAGCGCGGCACGGGCGGGGCGCCCGCGGGAAACGACAGCACGTTGGTCGGCTTGTCGAAGCCGCGCCATTGCCGGTTGAGCCTGCGGATCGCCGAATCATGGGTCAGCACGATAGCAAGCCCCGAGCGCGCCGTTGAGGTCGCCTTCGCCGCGCCCCGTATGGCTTTGCGGACCACGGTGGCGGCGCGCGGCGCAGCCTTCCAGCGCGCGGATTCGACGAGGACGTCCATCCGGGGGCCCGGCGGCCGTGTCATTCCTTCGCCTCGCGCTTGCGGGCGGCGGCCCGGTCGTAGGCCGCGACGATCCGGGCCACCAGCTCGTGGCGCACCACGTCGTCGGCGGTGAACGCCACCTGCGCGATGCCCTCGACGCCGTCGAGCAGCCGCGTCGCCTCCACCAGCCCGGACATCTGCCCCTGCGGCAGGTCGATCTGACTCGGGTCGCCCGTGACGATCATGCGGCTGTTTTCGCCGAGCCGCGTGAGAAACATCTTCATCTGCATCGCGGTGGTGTTCTGCGCCTCGTCCAGGATCACCACCGCGTTCGACAGCGTGCGGCCGCGCATGAAGGCGAGCGGCGCGATCTCGATCTCGCCGGTCTGCAGGGCGCGCATCGTCGAGCGCGCCC
>CAZZCV010000147.1:0-4965 GCA_964653225.1 uncultured Rhodoplanes sp. | reverse complement strand
CCCGGCAATTCCGAGGGCAAGGGCGGCATCTTCAACTTCGTCACCAAGCGCGGCGATTGCCGCGGCGCGAATTCGAAGATTTCCTGGACCCAGGTCGAGACCGGCTCGGCCATCACCTGGAAATATCCGAGCTGCATCCTGCGCGGCGACAGCTCCCGCGGCGAATTCTACTCGATCGCGATCTCGAACGGCCGCCAGCAGGTAGATTCCGGCACCAAGATGCTGCATCTGGGCCGGAACACCACGAGCCGCATCATCTCGAAGGGCATCTCGGCCGGCCGCTCCAGCAACGTCTACCGCGGTCTGGTCTCGGCGCACCGCAAGGCGCGGGGCGCGCGCAACTTCACCAACTGCGACTCGCTGCTGATCGGCGACAAATGCGGCGCGCACACCGTGCCCTATCTGGAATCCAAGAACGCCTCGGCGGTGGTCGAGCACGAGGCCACCACCTCGAAGATTTCCGAGGAGATGCTGTTCTACTGCCGCCAGCGCGGGCTCTCCGCGGAGGAAGCGGTGGCGCTGGTGGTCAACGGCTTCGTCAAGGACGTGCTGCAGCAGCTTCCGATGGAATTCGCCGTCGAGGCGCAGAAGCTGATCTCGATCAGCCTCGAAGGCTCGGTGGGCTAGGACGGCAATCGTCCGCGGAATGGATCGCGGCTGGCGGGAATGCAGGGCCTCGGGCCCGCGCCGTCGGCGGCGGAAGGCAGGAAGGATCGTTTGAAGTGGCTTTGCTGGAAATCAAGAACCTGCATGTCGAAGTGGACGGCAAGCAGATCATCAACGGCCTGAACCTTGCCGTGGGCAAGGGCGAGGTGCATGCCATCATGGGCCCGAACGGCTCGGGCAAGTCCACGCTGTCCTACACGATGGCCGGCAAGCCGGGCTACGAGGCCACCGAGGGCGAGATCCTGCTCGACGGCGAGAACCTTCTGGGGATGGAGCCCGACGAGCGCGCGGCCAAGGGCCTGTTCCTCGCCTTCCAGTATCCGCTGGAAATTCCGGGCGTCGCCACCATGACCTTCCTGCGCACCGCGCTCAACGCGCAGCGCAAGCGTCGCGGCGAGACCGAGCTTTCGACGCCCGAGTTCCTGAAGCTGGTGCGCGAGACGTCGAAGGCTCTGGAGATCGATCCGGAGATGCTGCGGCGCTCGGTCAACACCGGATTCTCCGGCGGCGAGAAGAAGCGCAACGAGGTGCTGCAGATGGCGCTGCTCGCGCCGCGGCTGTGCGTGCTGGACGAGACCGACTCCGGCCTCGACATCGACGCGCTCAAGGTCGTCGCGGAGGGCGTCAACCGCCTGCGCTCGCCGGAGCGCGCCATGGTGGTCATCACCCATTACCAGCGGCTGCTCGACCATATCGTGCCGGACGTGGTGCATGTGCTCTCGCGCGGCCGGATCGTGAAGACCGGCGGCAAGGATCTGGCCCTCGAGCTGGAAGCCTCCGGCTATGCCCAGTTCCAGGACGAGGCGGCGCTGACGCTATGAACGTGGACGTGCGACCCAACACGATGCGGACCGCGGCCGAGCTTGCGCTCGCGGACGCCTATGCGGCAGCGCGGCCGACGCTGCCGGGGGGCGGCGTGGTCGCGGCCGCGCGCGAGGCCGCGTTCCGCCGCTTCGAGGCCCAGGGCCTGCCCGGCCGCCGGCGCGAGGACTGGAAGTACACCGACCTGCGCGTTCTGATGCGGGAGGCCCTGCCGCTGGCCGCGGCTCCTGACGCGGCGGTGCTGGCCGCGGCGAAGAACGCGGGCGGACTGCCGGCGGACTTCGAGGCGCGGCGGCTGACGTTCGCGGACGGTGCGTTCGTGCCGGAGCTTTCGGATCTTTCCGGGATCGAGGACGGCCTGAGCATTCGGACGATGTCGGATGCGCTGAACGATGGCGACGCCGAGGTTCTGGCCGGTCTCGGCCAGCCGGGTGGGGCGCCGCAGGATCCAATGGCTTCGCCCGATACGGTCGGGCTTTATGCGGCGGACCCGGTGGTGGCGCTCAACGCGGCGCTTTCGCGCGATGGCGTCGTGGTCCGCGTCGCGGCGGGCGCGACCGTGCAGCGGCCGCTGCATCTGGTGTTCGCCGCGGGCGAGCGGCCGGCCTCGGTGTTCGCGCGCTCGCTGCTCGTGGTCGAGAAGGGCGCCCGCGTCATGGTGGTGGAAAGCCACGCGGGCGGGGCGGGGCACCAGATCAACACCGCGTTCGAGATGCGGATCGCCGACGACGCGCATGTCGATTACGTCAAGCTGTCTGGCAGCGGCGCGGGCGTGCTGCACGTCTCGTCGCTGCTCGCCATTGTCGGCGCTCATGCGCGCTTCAACGCCTTTGCCTTCAACACCGGCGGCGCGGTGGTGCGCAACCAGCTCTTCCTGCGCTTCGACGGGGAGGGGACCGTGGCCGGGCTCGGCGGCGCAAGCCTGCTCAGCGGCCGCCAGCACGTCGACAACACGCTGGTGGTCGAGCATGTCGCCCGCGGTTGCCAGAGCCGCGAGGTGTTCAAGGCGGTGCTCGACGACGAGAGCCGCAACGTGTTCCAGGGCAGGATCGTGGTGCGCTCGAAGGCGCAGAAGACCGACGCCCGGATGATGACGCGCGCGCTTCTGCTCTCCGACGAGGCCGAGGCCGATCACAAGCCGGAGCTGGAGATCTTCGCCGACGACGTGCAGTGCGGCCACGGCGCGACCTCGGGCGCGCTCGACGAGAACCTGAAGTTCTACCTGATGGCGCGCGGCATCCCGAAGGCCGAGGCCGAGGCGCTGCTGGTGCAGTCCTTCGTCGGCGAGGCGGTCGAGACGATCGAGCATGCCGGCCTGCGCGAGGCGCTGATGGATTCCGTGCTGGCGTGGCTCCGGGCGCGGGGAGGCTGAGGCGATGAGTTCGGCAACGCACCCCGCAGCCGGAAACGGCGCCTACGACGTGGCCCGCATCCGCGAGGATTTCCCCGCGCTCGCCATGCAGGTCTACGGCAAGCCGCTGGTCTATCTGGACAACGCCGCCTCCGCACAGAAGCCGAATTCGGTGCTGGAGCGTATCCAGCACGCCTACGCTTACGAATACGCCAACGTCCACCGGGGCCTGCACTACCTCGCCAACGCCGCGACCGAAGGCTATGAGGGCGCGCGCGACAAGGTGGCCGCGTTCCTCAACGCGTCGCGGCGCGAGGAGGTGATTTTCACCCGAAACGCCACCGAGGCGATCAACGCGGTGGCCTACACCTTCGGCCGCGAGCGCATCACGGCGCCGGGCGACGAGATCGTGCTCTCGATCATGGAGCACCATTCCAACATCGTGCCCTGGCACTTCCTGCGCGAGCGCCATGGCGCGGTGCTGAAATGGGCTCCGGTGGACGGCGACGGCAACTTCCTGCTCGACGAGTTCGAGAGGCTGCTCGGCCCGCGCACCAAGATGGTCGCCATCACCCAGATGTCGAACATGCTGGGCACGGAGGTTCCGGTGAAGGAGGTGGTGCGGCTCGCGCACGCCCGCGGCATCCCGGTGCTGGTGGACGGCAGCCAGGCGGCCGTCCACCTCGACGTGGACGTGCAGGACATCGGCTGCGACTTCTACGTCTTCACCGGCCACAAGCTCTATGGTCCCTCCGGCATCGGCGTGCTGTGGGGGAAATACGACCTGCTGGCCGAGATGCCGCCGTTCAACGGCGGCGGCGAGATGATCCGCGAGGTCACGCCCGATCTCGTCACCTACGGCGAGCCGCCGCATCGGCTCGAGGCCGGCACGCCGCCGATCGTGCAGGCGATCGGGCTCGGGGCAGCCATCGACTACGTGCAGTCGATCGGCAAGGCGCGCATCCGGGCGCACGAGGCCGGCCTCGTGGCCTATGCGCACGAGCGGCTGCGCGAGATCAACGCGATCCGCATTCTCGGCCACGCGCCCGACAAGGGCCCGATCGTCTCGTTCGAGATGAAGGGCGCGCATCCCCATGACGTGGCGACCGTGATCGACCGCGCCGGCGTCGCGGTGCGCGCCGGCACCCATTGCGTGATGCCGCTGCTTCAGCGCTACGGCGTGAGCGCCACCTGCCGGGCGTCGTTCGCGCTCTACAACACCCGCGAGGAGATCGACGTCCTCGCCGGCGCGCTCGTCAAGGCGCAGGACATGTTCGCATGAGCGGAGAGCCTCCCATGACCGACGACGGCAAGGAGCACGCGGGGCCGGTCGCGCCGCCCGAGGTGGTCTCGGCGCTGCCCGAGGCGGAGCTGACGCGGCTGACCGACGACATCGTGGCGGCGATCAAGACCGTCTACGATCCGGAGATCCCGGCCGACATCTACGAACTCGGCCTGATCTACAGGGTCGACATCGAGGACGACCGTACGGTCAAGATCGACATGACGCTGACCACGCCGAACTGCCCCTCGGCCGCGGAGCTGCCGCAAATGGTGGAGAACGCGGTGGCGAGCGTGCCGGGCGTGGCCGCGGCCAACGTCGCCATCGTCTGGGATCCGCCGTGGGACCCGAGCCGGATGTCCGACGAGGCGCGCCTCGTGCTCAACATGTGGTGAGTTGCGCGGGCCCCGCCGACTCCCTACATTCGTACAGAAGTTATTGGTGTTTTTGAGTTATTCCAGCTCGGATCGGCGCGCGCGGGCGGCCGGGAAACGAGGGGAGACCACGCGATGGCCACGGCCCGACCCAGACCCCAGGTGATGCGCCTGTCCGATGCGGCGGCGGCCCGTATCCGGGATCTGATCGCGCGCGCGGATCGTCCGATCGCGGGTCTCCGCGTGGGCGTGAAGAACGGCGGCTGCGCCGGCATGGAATACACGATGGAATATGTCGAGCAGATCGGCCCCACGGACGAGGTGGTCGAGGACAAGGGCGTGCGGCTGCTGATCGACCCCAAGGCCGTGCTGTTCCTGCTCGGCACCGAGATGGACTTCAAGGTCGACAAGCTGTCGTCGCAGTTCGTGTTCAACAACCCGAACCAGACCTCGGCCTGCGGCTGCGGCGA
>CAZZCV010000146.1:0-4986 GCA_964653225.1 uncultured Rhodoplanes sp. | reverse complement strand
ACATGCCGGTGATCTTCCTGACCTCCAAGGACGACGAGATCGACGAGCTGTTCGGCCTCAAGATGGGCGCCGACGACTTCATCCGGAAGCCGTTCTCGCAGCGCCTGCTCGTTGAGCGCGTGAAGTCGGTGCTGCGGCGCTCGATCCCGAAGGACCCGAGCGCGCCGCCGAAGGAGACCGACATCAAGGCGCTGGAGCGCGGCCAGCTCCGCATGGACCCGGAGCGCCACACCTGCACCTGGAAGGGCGAGCCGGTCACGCTCACCGTCACCGAATTCCTGATCCTGCAGGCGCTCGCCACCCGCTCCGGCGTGGTCAAGAGCCGCAACGCGCTGATGGACGCCGCCTACGACGACCAGGTGTATGTCGACGACCGCACCATCGACAGCCACATCAAGCGGCTGCGCAAGAAGTTCAAGCAGGTGGACGACGACTTCGACATGATCGAGACGCTGTACGGCGTCGGCTACCGCTTCAAGGAGCTTTGACGCGCCCGCCCCGGCCGCACGCCGGGGCGTCTGACGGCGTCGTCGTTTTGCGGTAACATGCCGAACGTGCCGGACTCCGGCAGATGACAGGCTGGCAGACGCGAACCCTTGCTCGACCGCACCGCCGAGACACCGCCGAAGGCCGACGGGACCGACCGTCCCGGCGAGCGCGGCCCGCGCGAGCGGCGCAACCCGTTCTCCAACCTGCCGCAGCGCGTGGCGCAGGCCTACCGCGAGCGCGGGCTACGCGGCGTCGCCCAGCGGGCCTGGCAATTCTTCATCACCCAGAGCTTCTCGAGCCTGACCCGGCGGATCGTCTTCCTCAACGTCGCCGGCCTGCTCGCGCTCGTCATCGGCATCCTCTACCTGTCCCAGTTCCGCGCCGGCCTGATCGAGGCGCGGGTGCAGAGCCTCGTGGTGCAGGGCGAGATCATCGCCAACGCGATCGCGGCCTCAGCCACCGCCGACACATACGGCACCTTCGTGGACCGCGACCGGCTCGAACTTCAGCTCGGGGAGAATTACGGGCCAATCGAGGAGGGCCTCACCGGCTTCGAGTTCTCGGTCAACCCCGAGCGGGTGGCGCCGGTGCTGCGACGGCTGATCTCGCCCACCAAGACGCGCGCGCGCATCTACGACCGCAACGGCTTCCTGCTGGTCGACAGCCGCAACCTCTACATCCCCGGCGAGGTGCTGCGCTTCGACCTGCCGCCGCCGACCGCCGAGCAGCCCAACCTGTTCCGGCGCACGTGGCAGGCGTTCCGCACCTGGCTCGGCCGCGGCGACCTGCCGCTGTACCGCGAACTGCCGGCGGAGGCCG
Source organism: uncultured Rhodoplanes sp. (assembly GCA_964653225.1). Classification (GTDB taxonomy): domain Bacteria; phylum Pseudomonadota; class Alphaproteobacteria; order Rhizobiales; family Xanthobacteraceae; genus Z2-YC6860. The sequence continues at coordinate 3,678 of CAZZCV010000146.1, read as the reverse complement.
GCAAGGACTATCCGGAGGTCGCGCAGGCGCTGCTCGGCCACAACTCCAGCATGGTGCGCGTCACCGAGCGCGGCGAGGTCGTGGTCTCGGTCGCGGTGCCGGTGCAGCGCTTCCGCGCGGTGCGCGGGGCGCTGGTTCTGTCCACCCAGGGCGGCGACATCGACCAGGCGGTGGAGGCGGAGCGGCTCCAGATCGTCAAGCTGTTCCTGATCCTGCTCGGCGTCATGGTGGTGCTCTCGGTGCTGCTGGCGGGCACCATCGCCGGCCCCGTGCGCCGGCTCGCCGAGAGCGCCGAGCGGGTGCGCCACCGCACCCGCTCGCGCGTCGAGATCCCCGACCTCACCGCGCGGCGCGACGAGATCGGCCACCTGTCGGGCGCGCTGCGCGACATGACCTCGGCGCTCTACCGCCGCATCGAGGCGATCGAGAGCTTCGCCGCGGACGTGGCGCACGAATTGAAGAATCCCCTGACCTCGCTGCGCTCCGCGGTCGAGACCCTGCCGCTCGCCCGGACCGATGAGAGCCGCAAGCGGCTCCTCGCCGTGATCGAGCACGACGTCCGCCGCCTCGACCGGCTGATCTCCGACATTTCCGACGCGAGCCGGCTCGACGCCGAGTTGCAGCGCCACGAGCTTGCGCCGGTCGATCTGGTGAAGCTGCTCGACACCGTGGTCGGCGTGCAGAACGAGATGCGCAAGACAGACGTCACCGTCGCTCTGAGCTTCGAGGGCGACCGCAAGGCGCTGGTGGTGCCCGGCCACGATTCCCGGCTCGGGCAGGTGGTCGACAACCTGATCGACAACGCGCGCTCGTTCTCGCCCGACGGCGGCTCCGTGCGCGTGACCTGCCGCAGGCGGCGCGGCGAGATCGAGATCGTGGTGGAGGACGACGGCCCCGGCATCCGGCCCGACGCCTTCGAGAAGATCTTCGAGCGCTTCTACACCGACCGGCCGCACCAGGGCTTCGGCCAGAACTCCGGCCTCGGCCTGTCGATCTCGAAGCAGATCGTCGAGGCGCACGGCGGACGCATGTGGGCGGAGAACCGCACCGCGGCCGATCCCCAGGGCGGGGAGCCGGAGGTGCTGGGCGCCCGCTTCGTGGTCTGCCTGCCGGCAACGTGACGATCCCCCCCACCATCCATGCGTCGGCCGTGCTCGCGGGCGCGCGCGCTCTGCTGATCCGCGGCCCCTCGGGGTCCGGCAAGTCGCGGCTGGCGCTGGATCTGCTCGGCGCGGCGGGCGGGGGATGGCTGCCGTTCGCGCGTCTCGTGGGAGACGACCGCCTCCACGTCGAGGCGGTCCATGGCCGGCTGCTGGTGCGCCCGGCGCCGGCGCTGGCGGGCCTGCTGGAGGTGCGGGGGCTCGGCATCCGGCACCTGCCGCACGAGCCCCTCGCCTGCGTCGGGCTGGTGGTGGACCTCGCCGCCGCCGATGCCGGACGGCTTCCGGCGGAAGGCAGCCTGGAGACCGAGGTGGCGGGGGTCCGCCTGCCGCGGCTTGCGGTCGCAGCCGGAGCGGAAGCCCTGCCGCTGGTGTTGGCTTATCGGGCAACGTCCGACACCGAAACGTGACCGGAAGAGCATGTCCGATGGCGGCGCGAGCGAGACACGATCCCTATATGCACGCTGTCCACGCCGCCGGGGCGGCTCGGAGGGGCGCGTCCGCCCCCCATTTACTGCAATGCAGCAAGGCCCTAGAATTACTTCTAAAGTGCCTTGAATCCGGACTTCGGATGGTCATGATTGGCGTCCTTTCGGGCGGCGCAGCCGCGCTCGCCGGGTATTCCCGATGATCGGTCTTGTTCTCGTTACCCACGGGCGGCTCGCCACCGAGTTCCGCGCAGCCCTGGAGCACGTCGTCGGCCCGCAGCAGCAGCTCGAGGCGGTGACCATCGGCCCCGACGACGACGTCGAGCAGCGCCGCAAGGACATCATCGAGGCGGTGAAGCGCGTGGACACCGGCGAGGGCGTCGCGATCCTGACCGACATGTTCGGCGGCACGCCCTCGAACTTGGCGATCTCCTGCATGGGCCGGCCGAACGTCGAGGTTCTGGCTGGCATCAACATGCCGATGCTGGTGAAGCTGGCGAAGGTGCGCGAGGAATGCGCGCTGGAGGAGGCGGTGGCCGCCGGCCAGGCCGCCGGCCGCAAATACGTCACCATCGCAAGCCGCGTGCTGGCCGGAAAATGAGCGAACCCGGCGACCTCGAACGCGATCGCGCCGCCGGCCCGGACGCCATGGCTCCGGTGTCGGAGACCGTGGAGATCGTCAACAAGAAGGGCCTGCACGCCCGCGCCTCCGCCAGGTTCGTCAAGCTGGCCGAGGGGTTCGACGCCCAGGTCCGTGTCACCCGCTCGGGCGAGACCGTGGGCGGCACCTCGATCATGGGACTGATGATGCTGGCCGCCTCCCCCGGCACGCGCATCCTCATCGAGGCAACCGGCAACGAGGCCGCGGCGGCGCTCGACGCGCTGGCGGGGCTGGTGCGCGACGGCTTCGGCGAGGAGGACTAGGCGGCCCGCGTCGCCGGCGTTCCGGCCGCCTGCGCCAGGTCGGCCACGAATGCGCGGTAGGCCTGCTCCCGGTCGTCGCGGTCGCGGATGCGCAGCAGCGCCGAGGGGTGCACCGTAACGAAGGCCGGCGTGCCGTCCTCGACGTGCAGCAGCCGGCCGCGGCTGGCCCCGACCGCCGTGGGCCTGCGGAACAGACTGCGCGCCGCGGTCGCACCCAGCGCCACGATAACCCGCGGCCTCACCAGCGTGCGCTCCAGTTCGAACCACCAGCGGCACCGATCGATCTCGCCGGCACTCGGCTTCTTGTGCAGCCGGCGCCTGCCGCGCGGCTCGAATTTGAAGTGCTTCACGGCATTGGTGAGGAAAGCGCTCTCCCGGGCGATCCCGGCCTCCGCCAGCGCCCGGTCCAGAAGCCGGCCGGCCGGCCCGACGAACGGTCTGCCGGCCAGATCCTCCTTGTCGCCCGGCTGCTCGCCGAGCAGCAGCATCGCCGCGCCGCGGGGACCCTCGCCCGGCACCGCCTGGGTGGCATCCCTGTAGAGCGGGCAGCGTCGGCAGGCGTTCTCGGCCTCGCGCAGGCCGGACAGGCTGCGAACCGCGCGGCCGCTCTCCCTCGCAGGGGTGATCTCGGACATGCGAGCCTCCGCAGGGAAAACGTCGGGCGGAGAGCCCGGTTCGGCCGGCCCACCATATAAAGATTTCTTTATGTCCGCGTTGCGCCGCTGCCCGACCCCTGCTATAGCCACGCCGACCGCGCGCCGGGTTTCCCGGCGCATTCCGCGTTTCCCCAACCAGCAAGGATCGTCATGGCCGTCGCCAAGGAATACGTCGTCAAGGACATCAATCTCGCCGAGTTCGGCCGCAAGGAGCTGAACATCGCCGAGACCGAGATGCCCGGCCTGATGGCCACCCGCGCCGAATACGGCCCCAAGCAATCGCTCAAGGGCGCGAAGATCGCGGGTTCGCTGCACATGACGATCCAGACCGGCGTGCTGATCGAAACGCTGGTCGCGCTCGGCGCGGACGTGCGCTGGGTGTCCTGCAACATCTATTCGACCCAGGACCACGCCGCCGCCGCGATCGCCGCCGCCGGCATTCCGGTGTTCGCGGTGAAGGGCGAGAGCCTCACCGAGTACTGGGACTACACCCGCAAGCTGTTCGAGTGG
>CAZZCV010000145.1:0-5070 GCA_964653225.1 uncultured Rhodoplanes sp. | reverse complement strand
ATAGGTCGAGACCACGACGCGCGTGATCTTCGCCTTGTCATGCAGCGGCTTGAGCGCGACCACGAGCTGCGCGGTCGAGCAGTTCGGGTTGGCGATGATGTTCTTCCGGGCGAAGCCCGCGAGCGCGTCGGCGTTCACCTCCGGCACCACCAGCGGCACGTCCGGGTCCATGCGCCAGGTCGAGGAGTTGTCGATCACCACCGCGCCCTGCGCGGCGATCTTCGGCGACCACTCCTTCGAGACGCTGCCGCCCGCCGACATCAGGCAGATGTCGATGTCGGAGAAGTCGGCATGCTCCAGCGCCTTGCATTTCAGGACCTTGTCGCCGTAGGAGACCTCCACGCCCTGGCTCTTGCGCGAGGCGAGCGCGACGACCTCGTCGGCGGGAAACTGCCGCTCGGCGAGGATGTCGAGCATCTCGCGGCCCACATTGCCGGTTGCGCCGACGACGGCGACCTTGAAACCCATGACGCTCTCCAAACTGCTGCTGGCGTGCCCCATCCGGGCGTGGCGGCCTTCGAGGCCGTCCGCGGCCGCTTTTAGGCGAGAAGCCCCGGCAATTCAACGCCGGGACCGAGCCCGGACTCATGACTTTTGCTGAGAAATCAATCGCGAACGGAAATGGCCGACGCCCTCCGGCGCGCCCTTGGGGCGCGATCCGGGACAAGGCAGATGCGGCCTTCCGATCCGGTCACGCCCGAACGAAGGCCGGGCGGACCCGTGACGATCCGATTCCGGCCCCTACCGGGGCGCGAACGGGTTCTTCCAGCCGCCGGGCGCGGCGGAGGGCGCTCGCTGGGGGAACGCGGTTTCGAGATAATCCAGAACCGCCTGCTTCTCCTTGTCCTCCAGCGGCGGCATGTTGTGACGGTCGACCATGAGCTGGATCGACTCCTCCCACTGCCGCCGGTTCATGCCCTGCTGCGCCACCAGCCGGAAGGCGTGGCAGGCGGTGCACGCATAGAAGGCATCGTCCCGGTTGGGATGGGCCGGATACTCCTCCGGCGTCTCGTCGCGCGGGGCGAACTCCTGGCCCCGCGAGGGCGGGGCCAGGAGGACGAGGGCGGCGGCCAGCGCGAGGCCGGCCGCCGTGAAGGATGTCCGCACCGGGCTCACCCGACCAGCACCGCGACCCGGTGCATCGGGTTGCCGCCGTAGCCCTGCGGGTTCCAGAAGCCGGCCATGTGCGGCTGCATCTGGCCCGCGGAATCGGTCGCCCGGGTCCAGATCTCGAAGTAACCGTCGGATGGCAGCTTCACCTTGGCGGTCCAGCGCTGCCAGTCCCAGCGGTTGCGCGGCTTGCCGACGTTGGCGCGGGTCCAGGTCGCCCCGAAGTCGAGCGAGACGTCGACCCGGCTCACGTTGCGGTCGCCCGCCCAGGCCGCGCCGCGAAGGTCGAGTTCGCGGGTGCCGGCCGGGAGCTTGGTGCCGTTGGCGATGTTGGTGAGAATGCCGCGCACCGGCATCGATTCCATGATGCGGGTGTCCTTCTCGTCGCCCTTGTCGCCGGGGACCATCGGCTTGTTCGGCAGGCGGTACGAGAAGCCGGTCATGCCGGGGCCGTCATGCACCTTGTCGCGCAGGGTGATCCGGTTGAGCCACTTCTGCGAAGTCGAGCCGACCCAGCCCGGCACCAGCAGGCGCACCGGCCCGCCGTGGATGTTGGGCAGCGGCTCGCCGTTCATCTCCCAGACGATCAGCGTGCCGGGATTCATGGCCTTCGCCATCGGCACGCCGCGCGAGAGGGTCGGCCGCTTCGGATCGCCCGAGAGATGCAGGTCGGCGCCGTAATGCGCCGTATAGACGGCCGACGCCTTGGGACCGGCCGCCTTCAGCACGTCGGCCAGCGGCACGCCGGTCCAGCGGCCGCAGCTCGCGCCGCCGTTGGTCCACTGGTTGCCGCGCGCCGGCGGCGAGAAGAACGAGCGGCCGTTGCCCCCGCATTCCAGCACGTAGTGCCGGGTCTGCGCCTTGAACCGCTTCTTCAGCTCGCCGAGCGTAAGCTCCAGCGGCTTGTTGACCTCGCCATCGATCGCGATCTTCCAGGCGTCGGGCTCCTTGACCGGATCGGGGAGCTGGCCGTTGTTGCGGATGAAGAACTTGCTGAACGGAGTGGTCGCGTCGTCAAGCAGCCGTTCCGGCGTTTCCGCCACCAGCGGACGGTCGCCGATCACCACGAGCCCGGAATCCTTGCCGGGGAACTTGAGGGGCTGCGGCCCCTTCGGAGCGGCCGGGGCTGCCGGCGCCGCCGGCTTGTCCTGCGCCATCGCGGCCGGGATCATGCCGCCGGGCATGTTGGCGGCGAAGGGGATGGTGCCGCCCACGGCCGCCGCCGTGGCGGCCAGGCCCGCGCCGCCGAGAAAGCCGCGCCGGTTCACGTTCGTCTTGCGCCCGAACGCCACCGCTTCGGCGCGTTCGGGGTCGTCCTGATACAGCTCGCCGAGCGAGCGTTCGATTTTCGTGGTCATGGATCGTCTCTCCCTCATGCCGCTTACGGCGGCTCCGGTATGTTCGTGGCCATCGCCACGACACGGACCGGGAAGAAACGAACGGCGGCGAAAATTTATTCCAAAAATTTATTCCATGCCCGGCAACGCGGATTTACCCCACGCAGGGCGGAGCCGCCGCCCTGGCCTCGCGCCAGCCGGGTGCTTCGCCGGGCGCACCCCGGACGGCATGCTCGGCCGCAGCCGCCACCGCGGCGAAGCGCGCCGCCGGCATGCCGAAGGCGACCAGCTCGTAGCTCAGCCCGCCAGCGACCCAGCTCCGGCGGGCGGTGCCGAGCATGGACGGCGGCATCGCGCCGTCCGCAAACACCCGCAACTCCAGGCGGCAGCCGCGCGGGCCGTGATAGGTGGCGATCACGGCCGGCATGTCCGACGCGGTTTCCATCGCGATGCCGGCGAGCTTCAGCCCGGCTGGCGCGAGATCGGGAACCACCGGATGGGACGGCATGGCCGCGACCCGGATCACGGCATGGGACGGCGCGACGGCCGCAGGCTCCGGATCGCGCAGCGACGACAGATGCGCGGCGAGCCCGGTTCCCAGCACCACGAAGGCGGCGACGCCCGCAGCAATTCCCGCCATCCGGCGGCGCCGGAAGGGTCCCGCGACCTCCGGCAGAACGGTCCCGACCTCGCCGACCTCCCCGACGCAGGCCTTCAGGCGCGCCAGCGTGGCATGGGCACGGGCGAGGTCGCGGGCGACCACCATCCGCTCGGCCAGCGCCGCGCGCTCGGAGGCCGGCAGTTCGCCGTCGACGAGGGCGTTCAGGCGCAGGAGCGTGTCCTGCGTCCCCGCATCCGGAGGAATGGGTTCAATGGCCATGGTTCGACTTCAACACACGCAGCGGACTCGATTCGATGGCCGCCAGCAGCGCGCTGCGGGCGCGGGCGATCCGGCTCATCACCGTGCCCGAAGGCACCTCCAGAAGCTCGGCGGCCTCGGCGTAGCTGAAACCGGCGATGTCGATCAAGGCGATGATCTCGCGATGCGCCGGCGGCAGGCTGTCGAGCCCACGTTCGACGGTCATCTTGGCGATATAGCGATCCTCGTAGCGCCACAGGTCTACCTGCGGCGCGGGCGGATCGAGCGCGCTTTCGACCTTGCTGCGGCGAAGCTCGTCGATCGCCGCGTTCCGCACGATCCGGAACATCCAGGCTCTGTAGGCCGGCGCTTCGTCGGGAACCCGCCGCGCCGTGAGCGCACGCGCCGCAGCCTCCTGCACCAGATCGTGCGCCACCTCGGGGCTGCCGACCATCGTGCGCGCGAAGGCGACCAGACGCGGCAGCAGGGCCGAGAGACGGGCATGCGGGTCGCGGGCCATGGCCGGTCATCCGGGAAAGCGAGCCAGTCTCCCGACTATCCGTCCGAACGCCGGTCGGTGCAACGGCTGTGGCCCGATTGCGGCGACGCGCCGGCCGGCCCTTGGCGAAGTGAACCGAAGCCGGGTACAATGCGTTGAATTCGTGGAATCGACTCGGTCACAGAGGTTGCAATGCCAGTCAGGACGTTCGCTTCGTGGTTGTGCGCGGTCGCCGCTGGCGGCCTGTTGATGACCCTGGCCGCAGCGCCGGCCGACGCCCAGCAGCGCCCCGGCTACCGCCAGGCCGCGCCGCAGAGCACCTATGTCCGGGTCAGGGACGAGGACGGCCGGGTCCGCACGCGGGTCATCGTGCAGCGCCGGTCCTATCTCGACGGCGGCACCGAGATTCTGCCCGGCCAGCGCAAGTACACCGATTATGTGAGCCTGCCCGGGCAGCGTCCGCTCGACATCCTCGGGCCCGGCCGCAACTACGACCGCCAGCCGTTCAACGGACCGTTCGACTACGGCTTCCGCAACGGCTGGTAAGGCCGGCGACTTCACCGAAACGCGCGGCCCCTGGGGTCGCGCGTTTTGCTTTGGCGCCGCCGCAAAAGGAAACGCTCCCCGCCCGGCGCGGGCGAGGAGCGTGGAACGGGAACCGCGGACCGCCGGCCTACTTCGCCAGCCGCTCGATCTCTCCGATGATCGCGTCGCCCATCGCGGACGTGCCGACCAGCGTGCCGCCGGGCGACTGGATGTCGCCGGTGCGCAGCCCCCTGTCGAGCGTGGCGGCGATCGCCTGGTCGATCAGGTCGGCCTCGCGGCCCATGTCGAACGAGTAGCGCAGCGCCATGCCAAACGAGGCGATCATGGCGATCGGATTGGCCACGCCCTTGCCCGCGATGTCGGGCGCGGAGCCGTGCACCGGCTCGTACATGGCCTTGCGTTTGCCGGTCTTGGGATTGGTCTCGCCGAGCGAGGCCGAGGCCAGCATGCCGAGCGAGCCGGTGAGCATGGCCGCGATGTCGGACAGCATGTCGCCGAACAGGTTGTCGGTGACGATGACGTCGAACTGCTTCGGGTTCTTCACGAGCTGCATGCCGCCCGAATCCGCGAGCTGGTGCTCCAGCGTCACGTCCTTGAACTCGCGCTGATGCACGGCCGTGACGACCTCGTTCCAGAGAACGCCGGTCTTCATGACGTTGCGCTTCTCCATCGACGTCACCTTGTTGCGGCGCTTGCGCGCCAGCCCGCAGGCGACGCGG
>CAZZCV010000144.1:0-5091 GCA_964653225.1 uncultured Rhodoplanes sp. | reverse complement strand
CTTGTCGATCACCACGTTGCGGCCCTTGGGGCCGAGCGTGACCTTCACGGCGTTGGCGAGCGTGTCCACGCCGCGCAGCATCCGCTCGCGCGCGTCGCTCGAAAAGCGAACGTCCTTGGCAGCCATTTCAATCTACTCCTGGAATGGAATTGTCTGGATTCAGGCGAGCACGCCCATGATGTCGGACTCCTTCATGATCAGGAGATCCTCGCCGTCGATCTTGACCTCGGTGCCCGACCACTTGCCGAACAGCACCTTGTCGCCGACCTTCAGGTCGATCGGGATCAGCTTGCCGGCCTCGTCGCGGCCGCCGGAGCCCACGGCCACGATCTGGCCCTGCGAGGGCTTCTCCTTGGCGGTGTCCGGGATGATGATGCCGCCGGCGGACTTCTCCTCGGCGTCGAGACGCTTGACGACCACGCGGTCGTGCAGCGGGCGGAATTTCGTCTTGGCCATGTTTCCCTCGTGGGCTCGCAAACGCGATTACGGATAAATTCTTTTGTGACAAGGACTTAGCACTCATGATTTGGGAGTGCCAATCGCCCAGCCCGGGAGATAGGCGGTTGCCCGCGAGGTGTCAAGCAAACCGGCCTGAAACCGGGTTCAGGCGGCGAGCCGAAGCAGGCTGTCGGTCAGCAGCTTGAGGCCGGCCGCGCCGACCAGCAGGTAGCACCAGAAGTAGAGGCGCTGCTCGTCGAGGCGGTCGTGCATGACCTTGCCGAGCCAGACTCCGAGCGGGACCATCGGCAGTAGCGGCAGCACCTTCCACAGCGCCTCCGGGCGCTGCAGCCCGATCCAGGCGTAGGGCACGATCTTGATGACGTTGCTCATGGTGAGCAGCGCCACCATGGTCCCGGCATAGGCGGTTTTATGCAGGCCGCGCGGGATCAGGTAGACCGACAGCGGCGGCGCCGCGGCATGCGAGATGAAGGTCGAGAAGCCACCCAGGCCGCCGAACACCAGCGCCTTGACCGGCGAGACCGGCGCGCCCTGTTGCGGCCGGATGCGGTCGCGCAGGAAATAGCGCGCGGTGAACACGAGCGTCACGACCGCGATGGCGAGCGCCAGGATGCGCGGATCGACCAGCACGAAGAACAGCGTGCCCAGGAGCAGGCCGACCACCATGCCGGGTGCAAGCCATCGGATGTCGGGCCAGGACCAGGTCCGCATCGGAAACGCCTTCAGCGCGAACACGTCGGTGAAGCAGGCGATCGCGGCCACCATGATCGCGGCCTCGACCGGATCGGACACCAGCGCCAGCATGGGGATGCCGATGATCGCCAGGCCGCCGCCGAAGGCGCCCTTGCCGAGGCCGATCACGAACACGGTCGGCAGGCCGATCAGGTAGAACCAGATATCCGTGGGCATCAGCGGGGCGCGGCGGGTGAGGGGGCGGGGCGGCACTTTGATCGGGTGGCGCGCGGGTTCCATACTCCCGGCGGGGCCCGTCGGCAATTCTGCAATGAAATGACGCGGATAGCCGCATCGCTTCCGGCGTCCGCCGAAAACCAATGCGTTGCGCCGACCCCGGCCTTGTTCGTACATTGGCGGTCTCAGTGACGGAGCCGGGAGGATCGTATGATGTCTTTCAACGGGCGGGGTGTCCGGAACCCGGGGTTCGTCGTCGCGGGCCTTGCGCTCGTCCTCGCCGGCTGCGGCACGTCGATGGGGCCGGCGCCGGAGCCGCCGCCGCCGGTGACGACCGTCATGCCGTCGAAGTACACGGCCGAAGAGATCGTCGGCCGCTGGGGCTTCACCTCCTACCACAACGAGGCCGACCGGGCCCGCACGGAGACGGCGGCGCGCGCGCAGTGCCGCCAGCCCTATGTCATCGCCAAGGGGCCGGGCGGCGGCGTGATGATGCACCTCGCCGACCAGCGTCAGGCGGTCGAGCTGCGCCTGAAGGGCGGTCCCGACGGCAAGGAATATATCGGGCTGCCGAACGAGCCCGGCGGCAGCGTCCAGGACCGCGAGATCCTCTCGTTCGACGGACGGGTGATGATCACCCGCTACGTCGATCCGGACGCCGGAAAGCGGTATGGCAACATGGTCTACGTCCGCTGCGCTCCGCGCGCGTGATGCTTTTCGCGTTGCGCGACGGGGCCAAGAAAAAGCCCCGGACTTGCGTCCGGGGCTCTTGCTTGCGCCGTAACGGCGATCAGCGGAACAGGTAGTTGAAGCCGACCTTGATCGAGTGCGAGGCGGCGTTCAGGCCGAGGCCGGGCACGAAATAGTCCTTCGAGCCGTAGCCGGCGTACAGGTACTCGATCTTGCCGGTGAGCTGCGGCGCGAAGGCGTGCTCCAGGCCCGCGCCGACCACGCCGCCCAAGTGCGTGGCGCTGGCGGACTGACCCGCGACGCCGACGCCCGCGAAAGCGGTGTTCAGCGTGACCTTGTTGTGGACCCAGCCGAGGCCGCCCGTGGCATAGGCCAGGGTGCGCGGCGCGAAGGCGTAGCCGATGCGGGCGCGCAGCGAGCCCTGGTAGTGGGCCTTCGTCGAAAGCGAGCCGGCGACGGCCGTCTGGGTGGTGCCAAGGCTGGCCCAGGCGCTGTCGAGTTCGAGGCCGAGCACCCACGGGCTGCCCGCACCCTGCCAGTTGTAGCCGATCTGGCCGCCGAAGAAGCCGCCGCGCAGGTCGATGTCGCGGCTGCCGCCCCAGCTGTATCCGCCGTGCAGGCCGAGATAGGCGCCGGTCCAGTTGAACGCGGAAACGGCCACCGGAGCCCTATAGGCCGGTGCTTGGCGCGGCAGATCGGCCGCAGCAGCCGGCACGGCGAACAGGGCGACCAGGCCGAGGCCCGCGAGAAAAGAACGCTTCATAACCACACCTCCAATTGAACTGGGATGCACAGTATTCATCCGCGGAAGTCAGGCTAGTGCAGCAAAGACACACCGAACGTTCGTCTTCGATATTCTTTGAATCAAAAGCGATAAAACATTGATTTTACAGCATATGTCATTTTTTTACTTCATTTTTACCATATTTATGGTGAAGCAAAGGTCAACGAAATCTGGCGGCATGATGGAGCGCGCCGCCGCCGCCGCCGCCGCCGCCGCCGCTGCTGCCGGGGCCGGCGTTGCGGTCCGGAGTTTTCGTTGCGAGAAAAGGGTTTCGGCCTCGGACCCGCAGGCTGAGAGAGCCGGGCACAGCCGTCCGAAGGACGCCGCCGCTTTACCCGCGCAATCTGCGGCACGGCCGGAAAAAAGAACCCCGGCGCGAGGCCGGGGCTCAGGTTGCAGCCTGGTTTCTTGGAGGTGGTGAAGATCAGAAGCGGTAGTTCACGCCGAGCCGCAGCAGGCTGGCATCGAGGCCGTTGCTGACGCCGGTGAGGCCGAAGCCGCGGCTGCCCAGATCGATGTAGAGATACTCGGCCTTGGCGGTCCATTGCCCGGCGAGCGCGACCTCCACGCCGCCGCCCACGGCCCAGCCCACGCTCGTGCGGGTTTCGCTGATGCCGGTGATCGTGCTCTGGGCCTTGAGGCCGCCGTAGGCGAGGCCGATCGTGCCGTAGAACAGCACGTTCCCCATCGCATAGCCGGCGCGGCCGCGCAGCGTGCCGAACCAGGGGTTCGAGAACTTCCACGGCGCGAACACGTCGTCGGCGGCGGAGAGTTGCAGGTCGGTTTCGACGCCGAACACGAACTGGTTCATCATCTGCCAGTTGTAGCCGCCCTGCACGCCGGCGGCGAAGCCCGCCGGATGGGTCCGGCTGTTCGTCACGGACGCCCACTGATAGCCGAGATTGGCGCCGACATAGGGGCCGGTCCAGGAATAGCCGCCGAGCCGTGACGGGCCTCGCGCGGGCGCCTGATACAGGTCCGCGGCGGCTGCTTCGCCGGCGACGAACGACAGCGCCAGGAGCGCGGCGGCGATACGCATCTTCATGACAACCTCCAACTCAACGCCGCGGCCACAAATCGCGCAGATGTCGCGCGTGGCCATCGGATGCACCGCATTTTCGTGAAAGATTTATCGCGGCGTTTATCTTAAGCAGGTGTGAATCGGAGCGGGCGGCGGAACGTTAAGCCTAAGGAATGGTGTATTTGAGATCGCGGGCGGGAAACCCCATTTACCATGTCGCGCGGCATCGCCGCGGCACCGGCGCATAGGCGCCATCACGCACACCGCATCATGATCGGACGCCCGAAGGACATCGATCCGGCCAGCCTGCTCGTCGAGGACGACGACGAGACGTCGTCCGCTGCGGCGCTGCCGGAGACGGAGGACGCGAGCCTCGATCTTGAGGCCGCGCCGGGCCAGTACGCCGCCGGCCGCGAGACGCTGCTGCGTCACGCGAAGCTCGCGCCGTCCGCGCCGGGCGTCTACCGCATGATCGATGCCGCAGGCGAGGTGCTCTACGTCGGCAAGGCCAAGAGCATCCGCAAGCGGTTCCTCTCCTACACGCGGCCCACCGGCCACGACACCCGCATCGAGCGGGTGATCGCCAGCACCGCGTCGGTGGAGTTCGTCACCACCGCGACCGAGACCGAGGCGCTTCTGCTCGAGGCCAACCTGATCAAGCGCCTGCGGCCCCGCTACAACGTCCTGCTGCGCGACGACAAGTCGTTCCCCTATATTCTGATCACCGGCGACCATTGGGCGCCGCAGATTCTCAAGCACCGCGGCGCGCGGTCGCGACGCGGACATTACTTCGGGCCGTTTGCCTCCGCCGGCGCGGTCAATCCGACCATCACGGCGCTGCAGCGCGCGTTTCTGCTGCGCTCCTGCTCGGACGGTTTTTTCGAGAGCCGCACGCGGCCGTGCCTGTTGCACCAGATCAAGCGCTGCTCCGCGCCCTGCACGAACGAGATCGACTTTTCAGGCTATGCCGAGCTGGTCCGCGAGGCGGTGGGCTTTCTGTCCGGCAAGAGCCAGGCGGTGAAGCAGGAGCTTGCGGCCGCGATGGAGCAGGCGTCGGCCGGGCTCGATTTCGAGCGTGCGGCTGTCTATCGCGACCGGCTCGCCGCGCTCTCGGCGGCGCAGGCGAGGCAGGGAATCAACCCGCGCGGCGTCGACGAGGCGGACGTGTTCGCCATCCATCAGGACGGCGGTTTCAGTTGCGTCGAGGTGTTCTTCTTCCGCACCGGCC
>CAZZCV010000143.1:0-5219 GCA_964653225.1 uncultured Rhodoplanes sp. | reverse complement strand
ACGGCGATGCGCGCCCGCGGCGGCAAGGTGACCGACCTCGTGATCCTGGTGGTCGCGGCCGACGACGGCGTGATGCCGCAGACGGTCGAGGCGATCAATCACGCGAAAGCCGCCAAGGTTCCGATGATCGTGGCGATCAACAAGATGGACAAGCCGGACGCCAATCCGACCCGTGTTCGCACCGAGCTGCTGCAGCACGAGGTGCAGGTCGAATCGCTCGGCGGCGACGTGATCGACGTCGAGGTCTCGGCCACCAAGAGGACCAACCTCGACAAGCTGCTCGAGATGATCGGGCTGCAGGCCGAAATCCTCGACCTCAAGGCCAACCCGACGCGCGACGCCGAAGGCACCGTGATCGAATCCAAGCTCGACCGGGGCCGCGGCCCGGTCGCCACCGTGCTGGTGCAGCGCGGCACCCTGCATGTCGGCGACATCATCGTCGCCGGCGCGGAATGGGGCCGCGTGCGCGCGCTGGTCAACGACACCGGCAAGACCGTCGAGACCGCGGGTCCGTCGGTGCCGGTCGAGGTGCTGGGCTTCGGCGGCGCGCCGGACGCCGGCGACCGCTTCGCCGTGGTGCTCAACGAGGCCCGCGCCCGCGAGCTGACCGACTACCGCCTGCGCCAGAAGCGCGAGAAGAGCGCCACCCGCAGCACCGGCATGCGCGGCTCGCTCGAGCAGATGATGTCGCAGCTCAAGACCGCGGGCCGCAAGGAATTCCCGCTGATCATCAAGGGCGACGTGCACGGCTCGGTCGAGGCCATCGCCGGCGCGCTGGACAAGCTCGGCACCGACGAGGTCGGCGCGCGCATAATCCACTCCGGCGTCGGCGGCGTCACCGAATCCGACGTCACGCTGGCGGAATCCTCGGGCGCCGCGATCATCGGCTTCAACGTCCGCGCCCACAAGGAGGCGCGCGAGGCGGCCGAACGCGCCGGCATCGAGATCCGCTACTACAACATCATCTACGACCTCGTGGAGGACGTGAAGAAGGCGATGTCCGGCCTGCTCACGCCGGAGCGGCGCGAGACCATGCTGGGCAACGCCTCGATCCTCGAGGTGTTCAACGTCTCGAAGGTCGGCAAGGTCGCCGGCTGCCGCGTCACCGACGGCAAGGTCGAGCGCGGCGCGGGCGTGCGCCTGATCCGCGACAACGTGGTGATCCACGAAGGCAAGCTGTCGCAGCTCAAGCGCTTCAAGGACGACGCCAAGGAGGTCACCGCCGGCATGGAATGCGGCATTGCCTTCGAGAACTACCAGGATATGCGCGCCGGCGACGTCATCGAGTGCTATCGGGTGGAGACGGTGCAGCGCTCGCTCTGAGTCCGAATCTCAGGCGCGCCACACACCCGACCGCTCTTTCAACGGTCATGGCCGGGCTCGCCCCGGTCGTCCGCGCCCGGCTTCGCATCTTTGCAGCAAGACGTGGACGCGCGGCACAAGGTTTACACTCGGGCCGGCCAGGGGCCGGACCCGTGTGCCGGGCATGACGACGGCAACAGCGAAACTGATGGCAAGACAGAAGAACCCCCGCGATCGCGGCACAGCCGCCGGCCCTTCGCAACGCGCGCTGCGCGTCGGCGAGCTGATCCGCCATGCGATGGCGGAGATGCTGTCGCGCGGCGACATCCACGACCCGACCATCGAGAGCCACCTCATCACCGTCCCCGAGGTCCGCATGTCGCCGGACCTCAAACTCGCCACCGTCTACGTCATGCCGCTTGGCGGCAGGGACGCAACCGCGGTGGTGAAGGCGCTCGACGCCAACAAGCGATACCTGCGCGGCGAGATCGCGCACCGCGTTAACCTGAAATTTGCTCCCGACATCCGCTTCCGCGTCGACGAGCGATTCGACGAAGCGGAACGGATCGAGAAACTTTTGAGAACGCCTGCGGTCCAGCGCGATCTCGACAAGGAATCGGACGACGAATGAACGGCAGCGATTCGCCCAAGCTCGCCCGGCTTGCCGCAGCGGATTTTCCGGGTGCGGATCAACCCGCGACCGCCGGCCCCCCCGCATCCTTCGAGGCCCGTGCTGCGCATCCCCCTCACGGTGAGGGCGTGGGCGGAGCGAGGAAACCCAAGCACCAGTTCCGCCGCGAGAAGCGCGACGTGCATGGCTGGATCGTGCTCGACAAGCCGGTCGGCATGACCTCCACGCAGGCTGTCGGCGCGATCAAGCGGCTGTTCAAGTGCAAGACCGCCGGCCACGCCGGCACACTCGACCCGCTGGCCTCGGGCTGCCTGCCGATCGCGCTCGGCGAGGCCACCAAGACCGTCCCGTTCGTGATGGACAGCCGCAAGTCCTACCGTTTCACGGTGCGCTGGGGCGAGGAGCGCGACACCGACGACGCCGAGGGCGCCGTCACGGCGACCAGCGACCGGCGGCCCGCACGCGAGGCGATCGAGGCCCTGCTGCCGCGCTTCACCGGCGAGATTTCACAGGTTCCGCCCCGGTTTTCGGCCATCAAGGTGGCCGGCGAGCGGGCCTACGACCTGGCCCGCGACGGCGAGGCGGTGGAACTCGCGGCCCGGCCGGTTCGGATCGACCGGCTGACCCTGATCGGGACGCCGGACCCGGATCACGCGGAATTCGAGGCGGAATGCGGCAAGGGCACCTACGTCCGGTCGCTGGCGCGGGACATGGGCCGGGAACTCGGCTGCCTCGGCCATATCGAGGCGTTGCGCCGGCAGGGGGTGGGCGCGCTCGGCGCCGACACGATGATTTCGCTGGAACAGCTCACCCACCTGTGCGATAGAGCGGCCGCTGGCGAGGGCAACCTCGCCGACACCCTGCTTCCGGTTGAGACCGCGCTGGACGACATCCCGGCGCTGGCCGTCAGCCAGGCAGACGCGGCCCGGCTTCAGCGAGGCCAGGCCGTTTTGTTGCGCGGACGGGATGCCCCCATCTTCAGCGGCACGGTTTACGTCCAGGCTTCGGGCCGCCTCGTGGCCCTTGCCGAAGCCGACCGTGGCGAGATCGTCCCCAAGCGCGTGTTCAACCTGGCCGGGCTGGTGGGACGCCGCGGCCGACACGACAAAGGTCATTGACGATGTCGCTTTCGACCGGCCGCAAGGCCGAACTCATCAAGACGCACGCCACCAAGTCCGGCGACACCGGCTCGCCGGAGGTTCAGGTCGCGATCCTCACTGAGCGGATCACCGGCCTGACCGAGCACTTCAAGACCCACACCAAGGACAACCACTCGCGCCGCGGGCTGCTCAAGCTCGTGTCGCAGCGCCGCCAGCTGCTCGACTACCTGCGGCGCAAGGACGAGGCGCGTTACAAGTCGCTGATCGACAAGCTCGGCATCCGTCGCTGAGCCAAGCGTTTGCGCACGATCCGCCCGAAAGCCCGCATCACGGCTTTCGGGGTCATGCGTTGAGCGCGCCTCACGTTTGCGGCGCGCATGGGTGCGGACGCCATTTTATCAGTTCGTCCGCAATTGCAGGCCGGCGGCGAGGCCGCCGCCGGATATTGGAACCAGGCGCCATGGGGCGCCGGTTCGCCTCACCGGAGGCACGAAGGCCATGTGGCAGGATCGCCGGATGCTGTTCGATGTCAGCGCGTTTCGCGCGCGACAGCGTCTCGCCGTCTTGCTCATGGCCTTTCGCCCCTCCGCGCAAACCATGAGAGAAAAACACGATGTTCGATATCAACCGCGTTGAGCTGGACTGGGGTGGCCGCAAGCTCGTTCTGGAGACCGGCAAGGTCGCCCGCCAGGCCGACGGCGCCGTGATCGCCACTTACGGCGAGACCACCGTGATCGCCACCGCCGTCGCCGCCAAGGCTCCGAAGGCGGGCGTCGACTTCATGCCGCTCACGGTGAACTACACCGAGAAGTACTACGCGGCCGGCCGCATTCCGGGCGGCTACTTCAAGCGCGAGCGCGGTCCGACCGAGAAGGACACGCTGACCTCGCGCCTGATCGACCGCCCGATCCGTCCGCTGTTCGCGGAGGGCTGGCGCTGCGACACCCAGGTGATCATCACCGTGCTGTCGCACGACCAGGAGAACGACCCGGATGTGGTGGCGATGGTCGCCGCCTCCGCGGCGCTGACGCTGTCCGGCATCCCCTTCATGGGCCCGATCGGCGGCGCGCGCGTCGGCTTCATCAACAACGAGTACGTGCTGAACCCGACCCTCGACGAGATGAAGGACACGCAGCTCGACCTCGTGGTCGCCGGCACGCAGGACGCGGTGCTGATGGTCGAGTCGGAAGCCAAGGAGCTGTCCGAGGAGATCATGCTCGGCGCGGTGATGTTCGGCCACCGGCACTTCCAGCCGGTGATCAACGCCATCATCCAGCTCGCCGAAAAGGCCGCGAAGGAGCCGCGCGAGTTCGCGACCGCCGACACCTCGGCGATCGAGAAGGAGATGCTCGGCCTGGTCGAGCAGGAGCTGCGCAAGGCCTATGCGATTCCGCGCAAGGCGGAACGTCAGGACGCCGTGGCCGCCGTGAAGAAGAAGGCGATGGAGCACTTCTTCCCGGACGGCAAGGACAATCCCGAGCGCCCGATGACCACCGTCGCCGGCGTGTTCAAGGAGCTTGAAGCCAAGATCGTCCGCTGGAACGTGCTCGACACCTCCCGGCGCATCGACGGCCGCGATCTGACCACCGTCCGCCCGATCGTCTCCGAGGTCGGCATGCTGCCGCGCACCCACGGCTCGGCCCTGTTCACCCGCGGCGAGACCCAGGCGCTGGTCGTCACCACGCTCGGCACCGGCGAGGACGAGCAGTGGATCGACGCCCTGCAGGGCACCTACAAGGAATCGTTCCTGCTGCATTACAACTTCCCGCCCTTCTCGGTGGGCGAGACCGGCCGCGTCGGCGCGCCTGGCCGCCGCGAGGTCGGTCACGGCAAGCTGGCGTGGCGGGCGATCCGCCCGATCCTGCCGTCGAAGGAGGACTTCCCCTACACCATCCGCGTGGTGTCGGAGATCACCGAATCGAACGGCTCGTCCTCGATGGCCACCGTCTGCGGTACCTCGCTGGCGCTGATGGACGCCGGCGTGCCGCTGAAGCGTCCGACCGCGGGCATCGCGATGGGCCTCATCCTCGAGGACAAGCGCTACGCGGTTCTGTCCGACATCCTCGGCGACGAGGACCATCTCGGCGACATGGACTTCAAGGTCGCCGGCACCGCCGAGGGCATCACCTCGCTGCAGATGGACATCAAGGTTGCGGGCATCACGCCTGCCATCATGAAACAGGCGC
>CAZZCV010000142.1:1803-5268 GCA_964653225.1 uncultured Rhodoplanes sp. | reverse complement strand
ACCGCGCGCGCCGCGGTCTGGCTGCGCGCGGTCGGCGTGTGGCAGGCGGCGATGGAGCAGGCGTTCAGCTACGCGCAGAGCCGCCAGCAGTTCGGAACCGCGATCGTCGAGTTTCCGCGCGTGTCCGACAAGATCGCGATGATGGCGGTCGAGATCGCGATCGCGCGCCAACTCACCTACTTCGCGGCGCGCGAGAAGGATTCCGGCCGGCGCTGCGACCTGGAGGCCGGCATGGCCAAGCTGCTTGCCGCGCGCGTGGCCTGGGCCTCTGCCGACAACAGCGTGCAGATTCACGGCGGCAACGGCTTCGCGGTCGAGTTCCCGGCGTCGCGCATCCTGTGCGACGCGCGCATCCTCTCGATCTTCGAGGGGGCGGCCGAGATCCAGGCCCAGGTGATCGCACGCCGCCTGCTCGACGGATCGAACTGAATCCGCGTGAATCCGGCTCCGGTGTCGCGCGGGGCAACCTCCGCCCGCTTCGTGCGTTTGATCCTCGTCAATGAGTGCCGGCACGGCTGCGGCAGGATCGTGACGTCAGGAGGAGTGGACATGGCGAACGTGAAGAGCGGCGGAAGCGAGTGGGTCGTGGTGTGCGACGGCGCCAAGGCGCTGCTGCTGGAGAACACCGGCACGATGGTGCAGCCGAAGCTGGTGACGAAAGAGGTGCACGAGCAGGACAATCCCAAGAATCACGAGATCGCTTCGGATCGGCCGGGCCGTGCGTTCCACTCGGTCGGCGCCAAGCGCAGTGCCATGGAAGAGACAGACCTGCACGACCGCAACGAGCAGCAGTTCCTGACGCAACTCGCCGGCCGGCTCGATCAGGCGGCGCTCGGCGGCGACCTGCGGTCGCTGGTGCTGGTCGCGCCGCCGCGCGCGCTTGGCGTCCTGCGTGCCCAGCTTTCCGCGAATGTGAAGCAGTCGATCCGCGTCGAGATCGACAAGGATCTCGTGAAGATGCCGCTTCCGGAAATCGAGAAGCACATCGTCCAGTAGGACCGCTAGACCTTATATCCCAGCTCGCGCAGCGAGGCGCCCGCCGCACGCACGAGAGGCGTGTGCGGCACCTCGCCGATGGCCGCGCGCAGCTTGTCGCCGGAGATGCGGTGCGGGGTTTTCCAGAGATACTCCAGCTCGATCAACTCGCGGCCGAGCTTGAGCATGCGCCCGAAGGTCTTGAGCATCCACCAGCTCATCTCGCGCGCGCGGAAGGTGGCACCGGTCGCGACCTCGATGGCCGCGATCAGCTCGCGGCCGGTGATCGCGTGGCCCGGAAAGCCGAAGGTCTCGAACGCGGGGAACGTGTCGCGCTTCTCCGCCAGTGTCACCCAGGTCCGGGCGAGATCGGGCAGGTAGGCCCATTCGTGCGTGATGTGGTTGGGGCCGGGATAGGTCAGGCGCTGCTTGGCGATCTCCTTGACCACCACGAGGTCGAACCACGAGCCGGTGCCGGAGCCGAAGAAGTCTCCCGCGCGCAGGAGGATCGCGCGCATGCCGCGCTCGGTCGCCTCAAGGATGCGCTGCTCGATCTCGGCTTTCATCTGCCCCTTGCGCGAGGACGGTTTCGGCGGCGTGGTCTCGTCGACCACCGCTGGCATGTCGGGACCGAAGATGAACAGGTTGCCGGGGTAGAGCAGGGTCGCGTTGTTGGCCTCGGCGACCGCGATCCCAGCGTAGCCGTGCGACAGCGCGTTCTTGTCCCATTCGATGATGTGCGGGCTAAGAGCGTTGAGCACCACGTCGCAGCCGGCGCCGGCCTTGATGGCCTCGTCGCGCGTCACAGCCTGCACGATCTCGGTGCCGCGCGCGGCAAACTGCATCTTGCCGGGCCGCACCAGGCTGGTGACGGCCCAGCCCGCGTCACGGAACGCGATGGCGGCGGCAAAGCCGAGGCGGCCGCCCGCGCCGAGGATCAGAATCCGACCTTTCATCCGCGTGTGTTTAGAGCCTGACCGTGATCGGCGTAAAGGTCGTCCGCGTCCTCGGGCCCGACAGAAAGTCGCAGCAGGCCCGGCGGGCGTCGTCATCCACCGGTCGCCGGCGGAACACGCATGGCGCCGTGGCCGGGGCGGCCGCAGGCAGCCCGGCCGAAGACGGCCCGGCCATTGTAAAACGCCGCAGCGGCGGTTAGGTCATCCGGGAAGGATCGCCGCCAAGGATCGTTATGTCGCAGTTCCTGTCGCAATATCTGGTTCCGATCGCGATCGGCGCCGTGGCCGTGGTTCTGCTGCTGGGCCTCGGCAACATGCTGCGCGGCGGCCCGGCGAACACGTCGCAGCGGCTGATGCGCTGGCGCGTGGTCCTCCAGTTCATCGCCATCATCGTCATCATGGCGACGATCTATTTCACGCGGGGATGACCCGAATGGGGGCGTCATGGTCGTCCTGAACCGCATCTACACGCGCACCGGCGACGACGGCACCACGGCGCTCGGCTCCGGCGACCGCCGCAAGAAGTATGACCTGCGCGTGGACGCCTACGGCACGCTCGACGAGGTCAACGCCACGGTCGGACTGGTGCGCCTGCACACCGCGGGCGACGCCATGCTCGATCCCGCGCTCGGCCGCATCCAGAACGACCTGTTCGACGTGGAGGCCGACCTGTGCCTGTCGGAGAAGGGGCCGGGCGGCGCGCGCCTGACCGTGACCGACGCCCAGGTCGAATGGCTGGAGGCGGAGATCGACCGGCTCAACGAGGAGCTTGCGCCGCTGCGCTCGTTCATCCTGCCCGGCGGCAGCCCGGCTGCGGCCTACCTGCATCTGGCGCGCACGGTCTGCCGCAGGGCGGAGCGCATCATGGTGGCGCTGAAGGACCAGCCGGGCGAGCACGTCACGGGGCCGTCGCTGAAGTACGTGAACCGCCTGTCGGACTATCTGTTCGTGGCCGGCCGCTACGCCAATGACCGGGGCGCCCGCGACGTGCTCTGGTCCCCCGGCCAGAACCGCTGACGGCCGCGCAGGCGGGTCATGACGGGGCCGCCGTTGACCCCGAATCGCGCCGCGACTAGGGTGCGCCGCACCATATTCTGCGCCAGGATTCCGGGCTGCGCCCGGTCGGGGAGCAAACCACGACCATGAAGATTCTCGTGCCCGTGAAGCGGGTTGTCGACAAGGACATCAAGATCAGGGTGAAGGCGGACGGTTCCGGCGTGGAGCTTGCCAACGTGAAAATGTCGATGAACCCGTTCTGCGAGATCGCGGTCGAGGAGGCGATCCGGCTGAAAGAGGCGGGCAAGGCGAGCGAGATTGTCGCGGTCTCCATCGGTCCGCAGCAGGCGTCCGAAACCATCCGCACCGCGCTCGCGATGGGCGCCGACCGCGGCATCCTGGTGAAGGCGGACGGCCCGGTCGAGCCGCTGGCGGTGGCGAAAATTCTGAAAGCCGTGGTCGATGCGGAGCAGCCCGGCCTCGTCATCATGGGCAAGCAGGCCATCGACGACGATTCCAACCAGACCGGCCAGATGCT
>CAZZCV010000142.1:0-1793 GCA_964653225.1 uncultured Rhodoplanes sp. | reverse complement strand
CCGCGCTACGCCAGCCTGCCGAACATCATGAAGGCCAAGAAGAAGCCGATCGACGAGAAGTCGCCGGCCGATTACGGCGTCGATGCCGCGCCGCGGCTCGACGTGCTCAAGACCTCCGAGCCGCCGAGCCGCAAGGCGGGGGCCAAGGTTGGCTCGGTCGCCGAACTGGTCGGCAAGCTCAAGGAGGCGGGAATCGTATCATGACCACGCTGCTTCTCGCCGAACACGACAACAAGATCCTCAAGGACGCCACGCACAAGGCGCTGACCGCAGCGAAGGAGCTGGGCGGCGACGTGCACGTGCTGGTGGCGGGCGCGAACGCCAAGACGGTGGCGGACGCCGCCGCGAAGCTGGACGGCGTGGCGAAGGTGCTGCTGGCGGACGCGCCGGCCTACGAGCATGCGCTGGCCGAGCCGCTGGCCGCGCTGATCGTGTCCCTCGCCGGGTCCTACGACGCGCTGGTCGCGCCCGCGACCTCGTCGGCGAAGAACGTGATGCCGCGCGTCGCCGCGCTGCTGGACGTGATGCAGATCTCGGAGATCACCAAGGTGATCGCGCCCGACACGTTCGAGCGCACGATCTACGCCGGCAACGCGGTGCAGACCGTGAAGTCGAAGGACGCCAAGAAGGTCGTCACCGTGCGCACCTCGACGTTCCCGGCCGCCGGCGAGGGCGGCTCGGCTCCGGTCGAGACCGTGGCGGCCGCGGCCGATCCCGGCGTCTCCGCCTTCGTGGGCGAGGAGCTGTCGAAGTCGGACCGGCCGGAGCTGACCTCGGCGAAGATCATCATCTCCGGCGGCCGCGCCATGCAGAGCCGCGAGAATTTCACCAAGTACATCGAGCCGGTGGCCGACAGGCTCGGCGCGGCGATGGGCGCCTCGCGCGCGGCGGTGGACGCGGGCTATGCTCCGAACGACTGGCAGGTCGGACAGACCGGAAAGGTGGTCGCCCCCGAGCTTTACATCGCGGTCGGCATTTCCGGCGCGATCCAGCACCTCGCGGGCATGAAGGACTCCAAGGTGATCGTCGCCATCAACAAGGACGAGGAGGCGCCGATCTTCCAGGTCGCCGATTACGGCCTGGTGGCGGACCTCTACCAGGCGATGCCCGAACTCGAGGCCGAACTGGCCAAGATCAAGGGCTGAGCGCGGCACCCATTCAGGCAACCGGGACATCATGGCGCACAGCATTCGCAAGATCGGCGTGGTCGGCGCGGGACAGATGGGCAACGGCATCGCCCAGGTCAGCGCGCTCGCGGGCGTGCCCGTGGTCCTCAACGACATCTCGCCGGACCGCCTGAAGGAGGCGCTCGCCACCATCAGCGGCAACATGGCGCGCGAGGTCAGCAAGAACCGTCTCAAGGAAGAGGAGCGGCAGGCGGCGCTCAAGCGCATCGACACCGCCGACAGCTATGACGGCCTCGCGGACTGCGACCTCGTGATCGAGGCGGCGACCGAGAAGGAAGACGTCAAGCGCAGGATATTCGTGGAGCTGTGCCCGGCGCTCAAGCCGGAAGCGCTGGTCGCCACCAACACCTCGTCGATCTCGATCACGCGGCTCGCTGCGGCCACCGACCGGCCCGAGAAGTTCATCGGCATCCACTTCATGAATCCGGTGCCGCGGATGGAGCTGGTGGAGATCATTCGCGGCATCGCCACCGCGGACGCGACCTTCGAGGCTTCCAAGGCGTTCGTCTCCAAGCTCGGCAAGACCATCGCCGTTGCGGAGGACTTCCCGGCCTTCATCGTCAACCGCATCCTGCTGCCGATGATCAACGAGGCGATCTACACGCT
>CAZZCV010000141.1:0-5280 GCA_964653225.1 uncultured Rhodoplanes sp. | reverse complement strand
TGTTCTCGACGTCCTCGCCGACGTAGCCGGCTTCGGTCAGCGTGGTGGCGTCGGCCATCGTGAACGGCACGTCGAGGATGCGCGCCAGCGTCTGCGCCAGCAGCGTCTTGCCCGAGCCCGTGGGGCCGATCAGCAGGATGTTGGACTTGGCCAGCTCGACGTCGTTGTGCTTGGCCTGATGGTTCAGCCGCTTGTAGTGGTTGTGAACCGCGACCGCGAGGACCTTCTTGGCGTGGTCCTGACCGATCACGTAGTCGTCGAGGACCTTGCGGATTTCCTTCGGCGTCGGAATGCCGTCACGCGACTTCACCAGCGAGGACTTGTTCTCCTCGCGGATGATGTCCATGCACAGCTCGACGCATTCGTCGCAGATGAAGACCGTGGGCCCTGCGATGAGCTTGCGAACCTCGTGCTGACTCTTGCCGCAGAACGAGCAGTAGAGAGTGTTCTTGGAATCGCTGCCGCCGACTTTGCTCATTCGCTTCTCCGTCACCCCGTTACGCGGGGCCGACCTTTGGTAACAGGCCTCGGCTAAGAAACCGTAGCAAGACCGTCACACACCCGTCGCAAGCCACCCTCCGGATACTAGCGAAGCACGCTACCGGAGGAACAATCAAGATTCGATTAACGATAACGCAGTCCTGCCGCATGGCTTTTTCAGGGCCGGCGGCAGGAACCCGCCCCGGGGATCGCGCGTCACGGCTTCACCGCGACCGGCTCGGCCGGCCGCTGCTCGATGACCTTGTCGATCAGGCCGAACTCGCGTGCGGCCTCGGCGGTCAGGAAGT
Source organism: uncultured Rhodoplanes sp. (assembly GCA_964653225.1). Lineage (GTDB taxonomy): Bacteria > Pseudomonadota > Alphaproteobacteria > Rhizobiales > Xanthobacteraceae > Z2-YC6860. The sequence continues at coordinate 4,492 of CAZZCV010000141.1, read as the reverse complement.
GGTCGCGCTCCAGAGCGTCCTCGATCTTCTTGATCGGCTGGCCGGTGTGCTTGACGTAGATCTCGTTCAGCCGCTTCTTCAGGTTCAGGATCTCCTGGGCGTGCAGCATGATGTCGGTGGCCTGGCCCTGGAACCCGCCGGACGGCTGATGCACCATCACGCGCGCGTTCGGCAGGGCGAAGCGCATGTCCTTGGCGCCGGCGGCCAGCAGCAGCGAGCCCATGGAGGCGGCCTGCCCGCAGCAGAGCGTCGACACCGGCGGTCGGATGAACTGCATCGTGTCGTAGATCGCCATGCCGGCCGTCACCAGCCCGCCCGGCGAGTTGATGTACATGGAGATTTCCTTCTTGGGATTCTCCGCCTCCAGGAACAGGAGTTGCGCCACCACCAGCGTCGCCATGCCGTCCTCGATGGGACCGGTGATGAACAGGATCCGCTCCTTGAGCAGCCGCGAGAAGATGTCATAGGCCCGCTCGCCGCGGTTGGTCTGCTCGACCACCATGGGCACCAGGTTCATGTAGGTCGCGACGGGGTCTTTCATCTTGGCTCCTGAAAACGGGCGGCTGGCGCGAATCGCCGCAGCGACAGCGAATATACACGGCGTCGGCCGGATGGGACGGCGTGCGCCGCAGGCCTCCGCGGGATCGCGCCAGACTCGGCCGGCGCGTCCGGACCATCAAGTAGGTCGCGGGCGGCCGTCCACAAGGAGGTCCCGAGGAAACCCGAGCATCGTGCAGCGTGCCTTCCCGGCGGTTAACGGGGTCCGCCGTGGATCGAGGCCGAAATGCGCGGATGGCGAAAATGCCGCGGGCCCCGGCTCGGCCGGGGCCCGCGATCGGGTGAAAATGTGTCGCGGCTGCGCCGGCGTTCCGCTCAGGCGTCCTCTTCCTTGTAGAGGTCCTCGCGCGAGACCGTCTTCTCGGTCACCTTGGCAAGCTCGAGGATGAAGTCGATGACCTTGTCCTCGTAGATCGGCGCGCGGAGAGCGGCCACGGAGTTCGGGTTGTTGCGGAAGTGATCCCACACCTCCTGCTCCCGGCCGGGGAACTGGCGGGCGCGGTCCATGACGGCGCGGGTCAGCTCCTCGTCCGTGACCTTGATGCTGTTGCGCTCGCCGATCTCGGCGATCACGAGGCCGAGCCGCACGCGGCGCTCGGCGATCGCTTGGTACTCCTCGCGCGCCTTCTCCTCGGTGGTGTTCTCGTCGGCGAAGGTGCGGCCCTGCTGCTCGAGGTCCGCGGTGATGGTCTTCCAGACGTTGTCGAACTCGTCCTGCACCAGCGAGGGCGGCGGCGTGAACTTGTGGGTCTTGTCGAGCTGATCGAGAAGCTGGCGCTTGATGCGCTGGCGGGTCTGGCCGGCATGCTCGGCCTGCACCCGCGCCTTCACCATCTCCTTAAGCTTGGCGAGCGATTCGAGGCCGAGCTGCTTGGCGAACTCGTCGTCGACCGTAACCGGCTGGGGCGCCTCGACGGTCTTGGCCACGACTTCGAATTCGGCCTCCTTGCCCGCCAGATTGGCGGCCGGATAGCTCTGCGGGAACGTCACCTTGACGGTGCGGGTCTCGCCCGCGGCGATGCCGACGAGCTGGTCCTCGAAGCCCGGAATGAACGTGCCGGAACCGATCAGCACCGCGACGTCGCCGCCGGTGCCGCCCTCGAACGGCGTGCCGTCGATCTTGCCGCTGAAGTCCATGACCACGCGGTCGCCCTTCTCCGCCTTCGCGCCCTCGGCCTTGGCGGCGAACGGCTTGTTCTCCTCGGCGATCCGGTTCACCGCCTCGTCGACCTCGGCGTCGGACACCTCGGCCACCGGCTTCTCCACGGCGAGCCCCTTGAAGTCGGCCAGCTCGATCGGCGGCATAATCTCGATGGCGACCGTATAGGCCAGGTCCGCCTTGCCCTCGATCACCTCCTCCACCGCGCCCTGGTCGGTCGGCAGCGTGACCTCGGGCTCGCGCACCAGCTTGAAGCCGCGGTCGGTGACGATCTTGGCGTTGGTCTCACGCACCACGGTCTCGATCGATTCCGCCATCGCCGAGCGGCCGTACAGGCGCTTGAGATGGGCGACCGGCACCTTGCCCGGACGGAAGCCGTTCAGCTTCACCTGGTCCTTGAGTTGGGTCAGCCGCTCGTCGGCCTTGGTGGCCAGGTCGGCGGCCGCGACCACCACCTTGAACTCGCGCTTCAGGCCTTCGGAGACAGTCTCGGTCACCTGCATCACTTCAATCCTTCGTGGCCGCCTTGCGCGGCATATCTCTCATCTCTGCGCCCGCGTCCGGAAGCGGGCTTCCTCTCGGGATCGTTGCGTCGTCCGGTGCGATCCGGCTGGTGCGGGCGGAGGGACTCGAACCCCCACGACTTTCGCCACCGGAACCTAAATCCGGCGCGTCTACCAATTCCGCCACGCCCGCCCGGAGGCATCGCGCAGCACCGCTGTCGGCCGAGCCGGCGGCTTATAACATGGTGCCGCGCGGGGGCATCAAAAAAATGGCAGGCCGTGGCAGCGCGCGAGAGAGTGCGGGCGGCCGGTCACGGCTGGGTACCGAGCCCCGCGAACAGCCGCCGGTACACCTCCGGCAGGACGTCGGGCAGGTCTTCGGCGATCAGCCCCGGTCCGGCCTCCTGCCCTGCCTCGCCGTGCAGCCAGACCGCGGCGCAGGCCGCCTCGAATCCGGGCATGCCCTGCGCCAGCAGCCCGCCCGCCAGCCCCGCCAGAACATCCCCCGATCCCGCGGTGGCGAGCCAGGGCGGTGCGTTGTCGGTGACCGCGGCCCTGCTGTCCGGACTGGCAACGACCGTATCGGGACCTTTGAGCACGACCACCGCGCCGCTGGCCGTGGCGGCGGCACGCGCTAGTTCTATTTTTCCTTGTTTTTCAATAATAAAAGAGGATTTTGCAAACAATCGATGGAACTCTCCAGTGTGAGGCGTCAGGATTGTGGGCAAACAATTTGATCGAATAGGGGAAAAAAGCTCCTCGGGATCGTCCGCGAAGCTGGTGAGCGCATCCGCGTCCAGCACCGTGGCGCGGCCGTGACGCAACGCGGCCAGCACCATGTCGCGAAGGGGGCGGCCCACGCCTCCGCCCGGACCCAGCACCAGCGCGTTGATCCGGCGGTCCGCGAGCATTTCCGCCAGCCCGTCCGCGCCCTCCATCCGGCGGACCATGACGGAAAGGCTCGCGGCCGCGTTGACCGCCAGCGCCTCCGGCGGGCTTGCCAGCGTGACCAGGCCGGCGCCCGCGCGGAGCGCCGCGCGGGCCGACAGGCGCGCCGCGCCGGTCGAGGACAGGCCCCCGGACACCACGATGGCGTGGCCGCGGGAATACTTGTGGCCGTCCGCCGCAGGCACCGGAAACGCGCGCCCCCAGAGCGCCGGGTCGTTTGCCAAGGTCGATGGACCGATGCGCTCCAGCACGGCGTCAGGAATGCCGATGTCGTGGACCGTGACCCGCCCGCAGTGAATGCGGCCGGGCAGCAGCAGGTGGCCGGGCTTGCGACGGAAGAAAGTGACGGATTCCGCCGCCCGCACCGCGACGCCCCTCACCTGTCCGGTTCCGCCGTCGATTCCGCTCGGCAGGTCGACGGCGATCACCGGAACGCCGCGTGCGTTGATCGCCTCGATCAGCGCACGCGGCTCTCCTTCGATATCGCGGGCAAGCCCCGCGCCGAACAGCGCGTCCACGATCAGGTCCGCGCCGGCCAGAGCCTCGGGCGCGGCCGCCTCCAGCGGGCCGGTCCAGCGCGACGCGGCGATCGCAGCATCGCCGGTTAGGCGCTCCCGTGCGCCCTGCAGCAGAAGTTGCACGCGATAGCCGCGTTCGGAGAGAATCCGCGCGGCCACGAACCCGTCGCCGCCGTTGTTGCCGGGCCCCGCCACCACGCAGATCACGGGCCGTCCGTATCCGGCACGGGCCGCGACCGCGTCGGCCACCGCGCCGCCGGCCCGCTCCATCAGCGCGATGCCGGGCACCCCGCCGGCGATCGCGAGCCGGTCGGCCTCCGTCATCTCTGCGGGCGTCAGCAGTTCGATCATCCTGCGGAAGAGCCTAGCAGAAGCCGGTCTTGTTCGCCGGTGATTACAAATAAGGCTGTTTGCTTAAAAAGAATGCAGTTATCCGCCGATAAAGTCGGCGTTCATGCCCCGGAATGCGCTTCATGCCGCGAAAACGCGCCGGAATGGCCGGGCCCGCGTTTGGCACGGACCCTGCTAACGGTAGGCGGAGCCTGCCGACGACGGTCTCGCAGCGCACCCGAGCGGTGTGCGATGGGCACCGTGGTCGGAATGCGAAGCGCACCGGGAGGTCCGGCAGGCGCGGGAGACGAGACGCGATGAAGAAGATCGAGGCCATCATCAAGCCGTTCAAACTCGACGAGGTGAAGGAGGCTTTGCAGGAGGTCGGCCTGCAGGGCATCACCGTAACCGAGGCCAAGGGGTTCGGCCGGCAGAAGGGACACACCGAGCTTTATCGCGGCGCCGAGTACGTCGTC
>CAZZCV010000140.1:0-5327 GCA_964653225.1 uncultured Rhodoplanes sp. | reverse complement strand
GTTGGCGATCATCTGCGAGGCCACCAGGATGGTGTCGACCGAGAAGTGCGGCCGAGCCGCGTGGCCGCCCACGCCCTCGATCTCGATGCGGATGCGGTCGGCCGCGGCCATCATGGGACCGGGACGGATCGCGAAGGTGCCGACGGGGAATCCGGGATAATTGTGCATCCCGTAGACCTCCTGGATGCCGAAGCGCTCCATCAGCCCGTCCTTGACCATCTCGCGGCCGCCGCCGCCGCCCTCCTCGGCCGGCTGGAAGATCACCACCGCCGTGCCGTCGAAGTTGCGGGTCTCGGCCAGGTACTTGGCCGCGCCGAGCAACATGGCGGTGTGGCCGTCGTGGCCGCAGGCGTGCATCTTGCCGGCTACGGTCGATTTGTACGGCAGATCGTTGGCCTCCTCGATCGGCAGCGCGTCCATGTCGGCGCGCAGCCCGATCACCTTGTCGCCCGCCTTGCCGTCCTTGCCCTTGCGGCCATGGATCACGCCCACCACGCCGGTCCGCCCGATGCCCGCCACCACCTCGTCGCAGCCGAACGCCTTGAGCTTCTCCTGCACCGAGCCCGCGGTGCGATGCACGTCGAACTGCAGCTCGGGATGGGCATGCAGGTCGTGCCGCCAGGCCCTGATCTCGTCCTGCAGGTCGGCGACGCGGTTGACGATCGGCATCCCATGAGCTCCTTCGGCGCCGCCCGGCACGTTGTATCGTGACCGGTGCGGATTCTCCTAGCAAACCGGAGCAGGATCATCCGGTCAACCGCTCGCACCGCGGCCGTCAGGATGAATTGGCTTGGAAAGCCGCAAACCTTGACCTAAATCTTGGTTCCAGTGAGCACGCCAGCAAAATCAGGAACATGCCGGACCACGACCTGATTTCACCGGCGGCCTATTCGCGCTGCATCGGCCTGGTCTACGATTGCGCGACCGATATCAGCCGCTGGCCGGAGGCGCTCGAGCACGTCTCGTCGCTCGTTCGCGGCGTCTGCGGCGTCATCGTTCTCGCCGAACCTCACGCCGGCGTCACCCGCTTCCACCGTTCCTGGAATCTGGACGAGGACTCGGCCGCGATCTTCTACATGAACTACGCCGCCGCCAATCCGCTGACGCCGCTCTTCAATCGCTTCTCGATCGACGAGCCCTACAACATTCCATCCGTGCTGCCTCCCGAGCAATGGGAGGCGTCCGCGCTGTACCGTGACTTCGGAAGGCCGCGCGGGTTTCACGACTGCGTCGGCGTCACGATCCTGAGAACGCCGATGCGGTTCGCCAGCGTTTGGATCGCGACGCCGCCGAACACCGGCTATACCGGCAGCCGGGAATTGCAGATCATGGGCCTGATCGCACCTCATGTGCGACGTTCGCTGGCGATCAGCGACCTTCTCGATGCACAGACACTCACCATCAACAATCTGGAAGCATCGCTGAACGCTCTGACGCCGGCGGTCGTGCTCCTCGACCGGCAGGGCCGGCTGATCTTCGCAAACGAATCCGCGTCGGAACGCGGCGAATTCCGTACATCGCTCGCCAGGACCGGAAACCGGGTCGAACTGGCCGACGACATCGCCGATTCCGCGTTGCGATCCATGATCGAAAACACGGCCGGGCTGATCGAGCCGCGCACGCTGGCCGTGCGCGGGGCCGACACAGGCGTGTCATTCGTTCATGTCCTGCCGCTCGAACACCAGAGCATTCGGGCCCGGATCGCGCAGTCCGCTGCCTTCGCGCTGTTCGTCACCTCCACGCCGGGCGCGTTCGTTCTCTCCCGCGACGCCTGGTCCGGAGCCTTCGGGCTGACGACGGCCGAGATCCGTGTTCTCGAGAAGCTCGTGGCCGGCGCCGACGTCGACAGGATCACCCGCGATCTCGGCATCGCCATGCCGACCGTCCGGAGCCATCTCTCCCGGATCTTCGACAAGACCGGAACCTCGCGGCAGACCGACCTGGTTCGCCTTGCGCTCAGCCTGCAACCCCCGCTGACCAGCCCCGAGTGAGCGGGCGGCAGGCTCTGCCTGCCTGTCCACAAGGTCGGTCAAAAACCTCCGGCGTCATTCGAATGAATGATGTGCCGCGGCGGGCGGCCTCCGATCATTCCCTCCGCTTGCCGCCGACCGCTCGGGCCAACCGGGCTGCACGGCAACAGTGTTTGCAGGAGGGGCGAAATGTATTCAGGTTTCAGAATTCTGGCGACGGCGGCTGCATTGATGGGTTCGGTCGGCGCCATGGCCCAGGACCGGCGCGACGAGGGATGGCAGACTGCCCGAGCCGCCGCCCAGGACCGGCCCGGCTGGTATCAAAACGCGGGCGAAGGTGCATTCTCGTGGCGGACGCCGCAGCTCTTCGCTCTCGGCGGGGTCCACTGGAACAGCCCCGACGCCATCGCTCCGACCACCAACAATTGCGCGACGGCCTCCGCCCCGTTCTCGATCGGCTGCCCGCCGCCGCTTCCGGCGCGCACCATCGCGGGCCTTTCGATGACGTCGTCCTGGGGCTTCACGGCCGGCATCGGTGCGCGCATCGCCCCCGCCGTCCGCGTGTCGCTGGAGTACAACTGGCAGAAAACCCACGACATTCATGTGTTCATGGCCGTTAACGGCGTCGTCAACGGCGACGGCAGGGGCTCCTTGAGCACGCAGCAGCTTTCCGCAAACCTTGCGCTCGACATTGCCGGGATGCTGCCTCCGGGCGCGCTGGGCCGTTTCAATCCCTATGTCACGGGCGGCCTCGGCGTCGCCTTCAACCAGACCGGCCAGATCGTCGGCTTCTCTCCGCCGGGAGGAATGCATGTCTCGACCTCGGGCGGCGCCCGTTTCACCGATCTTCTGTGGAGCGTCGGTGGCGGCATCCAGTACGCCCTCAACCGGAACTGGGTCTTCGACCTCGGCTACAGTTACATGGACGCCGGGCGGTACGGGACGTCGAAGACCGACAACGTGCTCCATCTTCCGTTTCCGAGCGACTGCTCGGTGGATTGCTCGGCCACCGGCCGTCTGCGCCTGCACCGGATCCAGGCCAAGCTGATCTACGAATTCTGACCGTATCGGCGATCGACGGAGAGGGCGGCCCGACCGGCGGGCCGCCCTTTTTCATTTGCGTTCCCGATGCTGGACGGCGGTGGCGTCCCCGACGAATGCCCGCCCGCGGAACACCTCAGGCGACGGCGAGATTAATCCCGCGCGCCGGCCGGCCGCGGCCCCGGGCGACAGCAGCCAGCGCGGTCAGGGATTCCTCCGCCTCGTTCTGCGCGCGCGCAAGCTCCGCCTCCGGCGCATCCTCGATCTGGAACCGGGCGATCAGCCCCGCCATGTCCTGCGCCTCGCCCAGCAGCGTGTGGCTCGCCGCGGTGCTCTGCTCCACCATGGCGGCGTTCTGCTGCGTCATCTGGTCCATCTGGTTCACGGCCGTGTTCACCTGCCCGAGCCCGGTGGCCTGCTCCTGCGCCGAGGCCGCGATCTCGGATACCACGCTGTTGATCTCGCCGACCTGGCGCACCAGCCGCTCCAGCGCCTGGCCGGTCTGGCCGACCAGATCGACGCCGTTCTCGACCTGCGCGGTCGAGGCCGAGATCAGCCCCTTGATCTCCTTGGCCGCGTCGGCGGAGCGCTGCGCCAGCGCCCGCACCTCGCTCGCCACCACGGCGAAGCCCTTGCCGGCCTCGCCGGCGCGCGCGGCCTCGACGCCCGCGTTGAGCGCCAGCAGGTTGGTCTGGAATGCGATCTCGTCGATCACGCCGATAATCTGCGAGATCTGCCTGGCCGACTTCTCGATCTCGGTCATGGCCGCGACCGCGCCGCGCACCACCTCGCCGCTTTCCTCCGCGCCGGTCCTGGCCGAGGCCACCACCTCGTTGGCGTGCCGGGCTCCGTCCGCGGTCTTGCGGACGGTGGCAGTGATCTGGTCGAGGGCTGCGGCCGTCTCCTCCAGGCTCGCCGCCTGCTGCTCCGTGCGCTTCGACAGGTCGCCCGCGGATTGCGCGATCTCGCCGGAGGCCGCCGACACCTTCTGCGACACGCCGCGCAGGTCCGACAGAACCGAGACGAACTTGTCCATCAGGCCGTTGACGCCGGCGCAAAGCTCGGCGATGTCGCCGTTGCGGCCTTCCATCGAGACCCGCTTCGACAGGTCGTCGGTCTCCGCCGCCGCCGCCACCCCGCGCACCTCTTCCACTGCCATCCGCATGGCGGTGACCTCGGTGGCGTCGCTGGCATATTTCACCACCTTGAACGGGAGGCCGCGGGCATCGAGGATCGCGTTGTAGCTGGCGCGGATCCAGACCTCCCGGCCGCCCTTGCCGATCCGCCGGTACAGGCCGACCTCGTATTCGCCACGGCCGAGCTTCTCCCAGAATGCCTTGTACTCGGCACTCTCACGGTATTCGTCGTCGACGAACATGCTGTGGTGCCGGCCCTTGATCTCGTCGAGCGCATAGCCCATCGCGGTCAGGAAGTTCTCGTTCGCCGCCAGGATATTGCCCGTGAGATCGAACTCGATCACCGCCTGCGCCTTGCCGATCGCAGCCAGTTGCCCGACGAAATCGGCCTCGCGCAGCTTCTGCGCGGTGATGTCGGTGGCGAACTTGACGACGCGGACGGTCCGGCCGCCGCGGCCGATGACCGGATTGTAACTCGCCTGAATCCATATCTCCCGGCCGCCCTTGCCGATCCGCCGGTACTGCGCCGCATCGTATTCGCCGCGGCCGAGCTTCTCCCAGAATGCCTTGTACTCCGCGCTCTCGTGATGCTGCGGATCGACGAACATGCGGTGGTGCCGGCCCCTGATCTCGTCGAGCGTGTAGCCGACAGTGTTGAGGAAGTTCTCGTTGGCGCGGATGATCGTGCCGTCCGGCTCGAACTCGATCACCGCCTGCGACCGGTTGATCGCCTCGATCTGTCCGCGCATCTCGCGCACGCCCAGACGGGCGCCGGTCTGGGAAGCACCTCCGGTCAACCAGGACATTGCAAGCTCCAACGTTGGTCGTCGCGCACGGGGGCGTGCTCCGGCGGACACGGATGGGCGTTGGCAGATGAACCCGGCCGGGCTCCCTGCGCCTCTGATGGGCGGTGGTTTGAAACGGCGTGACGGCGAGCGCCGCTGCGTCCCGGAGACGGCCTCGCTCCCTCCCCCGCCGGCTTCGGGTCGACCGCGCGGCGGTGAACGTCCTGAGGTCCGAAACAGGGGAAATCCTGCGCCCGCCCGGTTTCCGGTCGGTTAATTTTTTCGAAAACTTCCCGTAAAAAGGATAAGAAAAAAATGCTCAACCCAAGTGCGGTACCCGACAGACGCGGCCCTGCCGGAGACTGCCGTGGCTGTCAGTGAAATCCGGACTGGCG
>CAZZCV010000139.1:4346-5412 GCA_964653225.1 uncultured Rhodoplanes sp. | reverse complement strand
CTGCTTGGGCGTGAGCTGCTTAGGCAGCTCGGCGAACCATTCGTTGGCGCGGCGGATCGACAGGTCCGCCACCTGGCCGATGTGCTGGCCGCCGATCTTCACGCACAGCGCCTCGGGCTTGAGCCGGAAGCCGGTGCAGGCCGCGCAGGGCACGTCGGTGAAGTACTTGCCCAGCTCCTCGCGCGCCCAGTCGCTCTCGGTCTCCTTGAAGCGGCGCTCCAGGTTGGTGATCACGCCCTCGAACGGCTTCTTCGTCTGGTAGGAACGCATGCCGTCGTCGTAGGAGAACCGGATCTCGTCGTCGCCGGAGCCGTAGAGGATCGCCTTCTGCGTGGCCTTGGGCAGGTCCTTCCATCTGGCGTCGAGCGCGAAGCGGTAGTGCTTGCCCAGCGCCTCCAGCGTCTGGAGATAGTAGGGGCTCGACGACTTGGCCCAGGGCGCGATGGCGCCCTTCTTGAGCGTCAGATCCTTGTCGGGGATCACCAGATCGGCGTCGATGTGCTGCTCCACGCCGAGCCCGCCGCAGGCCGGGCAGGCGCCGAACGGGTTGTTGAACGAGAACAGCCGCGGCTCGACCTCGGAGATGGTGAAGCCGGAGACGGGGCAGGCGAATTTCTCGGAGAAGATGATGCGCTCGGCGTTCTCGTTGCGGCCGGCGTTGGCCTTGGCGCGGGTGGCGGTCGAATCGGCCAGCTCCACCACGGCCATGCCGTCGGCGAGCTTGAGCGCCTGCTCCAGCGAATCCGCCAGCCGCGTGGCGATGTCGGGCCGCACCACCAGGCGGTCCACCACCACGTCAATGTCGTGGGTGAACTTCTTGTCGAGCGGCTTGACGTCGCCGATTTCGTGGAACGCGCCGTCGATCTTGACGCGCTGGTAGCCCTTCTTGAGGAACTCGGCCAGCTCCTTGCGATACTCGCCCTTGCGGCCGCGCACCACGGGCGCGAGGAGGTAGATGCGCGTGCCCTCGGGCAGCGCCAGCACGCGGTCCACCATCTGCGACACGGTCTGGCTCTCGATCGGAAGCCCGGTGGCAGGCGAGTAGGGCACGCCGATGCGCGCCCAC
>CAZZCV010000139.1:0-4336 GCA_964653225.1 uncultured Rhodoplanes sp. | reverse complement strand
CCACGTTCTTGAGATTGTGCTCGCGCGCGCCGCGGATGGCGATGGTGCGGCGGTCGGCTGCGCGAATCTCGGAGGCGCGGGCGCCGGAGCGCCGGCTCTTGTCGAAAAGATCGTTCATGGGAGCCGTGTGTCTGGGGCCGCTTCGGAAGCAGGCCGGAGGCGTCGCTGAGTGTCTCTGGAACGTAGTGAGAACGGCCCGGATTTGCCAGAGCCAGCAAGGCGGGTGCCGCGCGATTGTGGATGGCGCGGCCCGCAAAAGCAGAAGGGCCGGCGCGAGGCCGGCCCTTCGCAGTTCCGATGTCGCTCCGGCGATTAGAAGCGGTAGTTCAGGCCGGCGCGGACGATGTGGTTGGAGGCGTCGCCGCCGGCGATGAACGCCGGGGTGTTGATGGTGTGGTTGTTGGTGCGGAGGTAGAGGTACTCGGCCTTCGCGGTCCAGCGATCCCACAGAGCCCACTCGACGCCGCCGCCCAGGGTCCAGCCGGCCTTGGTGCTGTTGCCGGAGATGGTGCCGAAGGCCGGATCGGTCGCGCTGATCCGGACGTTCTGGAAGGCGAGACCGCCGGTGGCGTAGATCATCGCGCGGTCGAAGGCGTAGCCGAGGCGGCCGCGAACGGTGCCGAACCACGGCAGACGACTCGTAACGCTGGTGGTGCCGACAATGCTGGACGCACGCTGGGTCGAACCCTGGAAGTCAGCCTCGAGGCCGACTACCCACGGGCTGCCCATGCCCTGCCAGTTGTAGCCGATCTGCGCGCCGCCGATGAAGCCGGTGGTCGTGCCGCCCGAGATGCTGTCGGAGAAGCCGGCGCCGGCGTTCAGGCCGATGTAGCCGCCGGTCCAGTTGTACGCGGCGACGTAGGCCGGAGCCTTGGTGTAGGTGCGGGCGGGAAGGTCGGCGGCGATCGCGCTGGTGGCGGCGAAGGCCGTCAGGGCGACGGTCGAGAGAAGGATGCGCTTCATGTCAAAAACTCCTCCAGCCCCGGATTGGGCGATGGTTCTTGTGGAGTCTTACTAACGCCGTTCGCGGCGTTTGGCTGTCACTGCGGTGCAACACTGCCCACAATATCCGCAGCTAAAATGGAACTTAAGTTGTTCTAATTTTTGCCATATTTGGAGCAAGACCCCGTAACTTCTTGTGAAACGCCGATAAGTCAGGCACCCGACAAATGACAAGGGCCGGCGCAGCGCCGGCCCTCTTCATCATTTCGTGATCGTGCCGGTCAGAATCGATAGTTGACGCCGCCGCGCACCAGATGGGTGTCGAACCGGACCTCGAACGGCGTGCCCGCGGCGCAACCCGCGCCGCAGCTGGCCTTGCCGAGATCGACATAGTGATAGTCGACGCGGGCCGTCCAGTTGCCGGCGAATCCGTATTCGAGGCCGCCGCCCAGGGCGTAGCCGGTCCTGGTGGCGCTGGCGCTGCCGCCGCCGTCGGAGATCTTCACGTTGCCGAAGGCCGCGCCGCCGCTGACGAAGGGCAGGAAGCGGTCGAAGGCGTAGCCGATGCGGCCGCGGGCGGTGCCGAGCCAGGTGTTGGCGGTTTCGCAGGCGGTGCCGCAGACCGCGTTGTTCGACGAGCCCTTGATGCCGGACCAGCCGAGATCGGCCTCGATGCCGAGGACCAGCGTGTTGAACTGCATGTTGTAGCCGAGCGCGACGCCTGCCGTTGCGCCGCCGACCCGGAAGTCGCCGGTGGTCATGCCGGTCGAGTCGGCCCACCGGGAATGGCCGAAGCCGTAGCCGGCGAACAGGCCGGCGTAGACGCCGTTCCAGGCGAAGAACGGCATATGGACCGGCGTGAACTCCGGCCTCGGCCGCGCGCGCGGTGCGTCGGCGGCGACCGCCGCAGCGTCGCACAGTATCGTCAGGGCGACGCCCGCCAGCAGCAGTCTCCGCATGTCCGCCTCCTGTGCGCCCGCGGTCCGTCGCGGGATATCCACAGGCCTGTGGATATGTGAGTCGCTGCGTGAGGACAGGGAAAATCCGCGCGCCGCGGAGGATTGCGCCGGCCGCGCCCCCGCGTGGGCCTGTGACAGGTTGTGGACGGCGCACGGGTCCGCAAACCGCTTGCCCGCCGCGGGAGGGAGCGATAAGAACATAAAGAGAACATCGTGGGGCGCGGGACGCGACGCGACTGTTGTGGATAAGGCCGCAACGGCGGATGGGACGGGCCCGACGCGCTTGTGGCGCGTGGCCCGCGCACTAGGTTCAGCGCAGCGAAGTCGAACCGAAGAGAGCGTGTTCGGAAAGCCGGCCCGCCGGGCCGGAGAGAGTGGAGCAGGAGAGAGTCATGGCAGGTTCGGTCAACAAGGTGATCCTGGTCGGCAACCTCGGCAAGGATCCGGAAATCCGCCGCACGCAGGACGGCCGCCCGATCGCCAACCTCAGCGTGGCGACCTCGGAGAGCTGGCGCGACAAGAACACCGGCGAGCGCAAGGAGAAGACCGAGTGGCACCGCGTGGTGATCTTCAACGAAGGCCTGTGCCGGATCGCCGAACAGTACCTCAAGAAGGGCTCGAAGATTTACCTCGAAGGTCAGCTCCAGACACGCAAATGGACCGACAAGGACGGGCAGGACAAGTACTCGACGGAGGTCGTGCTGCAGGGCTTCAACTCGTCGCTGACCATGCTGGACGGCCGCGCCGGCGGGGGCGGCGGCGAGATGTCCGACGACGGCTTCGGCTCCCAGAGCGTGTCCGGCGGCCAGCGCAAGCCGGCCATGGCTAGCGCGGGTGGCGGCGGCCGGCGCGGCGACATGGACGACGAGATCCCGTTCTGAGGACGGCTCGGGCCTGATCCTTTCGGGCGCCCGACCGCGGCCAGCCTCCTTGTTCGAGACGCGGTGCTTCGCACAGCTGCCTGCGGCGAGGGGAACGAGGCGGGCGCTCGCGCGCTGTCAGCCGCCGCCCACCGCGGTCACGCCGTCGATGACGTATTGCACCGCCAGCGCCGCGAGGATCACGCCGAGCAGCCGCGACAGCACGACGTTGCCGGTGACGCCCATCAGCCGGCCGATGCGGCCGGCTGCGCAGAACGTCAGATAGCTCGCCAGCGACACGGCCGCGATCACGCCGAACAGGGCGCCGAGCCAGAGCGGCCGGCCCGCGGCCTGGCCAGCCAGCAGCACCGTGGCGGTGATGGCGCCGGGGCCCGCGAGCAGCGGGATCGCCAGCGGGAAGGCCGCGACGTTGCGCACATGCTCCTCCACCGCCTGCTCGGCGGTGCGCGCCTCGCGCTCCACGCGCCAGCCCAGCACCATGTCGGAGGCGATGGCGAACAGCAGCAGCCCGCCGGCGATGCGGAACGCGGGCAGCGAGATGCCGAGCTGGCGCAGCAGCCAGTCGCCGCCGACGGCGGCGCCGAGCAGGATCGCGGCGGCGATCAGCGAGGCGCGCAGCGCCACGCGGCGACGCTGCCGCGCGTCGAGCCTTTCGGTGACGGCCAGGAAGGCCGGCGCGAGCCCGATCGGGTCGACCACCACGAACAGCGTCACGAGGGCGGCGATGGCGAATTCGACCGGCATGGCGCGACCCTGACGGGCTTGCCGCGGCGGGTCAATTGCGGCCCGGCGCGCGGTTTTCGCGGGCCTGGCCGCCCGGCCGTCACGGGGGCATCAGGGCATGGATCAAGTCATTGGAAAACAACGGTAAAATAGCCCCTTAAATCGGCCGTTCGAGGTGGCTTCGGCGGCCTGAATCGGCTATTCAATCGGCATCGATTCGCGCCGTTCACCGTTCAGGATTCCAGCTCTTGGCCGAACCCGAAAATCCCTCCTCCGGGGGCGAGCTGCCTTCGGATGTCCGTCCCGTGTCGATCGCGGACGAGATGAGGCGTAGCTATCTCGATTACGCCATGAGCGTGATCGTGTCGCGCGCGCTCCCCGACGTGCGCGACGGGCTCAAGCCGGTGCACCGGCGCATCCTCTACTCGATGCACGAGCAGGGCCACACGCCCGACAAGAAATACGTGAAGTCGGCGCGCGTGGTCGGCGACGTCATGGGTAAGTATCACCCGCACGGCGACAGCGCGATCTACGACGCGCTGGTGCGCATGGCGCAGGATTTCTCCATGCGCCTGATGCTGGTGGACGGGCAGGGCAACTTCGGCTCGGTCGACGGCGATCCGCCGGCGGCCATGCGCTACACCGAATGCCGGCTGGCAAAGCCGGCGATGTCGATCCTCTCCGACATCGACATGGACACGGTGGACTTCCAGCCGAACTACGACGGCAATGAGAAGGAGCCGGCGGTGCTGCCGGCGCGTTTTCCCAATCTTCTCGTCAACGGCGCGGGCGGCATCGCGGTCGGCATGGCGACCAACATCCCGCCGCACA
>CAZZCV010000138.1:0-5763 GCA_964653225.1 uncultured Rhodoplanes sp. | reverse complement strand
GCTTCCCGCAGCGGGTGTTCGCGGCGCTGCCGATCGCCTGCGCCACGCGCCATTCGGCGCAGAACATCGCGTTCCACGAGGTCGGCCGGCAGGCGGTGATGGCGGACCCCGAATGGCGGCACGGCCGCTATCTGGTCGAGGGCGCCAACCCGCGCCGCGGGCTGGCTGTCGCACGCATGGGCGCGCACATCACCTATCTTTCGGACGCGGCCCTGCACCGCAAGTTCGGCCGCAAGTTCCAGGACCGCGAGAACCCGACGTTCTCGTTCGACGCCGACTTCGAGGTGGAATCCTATCTGCGCCACCAGGGCAGTTCGTTCGTCGAGCGGTTCGATGCCAACTCCTATCTCTACCTGACGCGCGCGATGGACTATTTCGATCTGGCCGCGGACTACGGCGGCTCGATAGCGGGCGCCTTCAAGGGCACGGACACGCGCTTCTGCGTGGTCTCGTTCACCTCGGACTGGCTGTTCCCGACCGTGGAATCGCGCGCCATCGTGCATGCGCTCAACGCCGGCGGCGCGCGCGTGTCCT
The DNA here is from genome assembly GCA_964653225.1 of uncultured Rhodoplanes sp. GTDB lineage: Bacteria > Pseudomonadota > Alphaproteobacteria > Rhizobiales > Xanthobacteraceae > Z2-YC6860. The sequence goes on along the minus strand of CAZZCV010000138.1, from coordinate 5,229 downwards.
TCGCCGAGATCGTCACCGACAAGGGCCACGACGCCTTCCTGCTCGACGAGCCGGAGCTGTTCGCCATCGTGCGCGGCTTCCTCGACGGCGCGGGCAAGGCGCGCGGATTGTGTTTCTGAGATGTTGATGCGGCTCAGGCGCGATCTCACGATGGCCGATGCCGCCCGCGGGCCGGGCGGCTCGCGCGTCGATCTGCTGCTGATCGCGGACATGGTCGCGCCGGGCGCGCGCGTGCTCGACGTCGGCTGCGGCGACGGCGAGCTGCTGCGCATCCTCGCGGAGAACCGCGGCGTCGACGGCCGCGGCATCGAGCTGTCGCGCGAGGGCGTGAACGAATGCGTGGCCAAGGGTCTCGCCGTGATCCAGGGCGACGCCGACACCGATCTCGCGGACTATCCCGACGACGCCTTCGACTATGTGGTGCTGTCGCAGACGCTGCAGGCCACGCACCGGCCGCGCGTGGTGCTGGAGCACATGCTGCGGATCGGCCGCCACGCCATCGTCTCGTTCCCGAACTTCGGGCACTGGCGCATCCGCCTGCAGCTTGCGCTCGGCGGGCACATGCCGCGCACCGACAACCTGCCCTATGCGTGGTGGGACTCGCCCAACATCCACTTTTGCACCATCAAGGACTTCCGCGACCTGTGCCTGGTGTCGGGCGCGAAGATGGAGCGCGCGGTCGCGCTCAACGCCTGGGGCAAACCGCTGCGCTTCCATGCGCCGTGGTGGTTCTGGAACCTGTTCGGCGAGCAGGCGGTGTTCCTGCTCAGCCGCCGCGGCTGAACGACCGGGGCCGTTCCGGCGGATGCCGAGGCTTTTCAGGACGATACTGCATTAACCAGTATTGATTCGCAGATGAGCAAGAATTGCTCGCAAATAAGTGCATCGCGTAAGCCAATTAACCAGCCATGCGCTGAGCGGGTGATGTCTATGCATCGCCATCGCACGCAATAATTCGACAATTATTCTGGTCACTTAGCAATACTGCTCCCAGTATACGTTGCTCTTGTAACCGTATTATTTTTCTTCTGCCCCGTTCCATTCAAGAAATCGCCACATCCCGACGCAGGTTGCGCCCCCGATGCCGCCAAGCGGCATCGGGGACCAACAACACAGGATCTGTTCGGGATGAATTTCGGAAGAAAAAGAAACGCACTGCTCTGCTCGGCTTTCCTTTTTGCCGCTGCCTCCCTCGCCCAAGCTCAAGCCCAGCCCGCCGGCCATGAGGCTGGCCCCGCCGCCTCCGCCGTGCGCGATCTCGCGCAGCCGACTGCGGCGCCGACCGATGTCAGCGCGCGCCGCAAGCACCGGACCCGCGCCCACCGCGCCTCGCGCCCGCACCAGGGGCGCGTCTCGCCGCGCCGCAGCGCGCGCCTCGTCCATGCGCGGCCGCAGACCGCTTTCGCAAATGCGCAGCCGCAGTCCCCGTTCGTGAATGCGCACCCGCGGGTCGATCTGCATGGGGCCGATGGGACCAGCGGCGCCTCCAGCGTCGCGCCGCAGGCTGTATCCGCCCGTGCAATGTCCCGCGCGAGCCGCCGGGCGGCGGCGCAGTCCGGGGCCGATGCCTTCGCCTCGTTCGGCGGTGGCAACGTGGTCGCCGAAGCGCGACGGCACATCGGCGGCAACCCCACGGGACGTTCGAGTCTGTGGTGCGCGACCTTCATGAACATGGTTCTGGAGCGTGCGGGCCATCGCGGCACGGGTTCGAACCTGGCGCGCTCCTTCGCTGCCTACGGCCAGCGCGTGTCGGGCCCTCAGGTCGGCGCGATCGCGGTGATGTCGCGGGGCCGCCGCGGCGGCCATGTCGGCGTGGTCAGCGGCATCGACGCCTCGGGCAACCCGATCATCATCTCCGGCAACCACAACCGGCGCGTCGCCGAGGCGGTTTATCCGCGCGGCCGCATCTACGCTTACGTGATGCCGAACTAGAGCTTGATGCCGAAAGCCTGCCCCGGACTCGATCCGGGGTGGAAGGGGTTTTCGGAAAAGAGGCGACGGGTCTGATTCGACGCAGTTAAATCGGACCCGAGCCAGCCGGAACCAAATCCGGCAGGCGGCGTTCCGGTCCGGATGAGCCCTCATCCGGACCGGCCGCCGCCCGTTCTCGTCGAGACCGACATTCCCGCGCGGCTCGACCGGCTGCCATGGACCCGCTTCCACACGCTGGTGGTCGCCGCGCTGGGCATCACCTGGATGCTCGACGGCCTCGAGGTGACGCTGGCCGGCACCGTGGCCGGCGCGCTCAAGGCGAGCCCGGTCCTGCAATTCAGTAACCTCGACGTCGGCATCGCCGCCAGCGCCTATCTCGCGGGCGCGGTGTCGGGTGCGCTGTTCTTCGGCTGGCTGACCGACCGGCTCGGCCGGAAGAAGCTCTTCTTCATCACGCTCGCGGTCTACCTGATCGCCACCGCTGCAACTGCGTTCTCCTGGAATCTTTGGAGTTTTGCGCTGTTTCGCTTCCTCACCGGCGCGGGCATCGGCGGCGAATATGCCGCGATCAATTCTACCATTCAGGAGCTGATCCCGGCGCGGGTGCGCGGCTGGACCGACCTGGTCATCAACGGCAGCTTCTGGCTGGGCGCGGCGCTCGGCGCGCTCGGCGCCGTCGTGCTGCTCGACCCGGCGGTGATCGACCCGGAATACGGCTGGCGGCTGGCGTTCCTGATCGGCTCGCTGCTGGCGCTGGTGATTTTCGTCATGCGGATGTGGCTGCCCGAGAGCCCGCGCTGGCTGATGACCCACGGCCGCGCCGAGGAGGCCGCACGCATCGTCGCCGACATCGAGCGCAAGGCGCTGGCGAGCGGCCATGTGCTGTCGGCGGGAGGGCTGCCGGCGGGAGAGCTGCCGCGGGTGCGGCTCGCGGTCCGCAGCCATACGCCGCTCCGGGAGGTGTTCGAGACCCTGATCCGCGGCCATCGTCAACGCACCCTGGTCGGGCTTGCCCTGATGGCCTCGCAGGCGTTCTTCTACAACGCGATCTTCTTCACCTACGCGCTGATCCTGACAGACTTCTACGGCATCGCCGCCGCTCATGTCGGCTGGTACATCCTGCCGTTCGCGGCCGGCAACTTCCTTGGACCGCTGCTGCTGGGGCGGCTGTTCGACACGCTCGGCCGCAGGCCCATGATTGCCTTCACCTACATCCTGTCGGGCGGGCTGCTGGCGCTGGCCGGCTGGCTGTTCGCCGAAGGCGTTCTCACCGCCACGCAGCAGACGCTGGCGTGGTCGGTGATCTTCTTCTTCGCGTCGGCGGCGGCCAGCTCCGCCTACCTCACGGTCAGCGAGACCTTCCCGCTCGAAATCCGCGCGCTGACCATCGCGATCTTCTACGCCTTCGGCACCGGTATCGGCGGCATCGCCGGGCCGTGGCTGTTCGGCGCGCTGATCGACACCGGCTCGCGGCTCAGCGTGTTCGGCGGCTACCTGCTCGGCGCGGTCCTGATGGTGGGAGCCGGCATCGTCGCGGCGCTGTTCGCGGTGCCGGCCGAGCGCAAGCCGCTGGAGCAGGTGGCGCGGCCGCTGTCGTTCCGCGACTAGCGGATCAGAGAACTTCGATCCGGTCGCCCACGGCGATCCCGCCGCCCTCGACCACCTCGGCGTAGATGCCGCAGTCCGCATGCCCGAATGTCTTCGTCAGGATGTTCGGGATTTCAAGATCGCGCCGCCCGGTCGCGGGATCGACCTCGGTGGCCGCGCAGCGCACGATCCGCTTCACCACCCGGAGCCGGGCGCTGCCGATCGCCAGCGTCCGGCCGAGCAGGTCGAATTCGCGCCACGCCGGCCAGCCCGCGACCTGCACGTTGCCCCGGAACCGCAGCGGATCGACCGGCGCGCCCGCCGCTGTCTCCACCGCCTGTACGGAGGCGAGGTTGATGATCGAGACCACCTTCTTCGCCACGTCCGAGAAGCTGTGGCCCGGCGCGTGCAGCACCCTGGGCGGCCCGCGCAATTCGTCCGCGCTGAACTTCGCGAAGAACGCCTCGATGGCAGACCGGCCTTCAGGCGTGCGCAGGTCGCCGCGCGCCGCCTCTCGGCCGTCGCGACTGATCGTCAGCACATGGGTCGCATCGTCGAACGCGGTGTGCAGCGTGGCCAGCCGCGCGTTGCGCATCAGCATGAGGAAGCGGATCTTGGGGAAGTGCTGCGGCGCGGTGGGGTCGAAGCCGGACGGCCCGTTCTCGACGGCGTAGAGCCGGTCGGCCGGCAGGGTGGCGCCCGGCGCGAGGCGGGTCTCTGACAGGGCCTGCGGAGACAAGCCTTTCACCGGATAGCGGTGGATCGCCTTGATCTGGGTCATGTCGCCGTCGGCCATGAGGCTTTTCATAACAGGCGGGCGCCCGCTTGGAAAATCCGGCCGCCGGACCCTTTTCCGGCTGCCGTCGGGTTCCTAAATCAGCGATGGCGGGTGCCCATGACGGGGCCCGCCGTCCGGGCGCCTTGAGGGGCCCGAGGGGAGCGAACGAATGAACCTTGAGAAATACACCGACCGCGCCCGCGGTTTCGTGCAGTCCGCCCAATCCCTGGCGCTTCGCGAGGGGCACCAGCAGTTCACGCCCGAGCACCTCCTGAAGGTGCTGCTGGACGATCCGGAGGGACTCGCGGCCGGCCTGATCGACCGCTCGGGCGGCCAGTCGCGGCAGGCCCTGGCCGCAGTCGAGGCCGCGCTCGGCAAGATGCCGAAGGTTTCGGGCGGCGGCGGTCAGCTTTATCTCGCGCCGCAGACCGCGCGCGTGTTCGACCAGGCCGAGAAGGTCGCGGAAAAGGCGGGCGATTCCTACGTCACCGTCGAGCGGCTGCTGCTGGCGCTGGCCCTGGAGAAGGACAGCGACGCCGGTCGCATCCTGGCGCAGGCCGGCGTCACGGCCCAGAACCTCAACGCGGCGATCAACGCTCTGCGGAAGGGCCGCACGGCGGATTCCACCGGCGCGGAGAACGCCTACGACGCGCTGAAGAAATACGCGCGCGACCTGACGCAGGCGGCGCGCGACGGCAAGATCGATCCGGTGATCGGCCGCGACGAGGAAATCCGCCGCACCATCCAGGTCCTGAGCCGCCGCACCAAGAACAATCCCGTCCTGATCGGCGAGCCCGGCGTCGGCAAGACCGCCATCGTCGAGGGGCTGGCGCAGCGCATTGTCAACGGCGACGTGCCCGGCAGCCCCGAGGACAAGAAGCTGCTGGCGCTCGACATGGGCGCGCTGATCGCCGGCGCGAAGTACCGCGGCG
>CAZZCV010000137.1:0-5968 GCA_964653225.1 uncultured Rhodoplanes sp. | reverse complement strand
TGTAGGTGATTTCCTGATTGGTCGGCGAGAAGCGCGGCGTCAGCACCAGTTCGTCGCCGCGCGTGAGATAGCGCACGTTGGCGCCGTCCTGGTCCATGATGGCAAGCCGCTTGACGCGGCGCTCGCGCGCGCCCGACTCGTCCACGAACACGACGCGGCTGTCGAAATAGCCCTTGTCGCCGGTGAGCCGCTCGTAGATCGCGTCCGAGATGATGTGGGCGATGCGGCGCCAGTTGTCGGGGATGGTGAAATACTGCTGGCCGGTGAGCTGCTGGGAGGCGAACACGTCCCACAGCCGGAACTCGGCCTTGAGCCGGCCGTCGCTCTGGCGCGTCATGCGGCCGGTGACGAGCGCCTGCGCGTTGATCGTGCGCCAGTCCTGAAAGCGCGGCAGGCTGTCGATGTTGACGATGCGCTCGAGATAGGCCTGCTGCTCGATCGGCGCGAACAGGCCGGAGCGCCGCAGGTTGGCGGTGATGACCTGGGTGACGTTGCGCGCGACCTCGGCGTCCGCGCCGCCCGCGCCCACGAAATCCGGCAGCGCGATCGGCACCGGCTGGATGTTGCCCTGGGTGATGTCGAGCTTGAGCTGGGCGAGCGCCCCGCGCGGCGCGAGACCCGCAAGGACGCCGGCCGCGCCGGCGCCGGCCAGCACGGCGCGGCGGGTCGGAAATCCACGCAGCCCGAATGAACCGCTCTCGACCATTGAAGAATCCTCTATCCCCTCACCCGCGGAACATCTCGCGCGGGTCGAACGTAATCTCGACGTCCTTCCAGATTTCGTAGTTCGCCGGCGACAGCATGTCGAAGGGCTGTCCGCGATAGACCGCTCGCAGGGCGCTTTCGCGCGCGGCGTCGTAGAGCGTGCCGCTGCCCCGGCTCACGACCACCGGATTGGACGCGAGCTTGCCCTCGCGCGTGAGCTGGATGCGCACGCGCACCACGAGCTGTTCCGGGTTCTGCACGCCGGCGGGCGGGCTCCAGAGCTGCATCAGCCGCGCGCGCATGGCGTCCAGTTCGTTGGCGGACATGCGCATGGCGAGCGCGTCGGGGCGGCCGAGCGTGGGCTGCGAATTGACGTCGGCGCCGGTGGAGGCGAGGCGCTGCGGGTTGCGCTTGTCGAGCAGCGCGGCGACCTGGCTGGCGTCGAACTTCGGCTGCTGCTCCTGCTTGCGCTTCTGCTCCGCCTTGGCCTTGGCCTCGGCTGCCTTCTTCTTCGCCTGCTCCTTTTTCAGCGCCTCGGCGATCTCGTCGATCTTCGGCGGCGGCGGCTTCTTTTCAGGCTCGGGCTTGGCCTCCTGCGGCTTCTCCTTCGGCACCGGAGGCGGCTCGGGCGCGGACGATGTCTTGATCTCGGTCTTCTCGGATATCTTCGCCGTCACCTCGGGCGCCGGCTTCTCCTCGCCGATCTTGTCCACGAGCGGCTTGGGCTTCTCGTCCTTCTTGGCGTTGGTCGCGCCCTTGGTCATCTCGGAGAACTGATCGGTCGAGATGATGTCGACCGGCATCGCATCCTGCGGCCTGGCCTCGAGCGGATTGGCCGCGAACGAGAACAGCCCCCAGGCCAGCAGCGCGGCATGGCCGCCCGCCGACACGATCATCCCCAAGCTGGTCTCGGGCAGCTTCAAGAGCCCTGCTCCACGTCCGTCACCAGCGCGACGCGCTTGAAACCCGCCGCCGACAGCCGGCCCATCACCCGCATCACGGTGCCGTAATCGACGGTGCGGTCGCCGCGCACGTAGATGCGTTCGTCCGCGCCGCCGCGCGCCTGCGCGATCGCCTTCAGCTTCGGCACCAGGTCGTCGATGGCGATCTCATTGTCCTGCAGGAACACCTGGCCCTTGGTGTTGACCGACACCGCGAGCGGCTCCTTGTCCTGCTGGTCGAGGCTGGAGGCCTGGGTCTGCGGCAGGTCCACCGGCACGCCGACCGTCAGCAGCGGCGCCGACACCATGAAGATGATGAGCAGCACCAGCATGACGTCGACCATCGGCGTCACGTTGATCTCGGACATCATCGGGCTGCGCCGGTGCCGGCGCTTGCCGAACGCGCCGGAATGCGCGCCGCCGCTCATGCCCATGACGGTCCCCTCATCCGAAAGGTCTCCGGCCTGCCGGGATGCTGTCCGGAATCATGCGCCGCCCCGCTCGTCGATCTGCCGCGACAGGATCGCGGAGAACTCGTCGGCGAAGCCCTCCAGGCGCTGCGCCTGCTTGTTCACCTCGGACACGAACTTGTTATAGAAAATCGTCGCGGGGATGGCGGCGATGAGGCCGATTGCGGTCGCGAACAGCGCCTCGGCGATGCCGGGCGCGACCACCGCCAGCGACGTGTTCTTGGACGCCGCGATCGACTGGAAGCTGGTCATGATGCCCCAGACGGTGCCGAACAGGCCGATGAAGGGGCCGGCCGAGCCGACCGTCGCCAGCACCAGAAGCCGGCGCTCCAGACGATCGACCTCGCGCGCGATGGTGACGTCCATCACCTTTTCGATCCGGGTCTGAAGGCCGGCGAAGGATTTGCTCTGGGTCTCGAAGCTGCGCTTCCATTCGCGCATCGCCGCGACGAACAGCGCCGCCATCGAATGGGACGGCCGCGCCGACAGCGAGCGGTAAAGCTCCTCCAGCGACTGGCCGGACCAGAACACCTGCTCGAACTGGTCCATCGCGCGTCGCGTGCGCGCGAACAGCAGGAACTTGTCGACCACGATCGCCCACACCCAGACCGAGGCGATCACCAGCCCGAGCATCACCGCCTTCACGACCCAATGCGCCTGCCAGAACAGCGCCAGCAGCGACAGGTCGGAGGAAGCAAGCGGCAGCGCCTGGCTTGCCACGTCACCGGGATTCATGGGCTTTCGTCCTTCAACGCCAACCGTGCCGTGCCTATCAGCGGCAGGGGAGCACCGGAGCGGCGCACTCGGAGCCAACAAGGTCGGGACGGGGCGCGCAGGCGCTCCGCCGCCAACCCGGATGTCACGAGAACTCGCCGTCCGCCACCGGCAGCGCCGAAAAGTCCCGTGAAACTTGGCCAAACTAGGGCGCAGGACCGGGCATTCCGGGGCCCAGTCCGCGCGATTTGGGTTAATGAAGGGTTAGCGGCGCGCACACGTTTCGTTCAAAAGCGCGCGGGCCGCCCGGCGCGTTTGCGAACGCGGCGGACGGCCCGGTGGCGGCTCGGCGTGCGACGGGGGTCAGCCCTGCGGATAGGGCGCAGGCTCCTGCCGGTTCTGGTCCGGGGCCTGACCGGCGCGGCTGCGGCGGTCGGCCATGAACTGGTCGAACTCGGACTTGTCCTTGGCCATCCGCAGGCGCTCGAGGAAGTCACGGAACTCCTTCTGCTCCTCCTCGAGCCGGCGCAGCGTGTCGGCGCGGTACTCGTCGAACGCCCGGTTGCCGCTGGAGGGCGGCTGCGGCTGCCACCAGGTGCCGGCGGAGCCCATGCGGTTCGTGCCCTGGCTCAGGTTGTCCTGCCAGCGGGCCATCGCGTTGCGTTTGCTCCAGCATCCCATTCGACCGCTCCATATGACGTAGGCCAGGATCGCAAGACCCAGCGGCCAGAAGGCAAAGAAGGACAGCACGATCAGTGCGATCCAGGCTGGCTTTCCCAGCTCGTCGATCTTGGCAACCAGGGGCATGGCGACCTCGCGTGTGAATGTTAATAACATTTACATACCTAGAAGCGGCCCGGTCCCCTGTCAAGGGCGCGGCGGATTTCCTGCGGCGATTTTCCAGGAGATAGGCGCGAATATCCGCGCGGTCAGCCCCTGTTCTACCGGGGCGAGGCGTCCGGCAGGCCGAGGCCGCGCAGGTAGACCAGCACGCCGGCCTCCAGCAGCTCCTCCGGCGTCATCGGCAGGCTGCGGCGCGCGCCGTCGCCGCGGCCGAACAGCGAGGCGATGCCGTGCGCCAGCGCCCAGACGTGCAGCGCCATCATCATCACCGGCGGCCGGCTTGCGGCCGGCATCGTGGCAACGAAGACCTCGGTCGCGGAGCGCAGCACACCGAAGGCCCGGTCGCCCGCGGCCTTCAGCTCGGGATTGCCGTCGAGCGGCAGCGCGGCCTCGAACATCGCGGAATAATAGGCCGGCTCGGTGCGGGCGAAGGCCAGATAGGCCTTGCCGATGCGGTCGAACGCGGTCGCGACGTCCGGCCGGCCTTCGTCCCACGCCTTCGCCAGCGCGGTCTCGAACAACTCGAAACCGCGCCGCGCCACCGCCGCCAGCAGCTCGTCGCGGTCGCGGAAATGCCGGTACGGCGCGGCGGGGCTGACGCCGGCCCAGCGCGCGGCTTCCGCGAAGGTGAAGCCGGCCGGGCCCTTCTTCGCAATCAGCTCGAGGGCGGCGCGGACCAGCGCCTCCTTCAGGTTGCCGTGGTGATAACCACGCGGTGGCGTCTCACCGTCGCTGTCCTTCTTGGTCCATCGCATGTGAAGAGCCTTTACATCACGGCCGGCGTGCCGTCGACGGCCCCGTCATCCGCCGGGATCGTCCCGGTGCGCGTCCCGGTCGGCCTTCATGGCGACCCGGAGCGCCTTGGGGATCGGCCGCGCGCGTCCTCCCGACACGAACGCGACCTGCACGGTGGCATCGAGCAGAAGCTCGTCGCCGCGCAGCACGCGCTGCGCCATCGTCACCGACGCGCCTTTCACCTCGGCGCTTTCGGTGACGATCTCCAGCACGTCGTCCATGCGGGCGGGCCTGCGGAAGTTGATGGCCATCTGCCGCACCACGAACGCGAAGCCCGGCGCCTCCGCCTCCGCCTGCTCGAACAGGGCGCGCTGGTCGGCGCCGATCAGGCGCAGGTAGTTGGTGCGGCCGCGCTCCATGAAGCGCAGGTAGCTGGCGTGATAGACGACGCCACTGAAATCGGTGTCTTCGTAATAGACGCGCAGGAGCAGATGATGCCGCCCGTCACGGATCGCGCCATCGAGGTGCGATGCGGCCCCCATCACAGGGTCCGCGCCAGCGGCAGCACATGGTCGCGCGTCAGCGGCGCATAGGGCAGGTCGGGCAGCGCCGAGGGATCGACCCACACCGCCTCGTCGATCTCGGCGCGCGGCGCGACCGCACCCTCCACCTTCACTGCATAGACCGCCGCGCGCACCGTGAAGCCCGGCTCGTTGGCCGCGGCGCAATCGAAGGTCCCCAGCGCCCGCGCCGTATCCGCCACCACGCGGCAGCCCAGCTCCTCGTCGATCTCGCGCGCCAGCGCCGCCACGTCGCTCTCCCCCGCATCGCGCTTGCCGCCGGGCTGCATGAAGGCCTGCGTGCCGCGCTTGCGCACCAGCAGCACGCGGCCCGCCTCGTCGCGGATCAGGGCCGCGACCACGTCGATGAGCTTCATTCGTTCTCTCCCTGCGCGAACAGGCCGAACTGCGAGGGATCGCGCGAAGGCTCGGCCAGCCCCAGATGCCGGAACGCCAGCGCGGTGATCAGCCGGCCGCGCGGCGTGCGCTGCAGGAAGCCTTTCTGGATCAGGAACGGCTCGATGATCTCCTCGATGGCGTCGCGCGGCTCCGACAGCGCCGCGGCCAGCGTCTCCACGCCCACCGGGCCGCCGCCGTAGTGCATGGCGATGGTGGTGAGATAGCGCCGGTCCATCGCGTCCAGCCCGCCGCCGTCCACCTCCAGCGCCAGCAGCGCCTTGTCGGCGAGCGCGCGGCCGATCTCGGAGACGCCCGCCACATGCGCGAAGTCGCGCACCCGCCGCATCAGCCGCCCGGCGATGCGCGGGGTGCCGCGCGAGCGCCGCGCGATCTCGTTGGCGCCGTCCTTCGTCATGCCGATGCCCATCACGCGGGCGCCGCGGTTGACGATCAGCTCCAGCTCGTCCTCGGTGTAGAAGTTCAGCCGCACCGGAATGCCGAAGCGGTCGCGCAGCGGATTGGTGAGCAGGCCCGCCCGCGTGGTCGCGCCGACGAGGGTGAACTTCGCAAGATCGATCTTCACCGAGCGCGCCGCCGGCCC
>CAZZCV010000136.1:0-6025 GCA_964653225.1 uncultured Rhodoplanes sp. | reverse complement strand
CGTATCGGTCGGCGGCCTCGTCGCCATCGCCGGACGGCGCGCCAGCCTCACGGTGACGCTGCTCGCGGGGCTCGCGCTGGCGAGCTTCGCGGGGGCCGCCACCGCGCTGGTGCTCAACCTCGCGCCCAATCCGTTCATCGCGCTGGAGGTGGCGTTCTGGCTGCTCGGCTCGCTGGAGGATCGAAGCCACGATCACCTGCTGATCGCGGCGCCCTTCTTCGTCCTGAGCTGGATCGTGCTGGCCTCCACCGCCCGCGCCTATCGCGCGCTCACGCTGGGGGAGGACGCCGCGCAGTCGCTCGGCGTGGACGTCGGCCGCGCCCGCGCGCTGACGGTGACGGGGGTGGCGCTCGGCGTCGGCGCGGCGGTGGCGGTGGCGGGCACCATCGGCTTCGTCGGGCTGGTCGCGCCGCATCTGGTGCGCCGGCTCGCCGGCTCCGACCCGGCGCGGGTGATGCTGCCCGCAGCGCTGGCCGGTGCGGCGCTGCTCGCCGCCGCCGACATTGCGGTGCGCGCGGTGCCTTCGGCCATCGAGCTGAAGGTCGGCGTGGTCACGGCGCTGGTCGGGGTGCCGTTCTTCCTGGTCATGATCTTCCGCGAGCGCCGGATGCTCGACGGAGCGCCGTCATGACCGATGCGATCATGCGGGCCGAGGGCATCGGCGTGCGCCTCGGCGGCGCGGCCGCCGTGCAGGGCGCCAGCCTGACGCTACGCCGGGGCGAGCTGCTGGCGCTGGTCGGCCCCAACGGCGCGGGCAAGACCACGCTGGTCCGCGCATTGGCCGGCCTCCTGCCCTGCGACGGCCACATCGAACTCGACGGCCGTCCGCTCGGCGGCTGGACGCTGGGCGAGCGCGCGCGCCGCCTCGCCTATCTGCCGCAGGGCAATGCATTCCACTGGCCGCTGACGGTCGCCGCGGTGGTCGCACTCGGCCGCACGCCTTACGGCGATGCGTTCACGCGAACCTCCGACGCCGACCGCGAGGCGGTGCGCCAGGCGCTGGCCGCCACCGGCACGGCGGATCTTGCGGAGCGCGCGGTGACCACGCTGTCCGGCGGCGAACGCGCCCGCGTGGCACTGGCGCGAACGCTCGCCACCCGCGCTCCTGTCCTGCTGGCGGACGAGCCGACCGTTTCGCTCGATCCGCGACACCAGCTCGTGGTCATGGGCCTGCTGCGCGAGGCCGCACGCACCGGGGGCGCGGTGCTGGCGGTGGTTCACGACCTGGCGCTGGCGGCGCGTTTCGCCGACCGGGTCGCGGTCATGCAGGCGGGCCGCATCATGGCCGAAGGACCGCCGCGCGAAACGCTGAACGCCGAGCGCATCGCCGCGGTCTTCGGGATCGAGACCGCCACCGCCGACACCGGCGACGGCACGGTGCCGATCCCGCTGCGCCCTGTCTGAAGCCGCGCCCCTAGAACGCGACCTTGTCGCCGCCCTTGAGCTGAAGGATCTCGCGCGCCTCGTCGGCGCTGGCGATCTCCAGGCCCAGCCCCTCGATGATCTGCCGCGCGCGGGTCACCTGCTGCGCGTTGGTCTCGGCCAGCTTGCCGGGGCCGATCCACAGCGAATCCTCCAGGCCGACGCGGACGTTGCCGCCCATCGAGGCGGCCATCGCCGCGATCGACATCTGCGAGCGGCCCGCGCCCAGCACCGACCACCTGTAGTTCTCGCGGCCGAGCAGCCGGTCGGCGGTGCGGCGCATCATCATCACGTCCTCGGGATGGGTGCCGATGCCGCCGAGGATGCCGAACACGCTCTGCACGAACAGCGGCGGCTTCACCAGGCCGCGCTCGAGAAAGTGCGCGAGGTTGTAGAGATGGCCGATGTCGTAGCACTCGAACTCGAACCGGGTGTCGTTGCCGTAGCAGGTCTTGAGCACGTACTCGATGTCCTGGAAGGTGTTGCGGAACACCAGGTCGCGGGTGCCTTCGAGATACGGCTTCTCCCAGTCGTGCTTGAACTCCTTGTAGCGGTTCAGCATCGGGAAGAGCGCGAAGTTGATCGAGCCCATGTTGAGGCTCGCGACCTCCGGCTTGAACGTGGCCGCGGGCCGCACCCGCTCGTCCACCCGCATCGTGGGCGAGCCGCCCGACGTAAGGTTGATGACGCAGTTGGAGCGCTGCTTGATCTGCGGCAGGAAGCGGCCGAACGCCTCCGGCGTCTGGTCCGGCTTGCCGGTCTTGGGATCGCGCGCGTGCAGGTGGATGATGGCGGCCCCCGCCTCGGCCGCGCCGACCGCAGCGTCGGCGATCTCCTCCGGCGTGACCGGAAGATAGGGCGACATCGTCGGCGTGTGGATCGCGCCGGTGACGGCGCAGGTGATGATGACCTTGTTGCCGGACTTCGCACCTTGACTGGCCACGGTTCGCTCCCTCGCTGGTTTGCCGGAGCTTAAGCAGATCGCAGCGACTCTCAAAAGGCCTGTCTTCACGCCGGCCATGCACAGGACGCGCTGGCTCCGCGACGGCGGCTGGCGTATCGGATGGCGGGCCACGGAAAATCACGGAGCGACCTCTTGCAAGCGGCAGACGAGCGGCGCGCGATCGTCACCGGCGTTCTGTGCGGCATGGGCGCGGCGCTGTTCTGGGCCGCCGGCTTCGGCGCGGCCAAGCACGGCATCGATCTCGGCTTCACGCCCGCCGACCTGTCGATCCACCGCTTCCTGTGGTCGGGCATCGCATTCCTCCCGCTGGTCGCCGCGGGTGGCCTGCGCGACCTCAACGGCATCGGCTGGGGCCGGGGCCTCGTGCTGACGGTGCTCGGCGGGCCGGGGCTGGCGATCGTCAGCTACGCCGGATTCCTGCTGGTGCCGCTCGGCCACGGCGGCGTGATCCAGCCGGCCTGCGCCGCGCTCTCCGGGCTGCTCCTGGCCGCGCTGGTGCTGAAGGAACCGCTGCCGCGCCACCGCATCGCCGGCGCGCTGGTGATCGTCGCGGGGCTCGTGGCCATCGCCGGCGAGGCCGCCGCCACCATCGGCGCGCACGGCATCCTCGGCGACCTCGCGTTCGCGGCGGCCGGCTGCATGTTCGGCACCTTCGGGATGCTGCTCCGGCGATGGCAGGTCCCGCCGGTCCGGGCGATGCTGATCGTCAGCGTGCTGACGCTTGCGGCCGTACCACCCTACGCCGCCGCCGGCGGCTTCGAGCGGATGGCCGCCTTCGGCTGGCAGGAGAACGCGCTCCAGGCCGTGATGCAGGGGATTCTGGCGGGACCGGCCGCGGTCTACCTGTTCGCCCGCTCGGTGGTCCTGCTCGGCGCCTCGCGGGCCGCCGTGTTCCCCTCGCTGGTGCCGGGTTTCACGCTGCTGATCGGCTTCCTCGCGCTCGGCACCGTGCCGACGCCGGTCCAGCTCGCCGGCTTCGCCATCGTCCTGACCGGGTTCCGGCTGGCGCAGCGCGGATAGACCGCCCGGAGCAGGTGCCCCGCACCCCCGAATCACGGTCTATTGCGGCGGCCTGACACCGGAGCGCGCATGAACGGGCAGACCCTGCAGGACGCGATCGACACCCTCGTCACGACGATCCGCCTGACCATCCGGACCGAGTTCACCTCGATCTGGCTGCCGATCCAGATCGGTTCGATCCTGCTTGCCGCGCTGATCGCCTGGATCGTGGTCGCGCTGATCCGCAAGCGGTTCGACCTCGTCTCCGCCACCATGGGATGGCCGGCCTATACGCGGCTTCTGGTCCGCACCGTGGTGGACAATTTCGGCGTGCTGGTCTTCATCGCCGCCGTCGCCACACTCGGCGAGGCGCTCAGGGCCGCGACTCCGCACCCGCGGATCTACCTGCTCAGCGTGGCCATCGACCTCGCCACCGCCTGGGTGATCATCAACGTACTGACCAGCGTCATCCGCAACCACTTCGTCAAGCGGCTGGTGGCGATGACGGCCTGGAGCGTGGCGGCGCTGAGCATCCTGCGCCTGCTGGATTCGGCGATCAACGCGCTGAACTCGCTCGCCATCCAGATCGGCGGCCTGCGCATCTCGCTGCTGCTGGTGCTCAAGACCGTGGCGCTGCTGATGCTGATGCTGTATCTGGCGCTCGCGCTCAGCCGCTTCCTCGACCGGCAGCTGCAGAGCGCGCCGGACCTCACGCCGTCGATCAGGGCCCTGCTCGCGACCGCGATCCGCATCGTGCTGCTGGCGCTCGCGGTCGTGATCGTGCTCAACGCGGTGGGCATCGACCTTTCGGTTCTGGCGTTCTTCTCCGGAGCCGTCGGCCTGGGCATCGGCTTCGGCCTGCAGAAGATCGTCTCCAACCTGGTGAGCGGCATCATCCTGCTGGCGGACAAGTCGGTGAAGCCGGGCGACATCATCTCGGTCGGCGACCACTTCGGCTGGGTGACCAGCATCGGCGCGCGCCACATCTCCGTGGACACCCGCGACGGCCGCGAATACCTGATCCCGAACGAGGATTTCATCACCCAGCGGGTGGTGAACTGGACCTACTCCAACGACCTGGTGCGGCTGGAGATCAAGTTCGGCACCACCTTCGCCGACAGCCCGCGCAAGGCGCAGGACGCCGCCGTCGCGGCCGCCCTGAGCGTGGACCGCGTGCTCAAGACGCCGCGGCCGATCTGCCACGTCACCGGCTTCGGCAGCACCGTCGAATACGTGCTGTGGTTCTGGATCGACCGGCCGGCGGCCGGCGTCACCAGCGTCCGCTCCAGCGTGCTGATCGCGCTGTGGGAGGCGCTGGACCGCGGCGAGCTGAACATTCCCAAGCCCGGCCCCGGCCGCATGATCATCGAACGCGCGCCGCCGCCCGCGGCACCCGCCTCTCCCGCGGCGCAGCCCGGCGACCCGCGGAGCTGAACCGCGTCCTGCTAAAGCGCGAAGCGGGACGTGCGGCGCGCGAAGACGATCCCTGCGGTCAGTCCGCCGATCATGCCGAGCGTGACCAGAAACCCCGCGAAGGCGCGCTCCTCGTCCAGCCACCACGCGGACAGGATCTCGCCCCACCATCCACCGGCCATCGCTCCCGCCGACACGAGGACCCAGCGCAACAGGCGCGGGCGCCGGCGCAGCAGAAGCACCAGCGCCGGCAGCAGCAGGAGCGACACCGGGCCGACCAGCGCCAGCCCCTGAAGCGCGAGCGCCCCGAGCCTTGCGGCATCGGCGGCGACGAGGACGATGACGACAAAGCCGCCGAGCGCCGTCCCCATCAGAATCGCGGCGACGCCCAGCATCGCGGCCAGCGCCCAGAGGGTCGCCGCAACGCCCGCCCCGACGAGTGCGCCCCGCAGCGGGCCGGAGGCGACGGCAGGGCCGGTCACGATCCCACCGCCACGACACGGGGCCACCGCCTGTCCGACCCGGACATGCCGACAGGGGCGACGAACACGTCGGCGACGAGGACGTCCGCCATCAGCCGGGCTTGCGCTCGCTCAGGAACGCGCCCATCCGCTCCAGCACCTTGCGGATGTTCTCGGTCGAATTGGCGTAGGACAATCGGACGTAGCCCTCGCCGAGGACGCCGAAGTCCGGGCCGCCGATGATCGCCACGCCCTTGTCGTCGAGCAGCGCCGCAGCCAGCTCCTTGGCCTTCCAGCCGGTGCCCGCGACGTTCGGAAACGCATAAAACGCACCCTTGGGCACGATGCAGGACACGCCGGGCAGCGCGTTCAGCCCATCGGTCACGACCTTCCGCCGCCGGTCGAACTCGGCGATCATCCGGTGCACCGCGTCCTGCGGGCCGGTCAGCGCGGCGAGCCCCGCATATTGCGCCGAGGCGTTGACGCAGGAGTGCAGGTTCACCGCAAGCTTGCGCGCGTGCTCGTACAGCTTGCCCGGCCACACCGCGTAGCCCAGCCGCCAGCCGGTCATGGCGTAGGTCTTGGACCAGCCGTTGAGCAGGATCAGCCGGTCGCGGATCTGCGGATAGGACAGCAGGCAGACGTGCCGCTCGCCGTCGTAGACCATGTGGTCGTAGATCTCGTCCGACAGGATCGCGACGTCCGGCCACCGCTCCAGCCCGGCGACCAGCCTGTCCACCTCGGCCTTGGGCGTGACGCCGCCGGT
>CAZZCV010000135.1:0-6141 GCA_964653225.1 uncultured Rhodoplanes sp. | reverse complement strand
TCGATCGAGAGCGAGCCGCGGCGCGACGCGATGGTGCCGTCGTCGACCACGGTCACGCCCCTGGCCGCCACCTGCTGGCCCATCAGCCCGGCGAAGGCCGAGGTCTTCTTGCGGTTGAAATCGCCTTCGAGGCCGTGTCCGACCGCTTCATGGAGCATCACGCCTGGCCAGCCGGGGCCGAGCACCACGTCCATCTCGCCGGCGGGGGCGGGCACCGATTCGAGGTTCACCAGCGCCTGCCGCACCGCCTCGTCGGCGGCGTTCTGCCACCTGCCGCTCTCGATGAAGCGCGCGTAGCCCTCGCGGCCGCCATAGCCGTTCGAGCCGGTCTCCTGCCGGTCGCCCTGGCCCGCCACCACCGAGACGTTGACCCGCACCAGCGGGCGGATGTCGCGGTAGATCTGCCCGTCGGGCCGCAGGATCTCGATTACCTGCCAGGTGGCGGCGAGGCTCGCTGTCACCTGCCGCACGCGCGGATCGCGGGCGCGGGCATAGGCGTCGATCGTCTCCAGCAGCTTCACCTTGGCGTCGAAGCCGGGGGCTGCGAGTGGATTGTCGTCGCCGTAGAGCCGGACGTTGCTGCGCGGCGGGGCCTCGGCATAGGCGCCCGCGTGGCCTCCCTTGACCGCGCGCACCGCGTCGGCGGCCCGCGCGATGGCTGCCTCCGACATCTCCGATGCGTGGGCGTAGCCGACCGCCTCGTCCTTCACCGCGCGCAGGCCGAAGCCCTGGTTGGTGTCGTAGGTCGCCTGCTTGAGCCGGCCGTTGTCGAACATCAGCGCCTCGGCCTGCCGGTATTCGAGATAAAGCTCGCCGTCGTCGGCACCCTCCAGCCCGCGCGACAGGATCCGGCCGACGCGGTCGGAATCGAGGCCGGCGCGGTCGAGGAGGGAATGGGTCGGGTTCATGCAGGGCTCCTTGGCTTTCCCGAACATAGGAAGCCGCCCGATCCGGCGCAAACCGGCTCGTGGCGCTCAGATCGGCGGCAGCTTCAGCCAGGTCGCCACGGCGCTGAGCACCAGATTGACCGCCAGCGCCGACAGCAGCAGCCCCATGACCCGCCGCAGCAGCTGAATGCCGCCCTGGCCGATGGCGCGCTCCACCAGAGGGCCGGCGAGGAAGATCGCCAGCAGTCCGGCCAGAACCACGGCGAGCGAGCCGAGCGTCATCGCCTGACTCGCCAGCGAGAAGCGGTTGTTGTCCATCAGGAGCACCATGGCCAGCAGCGCGCCCGGCCCGGCAATGATCGGCGTGGCGAGCGGATAGACCGCGAGCGAGACCACGGCGGCGCGCCGCTCCGCGGCGTCGGCCACCGCCGGTGCGGTCTCCGCCCTGAGCTGTTTGGCCTCGCCCATGGCCATCGACAGGCCGAACAGGAACAGGACGATGCCGCCGGCGATCTGGAACGAGAGCAGCGAGATGCCCATCGCGTGCAGCAGGAGCTGGCCCGCCAGCCCGAACACGGCCAGCACTCCGAAGGCCATGAGGGTGGCGACGACCGCCGCGCGCCGCCGCTCGGCCGGATCGAGGCCGCCGGTCGCGGCGAGGAACATCGGCAGGTGGCTGATCGGATCGAGCACCGCCCAGAGCGTCATGAGCTGCGTCAGAAGCAGCGCTTGATCCGGCAGCATGGAATGCCCTCCTCCAGCGGAGCCCGTTCCGGTCGGGCGCCGCAAGGGGCAACTGACTCGGGCTAGGCCGTCAAGCGCACCGAGACCGCACCCACCGGGTCGAGCGCCCATTCGACGGCTGTGTCGGACGGCTCCAGGAACAGCGGCGGCGTCACCGAGCCGCAAATCACGAACTGCCCGGCGCGCAGGCCGCAGCCGAGCGCCGCGGTCAGGTCCGCGACGTGCTGCACGATGCCGATCAGCTCGCCGGTGGCGCTCTCCAGGTCTGCGGGCACCGGCACGTCCTGCCCGGACCGCGTGACGCGGCCGGTCAGGCCGTCGAGACGGGCGCCGGCGCGCGAGGGGTCGCGGGGACCGAGGATGACATGGCGCTGGAAGATATCGCCCGAGAGGATCGCGGCCACGTCGTCCGGCGGCACGTCGATGTCGGCCAGTTCGATGGCGGGGCCGATGGCGGCGATGGCGGAGCGCACGGTGGCGCGGTCGGCCCCGCCGGGCAGGTCGTGGCCGATATGGACCGCGATCTCCGGCTCCGCCACCGGCTTCTGCCAGCCTTTCAGCGACACCGAAGCGCCGGAGGGCAGGAGGGCGGCATCCATCAGGAAGCCGATCAGCGGGGCCGCGATCCCGAGCTTCTCCTTGGCTGCCGGCGCGCCGAAGCCGACCTTCCAGCCGATCTGCTTCGCGCCCGCGTCCCGCCGCGCGTGGCGCAGCTCGAACTGCGCCCGCATGCCGGCGGTGATGCGCGGATCGCTCAGGGCCGCGCTCACGGATGGCCTTCCTTGTGGCCTTCCTTGGGAACCTCGTAGCCCGAGGCGTCGATCGAGCCCGCACCCATCCAGCCCCAGACCAGCACCACGTCCTCGTCGGAGGTGTTGTTGAAGCCGTGCCAGCAGCCGCGCGGCGAATAGACCACGTCGCCCTCGCCGGAGGGCGTGAGGCCCTTGTCGGTGATGATGTGGCCCTTGCCCTTGAGCACGATGAAGAACTCGTCGCAGTTCCGGTGCAGGTGCTGCTCGTGGCTCGCGCCAGGCTTGAGCACGGTCCAGCCGACGACGTGGTCGGCGCCGGCGGTCTTCTTGTCGATCAGGAACTGGACCTGCATGTCGATCCAGCCGTCGGCGCGCTTGAGACCTTCGACCTTCGGCACGTCCTTGATGTTGGTGCGGTACATCTCGCTCACTTGGACTGTCCTCCCAGACGTCGATAGACCTGATGCGCAACGACGAAGTCGTTGGCGTCGATTCCCAGACCGCGGCAGGCGTTCATCATCTCGTTGGCGGCGGCGGCCAGCGGCACCGGCGAGCCGAGCTTGCGGCCGAGATCGAGCGCCAGGATCATGTCCTTCTGCTGCAGCGTCACGTCGGCCAGAGGCACCTCCGGCATCCTGCCTTCGACGATGAACGGTCCGCGATAGCCGAGCACCGGCGAGGCCGCCACGCTCTTGAGGATCGCGTCCACCGCGGCCTCGCGGCCGACGCCGCCCTTCTCCGCCAGCGCCACCGCCTCGCCGAAGCAGATCACCTCGACCATCAGCAGCAGGTTCACGGCGATCTTCATCTGGCAGGCCAGCCCGTTGCCGCCGATCCGCGTCACCTTCGGGCCGATCGCGAGCAGGACGGGCTTGGCGCGCTCGAAGGCGGTCTCGTCGCCGCCGATCATCACCGACGCCTGGCCGGCTTTCACGGTTACCGGGCTGCCGGAAACCGGCCCGTCCAGCATGAACGAGCCGGCCTTCGCGAACTCGGCTGCCACCGCGCGGCTGGCGTCCGGATCAATCGTGCTCATGTCGATGTAGATGCCACCCTTCCGGAGGCCCGAGACGATGCCGTCGGGGCCCAGCGCGACGGCGTTGACCGCCTTGGCGTCGGTCACGATCGAGAACACGATCTCGCTCTGCTCCGCCACCTGGCGCGGCGTGTCGGCAAAGGCCATGCCCGCGGCGATCAGCTCCTTCGCTTTCTCGCGCGACCGGTTCCAGCCCGTGACCTTGTGGCCCGCCTCCATCAGCCGGGGCACGATCAGCGCTCCCATCGCTCCGAGGCCGACAAATCCGATGTTCACTGGCGATGTCCTCCCGTTCGTCGTTGCGTTGCGGCCGGCGCGCGCTCGTCGCGGCCGCGCTGATCGAGAGACTTAGCCGGAGCGGCGGCGGATTGCACCCGTCATGCGACGTTGCGGACCATCGGCCGTCCCAACGTGGGCAGGCGATTCGGTCGCACGGGTGGCGGAGATGGGCAGGAGGGCCAGGCGGCGCGCAACGCCGCGGCCGCGGGTCACGGCAGCTTGTCGAAGCCCTCGCCGAAGCCCTTCAGGCTCACCGGCAGGCCGATGCCTTCTTCCGGCGTCTGGAAGATGATGAAGGTCGCGATCTGGCCCGCGCGAAGCTGGCCGATCAGCTTGTCGTCCATGATCACCTCGGCGACGCAGCCGTTCGGCACGCAGCGCACGAAGCCGGCGCGGCCGACCTCGGCGTTGTCCACCTTGAGCCCGAGCCCCGAGGGCAGCAGCACGCCGGGCGGGGCGATCACCCGCATCAGCCGGGTCTTGCGGTCGGCCGTGCGCAGCACGATCACGGTCAGCCCGACATTGGGCCGGTCCTCTGCGGTCACGCTCTGGATCAGGGCGCATTGCTCGCCCTGCGCGCCGGGCGGCGTGTCGCAGCGGATCTGCCAGTCGGCATGGACCGAGCGGACCGCGCCCTGTCCGGCGGCGTCCCGGTTCGGGACCAGAAGGCCCGCGAGAAGTCCCAGCGCCAGAACCACAGCGGGGATTGCGGCGGGCGCCGCGAGGAGCCGGACCGCCCCGATGTCCCGGCTCCGTCCGTCTCGACCGACTTTGGCCATTCTTCCGTTCCCTGACCGGCCGGAAATCCCGTCGCCCGCCATCGAATCGCGGCGATCCGGATACCGCCGCGACCCCAGCCTCACGACCATGGCAGCCCTGGCATGTCAAGGACGCACGGCGGATTCCGGCCGCCGGAGCCGGTTCTGCGGGATAAACAGATTGTCGCGCCGGACAACCCGTGCGCACATTGCGAGCGTTCCAGAATTGTGGTTTGAGAGGCTCGGGAAGACCCCCTCCCGCCGCGCCGGTTGCCGTGGAGCGAGGCCCTGGAAGCGGGGCACATCTCCGGCACGTGGGCCTTGTCCTGCAAGATCGGCCGGTGCGGCACGAGCGCGTCACGACGATTGCGTCGAAGGAGCGAAGACGACGATGCTGTTGAGCAAGCGGATGGCCGCACTGGCGGTCGCGGTGATGGCGCCCATGCTGCTGGGGATCGGATCGGCGTTCGCCGGCCTCGGCCAGCCGTCGCCGTGGCAGCTCGGCTTCCAGCAGTCCGTGACCCCGGTCATGGACGAGATCCACTGGTTCCACAATTTCCTGCTCTGGATCATCGCGATCATCGCGCTGTTCGTGCTGGTCCTGCTGGTCATCGTGATCGTGCGCTTCAACGCCCGGAGCAACCCGACGCCCTCCAAGACCACCCACAACACGCTGATCGAGGTGGTGTGGACTCTGGTGCCGGTGATGATCCTGGTCGCGATCGCGGTGCCGTCCTTCAAGCTCCTGTTCCTGCAGCAGACCATTCCGCCGGCCGACCTCACGATCAAGGCGACGGGCAAGCAGTGGTTCTGGAGCTACACCTATCCGGACAGCAAGTTCGAGTTCGACTCGATCATGCTCCAGGACAAGGATCGCAAGCCGGACCAGCCGCGCCTGCTGGCCGTCGACAACGAGGTCGTGGTGCCGGTCAACAAGGTGGTCCGCGTCCAGGTAATCGCAGCCGACGTGATCCACGCCTTCGCCGTGCCGTCCTTCGGCATCAAGGTGGACGCGGTCCCCGGCCGTCTCAACGAGACCTGGTTCCGCGCGACCCGCGAGGGCGTCTATTACGGCCAGTGCTCGGAGCTGTGCGGCAAGGACCACGCCTACATGCCGATCGCGGTCCGCGTGGTCAGCGAGCAGGAGTTCGCGGCCTGGGTCGCGCAGGCCCAGAAGAAGTTCGCGATCAACGACGGCGAGAAACCCGCGACGGTCGTCGCGGCAGCCGACTGAGGCTTCGGGATCACGGGACGGGCGGGCGACGCAGCGTCTGACGAAACGGAACGTCTAAGGGTTTGACGATGGCAACCACAGCTCACGGCGCACACGACGACCACGCGGGCCACGAGGAGCACCACACTCCGACCGGCTGGCGGCGCTACGCCTATTCGACCAACCACAAGGACATCGGCACGATGTACCTTGTGTTCGCGATGGTCGCGGGCGTGGTCGGCGCAGGGCTTTCGGTCGCCATGCGCATGGAGCTGCAGGCGCCGGGCCTGCAGATCTTCGGCGACGCCCACATGTTCAACGTGTTCACCACCGCCCACGGCCTGATCATGATCTTCTTCATGGTCATGCCGGCGCTGATCGGCGGCTTCGCCAACTGGATGGTGCCGATCATGATCGGCGCCCGCGACATGGCGTTCCCGCGCATGAACAACATCTCCTTCTGGCTGCTGCC
>CAZZCV010000134.1:3318-6184 GCA_964653225.1 uncultured Rhodoplanes sp. | reverse complement strand
GATCTCGGAGGGCAACGTCGGCCTGATGCAGGCGGTCAAGCGGTTCGAGCCGGACAAGGGCTTCCGGCTGGCGACCTACGCCATGTGGTGGATCAAGGCGTCGATCCAGGAATACATCCTGCGCTCGTGGTCGCTCGTGAAAATGGGCACGACCGCGAACCAGAAGAAGCTGTTCTTCAACCTCCGCAAGGCCAAGAGCAAAATCTCGGCTTTGCAGGAAGGCGACATGCGGCCGGATCAGGTGAAGCTGATCGCGCAGCGCCTGGGCGTCACCGAGCAGGACGTGGTGGACATGAACCGCCGGCTCGGCGGCGACACCTCGCTGAACGCGCCGATCCGCGACGACGGCGATTCCGGCGAGTGGCAGGACTGGCTGGCGGACAACAGCGACAGCCAGGAGACCGTGCTGGCCGAGTCGGAAGAGATGGACATGCGCCGCAAGGCCCTGTCCACGGCCCTCGACGTGCTCAACGATCGCGAACGCCGGATCTTCGAGGCCCGTCGACTCGCCGACAATCCGGTGACGCTTGAGGATCTGGCGTCCGAGTTCGGCGTGTCGCGCGAGCGCGTCCGCCAGATCGAGGTGCGCGCCTTCGAGAAGGTGCAGAAGGCGGTGCGCTCCGGCGTCGCTGCGATGGAGCAGCCCAAAGGACCGGCGACGGCGGGCGAGCCCGCCGCGGTTGCCGCGCACTGACCGCGCCGTCGCCCGCAAACGTCATCGGACGCCGCCGCAAGGCGGCGTCTTCTTTTTCGGACGAGGGGAACTTTCGCCGCGTTACTGCTTCCAGGCGGCGAACGCCTCGGCGAACGCGCGCTCGCCGGGGTTGCCCTTCTCCAGCGCAAGGATGGCGCGGCGGTTGTTGTTGTAGACGATCGGGATGTCCAGCCAGGACCGCTCCTTGAGCAGGCCGAGGTTGCGCTGCACGTCGGTTTCCAGCGACGACAAGCCGATCAGGAAAAAGCCCGGTGTCACCTTCACCGCGAGTCCCGCGAGCGGCACGCCGCGGGTCTGCTCCGCCTGCTTCATCAGCACGCCGGGAACGTTCTGCACGCCGCCGCCGGTCGCGTCCTGCGGCATGTTGAACATGATCTCGATCGTGTGGCTCGCCGGCAGCGCCGGATCGGTGTTGCGACGGAGCGACCAGGTCATGGTCATCCTGCGTTCCGGAATCTCGACGTCGGCGCGGACCGCCATCTCGGCGGCGCGGCCGGGCGCGGCCGGCAGCATCTCGGTGCGCCAGACCGCCGAGCCGACCAGACGCTTGCCCTGCGGTTCGTCGGGATCTTCCTCGTAAAGCACCACGCGCTGCGCCACGGCCGCCTCGGGCTGCTGTCCGGTTCCCGGCTGGCCCAGCCGGTCGGTGATCTTGGGCCGCGTCGGCGCGGCGGTGCCAGGATCGCGCACGGGCGTGGCCGGGCCGGTGAACAGCGCCATCAGGCTGCCCGCGGCACTGCCGATGTTGCCGCGCTGCCAGAACGCGACCGCCGCGACCATGCCGATCAGCGCCAGGATCGCGGCCGTGCGGATTACGCCGCTGTAGGAGCGCACCGACACCGGAGGCAGCGGCACCGGCTGCGACAGCACCTCCGGCTCGTCATCCTGCGAACCGCGCTGCAGCCGGGCACGCCCGTTCGCCGCCCTCACCTCGTCGAAATCGACCGGCTCGGGGGCCGGCGCTTCGGACGCAGGCGGCGGCGTCCATGGCGGCTCGGCAGAAGCCGTCGGCGACGGATGGCGCAGGTCCGGGCCGCGCTCCTGCCCGTCCTGCGGGGACGGAGAAGGAGCCGAAGCCGGGGGCGGCGCAGCCGGCGGTGTGAACAGGGGCCGCTCGCGGCGCGGCGGCGGCGCGGCCTGATGGCTGGCCGCGACCGCGTTCGGATCGGACACCACGTCGCGGAATCCCTTCATCGCCTCGTCGCTCAGCGAGGTGCTGGGCGACGGCCGGCGGGGGATCGGCGTCTCGGAGGGACGCGGCGGCAGTGGAGCCTGTGCGGGACGCTGCGGCAGCTCGCGCCGGGGCGACGCCTCGCGCGGCGGCAGAGACTCGCGCGGCGGGGGTGGCGCGGGGCGGGGAGGCGGCGGTGGCCGCGAGGCCTCGCGCGCCTGGCGCGCGGCCTCGGCCTCGATCCTGCGGATGGCCTCCTCGAGCGCCAGCCGCTCGCGGGTGATCTCGGATTCGTCGAGGGCCGGCGTGACGCCGCGCAACTGCGCCACCAGCGCGGTGCGCGCCCGCTCGTAGAGCGCACGCCGGTTCTCGCCGGTGTTCTTCTCGAGACCGGCGACGGCGCGGGCGATGAGCGGGTAGTAATCGGCCATCTACGCTTGCACTCTACCCCAGAACGTCAGGTTTCGAAGGGGTTTTGCATCAGGATCGTGTCTTCCCGCTCCGGACTGGTGGACAACAGGGCCACCGGGCAGCCGATCAGCTCCTCGACCCGGCGGACGTACTTCACGGCCTGGGCCGGAAGCTGTGCCCAGGAGCGGGCGTTGACGGTCGGCGCGCCCCAGCCTTCGGCGGTCTCGTAGACCGGCTCCACGCGGGCCTGGGCGTGCTCGCCGGCCGGAAGGTGATCGATCTCGCGGCCGTCCAGCCGGTAGCCGACGCAGATCTTCACCTCCTCGAAGCCGTCCAGCACGTCAAGCTTGGTCAGCGCGATGCCGTGGATGCCGGAGGTTCGGACAGTTTGTCGCACCAGGGCAGCATCGAACCAGCCGCAGCGGCGCTTGCGGCTGGTTCGACGCGGTGCTTGTGCGTCAGGCGATAGCCGCCAACGGCATCGACGGAATCGCGCTGACCAAGCTCGACGTTCTCGACGGCATGGACGAGATCAAGGTCTGCACGGCCTATCGCCTCGATGGCGAGAC
>CAZZCV010000134.1:0-3308 GCA_964653225.1 uncultured Rhodoplanes sp. | reverse complement strand
TGACGGTGCCGAACTCGTGCCCGCGGGTGCCGAGCCGCTCGCCGATCTCGTTCTTCTGCTCGGTCGGGAACGGCCCCTCGCCGACGCGCGTGGTGTAGGCCTTGCAGATGCCGAGCACGTAGCCGGTTGCGCTCGGGCCCAGCCCGGAGCCGGTCGCCGCCTGCCCCGCCACCGTGTTGGACGAGGTGACGTAGGGATAAGTGCCGTGGTCCACGTCGAGCAGCGCACCCTGCGCGCCTTCGAACAGAATCCGCTTGCCTTCGCGGCGCTTCTCGTCGAGCAGCCGCCACACCGAATCCATGTAGGGCAGCACCCGGGGCGCGATCCCGGCGAGCTGGTCGTAGACCGTCTTCGCCTCGATCTCGTCGAGCCCCAGCCCGCGACGCAGCGCGTTGTGGTGCGCCAGCATCCGCTCGATCTTGCCGCCGAGCATCTGCAAGTCGGCGAGGTCGTTGAGCCGGATCGCGCGCCGGCCGACCTTGTCCTCGTAGGCCGGGCCGATGCCGCGTTTCGTGGTGCCTATCTTGGACGTGCCGGACTCGCGGATCGCGTCCAGCTCCTGGTGCAGCGGCAGGATCAGCGTGACGTTCTCGGCGATGCGCAGGTTGTCGTGCGTGACCTCGACGCCCTGCCCCTTCAGCCGCTCGATCTCCTCGATCAACGCGCGCGGATCGAGCACCACGCCGTTGCCGATCACCGAGAGCTTGGAGCGCACCACGCCGGAGGGCAGCAGCGACAGCTTGTAGGTCTTGCCGTCGATCACCAGCGTGTGGCCGGCGTTGTGCCCGCCCTGGAAGCGAACCACGATGTCCGCCTGCTCCGACAGCCAGTCGACGATCTTGCCCTTGCCCTCGTCGCCCCACTGCGAGCCGACCACCACCACGTTCGCCATGAAAGTCCCTTACCCCCGGCCGGACGGCGCCGATCCGGGCGGCCGCGTTCCCATACCCGTCGGGGTCCGATCTCGGATAAAGGAAGGGACCGGGGGAGGCAAGGCGAATCGTCGCCGCGATCTTTCCGTAAGGCCGGAAATACTCTTTTCCTGCCAGATACTTGGAGCAGGAGAACCGGCAGGTGCCGCAACCCCTCACGCGACTCGGCGCACTGCCCGGCTGGCTCGGCCGCCAGCCTTACCTGCTGCTGTCGCTGACCTCGCTGTTCTGGGCCGGCAACATCGTGCTCGGCCGCTTCGTGGCGGGCCACATCCCGCCCGTGGCGCTGGCCTGGTTTCGCTGGGGCATCGCCTTCCTGATCGTACTGCCGTTCGCCTGGCCGCATCTGGTGCGCGACTGGCCGACGGTGCGCCGCCACGTCCCGATCCTGACCGTGCTGGCGCTGACCAGCAGCGCGCTTTACCACGCCGGCACCTACGCCGGCCTGCAGTACACCGGGGCGATCAACGCCCTGCTTTTGCAATCGATGGGGCCGCTTCAGGTCGCGGTCTGGACCTGGCTCCTGTTCGGGGACCGGCTGAGCGCGGCGCAGGCGCTCGGCATCCTCACCTCGCTGGCCGGCGTGTTGACGATCCTGAGCGGCGGCCATCCGGCCGTTCTGCTCGGCATCGGCTTCAACGCCGGCGACCTCCTCGTGCTGGCGGCGCTGGCGCTCTACACGCTCTACACCGCGTTGCTGCGCAAGCGGCCGGCGATGCACTCGCTGTCGTTCCTCGCGGTGACGATGGGTTGGGGCACGACGCTTTTAACGCCGCTCCTGCTCGTCGAGATGGCCTCGGGCCGCGTCATCGCATTCGACAGGACCACGCTGCTGACGCTCTGCTACGTCTGCGTGTTCCCCTCGCTGATCGGATACCTGTTCCTCAACCGCGGCGTCGAGCTGATCGGCGCCAACCGCGCAGCCCCCTTCCTGCACCTCGTGCCGGTGTTCGGCTCGCTGCTCGCCATCGCGCTCCTCGGCGAGCGCTTTCAGGTCTTCCACGCTCTCGGCTACGCGCTGGTGATCGCCGGCGTGGTCGCGGCGGCGCGCAAGGGCACGCCGCCGCCTGAGAAGACCTAGAACTTCAGCGGCCGGGCGCTCTGCACCTGCGGCAACGCCTTCACCTGGGCCAGCACCGCTTCCGGCAGTTCGCCGTCGATCTCGATCAGCGCGATCGCGCTGCCGCCCGGCGCCTCACGGCCCACATGGAAGGTCGCGATGTTGATGCCGGCGTCGCCGAGCGTGCCTGAGAACTTGCCGATGAAGCCCGGCTTGTCGAGGTTGGTGATGTAGACCATCGACGGTCCGAACTCCGCGTCCATGCGGATGCCCTTGATATTGACAATGCGCGGGCGGCCGTCCGCGAACACCGTGCCGGACAGGAAGCGGGTCTGCTCGGGCGTGGTCACGCTCACCGTGATCAGGCTCTCGTAATCGCCCTCGGCCTCGCGGGTGGTCTCCTCGACCACGATGCCGCGCTCCTTGGCCACCACCGGCGCGGACACCACGTTGACGTCCTGCAGCATCGGCCGCAACAGACCCGCGATCGCCGCCGAGGTCAGCGCCTTGGTGTTCATCTGCGCCACCGCACCCTCGTAGGACACCTGCACCTTGACGATGCCGCTCTCGGTGAGCTGGCCGGCGAACGAGCCGAGCTTCTCGGCGAGCGCGATGAACGGCTTGAGCCGCGGCGCCTCCTCAGCGGTGATTGAGGGGAAGTTGACCGCGTTGGAGATCGCGCCGCGCAGCAGGTAGTCCGACATCTGCTCTGCGATCTGCAGCGCGACGTTCTCCTGCGCCTCCGAGGTGGAGGCGCCCAGATGCGGGGTGCAGACCACGTTCGGCAGGCCGAACCGCGGGTTCGACGTGGCCGGCTCCTCGACGAACACGTCGAAGGCCGCACCCGCCACGTGGCCGCTCTTGAGCGCCTCGACCAGCGCCGCCTCGTCCACGAGCCCGCCGCGCGCGCAGTTGACGATGCGCACGCCCTTCTTCATCGCGGCCAGCGACCGGGTGTCGATGATGTTCTTCGTCTTTTCGGTCAGCGGCGTGTGCAGGGTGATGAAGTCGGCGCGGCGGAACAATTCGTCCAGCTCGACCTTCTCGACGCCCAGTTGCAGCGCGCGCTCCGGCGACAGGAACGGATCATAGGCAATCACCTTCATGCGCAGGCCGACGCCGCGGTCGGCGACGATCGAGCCGATGTTGCCGCAGCCGATCACGCCCAGCGTCTTTCCGAAGATCTCGACGCCCATGAACTTGTTCTTCTCCCACTTGCCGGCGCGCGTGGAGGTGTCGGCCTCGGGGATCTGACGCGCGAGCGCCAGCATCAGCGTGATCGCGTGCTCGGCGGTGGTGATCGAGTTGCCGAACGG
>CAZZCV010000133.1:0-6272 GCA_964653225.1 uncultured Rhodoplanes sp. | reverse complement strand
CGACAAGGTCGACACCACCGTGCTCGACACGGTGCTCGGCCGCGACCTGATCCCGGTTCTGGCGCCGGTGGCGGCCGCTGCCGACGGCGGCAGCTTCAACGTCAACGCCGACACCTTCGCCGGCGCCATCGCCGGCGCGCTCAAGGCCAAGCGGTTCCTGCTGCTGACCGACGTCCCTGGCGTGCTCGACAAGGGCAAGAACCTGATCAAGGAGATGTCGGCCGCCGACGTGCGCCGGCTGATCGCCGACGGCACCATCACCGGCGGCATGATCCCGAAGGTCGAGACCTGTCTCTACGCGCTGGAGAAGGGCGTCGAGGGCGTGGTCATCCTCGACGGCAAGGTGCCGCACGCGGTCCTGCTGGAGCTGTTCACCGATCACGGCGCCGGCACGCTGATCCATCGCTGATCCGATGGAGACCCCCCAAGCGCAGGGCTGGATTTACAGACTCGGCCCCGGCATCGTCGCGGCCTCCTGCTTCGCCGTGGCCGACGTGCTCGGCAAGATCGTGCTGGTGGGCAGCACCGACGTCCTGACGCTGTCCACCTTCCGCAGCCTGTTCAGCGTCGCCTTCATGCTGGTGTGGCTGCGGATCGGCATGGCGCCGGTGCCGCACACCCCGCGCCAGCGCCGGATGGCGCTGGGCGTCGGCGTGCTGTTCGCCGGCATCACCTTCTGCCTCTTCAAGGCGATCGAGCTGGCGACCGTGCCGGTCGCGATCCTGAGCTATTTCATCTATCCGTTGCTGACCGGCATCGCGGCCTCGGCGCTCGGCATGGAGCGGCTCGGCTGGCGCGGCTTGGCGGCGGCGCTCGCCGCCTTCGCGGGCCTGGCGCTGATCGTCGGCGCGCAGCCGGACGGCGTCGCGCTCGCCGGCGTCGCCTTCGCCTTCGGCGCGGCGGTGTGCCGCGTCGCAACGCTGCTGATGGCGCGCGCCTGGCTGCACGACGCGGACACGCGGCTGACCACCTGGTATACGGCGCTTTCGACGGCCGCGATCTTCGTGGCGATCTCGCTTGCGATGGGGCACTGGCAGGGACCGCAGACCGCCGGCGAGTGGGCGGCGCTCACCGGACTGAGCCTCGCCACCATCATCTCGATCATCATGCTGTTTGTGTCGATCAAGCGGATCGGGCCGTTCCGCAGCGCGCTGATCATGAACCTGGAGCCGCTGCTCGCCACCGTCGGGAGCGCGGTCTTTCTGGGCGAGATCCTCTCTCCGCTGCAGGCCGCCGGAGTCGCCATCCTGCTGGCCGCTCTGGTCGCGTTCCAGCTCCGGCGGTGACCGGGCGCGGTTCGCGTCCGGTCAATGCGATCCTTCGCGTTGACGTCAGCGCGCGCGCTTGCGCTCGTGAACGCCGCGATTGGGCGCGTCGTTGAATCCCCCGCAGTCCTCGTCGATCTTCAGCCCAGCGGCGTGGATGCCGTGCGCGGCCAGATCCTCGTCGTTCTCCTCGGTGTCGCCGGTGACGCCGACCGCGCCGATCACGTCGCCCGCCGCATCGCGGATCAGCCGGCCGCCGCCCTCCGCGAACAGCCGGTCGGCGCTGACGCCGATCAGGAAGTCGACGAACTCCGGCTTCTCCTTCATGCGCACCTTCACGAGGCTCGAGGAGCGGCCGAGCGACAGCGCCGCGTAGCACTTGCCGTAGGCCATCTCGAAGCGGCTCATCGAGGCGCCGTCCTCCTTCTGGTAGGCCTTCACGACGCAGCCCGCATCCACCACCACCGCGCTGATCGGCCGGAGGTCCATCTCGGCGCCGCGCTTGAGGACGGCCTCGATGATCGTGTTGGCCTGCTTCAGGGTGATCGTGGTCATGGCGTTCTCCGGTTTGCCGGACCTCTATATCGCCTGACCGGCCCGGTTTTCTACGGCGAACCGCGGCGCTTCGACTGGAATCGCTCCGCCGTGCTATGGCAAGGCCGGCGATTCGCATGAGAGCCCGTATCCCCATGCCCATGCTCCTGCGCGCGGCGGCGGCCTTCGCCGCGCTGGCAGTCTTCGCGATCCCGGCCCGTGCAGACCTCAGCCTCTGCAACCGTATGAGCTATGTGGTCGAGGCCGCCATCGGCATCGACGACAAGGGCGCCGCCGCCACCCGCGGCTGGTTCCGCATCGACCCCGGCCAGTGCCGCACCGTGGTCCAGGGCGAGTTGCAGGCCACCGCTCTGTTCGTCCACGCCCGCGCGCTCGCGGTCTATGGCGGCTCGCCGCTGCCGCAGGCCGGCCACGCCGATTTCTGCATCCAGTCCGACAGCTTCGTGCTGGCCAACGCCCGCACCTGCACCCGGCCGAACCAGCGGCTGGCGCGCTTCACCGAGGTCAGGCCCAGCGAGACCGACAAGGGGCTCACGGTCTATCTCGCCGAGGACGCCGAATACTCCGACGACCAGGCGCGCGACGCCGCCATCCAGCGGCTGCTGGTGATCGCAGGCTACGACGCCACCCCGATCGACGGCATCCGCGGCGCCAAGACCGATCAGGCGCTGATCCAGTTCCTGCAGGACAACAAACTCGGCATGGCGGCCGCCGGCCAGCCGGATTTCTTCGACACGCTGATCGCGGTGGCGCAGCGGCCCGAGGGGCCGGGCTTCACCTGGTGCAACGACACGCCGCATCCGGCGATGGCCGCGCTCGGCGTCGAGGACCGGGGGACGGTGACCACCCGCGGCTGGTATCGGGTGGAGCCGGGCCGGTGCCTGCGGCCGGACGTGAAGGGCAACCCCCGCCGCCTCTACAGCTTCGCCGAGGCCATCGGCAAGGACGGCCAGCCGCTGCTGCGCGGCGCGCGTCCGCTGGCCTGGGGCGGCGAGACCATCCTCTGCACCCGCAACGTCAAGTTCGAGCTGAGCGAGCACAAGGACTGCACGGGCAGCGGGCTGACCGCCTCCGGCTTCGCCACCGTGGATATGACCGGAAAGACCGGCACCACGATCCGGTTCGTCATGCCCTGAGCGGGCCGGTTATTTCGGCTGCGATGCAGGAGGCCATGCGACCGTGGCCACCGGACGCTCGACGTGGACCACGAAGGCCGCAGCTCCGCCCATCAGCAGGCCGAAGCAGACGCCGACGAAGGCGGCAACGCAGTACCGGTAGCGCGAAGGCGCGGTGGTGGTCATAGGGCGGCCCTTCCAGTGGCACGCCGGCGCCGCATTCGGCTTGCCGGCCGTGGTTCGGGCGAGGACATCCGGAGCCGCCGCACGGAGCGCAATCGCCACGGCCGCAGCCTAGGGCCTGCGGCCGTGGCCCGCGACCGCCTTTCGGGAACGTGGTTAGAAACGATGGTTAAGCCGGGAACCGGCAAGCGGGGCTCGCGCAGGGAGCCGGCGTCCGTTAAGGAGAGGGCATGAACGCGCCCTCCCCGATCCGGCCCGCGCCGCGCAATTTTGCGACGGTCGAAACCTGGGTGTTCGACCTCGACAACACGCTCTACCCGCACGGCCTCAATCTTTGGCAGCAGATCGACGACCGCATCCGCGAATACGTCTCGAACTTCCTGAAGATCACCCGCGAGGACGCCTTCCGGCTCCAGAAGGACTATTATAAGCGCTACGGCACCACGATGCGCGGGCTGATGGCCGAGCACGGGCTGGAGCCGGACGACTATCTCGCCTTCGTGCACGCCATCGACCATTCGCCCCTGGTGCCGAACCCGCATCTCGGCGACGCCATCGAGATGCTGCCGGGCCGGAAGCTGATCCTGACCAACGGCACCCGCGCCCACGCCGAGGCGGTGATGAAGCGCCTCGACATCGACCGGCACTTCGAAGACGTGTTCGACATCGCCGCCGCCGACCTCGATCCCAAACCGCTGCCGCAGGTCTACGACCGCTTTCTGAAGAAGCACGGCGTCGACCCCGCCCGCGCGGCGATGTTCGAGGATCTCTCCCGCAACCTCGAAGTCCCGCACCGGCTCGGCATGACCACGGTTCTCGTGGTGCCGGAGGGGTCGCGCGAGGTGTTCCGCGAGGACTGGGAGCTGGCCGGCCGCGACGCGCCGCACGTCGACCACGTCACCGACAGCCTGGCGGGCTTCCTGCACGGGATTTCGGCCGCGAAGGGCTGATCCGCCCGACGCTTGACATCGCGGGCCCCGCCTCCGACAAAACCGGCCATCGGACGCACGATCCCGAAAAGTGTGAAGCGGTTTCGGACAGGATCATGCGCCAATGAATGAAAGTCGGAGAGCCATGACCACCGCCGATCTCGCGAAGACCATCGACGCCGCCTTCGACAATCGCAGCGAGGTGACGCCCGCCACCCAAGGCGAGATCCGCGACGCCGTGGAGGCCGCTCTCGGCCTGCTCGACAGCGGCAAGGCACGGGTCGCCGGGCGCGGCGCGGACGGGACGTGGACCGTCAACCAGTGGCTCAAGAAGGCGGTGCTGCTGTCGTTCCGGCTGTCCGACAATGGCCCGATCGCG
Organism: uncultured Rhodoplanes sp.; assembly: GCA_964653225.1. Taxonomy (GTDB): domain Bacteria; phylum Pseudomonadota; class Alphaproteobacteria; order Rhizobiales; family Xanthobacteraceae; genus Z2-YC6860. The sequence continues at coordinate 1,846 of CAZZCV010000133.1, read as the reverse complement.
GGCGCGCCGGGAGGCTCGACCTGGTGGGACAAGGTGCCGACCAAGTTCGAGGGCTGGGACGGCGAGCGCTTCAAGGCCGCGGGCTTCCGCGCGGTGCCGGGCGCCGTGGTGCGGCGCTCGGCCTACATCGCACCGAACGTGGTGCTGATGCCGTCGTTCGTGAACCTGGGCGCCTACGTCGATTCCGGAACGATGGTGGACACCTGGGCCACGGTCGGCTCCTGCGCGCAGATCGGCAAGAACTGCCACATCTCGGGCGGCGCGGGCATCGGCGGCGTGCTGGAGCCGCTGCAGGCGGGCCCTGTCATCATCGAGGACAACTGCTTCATCGGCGCGCGCGCCGAAGTGGCCGAAGGCGTGATCGTGCGCGAGGGCTCGGTGCTGTCGATGGGCGTCTATCTCGGCGCCTCCACCACCATCATCGACCGCGAGACCGGCGAGACCATGCGCGGCGAGGTGCCGCCCTACTCCGTCGTGGTGTCGGGCACCATGCCGGGCAAGCCGCTGAAGGACGGACGGCCCGGCCCGAACCTCTACTGCGCCGTGATCGTCAAGCGCGTGGACGAGAAGACCCGTTCCAAGACCAGCATCAACGAGCTGCTGCGGGATTGATCCGGCGGCGCGCCGCCCTTTATCCGGCCGGCACCCGCCGGTAAACTTCGCCCCCGGGGGAGCGAGTGCGGGGGGCGAGCCGTGGGCCTGATCGAATTGCTGTTCGGCTTCCGGGGTCGCGTCGGCCGGGGCGGGTTCTGGCTTGCGGCGGCGATCTGGTTCGGCGTCCTGGCGCTCGCGGTCGGGATCGTGCTCTCGAAGGGCACCTATGCCGCCGCGGTCGGCGCGATGATCCTCGCCTATCTTCCGGTGCTGGTCTCGGCCGTGGCCGTAGGCATGAAGCGCCTGCACGACCGTGACAAGTCCGCCTGGTGGCTGCTGCCGTTCTACGGTGCGCCGCTCGCCACGCCGACGCTGGTGGCACTGGTAACCGACCTCGGCGGGGCCGGCATCGCCGGAGTGGCCATGGCGCTCTCGGCATTCGGCTATGCGGCGCTGGCCGTCGCGCTCTGGGCCACGGTCGAGCTGGGCATGCTGCGCGGCACGGTGGGGGCCAACCGGCACGGCCCGGACCCGGTCGCGCCGCGGCCGGAATCGGCGGCGCATTGACGCTGCGCGGGCGCGGGCGGTAAGCCGGAGCCATGACCACCGCCGAGACCCCGTCCGACCCCGTTTCCCTCGCCCGCGACCTGCTGCGCTGCCCCTCCGTCACGCCCGCCGAGGGCGGCGCGCTCGCCCTGCTGGAGGGCGTGCTGGGGGCCGCGGGCTTCGCCGTCCACCGCATGACGTTCTCGGAGCCGGGGACGCCGGACGTCGAGAACCTCTACGCGCGGATCGGGACGGAGGGTCCGCACCTGATGTTCGCGGGTCATACCGACGTGGTGCCGCCGGGCGATCCGGCGGCGTGGTCGCACGGCCCGTTCTCCGGCGCCATCGCGGACGGCGTGCTGTACGGCCGCGGCGCGGTCGACATGAAGGGCGCGATCGCCTGCAAGGTCGCGGCCGTGCTCGACTATCTCGCCGCCGAGGGCGGCAGACCCAAAGGCTCGATCTCGTTCCTGATCACCGGCGACGAGGAAAGCGTCGCGATCAACGGCACGCCCAAGCTGCTGAAGTGGGCGGCGGCGCGCGGCGAAACGTTCGACCATTGCGTCCTCGGCGAGCCGGGCAACGTCGCGGAGATGGGCGACACCATCAAGCTCGGCCGCCGCGGCTCACAGAACGGCGTGCTGGTCGTGCTCGGCAAGCAGGGCCACGTCGCCTATCCGCACCGCGCCGACAATCCGGTGCGCGG
>CAZZCV010000132.1:0-6279 GCA_964653225.1 uncultured Rhodoplanes sp. | reverse complement strand
CGCGATGTTCGACCGCGTCGTGCGGCTCGACGCGGCGAGCCTGCCGCCGATCGTCACCTGGGGCACCAGCCCCGAGCAGGTGACGTCGATCACCGGCCGCGTGCCGGTGCCGGCCGAGATCGCCGACGAGAACAAGCGCCGCGCCGCCGAACGCTCGCTCGAATACATGGGCCTCAAGGGCGGGGAGAAGATGACCGACATCAAGCTCGACCGCGTCTTCATCGGCTCCTGCACCAACTCGCGGATCGAGGATCTGCGCGAGGTCGCGCGCGTGGCGGCGGGCAAGACCGTCAACGCCAACGTCAACGCCATGATCGTGCCGGGCTCCGGTCTGGTGAAGGAGCAGGCCGAAGCCGAGGGCCTCGACAAGATCTTTAAGGCCGCGGGCTTCGACTGGCGCGAGCCGGGCTGTTCGATGTGCCTGGCGATGAACCCGGACAAGCTCGCGCCGGGAGAACGCTGCGCCTCGACCTCGAACCGCAACTTCGAAGGCCGGCAGGGCTTCAAGGGCCGCACCCATCTGGTCTCGCCCGCGATGGCCGCCGCCGCCGCGATCGCCGGCCACTTCGTGGACGTGCGCGACTGGCATTGAGACGCGGCATCGGAACGAACAAAAGGCCCGCCTCACGGCGGGCCTTTTTCATGTCGCACGTCCGCTCCGTCAGAAGAAGGGGAAGAACGGCGCGGGCCGGTAGTAGGGACGATAGTAAGGCCGCGGATAGGCGTAATACGGCCGGTAATAGTAGGGCCGATAGCCATAATGGCGGCGTGGACCGTAATAGTAGCGACGCGGAGCGTAATGGCGCCGGTAGCGCCTGCGCTGGTCGCTGAACTCCCACTGGCCGACCTGCGTGCCGCTGCGCACGCCGTCGGCCGGCCGCTCTGCGGATTGGGCGGGGGTCATGGCGAACATTCCCGCGATGCATACCGCCGCCGCGCTTGCGATAAGTCTGGACATCGGTCTGGTCTCCATTGCCGCCCCGCATAGGGGGAAACGCGCGAGCCGGGAAACGGTTTCCGGCGGGAGCCGCCGGAACCGGCTCCTCAGCGCCGGCGCTGCACCCGGCCGCCGGGCGAAGGACTGCCCTGATAGGGTCCGTAATAGGGGTTGAGCGGCTCGGGATAGGGCGAGCGGTAGGATTGCGGCACCCTCACCCTCGGATCGTTGGCGCGCCGGTCCTGCGTGCCGCGCGGATCGGAACCGGGCGCCACGTGGAGATATCTCGGATCAGGGCTTCGCTGGGTCTGCGCGGCCGCGAGGTTCGGCGCCAGCGCCGAGAGCCCCATCGCGAGGGCGATCGACCCCGCCACGCCGCCCAGCCTTCGAGCCATCACATCCGTTCCTGCGACCATTGCGAGAGACAACGCATCCGGGCGCCGCAGGTTCGGACGGGGGTCGAATCTATCCGCGGACCCACCAGCAGTTCATCCGCGGCACGATGACCGTGCCGCTCGGCCGGGCCTCGCGGACATAGCGCGCCGCGCATTCGCGGCGGGCGTTGGGGCCCGGATAAGCGACCGGATTGGCCGGGGGATAGGGCGAGGAACCTTCCCTGGGCCGCGGCGTCACCCGGATGCGGGCCGGGGGCCGGCGCGACTGCGCCGACAGGTCGGTGATGCGGGCGGCGGCCGGCTCGCGCGCGGCCGGCGAGGCGGCGGCCGCCGGCAGGGGGAACGTCAGGAGCGTGGCGGCGGCGAGGGCCGAAAAGGCGATCCGGAGCATGGCGGCAACGTCCTCCATCGCCCTGTCTGCGTCAACCGGAACCCATTGGCCGGGCCGGACCGGCGGCCTATCTTCCCCGCCATGTCGCCCGCAAAACCCTCCGACCAACCCGCAGACACCCTGCCCGATCCCCTGGCCTGGCGGCCGCTGAAGGCGCCCTCGCTCGCCGAGTTCGAGGTCATCGCCGAAGAGGCCTTCCGGCTGCTGCCCCGGCATTTCCGCGAACGGTGCGAGGGCGTGGTGGTCCAGGTGGATGACTACGCCACCGAGGAGGTGCTGGATTCGATGGGAATCCAGAGCGAACTGGACCTGCTCGGCCTGTTCCAGGGCACCGGCCTGCCGTTCCAGTCCGTGACCGCACCCTCGCAGATGCCCAACATGGTCTGGCTCTACCGGGTGCCGATCCTGCTCTACTGGGGAGAGCACGACGAAACATTGGGCTCGATCATCACCCATGTTCTGGTGCATGAGATCGGCCACCACTTCGGCCTGTCGGACGGCGACATGGAAGCCATCGAGGCCGCGGCCGGTTGACGGCGTTCTGCGTGAAATAGGGGGCGGGAATGAGGATCGACGGAAGCTGCCACTGTGGCTTCATCACGTTTGAGGGCGAGATCGACCCGGAGAAGGTTTCGATCTGCCACTGCACGGACTGCCAGGTCTCGACCGGCTCCGCCTTCCGGGTGAACGTGCCGGTGCCCGGCAGCACCTTCAGGCTCAAGTCCGGCGAGCCCGCGATCTACGTCAAAACGACCGCGGAGAGCGGCAACCACCGCGAGCAGGCGTTCTGCCCGAAATGCGGCTCGCCGCTCTATTCAACCAACCCCGGCCCCGCCAAGCAGGCTTTCATGGTCCGGGTCGGCCTGCTGACGCAGCGCGACCGGCTTGCGCCGAAATTCCAGAACTGGGCCCGCTCCGCCCTGCCCTGGGTCAACGACATCGCCTCGCTGCGCCGGAACGAGAAGGGCGCGGCCTGACCCCCCGGCCCGGCCGTCCGGGACCCGGCAGCGGTCCCCGAGCGGCGGCCGCACGCGCTTAGAGCCGTTCCAGGGCTTGACCGCAGGCCGACGAAACGCCATTCAAAGGCCCGTGGGAGAAGGATAAATGCAGAAGTTCACGACGCTCGAAGGGGTCGCAGCACCCTTGCGGATCATCAATGTCGACACCGACATGATCATCCCCAAGCAGTACCTCAAGACCATCAAGCGCACCGGCCTGGGCGTCGGGCTGTTCTCCGAGATGCGCTACAAGGAGGACGGCAGCGAGAATCCGGACTTCGTGCTCAACAAGCCGGCCTATCGCAACTCCAAGATCCTGGTCGCCGACAACAACTTCGGCTGCGGCTCCTCGCGCGAGCACGCGCCCTGGGCGCTGCTCGACTACGGCATCCGCTGCGTGATCTCGACCGAGTTCGGCGACATCTTCTACAACAACTGCTTCAAGAACGGCGTCCTGCCGATCAAGGTCAGCAAGGAAGACCTCGCCAAGCTGTTCGACGACGCCGAGCGCGGCGCCAACGCCACGCTCTCGATCGACCTGGAGAAGCAGGAGATCCGCGGCCCCGACGGCGGCGTGGTCAAGTTCGACATCGACCCGCACCGCAAGCATTGCATGCTGAACGGCCTCGACGACATCGGCCTGACCCAGCTCAAGCAGGACAAGATCGAGAGCTACGAATCGAAGCTGAAGGCGGAGCGGCCGTGGGCCTGAGCCGCCGGCCGCGCGCCGGGGCGGCGGCATTCGGAACCATCCTCGTCGCGGCGGGCCTGCTGGCCGCCGCGCTCTCTCCCGCCGAAGCCGCCCGCCGCGGCAAGACCCGCTTCGACGGCATCCGCGACTGCGAGCGCACCGCGACGCTGCAGTTCATGCGGCAGAGCTCCCAGTTCCGGCACTTCTCGATCGACCGCTCGCACGTCGCCGCGGACCGCTACGCCGCGCAGGTCGGCAACCGCTTCATTTCCACGGTCTATCACGGCCGCGCCGTCTACGACGGCGGCGCCGGCGCGCGCGCGACGCGCTTCGTCTGCCTGCATGGCGGCCTGCACCGACGCGCGGTGTTTTTCTATCTGCTGCCCGACTGATCCGCAGGGCCGCGTCACGCGGCCTGGCTGTGGATCACGTCATAGAGGTTCGGCTCGATCTCCTCGGCCAGTTCGCCGAACTGCGGCCACCGCCTCCGGAATTCGGGCGAGCGGTGCGCGGCTTCGAGCTGCTCGCGGTCCCGCCACTGGACGTAATTGACCACATGGCTGCCGTCCCGGCTGCGGTGCAGGCTGACGGACACGAAGCCGGGCTGCGACGCCATGAACCGGGCGCGCTCGGTCATCAGGTGGATGACCTCGTCCTGGTTTTCCGGCGACACCTTGACGGCGGTGATCTGCGTGACGAGGTTGCGGTTCCGGGCGATCTCGGTCATCGGCAGGCCTCCTGCTGGACGTCTCGGGATCAACGCCCGGCCGGCGCTCCGGTTTCGCCCGTCAGCCCGTCCGCGTCTGCCCGATCGCATCCGCGATCGCCACCGTGCGCCGCGCCATCTCGGCGTGCATGCGCTCGACCATGCGGCCGCCGATCCGGACCACGCCCTTGTCCCGGTTCTCGGGCAGGTCGAAGACCGCGATCATGGCGCGCGCCTCCGCGACCTCATCGGCGGCCGGCGAGAACACCCGGTTGCAGGGCTCGATCTGGCCGGGATGGATCAGCGTCTTGCCGTCGAAGCCGAAATCGCGCGCCTGCTGGCACTCGCGCACGAAACCCTCGGAGTCGGAAAGATCGTTGTAGACGCCGTCGAGGATGTCGATGCCGTAGCTGCGCGCGGCCAGCACCGCCTGCGACAGCCAGCCCAGCATGGGTGCGCGGCCGGGCACCTGGCGGGCGCGGGTCTCCTTGGCGAGATCGTTGGTGCCCATGACGAAGCCGGCCAGCCGCGTCTCCGAATCGCGCGCCTGCGATGCCAGCGCCTGGATGTTGAAGATCGCCGCGGGTGTCTCGATCATCGCCCAGACCCGCGTCCGGTGGTCGGCCTTCAGGCTCAGGAGGCGCTCGCCGATCCGCTCGATCTGTGTCGTGGTCGAGATTTTCGGGAACAGGATCGCATCGGGCGCCGCCGCGGCGGCGGCCTCCAGGTCGTCGGCGAACCAGGGCGTGTCGATGCCGTTGACGCGGATGAACACCTCGCGCGGCCCGAAGCCGCCGGCCTTCACGGCCTCGACCACCTGGGCGCGGGCGTCGGCCTTCGCCTCGGGCGCGACCGCATCCTCGAGGTCGAGGATCACGCCGTCGACCGGCAGCGTGCGCGCCTTGTCGATAGCGCGGGCATTCGACCCCGGCATGTAGAGGACGCTGCGGCGCGGGCGGACGGTCATGCTGCGGTCTCCTTTGCCGTAGCCTAAAGCATGCCCCCGAAAAGTGGGAACCGTTTCCGGACCGGATCGCGATCGGACCACAGGCCGGCCGTATCGCCGCCTCCGGGCGAGGAAGCCGATGGCGGCCGGGGCCGGGATGTGCTGAAACGTCCGGAGCGTCCCAGCCAGCAGCCGGCCGACCCGCCATGCCGTTTCCCCAGCGTCTTCTCGAAGGCTACAGCGCGTTCCGCGCGGGCCGCCTGCCGACCGAGCAGGACCGCTACCGCGAGCTGGCCGAGACCGGCCAGTCGCCGGAGGTGATGGTGATCGGCTGCTGCGATTCCCGCGTCTCGCCGGAGGTGATCTTCGACGCCCGGCCGGGAGAACTGTTCGTGGTGCGCAACGTCGCCAACCTGGTGCCGCCCTACGAGACCGGCGGCCAGTATCACGGCGTTTCCGCCGCGCTCGAATTCGCAGTCGCGGCGCTGAGGGTGAAGCACATCGTGGTGCTGGGCCACGCCCATTGCGGCGGCGTGAAGGCGTTCGCGGAGGAGGCCGCGCCGCTGTCGCCGGGCGACTTCATCGGCAGGTGGATGTCGCTGATGGCGCCCGCCGCGGCGCGGGTGGCGCGCGAAGGCCTGACACCGGCGCAGTTCCTCCAGCGGATGGAGCAGGCCTCGATCGCCAACAGCCTCGACAACCTGATGACGTTCCCGCGCCTGCGCGCGCTGGTCGAGAGCGGCGAGATCGCGCTGCACGGCGCCTATTTCGGCGTGGCCCAGGGCGAGCTTTCGGTACGCGATCCGAAGACGGGCGAGTTCAGGCCGATCGGAGCGTGACCCGGCCGCGCCGGCCCATCAGCGCGGCGCGAGCAGCAGCGCCAGCGCGAACAGCCCGTTGATGACGGCGACGATGCCCAGAAAGCTCCCGCGCGTCATGGCCATCAGGCCGCCTTCTGCTTGGCCTTGATCAGCTTGCGGTTGATCAGGCTCTCCGCGATCTGCACCGCATTGAGCGCCGCGCCCTTGCGCAGGTTGTCCGACACGCACCACAGCACCAGACCGTTCTCCACGGTCGAGTCCTCGCGGATGCGGCTGATGTAGGTGGCGTCCTCGCCGGCCGCCTCGTGCGGCGTGGCGTAGCCGCCGGGCTCGCGCTTGTCGATCACGATGACACCCGGCGCGTTGCGCAGCACCTCGCGCGCCTCGTCGGCCG
>CAZZCV010000131.1:0-6370 GCA_964653225.1 uncultured Rhodoplanes sp. | reverse complement strand
CGCATGCGGCAAATCCGGGCACACCAGACCAATGGTTAAGCCCGATTAACGCCGGACGTGGTTAACAAAGACTGACCGTGCGCGCCCGCGCGACATGCCGGATCGGAACGGAGATTTAACGACCCGGCAACCATAATCGGCCCTCATGAGCGCGAAGGGACACGGCCCGAGTCGGCCGCTTCCCCATGGAGTCGGAATGCGGCGCAGAACGGACAGGATGGCTGCGGCTTCGGCGTATGACGCCGAGCCCAATCTCGGCACCATCGCGCGCGCGGTCTGGGCCGGCCGCAGGCGCGTGATCGGGCCGACGCTGGTGATCGCCGCGGCGGCCTTCATCGCGGTCAACCTGATGACGCCGCAGTACAAGTCCGAGGCCCGCGTGCTGGTGGAGGGGCGCGAGAACGTGTTCCTGCGCGCCGACGCCGAGAAGACGCTGACCGAGCGCGCCGTGGTCGACCAGGAGGCCGTGACCAGCCAGGTGCAGCTCGTGCTGTCGCGCGATCTCGGGCGGGAGATCGTCAAGAAGCTCCGCCTCGACGAACTGCCGGAGTTCGCGGCCCCCGCCGAGCTGTCGCCGTCCACGGTGCTGCGCATGATCGGACTTGGCAAGGACCCGAGCGCGATGTCGATCGAGGAGCGGGTGCTGGCCGCCTATTTCGAGCGGCTCAGCGCCTATCCGATCGACAAGTCGCGGGTCATCGCCATCGAGTTCAAGTCCGCCGATCCGGACCTCGCCGCGCGCGCGGCCAACGTGATCGCCGAGAGCTACCTCACGCTGCAGCAGGTCGTGAAGCAGGACCAGGCGCGAGCCGCCGGGCAATGGCTGTCGGGCGAGCTGGAGAAGCTGCGCGGCAAGGTGTCGGAGGCCGAGGCCAAGGTGGAGGAGTTCCGCGCCCGGTCGAACCTGTTCGTCGGCGCCAACAACACCACGCTGTCCAACATGCAGCTCAGCGAGATCAACACCCAGGTCTCGCAGCTTCGCGCGCAGAAATCCGACGCCGAGGCCAAGGCCAAGATTATCCGCGACACATTGCGGGCCGGGCAGTCGATCGAGTCTTCGGAGATCGTCAACTCCGACCTGATCCGAAGGCTCGCCGAGCAGCGCATGACCCTGCGGGCGCAGCTCGCGGAGCAGTCCTCGACGCTCCTGCCGCAGCATCCGCGCATTCGCGAGCTGCGCGCGCAGATCGCGGACCTCGACGCCCAGATCCGCCAGGAGGGCGAGCGGCTGGTCCGCACGCTCGAGGCCGATGCAAAGGTCGCCGACGCGCGGCTGCAGACGCTGACGGCGAGCCTCGACCAGCTCAAGAAGCAGGCCGCCTCCAGCAGCGATCAGGACGTGCAGCTCCGTGCGCTGGAGCGCGAGGCCAAGGCCCAGCGTGACCTGTTCGAGTCCTATCTCGCGAAGTACCGCGAGGCGACGGCGCGCGACAGCATCGCGGCCGCTCCCGCCGACGCCCGCATCATCTCGCGGGCGGTGGTGTCGAGCACGCCGTTCTTTCCGAAGAAGCTGCCGATCGCGATCATCGCCTCGCTCGCCACGTTCTCGCTGTGCACGGCCTTCGTGGTGACCGGTGCGCTGCTCGGCGCGGCCGAACAGCCGCGGACCCATGCTCGGCCCGCCGCCATGCCTGCTCCCGAGCCTGTCGTGATGCCTGCTCCGGTCGCGACCCCAGCGTCCGCCGGCGACACGCTGCGCTCGCCGCTGGCGCGCACCCGCGCCTCGGACCGCCTGGCGGCTTTCGATCCGCCGGGGGCCGCGCCCGCGATGCAGCCTGCCTCCAACTCCAGCATCGTCCCCGTGGACAGCATCGCCGCGGCTCTGCGCGCCGCCGGCGATTCCGGCCGCAGCGTGGCCGTGATCGGCGCCGCACGCGAGGTCGGCACCACGCTCACCGCCATCGCGCTGGCCCGCTCGCTGGCACGGCATGCGCGGGTGGTGCTGGTCGATCTGGCCTTCAACTCGCCGAACGTCGACGTGATCTCGAACGATCCGTCTGCGAAAGGCATCGCCGACCTGGTGCGCGGCGCGGCGTCTTTCGGCGACATCATCACGCGCGACCGGTTCTCCAAGGTGCACCTGCTGGCCACCGGCCGCGTCGAGGGCGATCCCGGCGCGCTGATGGAGTCGCACATGCTCCAGTCCGCGCTGCATGCGCTCGCGCAGAGCTACAACCATCTGGTGATTGATGCGGGCTCGCAGACCGACATCGCGCTCGACCCCATCCTTCAGGTGACGCAGCGCGCCGTTCTCGTCGCAGGCAGCACGCCCGAGGCCACGGCGCAGGCGCTGCGCGGCCAGTTCCTCGCCGCGGGCTTCGCTGATGTCGCGGTGCTGACGGGGCCGCCGCCCGGTCTCGACCATGCGTCCACTCAGCCGGCCGCGGCCTGATCGGGTTCGGGAGCAGGGCGGTGGCAGGACTTCGCAACGCGATCTTCCGGACGGCGATGGAGGGTCTCTATTTCAGCGGCGCGCATGTGCTGATGCGGCCGCTGGTCGGGGGCGTCGGCGCGATCCTGACGCTGCATCACGTCCGCCCGCCGCGCCCCGACCGCTTCCAGCCCAACCGTCTGCTCGAGGTCACTCCGGGATATTTCGAGAAGGTCGTGCGAAGGCTCCGGCGCTCGCGCGTCGATCTGGTCTCGCTCGACGAGATGCATCGCCGCATGGTCGAGAAGGACTTCGAGCGCCGCTTCGTCTGCATCACCTTCGACGACGGCTATCGCGACACCCTGCAGTTCGCACATCCGGTCCTCAAAAAGTACGACGCGCCCTACGCGGTCTATGTGGCCACCGCCTTCGCCGACCGGATCGGCGAGATGTGGTGGCTCGCGCTCGAAGCGATGATCGCCCGAAACGACATGATCGGCATGCGCGTGGACGGCCGGCAAAAATTCTTCGAATGCGCCGGCGTCGCGGAGAAGCGCCGGCTCTTTGACGAGCTTTACTGGTGGCTGCGCCGTTTCGACAGCGAGGACGAGCTGCGCGCAGTGGTGCGCGACCTTGCGGCCCGCCACGGCGTCGACATGGGCGCGTTCTGCAAAGAACTGTGCATGGACTGGAAGGAGATCGCGGATCTGGCCGCCGATCCTCTGGTCACGATCGGCGCGCATACGGTGAACCATCCGATCCTTGCGAAGGTGACCGACGCCCGCGTGCGCTCGGAGCTGGCCAACAGCGCCGCGGTGATCGAGGCCGCCCTCGGCCGGCGGCCGCGCCATCTCGCCTATCCGGTCGGCGACCGCACCTCGGCGGGCCCGCGCGAGTTCGCCATCGCGGCGGAGCTGGGATTCAAGACCGCGGTCACGACGCGGCCGGGCGTCGTGTTCAAGGCGCATGCGGAGCATCTGCTGGCGCTGCCGCGGGTTTCGCTCAACGGCGAGTTCCAGAAGCCGCGTTACGCGCGGGTGCTGGCCTCGGGCGCCGCGACGGGGCTGTGGAACGGCTTCCGCCGGCTCAATGTGGCGTGACGCCGGCCGTCAGATCCGCGGCGTGCCCGGCTCGCCCCGGGACATCCATTTGATCAGCGGCATGGCGGGCAGCACCCAGCCCATGCCGGCCACCACGTAATAGAGCCCGGCGATCCAGCCGCCGTTGCGGATCGGCGGGAACTGGGCCACCGACATGGCCGCCAGCGCCCAGACCGTGACGAGGACGATCAGGCCCACGGCCCCGATTAGCTTGCGGATGCGGACGGACATTTGTTCCCATTGATGTGGCGACGGCAGCGCGCCTATATAACCCCGATCCCGGCCATGACCAACGCACCCGCACACGCTCCGGCATCCGTCGCCCTGCACCGCCGCGCCATCCGCATCTGGCTGCTGGCGGTCGCCGCCCTGGTCTTCGCCATCGTCCTGGTCGGCGGGGCCACACGCCTGACCGGCTCGGGCCTCTCCATCGTGGAATGGCGGCCGGTCACGGGGACGCTGCCGCCCCTGTCGCAGGGCGCATGGGAGGCCGAGTTCGCGAAGTACAAGACCATCCCGCAGTATCGCGAGCAGAACCGGGGCATGAGCCTCGACGAGTTCAAGACCATCTATTTCTGGGAGTGGGGCCACCGGCTTCTCGGCCGCGTCATCGGTGTGGCGTTCCTGCTGCCGTTCCTGTTCTTCCTGTGGAGCGGCCGGGTGGAGCCGGGGCTTCGCGGCCGGCTCTGGATCATCTTCGGGCTCGGCGCGCTGCAAGGCGCGGTCGGCTGGTGGATGGTGGCCTCCGGCCTCACGCAGCGGGTCAGCGTGGCGCACGAGCGGCTTGCGTTCCACCTGACGCTCGCCTGCGTGATCTATGCCGCGATCCTGTGGACCTTGCAGCGCCTGTCGCCCACGCCCGCGCCCGACGTGCCGGACCGTATCCGGCGCAGCGCCGTGGTGCTGCTTGCGCTGGTGTTCGTGCAGATCTTCTGGGGCGCGCTGGTGGCGGGCCTGCGTGGCGGCTGGACCTACAACACCTGGCCGCTGATCGACGGCGCGCTGATCCCGGCCTTCGGCCAGCTCGCGCTGCTGTCGCCGGGCTGGAGCAACCTGTTCGACAACATTCTCACCGTGCAGTTCGCGCACCGCATGCTGGCCTACGTTCTGTTCGCAGCGGCGATCCTGCACGTGGCGGACGTGTCGCGCAGCCGCATTCGCGGCGCGGCGTTCAACGGCGCGCTGGCGCTTGCGGCCACGATCACGCTGCAGGCCGGGATCGGCATCGTGACGCTGCTGCACCACACGCCGATCTCGCTCGGCCTGCTGCACCAGGGCGGCGCGGTGGTGGTGCTGACCGCGGCGGTCTGGCACGCGGCGCGGCTGACGCCGCCACGGCGGGGCACGCCCGCGCTCTCGCCGGCCGCCGCCTCGCGCGGTGCGCCGTGATCGAGGTCGAGGAGCGGGACGGCATCGCCGTGATGCGGCTCGCGCACGGCAAGGCCAACGCGCTCGATCTCGAACTGATCGCCGCCATCGTCGAGGGTTTCAGGACAATCGAGGCCTCGCCCGCGCGCGCGACGGTGCTGACCGGGCAGGGGCGGGCGTTCTCGGCCGGCGTCGACCTGATCCGGCTCTCCGATGGCGGCGCGGACTATGTGCGCCGGTTCCTGCCGGCGCTGCATGGGCTGTACGATACGGTGTTTCATCATCCCAAGCCTGTGATCGCAGCGATCAACGGCCATGCCATCGCAGGCGGCTGCGTGCTGGCCTGCTGCGCCGACCGGCGGATCGCGGCCAGGGGCGCCGGGCGCATCGGCGTCACCGAGCTTCTGGTCGGCGTGCCGTTTCCGGCCATGACGTTCGAGGTGATGCGATTCGTAACCGCGCCGCAGTTCCTCGCCGACGGGGTGATGGGCGGCGCGACCTTCCCGTTCGAGGAGGCGCTGCCGCGCGGGCTGATCGACGAGATCGCGGAGCCCGAAGTGCTGATGGAACTCGCGCTCGAGGCCGCCCGACGACTCGCGGCCCTGCCGCCGGAAACCTTTGCGCTGACCAAGCGCCAGATCCGCCAGCCGCTGGCCGACCGGATGGCAGCGCACGGCGCCGTGGTCGATGCGGCCGCCGAAAAAATCTGGACCGCACCGGAGACGCTCGCCCGGGTGCGGTCCTATGTCGAGAAGACGCTCAAGAAAAGCTAGATCCGGTCCCTCGAAACGCCTTTGCTCGAAAACGCTCTAGCCGGCCGCCAGCGCCTGCTCGAGATCGGCGATGATGTCGTCCTTGTCCTCGATCCCGATCGAGAGCCGGACCACGTCCGGTCCCGCGCCGGCCAGCACCTTCTGCGCATCGGAGAGCTGCCGGTGCGTCGTCGAGGCCGGATGGATGATCAGCGAGCGGGTGTCGCCGATGTTCGCCAGGTGCGAGAACAGGCCGACGTTGGAGACGAGCTTCACGCCGGCGTCGTAGCCGCCCTTGAGCCCGAAGGTGAACACCGCGCCCGCGCCCTTGGGCACGTATCGGGCGGCCAGCGTGTGGTAGCGGTCGCCGGGCAGACCGGGATAGCTGACCCATTCCACCTTCGGATGCGCCGAAAGCCATTCCGCGACCGCGCGGGCGTTGTCGCAGTGGCGCTGCATGCGCAGCGGCAGCGTCTCGATGCCGGTGAGCAGCAGGAAGGCGTTGAACGGCGACAGCGCCGGCCCCAGGTCGCGCAGGCTCAGCACGCGGCAGGCGATGGCGAAGGCAAAATTGCCGAAGGTCTCGTGCAGGACGATGCCGTTGTATTCCGGGCGCGGTTCCGAGAGCATCGGATAGCGGCCCTCGCGCGACCAGTTGAAGGTGCCGCCGTCCACGATGATGCCGCCGATCGAGTTGCCGTGGCCGCCAAGGAACTTGGTGAGCGAGTGGATCACGATATCCGCGCCGTGCTCGATCGGCCGGCACAGGTAGGGCGTGG
>CAZZCV010000130.1:0-6513 GCA_964653225.1 uncultured Rhodoplanes sp. | reverse complement strand
CTTCTCGATGATCTTGGCGACGATCTCCGGCGTGATCGGCTCGATGTAGGTGGCGTCGGCCAGCTCCGGATCGGTCATGATCGTGGCCGGGTTCGAGTTCACCAGCACGATCCGGTAGCCCTCTTCCTTGAGGGCCTTGCAGGCCTGCGTGCCGGAATAGTCGAACTCGCAGGCCTGGCCGATGACGATGGGGCCCGCGCCGATGATGAGGATCGAGGAAATGTCAGTTCGCTTCGGCATCGAACCTCTGACCTGGCAGCCCCGGATCAACCGGGACGATACGCACAAAAAAAGGGCGCGCTCTCGCGCGCTTTCGGGCTGCATGGGCTCCGGTCGGCCATCTGGAAGGCGCGCTCGGCGAATGAGCGCGTGCTCCGGACGCAGAAACCGGGTCCCACTTTTGCCGGACGCACACGTGCGTCCGTGGCCGGCGGCAGGGCCGAACCCCGCGCTGCCGGGGGTACTAGACCAGAATCGGAGCCCCGCCAACCCCGGAACCCGCAGGGGAGACACTTGTCAGCAGGCGATTTGCGGGCCCGGGCCGGAAAGGCGTTCCGGGCCGGCCGGCGCGGTTGTCCCGGCCGGGGGGCGGGCCGGGCCGGCCGGCGTCAGGTCGGCCAGCCGAGGAAGCTCATGCGCGCCGGGTTGTGGCCGATGTTGTCGGCCGCGCGCCTGGGCAGGTAGCCAGCGGCGCGCAGGCGCGCCAGCATGTCGGCCTCGTCGTAGCGGGTGAGGCCGAGCGTGGAGCGCAGCCGCCGGTAGCTGGAGAACGCGGTGCGCAGCAGGCCCAGCAACGCGGCCAAGAAGAAACCGTCGCGGACGCCGAATTTCAGGAGCGTGAGCGCGTCGGTCAGCGCCGAGACCTTCACCGGAATGATGTCGCCCAGCACCAGCAGGCCGCCCGGCTTCAGCAGCCGGTGGAACAGCGCGAGAAGCGCGTCCAGCTCGGCGGGCGAAAGATATTGCGCGACCGAGTGCATCACGATCAGGTCGAAACTCGCGTCCGGCAGGGCCGCAAGCTCCTCGGGCGCGCGGGCCTCGATCTTCGCATTGTTTGCAAACCGCCGCGCGATCGCGGCGCGCACGTTCGGCGCGGCCTCGCACAGCACCAGCCGCCCGGCGGGCTCCGCCACGGTCTCCGCCGCCAGCGCCTCGCCGCAGCCGTAGTCCAGCACCCCACCGCCCGGCGGGACGTACTTCAGCATATCCTGCGCGATGCGGCGGTAATGCGCCTCGTGATGCCGCGCGTTCACGTAGATCGAGTGCTTGGAATTCCAGAACGAGATCCAGTCGCCGGTGGCCATGTCGGGGGTCTCAGGCCGCTTTCCACAGGCGCGGCAGCGGGCCGTCCTGGCCGAACACCGGGTCGGTGTCGGGCAGCGGCACGCCGGGGATGCTCTCGACCGCCTTGCCGTATTCGGCCTTGCTGCCGCGGCACAGGTCGTAGCGGCCGTTCGGCGGATAGGCGCCGATCACCACGAGGTCGGGGCTGGCCCACAGGCCCTGATGGCCGGTGCCGGCCGGCAGCACCACCACGTCGCCGCGCGACAGGTCGATCTCCTGGCCCCGGCCGCCGCCGAAGCGCACCCGGGCGCGGCCGCGGGCGACGGCCATGAACTCGTGGATCATCGAATGGTAGTGCGTGTAGGGATAGATGCCGTTGCGCCAGAGGTTGCCCCAGCCGTTGTCCCGCACCGCCTGCTCGATCAGCGGCTCGGGGTCGGGCGTTCCGGCCAGGTCGAAGGCGCCGCGATACACCAGGAACGGCAGGCGCGGATTGTTGGGCACCGAGCCGTCGCTGGCGAACAGGTGAGCCTCGGGCTCGGTCGGCTTGGTCGCAGGCATGGCCCCAACAACCACTTTTTCTTCAACAATGCGCTAACGCGGTCCGGACCGCCCCAGCCGGGGCACGGCGGCGCTCAGGCCGCGCGGGCCTTGCGCTTGCGCATCGATTCCACGAACCGGGTGAACAGATAATGGCTGTCTCGCGGTCCGGGCGAGGCCTCGGGGTGATACTGCACCGAGAACACCGGCAGGTCGTTGAGCGCGATGCCGCAGTTCGAGCCGTCGAACAGCGACAGGTGGGTCTGCTCGACGTTCGCGGGCAGGCTGTCCTTGTCCAGCGCGAAGCCGTGGTTCATCGAGGTGATCTCGACCTTGCCGGTCGAGAGATCCTTCACCGGATGGTTCGCGCCATGGTGGCCCTGGTGCATCTTCATGGTCCGGCCGCCGAGCGCGATGCCGAGCATCTGGTGACCCAGGCAAATCCCGAACGTGGGCGTGCCGCTCTGCACCAGCTCCTTGATTACGGGCACCGCATATTCGCCGGTGGCGGCCGGATCGCCCGGCCCGTTGGACAGGAAGATGCCGTCGGGCTTGAGCGCCAGGATCTCCTCGGCCGCGGTCGTGGCCGGGACCACCGTGACCTTGCAGCCCGCGCCGGCGAGCAGCCGCAGGATGTTGCGCTTGATGCCGTAGTCGATGGCGACGACGTGGAACTCGGGCTTGTCCTGGCGTCCGTAGCCCTTGCTCCACTCCCAGGGGGTCTCGTCCCAGGTGAAGCGCTGGCCGCTCGTGACCATCGGCACGAGATCCATGCCGACCAGGCCCGGCCACTCGCGCGCCTCTTTCTTCAGAGCCTCGACGTCGAACGCGCCGGACGGCTCGTGCGCCAGCACCGCGTTCGGCATGCCCTTCTCGCGGATCAGCGCGGTCAGCGCGCGGGTGTCGAGGCCGGAGATGCCGACCACGCCGCGCCGCTTCAGCCACTGGTCGAGGTGCAGCGTCGAGCGGTGGTTCGAGGGCTCGGTGATGGCGCTGTGCAGGATCGCGCCGCGCGCGCCCGGCGTCGCCGCCATGTTGACGGTCTCGACGTCCTCGTCGTTGGTGCCGATGTTGCCGATGTGTGGGAAGGTGAAGGTGACGAGCTGGCCGGCGTAGGAAGGGTCCGTCAGGATCTCCTCGTAGCCGGTCATGGCGGTGTTGAAGCAGACCTCGCCGACCGCGGTTCCGGTGGCGCCGAGGCCGAATCCCTCGATGGTGGTGCCGTCCGCGAGCACGAGCAGCGCCGTGGGCTTGGGTTCGGTCCAGCCGGTTTCGTCTTGTGCGGGGTTCATCAAGGGGCCTAGATAACGACGAGTCCGGCGAGCGTAAAGCGCCGGAGAGCGATATTCAGAACGAATGGGGCAGGGATTGGGCTCGGTCGCCGCCTATGTCGGGGCCGCCGTCGCGGAAATCGCGGGCTGCTTTGCGTTCTGGGCGTGGCTGCGCCTCGACCGGCCGGTCTGGTGGCTGGTTCCCGGACTGGCCTGTCTGGCGCTGTTCGCCTATCTCCTGACCCTGGTCGAGTCGGACCTCGCCGGGCGGGCCTATGCGGCCTATGGCGGGGTCTATATCGCGGCCTCGCTGCTCTGGCTCTGGTCGGTCGAGGGCGCGCGTCCCGACCGCTGGGATACGGCGGGGGCCGCGATCTGCCTGGTGGGGGCGGCGGTGATCCTGTTCGGTCCCCGCGCCGCCGCGTAGTCGAAACGTCGAAAACAAGAGGTCCGCCCATGCTGCGCGATTCCATCAACACCGCGATGAAGGAGGCGATGAAGGCCCGCGACGAGCGCAAGGTCGGAACGCTGCGCATGGTCAACGCCGCGATCAAGAACGCCGACATCGACGCGCGCGGGCAGGGCAAGGAGCCGCTCAACGAGGCGGAACTGCTGGTGCTGCTGCAGAAGATGGTCAAGCAGCGCCAGGAATCGGTTGAGCTTTACGAGAAGGGCGGCCGCCCCGAACTGGCGGCGCAGGAGAAGCAGGAGATCGACATCATCACGGCCTATCTGCCGCAGCAGATGTCCGACGCCGAGGCTGGCGCCGCGATCTCCGCAATCCTGTCGGAGATCAACGCCCAGGGCATGAAGGACATGGGCCGCGCGATGGCGGCGCTGAAGGAGCGCTTCGCCGGCCAGATGGACTTCGGCAAGGCCAGCGGCAAGATCAAGGATCTGCTGAGCGGGAAGTGACGGCCCTTGCCCGGCCTCCCTCTCCTCGCAAGCGAGGAGAGGGAGCGCAGCGGAGTCCCCTGCGCCTTACGACACCTGCAACAGCACGTCCGCGAGCCAATCCGGCGCATCCACCATCACGTCGTGGCCGGCCTTGGTCTCGAACGTCTTCCATGACGGGTCGGCCTTGCACTCCGCATAGGCCTTGTCGAACGCCGCCTGCTTGTAGACCGGCGCGCGGATGTAGGTCTTCTTCGCCACCTTCTCGCGCGCGCCGGTGAGCTCGACCGGATCGAACACCACGCCGTTGGGCTGCGGCGTCATCTTCGCGGCGACCCAGGCGCGGTCCTTCTCGTTGACATGGAACGCGGCCGGGTTCGGCGGCGCGCGCCCGGCCTCGCCCTTCGCCAGCGCCTCCTGCAGCGCCTTGCGGCTGAACTCGGAGGCGTAGTCCGCGCCGCGCTGGCCGTTCTCCGGCTTGAAGGCGTCGAGGTAGACCACCGAGCCGATGCGGTCGAGCGCCTGCTCGATGGCGCCCGAGCCCGGCCAGCCGCCGTAGGAGTGCAGCACCAGGCAGACGTTCTTCAGGTCCTCCCACTTCAGCACATTGACGATGTCGGTGATGTGGGTGGAAAGGTTGATGTCCTTCGACAGCAGGTGCGAGCGCTCGCCAAGCCCGGTGAGCGTCGGCGCGAACACCTTGTGGCCCTTGCGTTCGAGGATGTCGGCGACGCGCCGCCAGCACCAGCCGCCGTGCCAGGCGCCGTGCACCAGCACGAAGGTTCTGCTCAGGGTCTGGGCCGTCGCGGTTCCGCCGCCCAGCGCCGCGGCGGCGGTCAGGGCTGCGCCGCCCAGTGCGGTGCGTCGCGTCAGTTCGGGCTCGTGATGGTCGGGCATGTTCCGCTCCCCTGTCTGTCAGATCGCCTCCGGCGGATCGGGCCGCCTTCGCCGCGCATGATAGCCCGCTTTCGAGCAGGCCGACGCGCGCGGCGGATGCAAATTCGCCGTCCGGTCATGCGCGGCCGCGCGATCGAAGTGGGACGCTGCCCGCCTCAGCCCTTCACCACCGGCAGCAGGATGCACGACGGATGCGCCGCGTCGTGGTGCAGCGTGTCGGTGCCCATCTGGGTCGGGTGGTAGGGATGCACGAAGATGCCGTCCGTGACCTGCGAGTCCGAGTTGGCGATCTCCAGCCGGATGCGATGCCCCTTCCGGAAAACGTAGGACACCGGCAGCACTTCGATCTCGAACTCGTAAATCTCGCCGGGGGCGAGCGGCTGCGGATGGGTGTGGGTGTAGAACGGCCGCAGCGCCGTCGAGCGCGCCTCGTCCTTCTCGCGATGCGAGGCCTTGAGCCAGCCCTTGGCCGCGGGAATGAATCCGGGCTGATCGCCGCGCCCGCGCGCGGCTGCGTCCTGCGGAAGCTGGTCGGAGAGCTTGACGAGGAACTGGGTGTCGGTCGCGGTCGAGGAGGCGAACAGCCTGAGCACGATGGGCCCCGTGACCTCGAGATCGGCGTTGAGCGGCGCGGACGTGAACGTCAGCACGCGGCGCACCGGGTCGGGCCGCCCGTTCGGGTCCATCGCGGCGACGCCGTTCACCCATTCCCAGTCCGGATAGGTGTAGCTCGTCGAGCCCGCGTCCGGGGGCGGTTTTTCGGTCGAGAGCGAGCCGTCGTTGAGCGAGGTCACGCTGCCCGACTTCGCGCCGCCGAGATAATAGGGGACGTATTGCGCGCGCGGCAGCGGCCACTCCGGCTCCTCGCGCCAGAGGTTCGCGCCGCGCACGAACAGCTTCACCGGAGCCTGCTCCATGAATCCGTTGTCGATGCCCTTGAGCCAGCGGTCGTAGAACGGCAGGCATTCCTTCTCGTGGAAATCGACCTGATCGAACAGGTGGTGCGCCTCGTGCGTGGTGCGCGCGCCGGTCACCACCAGCCTCTTCGGCGACGTGATCTCCTCGTAGCCCAGGATGTTGCCGCGCAGGTGCAGGCCCATCTTGCCCCAGTGGCCGATGGAGAGGACGGGCACCCTGACGTCCTTCAATCGCCAGTAGGGCGAGCGCTCGCGCCAGAAGTCGTCGTCGAGCGTGTGCTCCAGGATCGCGCCCGCAAGGTCGAAGCGCATCGGCTCGCGGCCCTGGCCGTTCACGGGCCTGTGCTGGTTGTCGGCGCGCAGCCACGTGTACCACATGGACCGGTACGAGCAGAAAATGCCGCCGTGGTAGTTCGAGCCGCGGTACTGATCGACCAGCCCGTCGTAAGGAACGATACAGGCGAGGCCGGGCGGGTTGGCGCAGGCCATCAGCCATTGCGCGATCGCGTAGTAGGACTGGCCGATGCCGCCGACCTTGCCGGTGCACCACTCCTGCCGCACGATCCAGGCGATCAGCTCGGAATAGTCGTCCTGCTCGGCCTTGCCCATGAAGCTGAACTCGCCGTCCGAGCGGCCCGAGCCGCGCACGTCGGCGTGGACGTAGGCGTAGCCCTGGCTGACGTACCATTCGACCGGGCCGGTCTCGCGCC
>CAZZCV010000129.1:0-6573 GCA_964653225.1 uncultured Rhodoplanes sp. | reverse complement strand
CCTCGGCGAGTCGCGCCACCACGGGAGCCGCGCCGGTGCCGGTGCCGCCGCCCATGCCCGCCGTGACGACCACCATGTGTGCGCCCTGCAGGTGATCGCGGATCTCGTCGAGCACCTCCTCGGCGGCGGCGCGGCCGACGTCAGGCTGCGAGCCGGCGCCGAGGCCCTCGGTGACCTGCACGCCCATCTGGATGACGCGCTCGGCCTTCGAACTGGTCAGAGCCTGCGCGTCGGTGTTGGCGACCACGAAGTCGACGCCCTGAAGGCCCGCCGTGATCATGTTGTTGACGGCGTTGCCGCCGGCGCCGCCGACGCCGAACACGGTGATCCGCGGCTTCAGTTCGCGGATGTCGGGGATCGTGAGATTGATGCTCATGGCTGCTGCCTCTTGCTTGGGCTGCGTCGTCCGGCGCCGCAGGCTCTAGCCGGTCCGCCGCCGGCCAATCGGTTGAAACACGCGAAATTCGTTGCGGTCATCAGAAGCTCTCCCGGAGCCATCGTCCGACCCGCGCGACGTATCCGGTCCCCGTCATCAGGTGCCGCGTTCGCCGCGGTTCGAAATGTTCGAGATGCGCCGCCTGCGGATAGACCACGAGGCCGGCGGCCACCGCGAAGGCCGGCCCCTTGGCCGCCTCCGGCAATCCGGAAATGCCGAGCGGGCGGCCGATCCGCACGGGCCGGTTGAGCATGCGCGCGGCGAGATCGGCAAGCCCGGTGAGCTGGCTCGCGCCGCCGGTAAGGATCACGCGGGCGCGCGGTTCCGAGGCGAACGGCGAGGCGGCCAGACGGTCGCGAACCATTTCCAGGATTTCCTCGACCCTCGGCTTGATGATGCGCACGAGGCTGCCGCGCGATACGAAATGCGGCGGCTCGCGGTCCTCCTCGCTCAGGGGCGGCACCGCGATCATGTCGCGTTCGTCCGTGCCGCCGCCGATCACACTGCCATAGAACGTCTTGATTCGCTCGGCGTCCGCGATGCGCGCGTTGAGGCCGCGCGCCAGGTCCATCGTGACGTGCTGGCCGCCGAGCGCAAAGCCGTCGGCATGGATGAAGCGGCCGCCCGAAAACACCGCCGTCGTGGTCGTGCCGGCGCCCATGTCGATGACGGTCGCGCCGAGGTCGGCCTCGTCGTCGGCCAGCACCGAGAGGCCCGCCATGTAGGGCGCGGCCACCATCGTCTCGACCGAAAGATGGCACCGCTCGATCGCCAGCATCAGATTGCGCGCCGCCGCCACGTCGGTGGTCACGATGTGCATGTCCACGCCGAAGCGGCCGGCCAGCATGCCGCGCGGCTCGCCGATGCCACGCACGTCGTCGAGCGCGTAGCCGATCGGCAGCGAGTGCAGAACCACGCGGTCGGGACGTACGGAATGACGGCTGCCGGCATCGAGCACGCGGGCGATGTCGCCGTCGGCGATCGCCGAGCCGGCCACGTTCACGGTGGCGGCGTAAAGCTCGCTGCCCGGGCGGCCGGAGGAAACGGAGACCACGACCGATTCCAGCTCCACGCCGGCGCTGCGCTCGGCGCGGTCCACCGCGATGCGGACCGCGTCCTCCACCTCCGCGAGATTGACGACCGCGCCGGCCTTCACGCCGCGCGCCTCTGTGTGGCCGATGCCGACGACCTCGACCGCATGGCTGCGGCGGCGCAGCACGTCCTGAGGGCCCTGCGGCCGCAGCCGCGCGATCAGGCAGACGATCTTGCTGGTGCCGATATCGAGCGCCGCCACCGTCGCCGAACGGCGCGGCGGGACCGGCTTCATCTTCGGGGTCAGGCCGTCGCGGAAGCTCATGCGGCGCCCCCGCTGCGCTTGGGCTTCGGCTTGAGCTGCTCCTGACGGGCCGCGGCGGCCTCGTCGGACAGCCGCACGCTCACCCGGTCGGACAGGCGCAGATCGATGCCGGTGATGTCGCGCGAGAGCAGCTTCTTGTCGCGATCGAGCGACACCAGGGTTTCGAGCGCGCGCTCGACCCCCTGCTCCGGCAGCTTGACCTCGATGCCGCTCTTCAGCCGCAGGTTCCAGCGCCGGTCGGCGACCAGCACCGACGCCTCCGTCTGGTCGCGCAGCAGCGGATACCTGTCGAGCAGCGCGAGGAAATCCTTCGCCTTGGTCTCCGCACCCGCGCCCACCACGAAGGGCAGCCTGGCGAAGCGGCGGTCGACGAAGCCTTCCACCACGCTGCCGTCGCGCGAG
Organism: uncultured Rhodoplanes sp.; assembly: GCA_964653225.1. Lineage (GTDB taxonomy): Bacteria > Pseudomonadota > Alphaproteobacteria > Rhizobiales > Xanthobacteraceae > Z2-YC6860. The sequence goes on along the minus strand of CAZZCV010000129.1, from coordinate 4,378 downwards.
ATCACCGAGACCTGGCGGTCCTTCTGCCAGAGCGCGAAGGCCTCGCGCTCGGTGATGTCGATGCGAAGCTGGCCGGGGTAAAGCTTGAGGATGGTCGCCTCGGCGATCCAGGGATTGCTTTTGAGACGCTGGCGGGCGCCCGCCGCGTCCAGGAACAGGAGCGAGGTGCGGCCGGTGACGCCGGCCGCCGTCAGGATCTGCTCGCGCGTGACGTGCTTGCCGCCGGCGAGCGCAATGGAGGTGATCCGGAATCCGGCCGCGTTGGCCGCGGCATCCCGCCAGTCGGCCAGCGCAGCCGTCACGGCCGGGCCATGGCCGCCGCTGACCGCGCCGTAGCCCAGAGCCGAAAGCAGCAGCAGCGCCGACGCGCCGATGCCCGCGCCGCGCGGAATACGCGCGTCGCAGACCCGCACGAAAACGCGGCGCGCGAGCCGGCGCAGGCGAACCGGAAAGACGACCGAAAGCCGCCCGGCGAGACCGGACACCGGCCCGGCCGCGGCGGGCGGCGAGCCGCCGCCGATCAGCGGTTCAGCGAGGCGTCCTCGACCATCCATCGCACCAGCTCATCGAAGTTCATGCCCGCGTGGGCGGCGAGTTCAGGCACGAGAGACGTTTCCGTCATGCCCGGTTGGGTGTTGACCTCGAGACACACCAGCCCCTCCGTCCCCGAGCGGCTGTCGTCGTAGCGGAAGTCGGCCCGCGTCACCCCCCGGCAGCCCAGGGCGCGATGCGCGGCCAGCGCTAGTCTTCGGACCTCTTGGTAAACAAATGGTGAAATTGGCGCGGGCAGGATGTGTTTCGAGCCGCCCGGCGTGTATTTCGCCTCGTAGTCGTAAAACCGCGTGGCCGCCACGATCTCGATCACGTCCAGCGCCCGGTCGCCGATCACCGCGCAGGTCAGCTCCTTGCCGGGAATGAAGGTCTCGACCAGCACCCGCTCGCCCAGGGTCCAGTCCGAGCGGGTCAGCTCCTGGGGCGGATGCTCGTGCTGCTCGGTGACGATGAACACGCCGACGCTGGAGCCTTCGGCAATCGGCTTGATGACGTAGGGCCGCGGCAGGAGATGGCGCGTGCCGGCCTCCGTGCGGTCGGCGACCACGCCCTGCGGCACCGGCACGCCGGCCGCCAGCATCACCACCTTGGCCACGTCCTTCTGCATCGCCACGGACGACGCCATCACCCCCGAGTGGGTGTAGGGAATGCCGGCGATCTCCAGAATGCCCTGGAGCGTGCCGTCCTCGCCGGGCCTTCCGTGCAGCACGTTCAGCGCGACGTCCGGCTTGAGTATCTGAAGGACGCTTCCGATGTCACGGCCGACGTCGACGCGCGAGACCCGGTAGCCGCATCGCTCCGCCGCATCGGCGCAGGCTTTGCCGGAGGAAAGCGACACCTCGCGCTCCGCCGACCAGCCGCCCATCAGGACCGCGACGTGCTTGCTCATGCGGCGGCCTCGTTCCGTTCCGGCAGTCGGAATCCGTCGTAGAGCCAGGCGAGGCAACGGAAGTGGTCGGCCTCCGTGCGGTCCTGCCACGACGCGCGCATGACCTCGCGCTCGATGCCGCCGAGATGATAGAAATTGTCCCACATGGTGCGGGATTCGTATTGCACCCGCGCGGTCCGCAGATAGCGCGCCGCCTCGTATCGCCGGAACGCCGCGGCCAGGTCGCCGCCGGGCGTGGCGCATTCGGCCAGACAGGCCGCATCCTCGATCGCCATGCAGGCGCCCTGCGCCAGCGACTGCAGCGTCGGATGCGCAGCGTCGCCGAGCAGCGTCGCCCGGCCCTCGCCCCAGTGCCGGACCGGATCGCGATCCGAGATCGCCCAGCGCCGTGTGAGATCTATCATCGGCAGCAGAGCCCGCATCTGGGGATGCGCATGACGATAGGTGCGGTCCAGCTCGGCGCGATAGCTCTCGATGTCGCCGCGCTCCAGATAGGTCGAGGTCTTGAACACCGCGACCAGGTTGAAGAGCGTGCCGCCGCGCAGCGGATAATGAACGATGTGGAAGCCGTCGCCGGACCAGAGCACGACCTCCTCGCGCGGCACGTCGGCCCGCAGGTCCGCCATCGGCACGATGGTCCGGTGCGCGACGTAGCCGGTGTAGCGCGGCTCGCCCTCGCCGCGCATCTGTTGGCGGACCGTGGAGCGCAAGCCGTCCGCGCCGACCACCGCGGCGCCTTCGATCGCGCGACCGTCGTCGGTGCGCACGCGCACCCGGTCCCCGAGATCCTCGAAAGATGCAAGTCCGGTCAGCGGCATCAGCTCGATGTCCGGCACGGCCGCGCAGGCGTCGAGCAGGATGCGATGCAGGTCCACCCGATGGATCACGATGTAGGGCGCGCCGAACCGCTTGCGGAACGAATCCCCGGTCGGGATGCGGACGATCTCGCCCCCGTCCTCGAAGTCCAGCATCAGGAGCGCCTTGGGCATCAGAGCTTTGGCCAGCACGGCCTCGGTCACGCCGAGCCGGTCGAACATCCGGAACACGTTGGGGCCGAGCTGGATGCCGTAGCCGATGACGCCGAACTCGGGCGCCTGCTCCATCAGCCGCACCCGGAAGCCCCGGCGTGCGAACGCCAGCGCGGCCGCAGCCCCGCCGAGCCCGCCGCCCGCCACCAGAATGCAATCCCTGCCGCCGTCCGCCACCACGCCTCCGCGAATCACCAAGCAAGCTAACCTGCTGGGAGTCGGAGGTGAATCCCGCCCGGCCGCCAAAGGCCCGGAACCTCAGTATCGTGATTCAAAAGCCACAGCGGGGAGATTTCCGGGCTCGCACTCAGGCCTTCGGCACGCCGATCCGGCGGATCTCCCAGTCCAGCTCGACGCCGGAGGTCTCCCTGACGCGGCGGCGAACGGTCTCGCCCAGCGTCTCGATGTCGGCCGCGGTCGCGCCGCCGAGGTTGATCAGGAAGTTGCAGTGCATCTCCGACACCTGCGCGGCGCCCACGACCAGGCCCCGGCAGCCGGCAGCGTCGATCAGCTGCCATGCCTTGCCGCCGGGCGGATTCTTGAAGGTGGAGCCGCCGGTGCGGCTCTTGATCGGCTGGGTCGCCTCGCGCGATTCGGTAATCTTGTCCATCTCGGCGGCGATGGCATCGCGGTCTCCGGGCGTGCCCTCGAAGGTCGCGCGGGTGAAGATCAGGTCCGCCGGCGCGCCGCAATGGCGGTAGGTGTAGCCCATGTCGGCGTTGGACAGTTCATGGATGCGGCCGGCGCGGTCCACCGCACGGACCGACACCAGCGCATCCTTCGTCTCGCGGCCGTAGGCCCCGCCGTTCATGCGCAGCGCCCCGCCGATCGCGCCGGGGATGCCGCGGTAGAACGCAAGCCCCGCGAGCCCGGCCTCCTGCGCCGCCCGCGCCACCTTGACGTCCGGCACCGCCGTCCCGGCATGCAGGCGCGTGCCTTCGACGACGATCTCGCTGAAGCCGCGGCCGAGCCGCACCACCACGCCCGGCACGCCGCCGTCGCGCACGATCAGGTTGGAGCCCAGCCCGATGACGGTGACGGGAATGTCGGCGGGAAGCGCCGAGAGCAGATGCGCCAGGTCGTCCTCGCCCTCCGGCACGAACAGGACCTGCGCCGGCCCGCCGACGCGGAACCAGGTCAGCGGCGCCAGCGGCTCGTTGGGCAACAGCCGGCCGCGCAGCTTGGGTGCGGCGGATTTGAGCTGGGGAACGATGTCGGGAAAGATCATCCCAGCCCCTTCAGCTCGCCTTCGAGCGCGTAGGCCCATTGCGTGATGTTGCCCGCTCCCAGACACACCACGTAATCGCCGGGTCTCGCCAGGCCCTGGACGATCCCGGCGAGTTGCTGCGGCCCCGGCAGCGGCATCACCTGCCGGTGCCCCCGGGCGCGGATCGCTTCCACCAGATGGTCGCGGTCCACGCCCGCGATCGGCGCCTCGCCGGCCGCATAGACCTCGGCCACGATCACCGTGTCGGCGTCGTTGAAGCAGGTCGAGAACGGCTCGAACAGCGACTGCAGCCGGGTGTAGCGATGCGGCTGCACCACCGCGATCACCTGGCCCTTGGTCGACTCGCGCGCGGCCTTGAGCACGGCCGCGATCTCCACCGGATGGTGGCCGTAGTCGTCGATGATGGCGACGCCGTTCCACTCGCCCGCGCGGGTGAAGCGCCGGCGCACGCCGCCGAAGCCCGCCAGCGCCTTGCGGATCGTGTCATCGGGAATGCCGAGTTCGTGCGCCACTGCGATGGCCGAGGTGGCGTTGAGCGCGTTGTGGCGGCCGGGCATCGGCAGCACCAGCCTGTCGATGGCGTGGACGGTCTTGCCCGCGCGGTCGCGGAACAGCACGGAGAAGTGCGAGCGGCCGCCGGCGTTGTCGAGGTCGACCAGCCGCACGTCGGCCTGCGGGTTC
>CAZZCV010000128.1:0-6608 GCA_964653225.1 uncultured Rhodoplanes sp. | reverse complement strand
ATGAGGCGACGCGGGCGGCGTCCTCGGGGTGGTCCGCCAGCCAGGTCTCGACGGCCTCGCGGCGGTCCGCCGGCAGTTCGCCGTCGACATAGACGTGGAGTTCGTCGTCCGACACGGTTGCGTTGCGATCGGCCATGTTCGACCTCTTTTTCTTATTTGATGCGGCGAAGCGCCGGGCGCTCACCGTCGAGATAGGTCTTGATCTGGAGTCGGGCGCGGGCCAGCCGCGACATCACCGTGCCGATCGGGACGCCCTGCACCTCCGCCACCTCGCGATAGGTCAATCCCTCCAGAACCACCAGCAGCAGCGCCGCGCGCTGCTCCTCCACGAGCAGCGCCAGCGCGCGCTCGATGTCGCGGCCTCCGGCCTCCGGCCCCGCCGCGTCCGGCGCGTCGTCGTCCTCGATCGGAGAAATCGACGGCCGGCGGGCCAGCGAGCGCAGACGGTTGCGGTTGAGATTGGTCAGGATCGTATAGAGCCAGCTCCGGACGTCGCCGCCGTGGAACAGGTGTTCCGAGCGCAGCGCCCGCACCAGCGTATCCTGCACCAGGTCGTCGGCGGTCTCGGCGTCGCGCGTCAGCGCCCGCGCGTACCGCCGCAGCGCCGGGATCGCGGATTCCACTCCCTGACGAAAACTCACGTCGCTCTCCCAACCGGAACCGGGCAGGGCCGCGGATCGGCCGCTCCGAATCCCGACCCGGCATGATGGCATGAAGCGGCACGGCTCGCATGTCCGCCCGCGAGACGGCCGGGCCGGGCGAACGGCGCCGGTGCGTTCCGTGGCGTCCATGCGGGAAAACACCGGGCTTCCTGCGGTATTCCCGTCGGCGTCGCGGCCGGGCGACCGCTCCCTCCGCCGATCCCCAAGCCGCTGCCGGGCTCGGCTTGATGCCCCCAGGACCCTATGTCATACGACTCCGAGGCTGAGGCCACGGGCCATTGGGGCCGGGAACGGCGATTGGGGAACAGGATGGCGGACGCCTCCGGTCTGATGCGCGGCAAGCGCGGCCTGATTATGGGGGTCGCCAACAACCGCTCGATCGCCTGGGGGATCGCCACGGCCTGCCGGGCGCATGGCGCGGATCTGGCGCTGACCTATCAGGGCGACGCGCTGCGCAAGCGGGTGGAGCCGCTTGCCGAGGAGGTCGACGCCCTGGTGCTGGGGCATTGTGACGTCTCCGACCCGGCCACGATCGACGCCGTGTTCGATGCGGCCAGGGCGGCCTGGGGCACGCTCGACTTCGTGGTTCACGCCATCGCCTTCTCCGACAAGGACCAGCTCGACGGCCGCTACGTCGACACGACGGAGGACAACTTCGTCAAGACGATGCTGATCTCCTGCTATTCGTTCACGGCGATCGCCCAGCGCGCCGAGAAGCTGATGCCCAACGGTGGCTCGCTGCTCACGCTGAGCTACTACGGCGCCGAGAAGTGGATGCCGCACTACAACGTCATGGGCGTGGCCAAGGCGGCGCTGGAATCGTCGGTGCGCTATCTCGCCGCCGACCTCGGCGTGAAGAATATCCGCGTCAACGCGGTGTCGTCGGGACCGATCAAGACGCTGGCCGCGGCCGGCATCGGCGACTTCCGCTACATCCTGAAGTGGAACGAGTACAACACCCCGCTACGCCGCAACGTCAACCTGGAGGACGTCGGCAACACCGCCGCCTATTTCCTGTCCGACCTGTCGAAGGGCGTGACCGGCGAGGTCCACCATGTGGACGCCGGCTATCACATCGTCGGCATCAAGCATCCCGACGCGCCCGACTTCGCCGTCGGCAAGCTGGATTGAGCGCAGGGCCCCCAAACGGGGGGACCGGTTTTCGGACAAGGCCATGCGCAACACCGAAGAACGATAGCCGGATGTTGCCATGCCGCGACCCGTGATCTTCTACGTGCGGCACGGCGAGACCGACTGGAACGCCGAGCGCCGCCTGCAGGGCCAGCACGACATTCCGCTGAACGCGCTGGGCCGGAGGCAGGCGTCGGCCTGCGGCGAAATCCTGCGCGAGCTGTTCGAGCGCGACGGCCTCGATGCGGCCGGCTTCGATTACGTGGCGAGCCCGCTCGGCCGCGCGCGGGAGACGATGGAGCGCCTACGTGCGGGCCTCGCGCTCGATCCGGGGGGCTATCGCACCGACGCCCGGCTGATGGAAATGTCGTTCGGCCGCTGGGAGGGGTTCACCTTCCCCGAACTCGAGGTCCGCGAGGCCGAAGCGCTTGCGGCGCGCGAGCGCGACAAGTGGGGCTTCGTGCTGCCGGGTGGCGAGAGCTACGAGCAACTCATGATGCGGGTCGGCGCCTGGCACGACAGCGTGTCGCGCGACACGGTGGTCGCGGCGCACGGCGGGGTCTATCGCGCGCTGCTCGCGCATCTCGGTCTCGAGCCGAAGGAGAAGGCCTCGCTCGGCGACGTGGGGCAGGGCTGCGTTTACAGCCTCCGGGAGGGGACCGTGAGCCGGTACGGCTGACTGCGGAGGGCCGGTCGGCACTCCGGATTCGATATAAAGAATTCTTTATATCGCTATTGACGCGGTGGGCTGCTGCCCATAGAGTGGACGTGTCGTGGTCCTTGCGTCTTCGGGCGCAAGGCTAAGAGGGAAGCCGGTGCAACTCCGGCGCTGCCCCCGCAACTGTCAGCGGCGAGCCGCCGTCCAACCAAGCCACTGGAGCGCGAATGCTCCGGGAAGGCCGGACGGCAGCGACGACCCGCGAGCCAGGAGACCTGCCTCGACAACATAACGTCCACGGGCGGGGTGTCCCGGTGGTGCGCTTGCAAGGGATGGCAGGCGTCATCCCGGACTCTGCATGCGACCGCTCGGCCTTTGCCCCCACACAAGGGGTATGCCGATGTCTTCCAAGGTTTCTTTCAACAAGACTTCTCTTCCGGTCGGCACGCTGGGAGTGCCCAGGATCGGTCCGCGCCGCGAATTGAAGGCGGCGCTGGAGGGCCACTGGTCCGGCAGGACCAGTGCGGCCGAACTGTTCGACGCGGCCGCCGGGCTGCGGGCTGCTGCCTGGGCCCGACAGCATGCTTTGGGAGTCACGCGAATTCCGTCGAACGACTTCTCGCTCTACGACCATGTCCTGGACACCAGCGCGATGGTGGGAGCGATTCCCGACCGCTACGGCTGGCGCGGCGGAGCAGTTCCGCTCGAAACCTACTTCGCGATGGCGCGCGGCGCCGATGCGGCCGGCGGCATGCCCGCGATGGAAATGACCAAGTGGTTCGACACCAACTATCATTATCTGGTGCCGGAATTCACCCGAGGCCAGGAGTTCGCGCTGGCGTCGCGCAAGGCCGTGGACGAATTCCGCGAGGCCAAGGCACTGGGCTTCCACACGCGGCCGGTGCTGGTCGGGCCGGTCAGCTACCTGAAACTCGGCAAGAGCAAGGACGAGACGCTCGATCCGCTGTCGTTGTTGCCGGGTCTTCTGCCGGTCTACGTCGAGGTTCTGCGCAGCCTGGCGGCGAGCGGAGCGGACTGGGTGCAGATTGACGAGCCTTGCCTGGTGCTCGATCTCGACGATGCGACGCTGCAGGCGATGCAGCGGGCCTACGGCATGTTCGCCCGCGCTCTGCCGGGCCTCAACATCATGCTGGCGACGTATTTCGGTGCGCTCGACGACAATCTCGCAACCGTGCTCGGTCTTCCGGTGGCGGGTCTGCATTTCGACGCGGTCAGGGCTCCGGCACAGTTCGACGCCCTCGTCGAGGCCGCGCCGCGCGGTCTGGTGCTGTCGCTCGGTGTGATCGACGGCCGTAATGTCTGGCGCTCGGACCTGCCGGCGCTGCTCGACCGTCTTGAGCCCGTGGTCGCCAAGCGCGGCTCCGACCATGTCGAGATCGCGGCGTCCTGCTCGCTGCTCCACGTCCCGGTCGATCTCGCGCTGGAGACCGATCTGGACCCGGACCTGCGCCAGTGGCTGGCGTTCGCCGTGCAAAAAATGGAGGAGCTGGCGGCGCTCGGCCTGGCGCTCGGAAGCGGCCGGGAGGCGGCAAGGGATGCGCTCGCCCGCGCCGCGGAGGCTGCGGCCTCACGCCGCTCGTCCGCCAGGGTCCACGACGCCGCAGTCGCCGCGCGGGTGGCGGCGGTGACGCCGGACATGGCGCAGCGCCGCAACCCGTTCGCCGCGCGCCGCAGGGATCAGGTGCAGCGTTTCGGGCTGCCGGCGTTTCCAACCACCACCATCGGCTCGTTCCCGCAGACCGAAGAAGTTCGCAGGGCGCGGGCGCAACTTGCAAGAGGCATGATCGGGGAGGCCGAGTACGCGGCATTCCTGCGCAAGGAAACCACAGACGCGGTGCGGTGGCAGGAGGAGATCGGCATCGACGTGCTCGTGCACGGTGAGTTCGAGCGCAACGACATGGTGCAGTATTTCGGCGAGCAGCTCTCGGGCTATGCGTTCACGCGCCATGGCTGGGTGCAGAGCTACGGCTCCCGCTGCGTCCGGCCTCCGGTCATCTTCGGCGACGTGTCGCGGCCGAAGCCCATGACGGTGGAATGGTCATCCTACGCGCAGTCGCTCTCCGGGCGGCCGATGAAGGGCATGCTCACCGGCCCGGTGACGATGCTGCAATGGTCGTTCGTGCGCGACGACCTTCCGCGGGCGCAGGTCTGCCGCCAGATCGCCCTCGCGCTGCGCGACGAGGTGGCGGACCTGGAGAGAGCCGGGATCGGCATGATCCAGATCGACGAGCCGGCGATCCGGGAGGGGCTGCCGCTGCGCAAGAGCGACTGGCGGGCCTATCTCGCATGGGCGGTCGAGTGCTTCCGCCTGTCGGCTTCGGTGGTGGCGGACTCCACCCAGATTCACACGCACATGTGCTATTCGGAGTTCAACGACATCATGGATGCGATTGGAGGCATGGACGCCGACGTGATCTCGATCGAGACCTCGCGGTCCCGGATGGAACTGCTCGACGCCTTTGTCGGCTATCGCTACCCCAACGAGATCGGGCCGGGAGTCTACGACATCCATTCGCCGCGCGTGCCGACCGTCGAGGAGATGATCGAGCTGCTCGCCAGGGCAGGGCAGCACCTCGATCCGGAACAGATCTGGGTCAATCCGGACTGCGGACTGAAAACCCGCCGCTGGGAGGAGGTCCGGCCGGCGCTGGTGAACATGGTCGAGGCGGCGAAGGCGATGCGGTCGGCAGAGCGGCGTCCCCGTCCGTCTTCTGCCGGGTGAGACAGTTCGAGGCGGTGTCGGGGTGGGTCGTCGCGGACGTTGCAGTCCGCGGCGGCGCATCCGCGCCCCTCGGGAAACATCCGCCATCTCCGGGCAAGGGCGATGAAGCAAAACGGCCGGACTTTCGTCCAGCCGTTTCGGCGAAAAACCTGAGTTTCCCGCTGAAGAGCATCGGACGGCACGGACCCGCAAACGCAAGGTCCGCGCCTGTCGGATTACTTCTTCGACTTCTTCTTCTTCTTCGCCTTCTTGGCCATGTTTGTGGTCCTTGAGTGCTGGGTTGATGGAACCGGATTGTGGTCCGGCGGCTCGTGCGAAACGCCGCAAGCGGGTTTCGCGAAGTTCATCTGGCGGCAGCGGCCTCGCGATGGAGAGCCGCGCCTGCCGGATTACTTCTTCGACTTCTTCTTCTTCTTCGCCTTCTTGGCCATGGTCGTCATCCTCGATTGGGTTTCTACCCGGTACAGGGTGCTTGCGGATGATCCCTTGGGCCTGCCCCCTACCGTGATTGAACGATGGCACAGCTGCGCAGGTCGTGCAAGAGTGAAAATCGAAAAAGTTGTTATATTTCCGTAGCTTAACGGACGTTCAGCTTGTCATTAACCGTCGTTCATCCGGCTGAGCCGGCGTTCATCGGGCGAGGCAGGGCTTTGACCGCGGCGCGGGCGCGGGCTACGACACGGCCGAAAGCAGAACCTCCATGTCATTCAACACCTTCGGCCATCTTTTCAGACTCACGACCTTCGGCGAGAGCCACGGCCCGGCGATCGGCTGCGTGGTCGACGGCTGTCCGCCGCGCATCCCGCTGACCGAGGCGGACATCCAGCCCTATCTGGACAAGCGCCGCCCCGGACAGTCGCGTTTCACCACCCAGCGCCAGGAGCCGGACGCTGTCAAAATCCTCTCGGGGGTTTTCGCCGACGAGGCCACCGGGAGGCAGGTGACGACCGGCACGCCGATCGGGTTGCTGATCGAGAACGTGGACCAGCGTTCCAAGGATTATTCCGCGATCAAGGCAAGCTACAGGCCCGGCCACGCCGGCTATCCGTACGACGTCAAATACGGCCTGCACGATTATCGCGGCGGCGGCCGCGCTTCCGCACGCGAGACGGCGATGCGGGTGGCGGCCGGCGCGATCGCGCGCAAGGTGGTGCCGGGGCTGAGCGTGCGCGGCGCGCTGGTGCAGATCGGGCCGCACGCGATCGACCGCGCCAACTGGGACTGGGCCGAGATCGGTAACAATCCGTTCTTCTGCCCCGACGCCAAGGCCGCTGCATTCTTCGCCGACTATCTCGACGGCGTGCGCAAGGCCGGCTCCTCCATCGGCGCGGTGATCGAGATCGTGGCCGAGGGCGTTCCCGCGGGGCTCGGCGCGCCGGTCTACGGCAAGCTCGACGCGGACCTGGCCGGCGCG
>CAZZCV010000127.1:0-6702 GCA_964653225.1 uncultured Rhodoplanes sp. | reverse complement strand
GCGCCAAGGTTTACGGACAGGGCATCGCCACCATCGAGACGCCGGAGCGGCCGCACTGGCTGATCTACTATTTCCGGGGCATCTGCCACGAGCGCGCCAAGGCCTGGCCCGCGGCCGAGGCCGACCTCAAGGTGGCGCTCAAGCTCTACCCCGACCAGCCGCACGTCCTGAACTATCTCGGCTATTCCTGGGTCGACCAGGGCGTGAACCTCGACGAGGGCATGCGGATGATCCGCCGCGCGGTCGAGCAGCGGCCGGACGACGGCTATATCGTGGACTCGCTCGGCTGGGCCTATTACCGCATCGGCAACTTCGAGGAGTCGGTCAGGCACCTGGAGCGTGCGGTGGAGCTGAAGCCGGACGACCCCACCATCAACGACCACCTCGGCGACGGCTACTGGAAGGTCGGCCGCTTCATCGAGGCCCGGTTCCAGTGGTCGCACGCGCGCGACCTCAAGCCGGAGCCGGAAGAGCTGGAGAAGATCCTGCAGAAGCTCAAGTCCGGTCTGCCGGAGGAGACCTCGTCGTCGGCCGACGCCAAGACCAAGAAGCCGAACGGCGGGTGATCGGCTCCGCCCGTGCCCCCGCCGTCGCGCACACCCCTGGTTGAGACCGCGCCCGCCAAGGTCAATCTCACGCTCCGCATCCTCGGCCGCAGGGCCTCCGGCTATCACTCGCTGGAAAGCCTGGTGGCTTTCGCGAAGGTCAGCGACCGGCTCACGCTCGCGGCCGGCCGGCCGCTCGAACTGGTCGTGCGCGGGCCGTCCGCCGAAGCGGCGGGACCCCGGTCCGACAATCTGGTGCTGAAGGCGATGCGGGCTCTGGCTCGCGAGGTGCCGGGGCTCAAGGCCGGCCGCTTCACGCTGACCAAGCGGCTGCCGGTGGCCGCGGGCCTCGGCGGCGGTTCGGCCGATGCGGCCGCCGCCCTGCGGCTGCTCGCGCGCGCCAACCGCATTCCGCTCGACGATCCCCGGCTGTTGCGGGCCGCGCGCCGCGTCGGCGCCGACGTGCCGGTCTGCGTCGACCCGCAGGCCCGCACCATGCGCGGCATCGGCGAGAGGCTGTCGAAGCCGCTGGCGCTGCCGCCGCTGCCGGCGGTGCTGGTCAATCCCGGCGTGCCGCTCGCCACCCGCGACGTCTTTGCGAGGCTGTCGCGGGGGCGAACGGGCAGGGCGGCGAGGCCGGGCCTCGCCCATCGCATTCCGACCGATCGCGAGGCGCTGTTCGCATTCCTGGAGGACCATGGCAACGACCTGGAGCCGCCGGCGCTTGCGCTGGCGCCCTCGGTTGCGCGTGTGCTCAAGGCGCTGCGGGCCCAGCCGGGCTGCCGGCTCGCGCGCATGTCCGGATCGGGCGCAACTTGCTTCGGCCTGTTCGCCTCCGTGCGCGCGGCGCGCGGCGCGGAGCGCGTGTTGGCGGATGCGCATCCGCGTTGGTGGGTGCAGGGGACCGTGATCCGGTAGACGCGGCGGACGCCGCCTCAGTGCGTGCGGGCGGTGCAGAACTCCACGGCTTCCTCCAGCGCCTGCTTCATCGGCGAGGCCGGGAACAGAGCCAGCGCGTCGCGCGCCATCGCGCCATAATGGTGCGCGCGCGTGATCGTGTCCTCCAGCGCGCGGTGCTTCGTCATCAGCCCGAGCGCGGTGTCGAGATCGTCGTCCGTGGTCTCGCCGCTTTCCAGCGCGCGGGTCCAGAACGCGCGCTCGCTCTCGGTGCCGCGCCGGAACGAGAGGACCACCGGCAGCGTGATCTTGCCCTCGCGGAAGTCGTCGCCGGTGTTCTTGCCGAGCTTGGCGGCCTTGCCGCCGTAGTCCAGAGCGTCGTCCACGAGCTGGAAGGCGATGCCGAGGTTCATGCCGAAAGAGCGGCAGGCCGCGGTCTCGGCCTTCGGCCGCCCCGACAGCACGGGGCCGACCTCGCAGGCGGCGGCGAACAGTTCCGCGGTCTTGGCGCGGATCACCGCGAGATATTCGTCCTCGGTGGTGGCGGTGTTCTTGGCGGCGGCGAGTTGCATCACCTCGCCCTCGGCGATGATGGCCGCGGCGGAGGAGAGGATTTCGAGTGCCCGCAGGGAGCCCACCTCCACCATCATCCGGAAGGCCTGGCCGAGCAGGAAGTCGCCGACCAGCACGCTCGCCTCGTTGCCCCAGAGCATGCGCGCGGCCTTCTTGCCGCGCCGCATCTCGCTCTCGTCCACCACGTCGTCGTGCAGCAGCGTGGCGGTGTGCATGAACTCGACGGCGGCCGCGAGCTTGATGTGGCCCTCGCCCTGGTAGCCGGTCAGCTCGGCCATCGCCAGCGTCAGCATCGGCCGCAGCCGCTTGCCGCCGGACGAGATCAGGTGGTTGGCGACCTCCGGGATCATCGTCACCTCGGAGCCGGTGCGCGACAGGATCACCTCGTTGACGCGCCGCATGTCGGGCGAGACGAGTCCGACCAGGCGGTCGATGGTGGCATCCGCCTGGTTGAAGGGTAGGACGACGGCCAAGGCGCAACTCCGGATTGCAACGAGGAAGGGCACGCGAAAACGGCAGGGTTATGATATGCGGACGGACGGGCCGAAGAAAGGCTCGGCCACGCGGTCGTGAACCGCGCGTGCCGCGCCCCACCCGCTGCGGCCGGAACAGGCGGCGGATCGAAGCGAAATCCACGCACGAAAACCCATGCACGAACTGGTCCGCACCAACAACGCCGTCCTGATCAGCGCCATCGAGGCGCTGCTCAAGGCCGCCGAAATCCCCCATGTCGTGCTCGACCAGCACATGAGCGTGATGGAAGGGTCCCTCGGCATGCTGCCGCGGCGGATCGTGGTGGGCGATGACTTCCAGGACAGCGCCCGGGAATTGCTGGTGGATGCGGGCCTCGCGCACGAGCTTCGCGAGCCGCCGGGAGGCGGCGAGGTCCGCTCGGACACCACCGACGACGCGGTGCTGGGGGGGCGGCTGCGGCTGCTCCAGAAGCGCAAGGGCCATCGGGTCGGCCACGACGCAATCCTGCTGGCCGCCGCCGTGCCGGCGCGCCCCGGCGACCGGGCCGTCGACCTCGGTGCGGGCGTCGGCGCGGCCGGGCTCGCGCTTGCCGCGCGCGTGCCGGACGTCGCGGTGACGCTGGTGGAGATTGATCCGGAACTGGCCGCGCTCGCGGCGCGGAATATCGAGCGCAACGGCTTCGCAGGCCGCGTCCGGGCGGCGACGCTCGACGTGAGCGCCGCGCCGCAGGCGTTCGCCGCCGAAGGGTTCGCGCCGGGCGGGGCCGATTGCGTGCTGATGAATCCGCCCTTCAACGACGCCGTCGGGCAGAACGTCTCTCCCGATCCGGCCCGCCGCGCCGCGCATGTGGCGACGGAGGGCCTGCTGCGGACGTGGATCGGCACGGCGGGCCGGCTGCTGCACTCGGCGGGTTCGCTCACGCTGATTTGGCGCGCCGACGGGCTTGCCGACATGCTTGCCGCACTGGCGCCGTCCTTCGGCTCGGTATCGGTTCTGCCGGTGCATGGCCGGGCGGATCAGCCTGCGATCCGCGTGATCGTGCGTGCCGCCAAGGGCGGCCGCGCGCCGCTGGCCCTGCTGCCGGGGCTGATGCTCAACGATAGCGCCGGACGGCCGAGTCGAGAGGCTGAGGACGTGCTGCGACGGGGCGCGGCGCTGCCCCCATGAACCCCGGGCCCTAGGAACGCTTCGCGGTTCGGTCTCCCAGGCGGCCAGCCGGGAGATGGGCCATCCAGACGATTGAGGCCATCAGGGCGAACAGGAGCAGGGTTTTCATCGGTCGGTGTCCTTGCGCATTGCCAACGCCGCCGCAGCCCTCGTGGTTCCCCATCCTCCAAAGAGCGCTTCATGGTTAAGAATGGGTAACTTGCCGCGCCCCCGTCCGCGTTCATAATGGCACGGTCATGTCCGAATCCCCGCTCGACCGCCTGCGAAACCTGTTGCCCGCGCGGCTGCGCGCCGACCGTCCCGTGGTGCCGGTGGTGCGATTGTCCGGCGTGATCGGATTTTCGACCCCACTCAAGCCCGGCCTGACGCTTTCGTCGGTGGCGCGGGTGCTCGACCGCGCCTTCGCCGTAAAGCGGGCGCGCGCCGTGGTGCTGGCGATCAATTCGCCCGGCGGTTCGGCGGTGCAGTCGCACCTGATCTTCACGCGCATCCGCGCGCTGTCCGAGGAAAAGAAGATTCCCGTGATCGCGGTGGTGGAGGACGTCGCGGCCTCTGGCGGCTACATGATCGCCTGCGCGGCCGACGAGATCGTGGCCGATCCCTCGTCGATCGTGGGCTCGATCGGCGTGGTCGGCGGATCGTTCGGATTCCACGGCCTGCTCGACAAGATCGGCGTGGAGCGCCGGCTCTACACCTCGGGTGAGCATAAGGCGATGCTCGATCCGTTCCTGCCGGAGAAGCCGGAAGACGTCGAGCGCCTCAAGGCGATCCAGCGCGAGATTCACGACAGTTTCATCGCGCTGGTCCGTTCGCGCCGCGGCGAGCGGCTGGACAGCCGCGAGACGGCCTTATTTTCCGGCGAATATTGGACCGGGCTCAGGGCGAAGGAACTGGGCCTGATCGACGGCATCGGCGACCTGCGCGGCCTGTTGCGGGACCGCTACGGGGACAAGGTGGAGATGCCGCTGATCGCAGAACGCGGTTGGTTCACGCGCCGGGCCGGCGGGATCGGGGCCGCGCGGGGATGGGACGGCCTGTTCGGTGCGCCCGGTCTTGCCGGGGACGCGATCTCGGCGCTCGAGGCGCGCGCATGGTGGGCGCGATACGGACTTTAGTTCGGCACTTCAGGGTTTGCGCCTGATGGTCAGGCAAAGGTGAGGAGGATTGCAGATGCCACCTGTGATCGTCTGGACGATCGGAGCGATCGGAGCCACGCTCATCGCCAGGCTCGTGGCGCGCGAGTGGCGCCGCGCCAACGCGGACCTGGAACGGATGCGCACGGTGCCGGTGAGCAAGGGCGAGCGCGACCGTCTGCCGACGCTGCGGCGCGATCCGAGAACCGGAGTCTACCGGCCCTGACGTGTCGGGAACGATGCTCAGCGGCCCGGAGCCTGCTCCTGGCCGGTCACGAGGGCCGCGAAGAAGAGCGTCACGAAGGCGACGCCGATGATCTCGAAGGCAAGCATGCGGCTCTCCCGAGGCTGGCTTTTGTTTTTTGTCGCGCCAGCCCGCGTCTGGTTCATTTGCGCCCGTTATATAGGGGCGCATTCCTAACGAACCGATGACACGGCGAATCGTTCCTCGGGAGGGTTAGCGGGGCGTTATCCCCAGCCTCGCAATGCGAACGGTCAGGAGGGCTCCTTGATGCCCTTGTCGTTCACGATGCGGCCCCAGCGATCAAGTTCCTCCTTCAGCATCTTGCCGAAGTCGGCCGGCGTGGTCGGCGCGGGGATCGCGCCCGAGGCGACGAGCTTTTCATTCACGACCTTGTCGTTGAGCGCGTCCACCACCGCCTTGTTGAGCCGGGCCAGCACCGCGGGCGGCGTCCTGGAGGGGGCCAGCAGGCCGTACCAGTTGTCCGCCACCGTATCCTTGAAGCCCTGCTCGGCCAGCGTCGAGACGTTTGGGAGCTTCGGATTGCGCCGGTCGGCGGCGGCCCCGAGCGGACGCAGCTTGCCGCCGGTGATGTGGCCCATCAGCACCGGCGCGTCGGCGAACAGCGCCTGCACCTGGCCGCCGAGCAGATCGGTGACGGCGGGAGCCGCGCCGCGATAGGGCACGTGGACGAACTTCACGTTGCCGGCCGACTGGTAAAGCTCCAGCGCAAGATGCGGCATCGAGCCGACGCCGGTGGAGGCGAAGGGGATCGCGCCCGGCTTGGCACGGGCCGCAGCGGCGAAGTCCTTGGCGTCCTTGGCGGGGTTGTCCGGCCTGACCACGAGGACCGTGGTGTTGCGCACCACCAGCGACACCGGCGCGAAATCGCGCATCACGTCGTAGGGCAGGTCCTTGCGCATGTGCGGCGTGACCGCGACCGCGCCCACGGTGGTCAGGAACAGGGTGTGGCCGTCCGGAGCGGCCTTGGCCACGAAGTCGGCGCCGATCGCGCCGTTGGCACCGGGCCGGTTCTCGATCAGCACGGGCTGGCCGAGCAAGTCCTTCATCTTCTCGGCGACGATGCGACCGACGAGGTCGGTCGGACCGCCGGCCGGGAAGGCGACCACGACGCGGATCGGCCGGGTCGGGAAGTCCTGTGCCTGCGCGGCGGGCAAGGCCACGCCCAGCATGGCGAGCGTGGCGGTCAATGCGGCGAGACGTGGCAGCATGGTTCTTCCTCCCCATTGTGTTTGACGCAGCCTAGCCCGGCCGCGCCGGGGCGGCCAGTGCGGGCGGGGACGGCGTTCCCGCTCGCCTTGACCCCCCGCGGATGCGCCGTTAGGTCTCACCCGCACGCCGAGCCCACGGAATCCGATGACCGATCTGCCCGCTCATATGCGCCCGGAACGCTCGTTCCAGGGCCTGATCCTGACGCTTCAGCGGTTCTGGGCGGATCGCGGTTGCGTGATTCTGCAGCCCTACGACATGGAAGTGGGCGCGGGCACCTTCCACCCGGCGACCACGCTGCGCGCGCTCGGCCCGAAGGTGTGGAACGCGGCCTATGTGCAGCCCTCGCGCCGGCCCAAGGACGGCCGCTACGGCGAGAACCCGAACCGGCTGCAGCACTACTACCAGTACCAGGTCGTGCTCAAACCGTCGCCGGCCAACA
>CAZZCV010000126.1:0-6793 GCA_964653225.1 uncultured Rhodoplanes sp. | reverse complement strand
CGGTTTCCGCGATCACGCGCGGCTTGTTCATGCGCTTCGCCAGCATGATCTGGCCCAGCACGTTGTTCACCTTGTGCGCGCCGGTGTGGTTGAGGTCCTCGCGCTTGAAGTAGATTTTCGCCCCGCCAAAATGCGCGCTCATCCGCTCGGCGAAGTAGAGCGGCGACGGCCGGCCGACGTAGTTCTTCAGGTGGCCGTCCATCTCGCGCCGGAACGCGGGATCGGCCCTGGCCTCGCCATAGGCACGCTCGAGGTCGAGGATCAACGGCATCAGCGTCTCGGCGACGAAGCGGCCGCCGTAGATACCGAAGTGGCCGCGCTCGTCGGGGCCGGTACGGAACGAATTGGGCTGCTGCGGAACGGTCATCGCCTCACGCCACCTTGACGGACTGGGACGCGGCCTGCCGCGCCGCACGGATGAATTCGCGGATCTTCGCCAAGTCCTTCTCGCCGGGCGCGCGCTCCACGCCGGAGGACACGTCCACCGCGGGCGCGCGGGTGACGCGCAGCGCCTCGGCCACGTTCCCGGCGTCGAGGCCGCCCGACAGCATGAAGGGCACGGCGAGGGAGAGGTTTTCCAGCAGCCGCCAGTCGAAGGTTTTGCCGAGCCCGCCCGGCCGCGTCGCCTCGCGCGGCGCGCGCGCGTCGAACAGGATACGGTCGGCGACCTTCTCGTAAAGCCGGATCGGCCCGAGGTCGGCGCGGCTCTCGATCGGCAGCGCCTTCATCACCGGCAGGCCGAACCGGGTGCGGACCACGGCCACGCGCTCGGGCGTCTCGCGGCCGTGAAGCTGGAGCATGTCGGGTCGGAGCGCCTCGACCGCCTGGGCCAGCTCGGCGTCGGTGGCATCCACCGACAGTGCGACCTTCTTCGCCCGGCCTCCGACCTGCGCGCCGAGCTGGCGCGCAGCCTCGATGCCCACGTTGCGCGGGGACGGTGCGAAGAATACGAAGCCGACAAAATCAGCGCCGGCATCCAGCGCCGCGCCGAGCGCGTCCGGGGTCTTCAGGCCGCAGATTTTGACGTCGAGGGGCATGGTCCGCCGCAACTGGGTACGGCGGGGGTTCTACAGGGTCGGGACCCGTTCCGCCAGCGCACGGAGCCGCAAAAGTGTCGCGCCGCGGCAGAAGATCGCCCGCCGGAACAAGGATTTAGCCTAACCCAGGGCGACGTTTCGCCGGATCAGCATGGTGCGGGCGAACTTGCCCGCGTCCATCGGCCCGGCGAAGAGGAAGCCCTGCACCAGCGCGAAGCCCATGTCGCGCACCGCCTCCAGCGCCGCGGGCGTCTCGATTCCGACCGCCACCGCGGCGCAGCCCGCACGCTCCGCCAGCTCGATCACCGGCAGGCAAACCGCCCGCTTGAGCGCGTCGGTGCAGCCCTCGATCAGCCTCCAATCCACCTTCAGCTCGGCGAACGGCAGATCGGGGAGTGCGGCCAGCGCCGGGCAGGCCGCAGCGGCATCCTCCACCGAAATGCGGATGCAGCGGTCCGCAATCTGCCGCGCCAATGCGCAGGCCAGATCCGGGTCGCGCATCACCTCCGCGCTGCCGACCTCCACCACGAGGCCCGGGAACGCCGGGTGGTCCGGCAGATGCGTCCGCATGCCGTCCACGAAGGCGCCATCCTCCAGCATGACCATCGGCAAGTTGACCGCGATCTCGACCGGAGCGCCGCCCTCGGCGAAACCCCGCCAGTCGGCCGCCGCCTGGCGCACCACGAACTCCGACAGGGTCCGCAGCTTCGGATCGCCCGGCGGCGGAATGAAATAGGCCGGCGGCACCACGCCCAGAAGGGGATGACGCATGCGGATCAGCGCCTCGGCGCCGCGCAGCGTCATGCGGTGCGGATCGACCTTGGGCTGATACCACAGTTCGAGCCAGTCGGCCTGCAACGCCTCTGCGACATCGACCGGCGCGGCGATCGCCGGCCGGATCGGCAGGAATGTCGAGAGGTTCTCCGCAAGGTCGCCGTCGCGGAACGGGGTGCCGAGCGGCGGCAGCATGGCGAGGCGCAGCTTCTCGCCCAGCTCGTGCGCCGACATCAGCGCACTCGACGCCCGGCCACCGAACAGCATGACGTTGCCGCGGTAACCCTCGGCGGCGAGCCTGATCAGCACGCCCGGCGCTGCGCTGCTGGCGTCGGGCACACTGACGACGACGAGCGAGGGATGGGTCGTCTCCAGCATGGTGCGAACGTCCAGCGCCTGCGGCGCGGCCACGGTAAAAAAACCCAGCTCGTCAAGCATGTCGGAGATGAAGGTGCGGACGTGCGGCTTGTCGTCGAGAACGCAGGCGCGGGGAACCGCGCGCCGCGGCTGATGAAGCATCGGCGCACGCACGCCCGGCATTCCCGTTTCCATCCGCAAGTCCCCCAACCCAGTCAATCCCGGCCCGGCGACGTGAAAACGCCGGCTGCGAAGAAAGGGATTGTGCACCATGGCCCGTTAGCGGACTCCCTCATCGGGCCGCGCAGATTGAGCCAAGACTGGGTAAAAGGCCGCGCTTCCGTAATGTCGCGCGAGGGTGGCGATCGCGGGGGTTCGCGACCTCAGGCCGGAAGGCGCCGCCACACCAGCATGGCGGCGGCAAGGTCTTCGATGGCCGCGCCGACCGACTTGAACAGCGTGATCTCGTCCTTGCGCCTGCGTCCCTTCGCGGTGCCGCGGCACAGCGCAAACAGATCGCCCTGGATGTCGGACATCGCGATGATCTTCTTCCGGAGCGGAATGGCGATGTCGCCGCTCTCCTTCGGCGCGCCCGCCATCGTGTCCACGAACACCCGCGCGCGCTTGATGGCGTCGTCGTCGGACTCGCGCATCTTCGGCGTATAGGCGCCGACCAGGTCGACATGCGCGCCCTTCTTCAGCCACGCGCCGCGCACCAGCGGCTCCGGCGACAGCGTGGCGCAGCTCACGATGTCGGCTGTGCGCACCGCCTCCTCCAGGTCGTCGGCGACCGCGGTCTCGATGCCGGCGGCGGCGAGCGCGAAGGCGGTGCCGATGGCGCGCGAGCGGGTCCGGTTCCACATCGTCACGCGCCTGATCGGGCGCACCGCGGAATGCGCACGCACCAGATGCGGCGCGAGCGCGCCCGCGCCAATCATCACCAGATGCGAGGCGTCCTCGCGCGCGAGATAGCGCGCAGCCAGCGCGGAGGCGCAGGCGGTGCGCCATGCGGTGAGTGCTGCGCCATCCATGACCGCCAGCGTCTCGCCGGTCTCACCCGACATCAGCAGGTAGCTGCCGTGAACCGACGGCTTGCCGGCCTTGAGGTTGCCCGGATAGACGCTCACCGCCTTGCAGCCCACCAGACGCTCGCCGGAGCCGGCGGACGCGCCGGTCCAGGCCGGCATCAGCAGCAGCTTGGCCTCTGTGCCGTCCGGCTGCGAGATCATGTGGGTGTGACGCAGCGGCGTTTCGATGTCGGAGCGGAACGCCTCCGCCAGCACCTCGATCAGCGCGTCGTAGGCGAGCGCCCGTCCGATGTCGTCGGCAGTGACGACGCGCATGGATCAGGCCGCCGGCGGCAGGATGACCGGCGAGGCCGCCCGCGCCGACGGCTCCGGCAGCCGGGCTCGCACGTCCAGACGCTCGCGCAACAGCCGGTTCTCGGATTCGGCGCGGCGGGCGCGGGCGCGCCACTTGTGCTGGCGCAGCCACGCGGCCGTGCCGCCGATCAGCACGCCGGCGCCGACCAGGACGAAGATCAGCATGAACAGCGGCATGGTCAGCGCGAACGCCGGATTGGCCGAATCGAACGGGTCGAAGGTGACGGTGATGACCTGCCGGTTCGCGACCGCGAACATCACGATCAACAGCGCGAGCGGAACGAGGACGAGGAGCGTGACCAGCTTTCGGATCATGACGATTCCTCCGTGCCCCGGACGAGCGACGGCGCGCGCAGCAAGCCGGAGCGACGATCCGGGGTCCGGGAGAAATGCGGTGCAGCGTCCATGCGTCCACCCATCGTTCAGAGCAACTCCGTCAGATCATGCCACGCCGGGTTCATACCTTCGATCAGCGTCGGATTCCGACTGCGCGGCCGGCGTTCGAGCCGATGCTCCCGTTCGCGCGCTTCGAGAATCGAGGAATGCTGTTCAAAATATACCCGTTTGTCGACCCCATACATGCGCGAGAAACCCGGAACGAAGCCGCCCTTGTGCTCCGACATCCGGCGGGCCAGGTCATGGGTCACGTCGACATAGAGCGTGCCGTTCCGACCACTTGCAAGGATGCAGACGCACAGCCCGCGCTCAAGGGCATGGCCGCTTCGCGAGGTTTATCCCGGGCTCGGATTGGCGCTCGCGCGGCGCGCTCGCCTGTCCCGAATACGAGAGCCTGGCGTCCCGCCGGCTCTACGCTGCCGGACCGGCCTCGGCGACAGGCGCCTCCGCGCCATCCCTGTTGAGACGCTCGCGCATTTCCTTGCCGGTCTTGAAGAACGGCACCGACTTCTGCGCCACCGAGACATGCGCCCCGGTGCGCGGGTTGCGGCCGGTGCGAGCCGGCCGGTTCTTCACCGAGAATGCGCCGAAGCCGCGCAGCTCGACGCGGTCGCCGCGCGACAGCGCGCCGGTGATCTCGTTGAGGATCGCGTTGACGATGTTCTCGACATCGCGCTGGTACAGGTGCGGATTGGCGGCCGAAATGCGCTGTACCAGTTCGGACTTGATCATCGCGGCCGCCCCTGCTCGGGCCGAAAAGACCCGTCGTTTTGCTGGAGCATGATCCAATCCGAAAACCGGTTCCCGCTTTTCGGGATCATGCTCGTTCAATTCGCGGACGGAGGGTGCCAAAGCGCCAGGAGACCGTCAAGGTTCAGCCGCTCCATCGCCTGCAAAGCGCCCCAGTCCTCCATCTTGCGGCCCAGTGCGCCGAGCCCGAGCGCATCGAACGCGCCGGCTGCTGCCACGCGCAGGAACGGCAGGTCGCCGAGCCGCGGCTGCAGCCGGTAGTCGCGGACCGGCGTCTTGGGGTCGATCTTCTTCTCTTTCGCCAGCCAGTCGACCGCGGTCTGCTCGTTGCCGAGCTGGTCCACCAGCCGCAGCGCCAGCGCCTGCCGGCCGGTGAACACGCGGCCGTCGGAGACCGTATCGAGATCGGCGCCCTCCAGGTTGCGGCGTTCGCCGACCAGCCGTTTGAACCAGCCGTAGGAGTCCAGCACCAGCGCCTCCACGGCGGCGCGGGCCTCGGGACTGGTGGGCTCGTAGCCGTTCGGCGCGGCCTTGAGCGGCGACGACTTGATCGCCTCGACCTGCACGCCGATGGTCTTCAGCAGCTCCGACACGTTGGGATACTGGAACAGCACGCCGATCGAGCCGACGATAGCGCTCTGCTGCACCACGATCTGGTCGGCAGCCATCGCGGCGATGTAGCCGCCGGACGCGGCGAGCCCCTCGACCACCACCACCAGCGGCTTCTGCGCCTTCAGCTTCACCAGTGCATCGTAAAGCTGCTCGGAACCGGACACCGTGCCGCCCGGACTATTGATGCGCACGATCACCGCCTTCGCGCCGGAGCGGCCGAGCCGCTCCAGCGCCTCGGTGCGCTCGCGGTTGGAACGGATCAGGCCGTCGATGCTGACACGGGCGATGGCCCCCGAAGGGCCGTCGGACAGGCCGCCCCGGCCGCGGGTCAGGAGGACGGTGCTGGCCACGACGGCGACCACCGCGACCAGCACGGCGGCGACGCGCCAGAAGGTGAGCTTGCGCCGCATCCGGCGGCGATCGACGATGTGATCGGCATCGAGCGACATGGCATCGTTCCCTCGGTTTGATTCGGGCTGAATTCTACCCGCTCGGGGTGGCAAAAGCGTCTTTGTCTGAGGCATTTTCTTCACGCGAGCCGGTATCCACTTCGCTCGAAAACGCTACAGGCCGATCAGCCCAAACATTGCGCCGAAAACATGAACCCCCGGAGCAGGCTCCGGGGGTTCGGATCGTCGGGATCGGCTCCGTCCGGCGCCGGTCACTCCTTGTCGTCGGTGTCCCGGCGCTTGAGCGCGGTGCCCAGGATGTCGCCCAGCGTGGCACCCGAGTCGGAGGAGCCGTACTGCGCGATGGCCTCCTTCTCCTCGGCCACCTCGAGCGCCTTGATCGAAAGCTGGACCTTGCCGCCCTTGCGATCGAACTGGGTGACGCGGGCGTCCACCTTCTGGCCGACCTGGAAACGCTCGGCACGCTGGTCGTTGCGGTCGCGCGCCAACTCCGAGCGCTTGATGAAGGCGACGACATCGGTGTCGACGATCTTCACGTCGATGCCGGCCTCCTTCACATCGACCACCTCGGTGGTGACGACGGCGCCCTTCTTCAGCTCGCCCGCGGCGGCCGAATCCATCGGATCGCCCTGGAGTTGCTTCACGCCGAGCGAGATGCGCTCCTTCTCGACGTCGACGTCGAGCACAACGGCCTGGACCTTGTCGCCCTTCTTGAATTCGTCGATCACCTGCTCGCCCGGACGCTTCCAGTCGAGATCCGAGAGGTGGACCATGCCGTCCACGTCGCCGTCGAGACCCAGGAACAGGCCGAACTCGGTCTTGTTCTTGACCTCGCCCTCGACGTTGGTGCCCGGCGGATACTTCTCGACGAAGACCTCCCACGGGTTGCGCATGGTCTGCTTGAGGCCGAGCGAAATCCGGCGCTTGACCGGATCGACCTCGAGCACCTGCACCTCAACCTCCTGCGAGGTGGAGACGATCTTGCCGGGATGCACGTTCTTCTTGGTCCACGACATCTCGGAGACGTGGATCAGGCCTTCGATGCCCGGCTCGAGTTCGACGAACGCGCCGTAGT
>CAZZCV010000125.1:0-6891 GCA_964653225.1 uncultured Rhodoplanes sp. | reverse complement strand
GCGAAGATCGAGATCAGCGAGGCGCCGAAGCCGAGCGCGACCAGCGCGTCGATCACGGTGCGCGAGTTGGGCGCAAGGCCGAGCGGGCCGGTCAGGATCATGTAGTAGACCGCGACGCCGAGCAGGGCCAGGCCGGCCACGAACATGCCGGTGACCGCGCCGGCCTTGAAGGCCAGGTTCAGGCCGCCGGACAGCGAGCTGATGGCCGCCTGCGCGGTGCGCACGTTGGCGCGCACCGAGACGTTCATGCCGATGAAGCCGGTGACGCCGGAGAGGATGGCGCCGACCGCGAAGCCGATCGCCACCAGCCAGCCGAGCAGCAGCCCGACCGCCACGAAGATGACCACGCCGACGACGCCGATGGTGGCGTACTGGCGCTTAAGGTAGGCCTGCGCGCCCTCGCGCACTGCGCCGGCGATCTCCTGCATGCGCGCGCTGCCCGCGTCCGCCTGCATCACCGACCAGGTCGCCCAGATGCCGTACACGATCGCGAGCAGACCGCATGCGACGATCAATCCCAAAGCTGTCATGGAATCCTCGAATGTTCGGGGCCGAGCCGGCGCCCCTTCCCGGCTGGAATGTGGCGCGGGTATAGCCAATAAGGGACCGGGGGCGCAACGCCGGATGCGGCCGGAATCCCGGACTTTTACCGGAAAACCGCGAAGAAACCGGGGATCGGGGCCGGGTCCGGCGCGGATGCGCCGAACCGCCCGGGCCGGGCTCAGAGGTTCAGGGCGCCGGGATGGCGGACCGCAACGTTGCGGGCCGCGGCCGGGGAATGCGCCCCGATCTGGCCGAGCGCGGATTGCAGTTCGTCGATCAGCAGGTCGATGACGTGATCCGGCCCGTCGTTGCCGAGCGCGCCCAGACCCCAGAGGAACGCCTTGCCGGCAAGCGCGGCGGAGGCCCCGAGCGCCAGCGCGCGGGCGACATCCGTGCCGCTGCGCACGCCTGAGTCGACCAGCACCGTGGCCCGGCCGCTCACCGCCCGCACGACCGCGGGCAGGCAGTCGATGGGCGGCGGCAGCGCCTCGATCTGGCGGCCGCCGTGGTTCGACACCAGGATGCCGTCCACGCCGAGTTCCACCGCCTTCTCGGCGTCGCCCGGATGCAGGAGGCCCTTCACCACCAGCGGGCCCTTCCAGCGGTCGCGGTAGCGCTTGAGTTCCTCCCAGGAGAACGCGCCGCCCATCTGGCTGCGTGCGAAGGCGATGGTGTCGTTGAGGCTGGCGTTCGCCCCGGCGTAGGGCTGGATGCTGGCGAAGCGCGGCTGGCCGTTGCGAAGCTGCGCCAGCGCCCAGCCGGGCGACGCGAGGATGCCGGCGATCATCCGCAGGTCCGGCCGGAAGTAGCCGCCGCCGCCCATGCCGACCTTGACCTCGCGCGAGCGCACGGTGCGCACCGGCACGTCGAGTGTGAGCATCAGCACATGCGCGCCTGCGGCCTCCGCGCGCCGGATCAGGTCGAAGCCGATGGCGTGATCGTCCCTGGCGAAGCGATAGAGCTGGAACCAGAACACGTCGGGGGCGATCTTAGCGATCTCCTCGATGGTCGCGCCGCCCGCCACGCCGAGCGTATAGGGCACGCGCGCGCGCTGCGCGGCGCGGGCCA
The DNA here is from genome assembly GCA_964653225.1 of uncultured Rhodoplanes sp. Lineage (GTDB taxonomy): Bacteria > Pseudomonadota > Alphaproteobacteria > Rhizobiales > Xanthobacteraceae > Z2-YC6860. Next base: position 5,280 of record CAZZCV010000125.1, on the reverse strand, counting down.
GCACCCGGTCGGCGCCCGGCCAGACGACGATCGGACTGCCCATCGGCGCGACGCCCAGCGGAGCCGCGTAGGAACGGCCGAACAGCTCGCAATGCACCGGCGGCAGCGAGGGCATCACGCCGTAGCGCGGGATCATCTCGATGGCGTCGAACGCCTCCCAATTGTGACGGATGCCGGTGTCGGCGCCTGCGCCGCCGTCGCCGTACTCATAGGCGAAGTGCGGCAGCCGGGCTTTCGAGCCCTGGCGCAGGTCGTAGATGGTCGGGAAATGACGCTGGTGCCTGTCGAACTTCGGGCTCCTGCTGTGAGCCGCGATGGCTGCGCCCTTCGCCGTCATGTCGTGCATGGTCCGTCCCCGACTGATCCGTTCGCACTATAGCGCGTCCGGCGGCGTCAAAAATGGCTGAATGACATGCGCCGCAGGCGGAGCGGCCTGCCGTCCGCGCCGAGGAAGCGCGCGCCCTCGCCCTTCACGATCCGGCCGATCTCGGTCACCGGCACCCGCGCCGCCTTCGCGGCCCGCAGAAATGCGCCGGCCCGGCCCGGCGGCACCGTGCAGACGATTTCGTAATCGTCGCCGCCGGACAGCATGGTCTCGAACGCGGCCGGATCGGCCGACAGGACCGACCAGGCCGCGTCCGACAACGGCACCAGCGCGCTGTTGATCTCCGCTCCCACACGCGAAGCGCGGCAGAGCTTGGCGAGGTCGCCCGCGAGCCCGTCCGATACGTCCATCGCCGCGGAAGCGCATCGCCGCACCGCCCCGGCCAGCGCGTTGCGCGGTTGCGGCAGGAGGTAGCGGTTCGCGAGATGCGCCCGCAACTTCGGCGCGAGATCCCACCTTTTCGCGGCTCGGCGGTCCGTTCGCAGCGCAAGGCCCAGCGCGGCGTCGCCGATGGCGCCGCTCACGAACACAAGGTCGCCCGGTCGCGCGCCAGCGCGCCGCACCGTCTCGCTCTTCGGCAGCGTGCCGTAGGCCGTCACCGCGATGGTCAGCGGCCCCGGCGTGCGCACGGTGTCGCCGCCCATCAGCGGGCAGCCATAGTGCTTCGTGTCGGCTGCGAGCCCCCGCGCGAAGCCGCGCAGCCAGGCATCGGTCGCATCCTTCGGCAAGGCCAGCGACAACAGACAGCCGGCGGGCTTCGCGCCTTTCGCCGCGAGGTCGGACAGGTTCACCCGCAGCGCCTTGCGCGCGATGGCGTCCGGGGGATCGCCGGCAAAGAAATGCACGCCCGCGACCAGCGCGTCGGCGGTCAGCACCAGATCGTGACCCTTGGGCGGCGTGAACGACGCGGCGTCGTCCGCGAGCCCCGCCGCACCGGGATGGGTGGCCAGCGGCTTGAAATGGCGCGCGATCAGGCGGTCTTCGGCGGAGGGGCGAGACTGGGCGCGCTGTGCCATCATTCTCAACCCGGCGTCGCGCCGAACTCCTCCGCGCGCAGGCGCTTGGCGAGCTGGTCGAGCACGGCGTTGACCATGCCGGTCTCCTCGCGGTCCACGAAGGCGTGCGCCACGTCGACATATTCCGAGACCACCACGCGGGCGGGCACGTCGCGCTTGCGCTCCAGTTCGTAGAGCCCGGCACGCAGGATCGCGCGCAGCACCGCCTCGATGCGCTTGAGCGGCCAGCCGCGCGACAGCGCCTCGTCGATCATCGGATCGAACCGGCGCTGCTCCTCGACCACGCCGCGCACCACCTCGCGGAAATGCGCGGCCTCGGCCGGAAGGTACTGCTCGCCCTCGACCTCCTGGCCGATCCAATGGCTCTCGAATTGCGCCAGCGCCTCGTTGATTGGGGTTCCGGCCACGTCCATCTGGTAGAGCGCCTGCACCGCGGCCAGGCGCGCGGCGCCGCGCCGGTTCGCGCGGCGGGGCTCCTTGTTCGGGGGCTCGGTCCTGGCCATACGGCGCTTCGCGGTCCTGCCGGGTCGTTACTTGGCGTTGCGCTGGCGCTTGATCGCGACCATCGCCAGCGCCGCACGCGCGGCGTCGCCGCCCTTGTCGCCCTTGTCGAGGTGCGCCCGCGCCCAGGCCTGCTCCTCGGTGTCCACGGTGAGGATGCCGTTGCCGATCGGCAGCCGCCGGGACACGGTGAGGTCCATGATCGCGCGAGCCGACTGCATTGCGACGATGTCGAAGTGGAAGGTTTCGCCTTGGATCACGCAGCCGAGCGCGACCACGCCGTCATACGGCTTTTTCTTCTTCTCGGAGGCCTCGACCGCGATCGCGATCGCGCCCGGAATCTCCAGCGCGCCTGGCACCGTGATGCGGTCGAAGGCGGCGTTCCCCGCCTGCAACGCGCGCTCGGCGCCCGAAAGCAGCGTGTCGGCGATGTCGTCGTAGAAGCGCGCCTCCACGATCAGGATGCGCGCGCCGTCGGCGGTTGCGTCCTTGCCGGTCTTTCCGGCTTTGGCGGCGGGCTTTGCGGATTTTCGTTTCGGGGCGGCCATGGGTGATCTCCGTGGCCGCGTCAGTACCAAGCGGACCCGCCCGGAACAAGGCATTCCGCGGCCGCGCGGCCATGTCGGGCGGAATGGTTAGCGGGTCTCCATCAGCCGCGCCGCATAGCGCGCCATCAGGTCGATCTCGATGTTGAGGCGGTCGCCGACCTTGCGCGGCCCCAGCGTGGTCACCGACAGGGTGTGAGGAATGATCAGCACCGAGAACGTCTCGCGCGTCACCTCGTTGACCGTCAGCGACACGCCATCGAGCGCGACCGAACCCTTCTGCGCCACGAAGCGCATCAGTTCGGGCGTGGTCCGAAGCGTCAGCCGCGCCATGTCCGGCAGGTCCTCGCGCGCGATAAGCTCGGCGATGCCGTCGGCGTGGCCCGCCACGATATGGCCGCCGAGTTCGTCGCCGACCTTGAGCGCGCGCTCCAGGTTGAGCCGGGTGCCGGCCTGCCAGGCGTCGGCCGTGGTGACGGCGAGCGTCTCGGCCGCGGCATCGACCGCGAACCAGGTCCGTGCGTTGCCCTCGCCGGTCGCGACCACCGTGAGGCAGACGCCGGAGCAGGCAATGGAGGCGCCGAGCGCGATGCCCTCGCGCTCGTAGTCGCAGGCGATCGTCAGCCGGCGCAGGCCTTCGGCCCGCGGCTCGACGGAAAGCACCTCGCCGACGTCGGTGACGATTCCCGTAAACATCAGACCCGCTCGTACATTTCGAGAGTATCGACGCCGACCGTCTCGCTGGCCACCGGCTTCAGGCTGTCGGATTGGGTGAGCGCCGTGAGCGGCAGCCCGTCCAGCGCGTCGATCCCCTCGCCCATCTCGTTCGGCGAGCGGAACAGCGCCACCTCGTCCACGAGACCCGCCTTGAGGAACGCAGCCGCGACCGTCGGACCACCCTCGACCATCAGCCGGGTGATGCCGCGTCCGGAAAGCGTGCGCACGACCTGGCCGAGATCGAGTCGGCCGTCCTCGGCCGCCACGCGAAACACCTCCACGCCCCGCTCGCGCAGGATCCGCTCCGCCATCTCCGATGCGGTCGGCGCACAGAACACGAGCGTCGGAATATCGCGCGCCAGCCCCACGATGGCGGTGGCGAGCGGCACCCGCAGCCGCGCATCGAGCACCACGCGCACCGGAGAGCGCTCCGCCATGCCGGGCAGCCGGCAGTTCAGCACCGGGTCGTCCGCCAGCACGGTGCCGATGCCGATCAGGATGGCGTCGGCGCGGGCGCGCATCAGATGGACGCGGGTCCGCGCGGCCTCGCCGGTGATCGGCACCGGACGGCGGCCGGGCGCGCCGGCCTTGTCGTCCGCAGACACCGCGAGCTTGAGCAGGACCTGCGGCCGGCCCTGCGTGACGCGGCGGATATGTCCCGCGTGGGCGTGGCGCGCCTCGTCGGCGCACAGCCCGACCTCGACCGCGACACCGCGCTCGCGCATCAGCGCATGGCCGCGCCCCGCAACCTCGGGGTTGGGGTCCTCGAGTGCCGAGACCACGCGCGCGATGCCTGCGCGCAGGACGGCATCCACGCAGGGCGGCGTCCGGCCGTGGTGCGAACAGGGCTCCAGCGTGACGTAGAGCGTGGCCCCGCGCGCGCTCCGTCCGGCCTGCCGCAGCGCCTCGGTCTCGGCGTGGGGACGGCCGCCGGGCTGGGTCCAGCCGCGGCCCCGCACGATCCCGTCCCGGACCACCACCGCGCCAACGGCGGGATTGGGCCAGGCGTTGCCGAGCCCGCGACGGCCAAGCGCCAGCGCAAGCTGCATGAATCGGAGATCGGTGGCCTCGGCGGCAGCCGGATCGTCGGTCATTTCGGTGCGGGCGGGACGCCCGGCCGGGGGTCGTCCTCGCCGGAAAGCTCGGCGAGCGCGTTCTCGAAGTCCTTGGGCTCGCGGAAATTGCGGTAAACCGAAGCGAAGCGCACGTAAGCGACGTCGTCCAGATCGCGCAGGTGCTCCATCACCATCTCGCCGATGGTCTCGGACGACACCTCGCTCTCGCCGAGGCTCTCCAGCTCGCGCACGATCTTGGACACGAACTGCTCCACCCGCTCCGGCTCCACCGGCCGCTTGCGCAGCGAAATCTGGATCGAGCGGGCGAGCTTGTCCCGGTCGAACGGCACCCGCCGGCCGTTGCGCTTGATCACCACCAGCTCGCGCAGTTGCACGCGCTCGAAGGTGGTGAAGCGGAAGTTGCAGGACAGGCAGACCCGCCTGCGCCGGATCGCGGTCGAATCCTCGGTCGGCCGGGAATCCTTGACCTGGGTGTCGAGCGACCCGCAGCCTGGACAGCGCATCTTCCCCCCTTACGCCTCCGCTGCCGGACGGCTCACGAATAGATCGGGAACCGGGCGAGCAGCCGCTTCACCTTCTCGCGCACGGCCGCTTCGACCGCCGCATCCTCCTCCGCGCCCTTGGCCGAGAGCGCGTCGAGCACCTCGGCGATCAGCTCGCCGATATGCCGGAACTCGACGATGCCGAAGCCGCGGCTGGTGCCGGCGGGCGTGCCGAGCCGGATGCCGGATGTCACCATCGGCTTCTCGGGGTCGAACGGGATGCCGTTCTTGTTGCAGGTGATATGGGCACGGCCGAGCGCCACGTCCGCGACCTTGCCGGTGAGCCGCTTGGGGCGAAGATCAACCAGCATCAGGTGCGTGTCGGTGCCGCCCGAAACGATATCAAATCCTTTGTTCTTAAGGACTTCTGCCAGAGCCTTTGCATTCTCCGCGACGTTCTTCGCGTAGATCTTGAACGAAGGCCGGAGCGCCTCGCCGAACGCCACCGCCTTGGCGGCGATGACGTGCATCAGCGGGCCGCCCTGCATGCCGGGGAAC
>CAZZCV010000124.1:0-6899 GCA_964653225.1 uncultured Rhodoplanes sp. | reverse complement strand
CCTATCCGAACCTGATGGCGGCCGACATTCTGGTGTACCGCGCGACCCACGTTCCCGTGGGCGAGGACCAGAAGCAGCACCTGGAGCTGGCCCGCGACATCGCGCAGAAGTTCAACAACGACTTCGGAGATTCCATCCGCGGGAACGGATGGGGCGACGTGTTCTTTCCGCAGCCCGAGCCGCTGATCCAGGGCCCGGCGACGCGGGTGATGTCGCTGCGCGACGGCACCCGGAAGATGTCGAAGTCGGAGCCCTCCGACTATTCGCGCATCAACCTGACCGACGACGCCGACGCGATCGCGCAGAAGGTTCGCAAGGCCAAGACCGATCCGGAACCGCTGCCCTCCGAGCAGAAAGGCCTCGACCCGCGGCCCGAGGCCGACAATCTGGTCGGCATTTACGCCGCGCTCGACAACACCACCAAGACGGACGTGCTGAAGCAGTTCGGCGGCGCGCAGTTCTCGACGTTCAAGAACGCGCTGGTCGATCTCGCGGTGGCGAAGCTCGGGCCGATCGGCGGCGAGATGAAGCGGCTCGTGCAGGACACGGCCTACATCGATTCGGTGCTGGCCGACGGCTCCGCCCGCGCGAAGGCGAAGGCGCGCGAAACCATGAACGCGGTCAAGGACATCGTCGGCTTCGTGCGGAGCTGACCGCCAGCCTGTCGAATCCGTGGCCGTTGGGCCGCATCTTGTGCGGCCACCGGCGGGCGTGGCACGATCCGGCCATGCGCGCGACACCAGCCATGACGCAGCCCCGCGGGAAGGGAAGCCGATGAGTCGCAAGCGTCGCAGCTACGAGGCCGGACACAAGCCGAAGTGGCTTGTGGTGATCGACGATTCCCCGGAATGGGAGCGCGCGCTCTATTTCGCCAGCCGCCGCGCCCAGCGCGTCGGCGCCAACGTGCTGATGCTGCGCGTGATCGGCACCGAAGACCGCAACCAGCAATGGCTTGGCGTCGCCGACATCATGAAGGCGGAGGCGCACGAGGAGGCCAATGCGGTGCTCGACCGCGCCTCCGGCCGCGCCAACGGCATCGCCGGCATCACGCCGGAGCGCGTGATCCGCGAGGGCGACACCACCGAGCAGATTCTCGGGCTGATCGAAGAGGACGAGGACATCGCGATCCTGGTGCTGGCCGCCGGGACCGGCAACGAGGGGCCGGGGCCGCTGGTCGCCGGCATCGGCAAGACCGCCGGCGCGTTCCCGATCCCGGTGGCGATCGTTCCGGGGCATCTGACCGACGACGAGCTGGACGCACTGTCGTAGGCGGCGCCCCGGCTTGCGCGGCGCGGGCGGCAGCGCCATTTATCTGCTATCGTCCAGTCGTGAACCGCGGGCCTTGAACCCGCCGGGACCGAGGAGCCAGCCATGTTCATCCAGACCGAAGCCACGCCGAATCCGGCGACCCTCAAGTTCCTGCCCGGACGGGCCGTACTCGATTCCGGCACGCTCGACCTTCGCAGCGCCGACGAGGCGGCCGCGAAATCGCCGCTCGCGGAGCGGCTGTTCGCCGTCGACGGCGTCGACGGCGTGTTCTTCGGCGCCGATTTCATCACCGTGAGCAAGACCGGGGGCGAGTGGCAGCAGCTCAAGCCCGCCATCCTGGGCGCGATCATGGAGCATTTCATGTCCGGCGCGCCGCTCCTGCGCGACGGCACGGCCGACGGGACCAACGACGACGAGAGCGAGTTCTTCGAGGCCGAGGACGCCGACACGGTCGCGACCATCAAGGACCTGATCGAGACCCGCGTGCGTCCGGCGGTGGCCAACGACGGCGGCGACATAACCTTCCGCGGCTTCAGGGACGGGATCGTGTTCCTGCACATGAAGGGCGCCTGCTCGGGCTGCCCGTCGTCCACGGCCACGCTGCGCCACGGCATCCAGAACCTGCTGCGGCACTATGTTCCGGACGTGGTCGAAGTCCGGCCGATGTGACCCGGCCGCCGGCGCGGCGTCCGGCTTTTCGGTGACAAGACGCTTTTCGGTGACAAGACGCATGGGGATGCTTTAACTGGATCGTCCGCCGGAGCTTGGCCGGCCGAAGGCCGGACCCGCGTGCGGACGATGACAGCCTGGGCTGGGTTATGCGTCTCCTCGCCATCGACACAGCGCTCGAATCCTGCTCGGCGGCCGTGCTGGACACGGACGCAGGCACGATCCTGGCGAGCGAATCCCTACCCATGGCGCGGGGTCACGCCGAAGCCCTGATGCCGCTGATCGCGCGCGTGATGGGCGCGGCGGACACCGAATTCGTGATGCTCGACCGCATCGCCGTGACCAGCGGGCCGGGCAGCTTCACCGGGCTGCGGGTCGGGATCGCCGCGGCCCGCGGCATCGCGCTCGCGGCCGGCCGGCCGGCGTTCGGGCTCACCACGCTCGCCGCCTTCGCAGCCCCCCTGATCGCGCGCGACGACAGCGTGCCGGTGGCGGTCGCGATCGACGCGCGCCACGGCCACGTCTACCTGCAGATGTTCGGCGCGGGCGGGCGCACGCTGGTCACGCCGCGCATCGCCAGCCTGTCCGACGCAGCGCAGGCCGCGGCGAACGGCAGGGCGCGGCTCGCCGGCAACGCCGCGGAGCTGGTCGCCGCCGCCTGGCCCGCCGACGCGGCACCTTCGCCCAGGGTCGAGCAGGCGAGCGCGCCGGACATCGTCTGGGTGGCGCGGCTCGGCGCGGCCGCGAGCGGCGATCCGGGTCCGCCGCGGCCTCTCTACCTTCGCGCACCCGACGCCCAGCCGCAGGACGCCGCCAGACTGCCGCGCCGATGATCGGATTTCTGTCGAGGCTATTTGCGCGCGGCACGCCGGCGCTGTCGGAGGCAACCACGCGCGACGCGGCGCAACTCGCCGAACTGCACGCCCAATGCTTCCGGCGCGGCTGGAGCGAGAGCGAGTTCGAGCAGCTTTTGAGCGAGCGCAGCGCGCTGGCGCACCGCGCGACGGCCGGCCCCAGACACGCCGGCTTCATCGTCTCGCGCATGGCTGCGGGCGAGGCCGAGATCCTGTCAGTGGCGGTGGCGCAGGCGTGGCGCGGACGCGGCCTTGCGGGCGCGCTGCTGCAGCGCCATCTGGGGCGGCTCGCGGGGCGCGGCGTCATGGCGGTTTTCCTCGAGGTGGACGAGGACAACATGCCGGCGCGGCGGCTCTACCTGCGCGCCGGGTTCCGCGAGGTGGCGCGCCGACCCGGCTATTATCCCCAGGCCAGCGGGGAAACCGCGACCGCCTTGGTTTTGCGGCGCGATTTGGCATAAACCCCGGTCGTGGACGGGGCTCTGCCCCGCTCCTATGATCCGGGCCCTGGAGATCGACCCGTGGCAGCTCCGAAGACCAACATCGAAGCCCTCTGCGCGTCCAAGGGGATGCGGATGACCGAGCAGCGCCGGGTGATCGCGCGCGTGCTGGCGGATTCCGACGATCATCCGGACGTGGAGGAGCTGTACCGGCGCTGCTCCGGGATCGACGGAAACATCTCGATCTCCACCGTGTACCGCACCGTGAAGCTGTTCGAGGATTCCGGCATCATCGAACGCCACGACTTCCGCGAGGGCCGCGCGCGCTACGAGCAGATCCCGGACGCGCACCACGATCACCTGATCAACCTGCGCACCGGCGAGGTGATCGAGTTCCAGTCCGAGGAGATCGAAAAGCTGCAGGCCGAGGTCGCCCGCCGGCTGGGCTACAAGCTGGTGGACCACCGGCTCGAACTCTACGCCGTGCCGCTCGACGAGAAGCCCCGGCGCTGATTTCCGGAATCCAGACTCATGTTCCGCATGGCCTATGTCCTGGCGTGGTTCTTCACCGTCACGCCCACGCTGATGGCGACGCTCTGGACGCTGGAGAAGCTCCGCCTGCCCGGCCGGCGCGTGCTGTTCCCGCGCTACTACCGCGCGCTGACGCGGCTGCTGCGCGTGCGCATCCATGTGGCGGGCACACCGTCGCAGGGCCGGCCGACGCTGATCCTGTCCAACCACGTCTCCTGGCTCGACATCCTGGTGCTGAGCACGATCTGCCCGATCGCCTTCATCGCCAAGAAGGAGGTCGGCGGCTGGCCGATCGTCGGCAAGACCGCGAAGCTCCAGCACACGATCTTCGTGGATCGCGCGCGCCGCCACCAGACCGCCGAGGTCAATTCAGAGATCGCCCTGCGGCTCGCCGAGGGCGATCCCGTGGTGCTGTTCGCCGAGGGCACCTCGAACGACGGCAACCGGGTGCTGCCGTTCTTCTCCGCGCTGGTCGGCGCCGTCGCCAAGGTCGAGGGCGGGCACGAGGTCCTGCTCCAGCCGGTGTCGATCGCCTACACCCACATCCAGGGCATCCCGATGGGCCGCCAGCACCGGCCGCTGACCGCGTGGTACGGCGACATGGACTTCGGACCGCACTTCAAGGAGTTTCTCCAGCGCGGCGCGGTGGACGTCACCGTGACGTTCGCGCCGCCCGTGACGTTCGACGGCGGCTCGAACCGCAAGATGATGACGGAATCGATCGAGACCACGGTGCGGACGCTGACCGCCTCGGCGCTGCGCGACCGGCCGGCGATCGCTCCGAAGGCAGCCTGACGTGGGAAGACCGGGCCGGATGCCGCTTGAGGGTGGGCACCGCTCCGTGAGGTGATCGCGGCCCTGCGCCGGGCATCCCCGTTCCAGCAAGACGCCCGCGGGCAGAGGCGTGAATCGCCCGGATCAGGGCCGCCGCCCTTCGGACGGACGATGCCGGACGGCACGGGCAACAACGAAGACAGGCTTCATGGACGCAGCGCCGAAACCGACCGACCCACCCGCCCTCACCCACCGCGAGACCGTGCTCGTGGTGTTCGGCGTGCTGCTGCCGGTCTTCATGGGCTCGCTCGACAACACCATCCTGGCGAGCGCGCTGCCGACCATCGGCCGCGAGTTCGGCGACGTGAACAACCTGCCCTGGCTGATCACCGCCTACCTGATCGCCAACACCGCCGTGACGCCGCTCTACGGCAAGATCAGCGACATCTACGGCCGCCGGACCACGCTGTTCATCGCGATCTCGTTCTACCTGCTGGGCTCGCTGGTGTGTGCGCTCGCGCCCAACATGCTGGTGCTGATCCTCGGCCGGGTGCTGCACGGCATGGGCGGCGGCGGGCTCACCTCCACCGGCATGGTGATCCTGGGCGACGTGGCCTCGCCGCGCGACCGCGGCAAATACTACGGCTATTTCTCCGTGACCTACACCAGCGCCGGCGCGGCCGGGCCCGCGCTCGGCGGCTTCCTCGCGGAATACGTCCACTGGTCGGCGATCTTCTGGATCAACATCCCGATGGGCCTGATCGCGCTCATGCTGGCGCTCACGCTGCTGGGAAAGCTGCCGCGGCGCGAGCGTCCCCACAGGCTCGATTTCCTCGGCGCGGCGCTGGTGATGACGTCGAGCGTGGCCTTCATGCTGGCGCTGAGCATGGGCGGAGTGCGCTACGGCTGGACCTCGCCGCCGATCCTTGCGCTGTTCGCGCTGTCGCTGGTCGTGGCCGCGGGCTTCGTCGCGCGCCTGCTCACCGCGGCCGAGCCGCTGATCCCGCTGGCGATCTTGGCCAGCCCCGGCGCGCGCGGCGCGATCGCGGCCAACGCCTTCGGCTGGGGCGCGATCGTCGGGCTCAACATCTTCCTGCCGATGTACCTGCAGAGCGTGCAGGGCGTGTCGGCGACCACCGCCGGCCTGAGCGTGCTGATGCTGACGATGACGCTCAACATCAGCGCCGGCGTGGTCGGCATGATGATCCCGCGCATGGCGCGCTACAAAAGGCTGCCGATGGCCGGCCTCGTGCTCTCGATCGCGGGCGTGCTGATGCTGGCGTGGTGGGGCCGCAGCATCGGGTTCTGGCAGTTCCAGGCGGTGCTGGCGCTGATCGGGCTCGGCTTCGGCGGCCTGCCGCCGCTCACCCTGACGGTGCTGCAGAACAACGTGGCGAGCCACCAGTTCGGCACCGGCGTCGGCACCATGCAGTTCTCCCGCAACCTGTTCTGCACCATGCTGGTGGCGTCGTTCGGCGCCGTCGTGCTGGTGGCGCGGGGGCCTGCGGCCGGAACCGGCCCCGCGGTCGCCGACTACTCGCCCGAAGGCTTCGTGCGGGTGTTCTGCGCCACGGCGGCGAGCCTCGCGCTGGCGCTGGTGGCGCTCGCCCTGATCCGGGAAAAGCCGCTCTCCACCACCCATCTCTGAACCTCCGTCCGAGCCACCGTCCAAGCCTGCGTCCAAGCCTTGGAACCGAAGGCAGGGGCATTCCTTTTTCCGGCAAAACCCGGTATGACCGGGACAGTCACCCGGCCGGACGCGCATGGCGCTCGATTGTTCAGGTTAGGCAACGGCCTGGGTTGCAGAAGGGCGCCGGAGGCGCCATCCCGGACGGCATGAACGGACCGCGCAAGCTCTACGTCAAATCCTACGGCTGCCAGATGAACGTCTACGACTCGCATCGTATGGCGGACACGCTCGCGCCCGAAGGCTATGTCGAAACCGCGACACCGGACGACGCCGATCTCGTCATCCTCAATACCTGCCACATCCGCGAGCGGGCCGCCGAGAAGGTCTATTCCGAGCTGGGCCGCATCCGCGTGCTCAAGGAGCAGGCCGCGGGCGAAGGCCGCCGCGTCACCGTGGCGGTGGCCGGCTGCGTGGCGCAGGCCGAGGGCAAGGAGATCGTCCGCCGCGCCCCGGTGGTCGATCTCGTGGTCGGGCCGCAGAGCTATCACAGGCTGCCGGACATGCTGGCGCGCACGGCGCACGAAAAGGTCGTGGAGACCGAGTTTCCGGTCGAGGACAAGTTCGACCATCTGCCGCAGCCCAGCCCCGCAAGCGTGCGCCGGCGCGGCGTGTCGTCGTTCCTCACCGTGCAGGAGGGCTGCGACAAGTTCTGCACCTTCTGCGTGGTGCCCT
>CAZZCV010000123.1:0-7047 GCA_964653225.1 uncultured Rhodoplanes sp. | reverse complement strand
GTGGTGACGATGAAGCCCTTGTCCGACAGCTCGCTGTTGAGCCCGGTGAAGAAGGGATCGTCGGCGCCGACCGGCTTGCCGGTGCGCGGATCGAGCACGCCCCTGGGGGCGGGTGCGACGAGGGTGTTCATGATGCGCTCAGTCCCATTCGAGCGCCCCCTTCTTCCATTCGTACATAAAGCCGATGGTCAGAACCGCAAGGAACACCATCATGGACCAGAATCCGTAGGCGCCCAGGTCGCCGAACACCACGGCCCAGGGAAACAGGAAGGCGACCTCGAGGTCGAAGATGATGAACAGGATCGCCACCAGGTAGAACCGCACGTCGAACTTCATGCGGGCGTCGTCGAACGCATTGAAGCCGCATTCGTAGGCCGAGAGCTTCTCCGGATCGGGCGACTTGTAGGCGACCAGGAAGGGCGCGATGAGAAGCGCGAGGCCGAGCCCCAGCGCGACCCCGATGAACACCACGAGGGGAAGATAGTCCTGCAGCAATGCGGTCATCGGTGACCTTCCCTGACACCCTGATCGACAGGACCGAGGTCCCGGCAAAGCCCGGCTCCGGACCGCTGCCTGCGCCGGATCGGCGCCGCAGGTCCCCCACGCAAATCGCCCCCGGCAGAGTTCGGATTCGTTCCAAAGACAGGCGGGGGTGAGCCTTAGCGCAGCGCACAAAGGGAGGCAAGGCGGACGGGGGAAAGCTGTCCCGGCCGAATCCGCGGGCTCCATTGCCCGATATGGCGCGGGCCGTTTACGCTGCGGGCAAAAGGGGCGCGTCGTGCCGTTCGGTGTTGTTTCCAGGCGATTTCGGGCGTGGTCGGATGCGCTGCCTTCGGCACAGGACGGGAGTGCGCGTCAGATGCAGCAGCTTACGGCGGGAATCACCAAGGCCGGCACCGGAATCGAGGGAATCAGCTGGAACATCCTGGGCGGGACCTACATGCCCAAATCCCTCAACGAGCAGTCGTTCTCCTGGCACGCGACGCTCCCGCCCGGCGCCTTCGTGCCCCCCCACATCCATCCGACCCAGGATGAGTTCCTCTACCTGCTGGAAGGCCGCCTCGACCTGCTGCTCGACGGCAAGGGATTCGTGGCGACTGCAGGCGATCTGGTGAAGCTGCCGATGCAAATCCCCCACGCCGTCTTCAACAGGGCCGACCAGCCGGCGACGGCCCTATTCTGGGTCACGCCCGCGCGCAAGCTCTACGACCTGTTCTGGAGCATCCACTCGATGAAGGATCAGACCCCCGACCAGGTGGCGGCGCTCGCGGCCGGGCACGAGGTCGTATTCCTGCCGACGCCGGCGGGGGCATGACCGTTCCGGGCAACACCCAGGCACAATGGCCTGCCTGGGCGGCGTCGGTCGCCATGCGGCTCGAATTCCTTGCGGATCGGCACCGGGCCGGCCGAGTGAATCGCGAGGAGCTGCGTGCGGTTCTCGCGGAGTTCGGTCACCGTCTGGACGCGCCGGGCGGCGGCGACCTGGTGCTCCAACGCTTCCTTCGAGCCTGCCTGACGGTGGTCTCCGGAGCGGCACAAACCCATCCGGAGCTTGCCCTGATCCGCGACGATCTGGAGGAATTGTGTGCCCTCGCGCGGACGGCCATCGAGAGTGACCGTGACGACCGCGCAGTGCTCGCGCGCGCGCGGGCACTGGAAAATCGGCCCGGCGCAATGGTGTGGGCCGCCGCATGTGTGCCGGGGCGCGTGGTGTGGCTTGCCGCGATGGCCGTTGCGGTTCCTTCGGAGGAAGCTGCAGCCGCTGCGATGCTGGTCAACGACCTGTCTGCGGTCGGATTCGACCTGCCGCCCCGTGCTCTTCGGATCACCCTGGAAGCCGAATCCTGAAATCCGCCGGTTGCCGGAATCGTTCGGGGCGGAAGCGCGACCGCTTCCGCCCCGTCTGATGGGTCGGCCGGCGGGTCCCGGCCGACGTCGATGCTGCCGGAGAGGTTATGCCCCCGGCGCGTACTTGCCGCCGGTCTGCGGCGTGTGAACGCCCTGCGCGCCGCTCTCCTTGTGCTTGAGCCGGGTGACCCGCGCCCAGGTGCGCTTGAGGTCGTCCTTGACGTTGATGCGCAGCGTGCCGAGCCCCTCCGTGGTCAGTTCGATCCTGTCGCCGTCCATGAACGGATTGAGCCCGCGGTGGTTGGTGCCGGTGGCGATGATGTCGCCGGGCTGCAGCGTGTGGATCGCGCTGACCCACTCGATGCAGCGCGGGATCTTGTGGGCCATGTCGTCGGAGTTGAAGCTCTGCATCGTGACGCCATTGTTGGTGAGCGTGATGGCGAGCTTGTGCGGGTCCTTGATCTCGTCGGCGGTGACGATCCACGGTCCGATCGGTGCGAAGGTGTCGCGCGACTTCATCTGGTAGAACACGTTGGTGGGCGGCACCACGCCGCGCGCGGAGCCGTCGATGAAGTTGGTGTAACCGAACACGTAGTCCATCGCGTCGGCCGCCTTTACGTGCGAGGCCTTCTTGCCGATGACGACCGCGAACTCGGCCTCGCCCTCGAACACCGAGGCCGCCATGTCCGGCAGCACCATCGTGTCGCCGTCGCCGATGATCGAGCCCGGCGATTTCAGGAAGGCGTTGATCGGCGCGGGCTCCGGCAGCGTGCCGTCCTCCATGTAGTTCACCGCCATGCAGACGATGGTTTCGGGCCTGGGCAGCGGCGCGCGGAAGCGAACCTGCGAGACCGGCACGCGCTTTCCCTTGGCGGCTGCGTCCGCCAGCTTGCCCTTCAATTCGCCGAAGCGCTCGATCACGCCGCGGATCAGGTCCTGCGGCCCCAGGCGCGGAATGTCATGGACGGCAGCAGAAACGTCGACGACGGAGTCGCCGTCGATCACGCCCAGTTTGAAATCGTCGAAAAAGCCCAGCTTCATTGGCGTCCTTCTCCCTGTCAGATTTCCAGCCGAGGGGATCGTAGCGCGCAAAGCGCGCGGCGTGCAGGGGGCGTTTGCGCGGCCGCGTGGGCGGGCTCTCCCGCAACGCCCGGCTGTGCCGCGCCGTCTGCAAAAAAAATCCGCCGAACACGCACGCGCCCATCGTCCGGCGCGCGGATGCACGCCGGAGCGACGGACTCGGAGTTCTCAAGATAGAAAAAAGTGGCGGGAGCGACGGGACTCGAACCCGCGGCCTCTGCCGTGACAGGGCAGCGCTCTAACCAACTGAGCTACGCCCCCGCGGGCGTGGGAGGGACTTAAAGGCCGGGCTTGCCTAAGTCAAGGCGGACGATCTGCCGGCCCGCAACTCGTGCCGCAAGGGCGCGGCTGGTGGGCGGTGACGGGATCGAACCGCCGACATCCTGCGTGTAAAGCAGGCGCTCTACCGGCTGAGCTAACCGCCCCCGGGGCCGCGCGGGCCGGTCCTTATCGCCCCGCCCGCGGCGCGACGCAAGCGAAAGCCCGGTACGCGAACGCCTCCGCGGCGGGCGCCGCGGAGGCGTTCGGATTTCCAGGAACGCGCGGAGGCTACTTGTTGACGGCTTCCTTGAGACCCTTGCCGGCCGAGAAGCGCGGACGCCTCGCCGCCTTGATCTTCACCGTCGCGCCGGTCCGCGGATCGCGGCCCTCGCGTGCGGCGCGCTTGACCACGCGGAAGTTACCGAAACCCATGATCTTGACTTCGCCGCCCTTCTTCAGGGTCGTGGTGATGGCGTCGAAGGTCGCGTCCACCGCCGCCGACGCCGCCGTCTTCGTCATCTGGGCCCTGTCGGCCACCATTGCGATGAGTTCGTTCTTGGTCATCTGACCGATCCTTTCCCTTCGCTCGCAATCGAATCAACGGTGCCTTGCCGTTGAATGCGCGGAGGGTTTGCCCAAAAGAAATCGAAAGCAAGCGATTCGTTCGAAATATCGCGTCGAATCGCTCGAATCGGCGACACCTTTCATTCCGACATGCAAGCGGGATCTGATGCGGCCCCAACGTCGCGCAGGCTTGATCGCGGCGGCCGGCTGCGAAACAATTCCGCAGACCCTCGCCGCGGCGCCGCGACGATGCGGGGCGGCGGATCGCGCGCACCAGCCGCGGCCGCCGGCCACGCCGCATCATAGAACGACGGAACAACAGAACGAAGGAGCGTCCGATGTCCGGCTCAACTCTGCACCGTGTTTCGGTTGCGCTTGTCGCAACCCTGCTGCTGGCCTTCGGGGCCGGGCCTGCGGCGGCGCAGGCCGACTTTCCGAACCGGACGCTGCGCATCATCGTGCCGATCCCGGCCGGTGCTGCGGCGGACACGCTGCCGCGCATCGTCGCCGAGCGGCTGTCGGCGAAATGGGGCCAGCCCGTGGTGATCGAGAATCGCGTGGGCGGCGCGCTCAACATCGGCGCCGAAGCCGCCAGCCGAGCCGAGCCGGACGGCTACACCCTGCTCGCCACGCCGCCGCCCCCGCTGTCGGTGAACCAGAGCCTCTACTCCAAGCTCGGCTACGATCCCGCAGCTTTCGTGCCGATCACGGTGATGGCGTCGCTGCCGAACGTGCTGATGGTGCACCCGAGCGTTCCGGCGGCGACCCTGGGCGAGCTGATCGCCCACGCCAAGGCCAACCCCGGCAAGCTGACCTACGGTTCGGCTGGAGCCGGCAGCACGCCCCACCTGAGCATGGAACTGTTCAGCTCGCTGGCCGGCATCAAGATGGTGCACGTGCCCTACAAGGGACTGGCGCCGGCGCTGACGGACCTGTTCGCGGGCCACATCCACATGATGTTCGACAATCTCGGCAATGCGCTCAACCCGGTGCGCGAGGGCAAGCTCAAGGGGCTCGCGATCGGCTCCGAGAAGCGGATCGCGGCGCTGCCGGCGGTGCCAGCCATGGCGGAGACGTTTCCGGGCTTCGTGTCGGTCACATGGTTCGCCATCGTCGCGCCGCCGAAGACACCGCCCGCCCTCGCGCAGCGGATTTCGGAGGCCGTGCGCGAGGTGCTGCGCGAGCCCGCGATAGCCAAGCGCATCGAAGCCATGTCGCTCACCCCGGTGGGCAGCACGCCGGAGGAAACCGCCGCCTTCATCGCCGCGGAGCGCGCGCGCTGGGGCAAGGTGATCGCCGACGCGGGAATTAAGCTGAACTGAACATGCGGCAGCGCCGTGCCCTGGTGATCGGGGGGTCGATCGGCGGATTGTTCGCCGCCGACCTTCTGCGCGCCACCGGATGGGACGTCGCGGTGTTCGAACGCGCCCGCGGCAACCTCGGCGACCGCGGGGCCGGCGTCGGAACCCGCGAGGAGCTGTTTTCGGTGATGCGCCGGGCCGGGGTCGCGGTCGATCCCTCGATCGGCGTGCCGGTGCTCGGTCGGGTCGGTCTCGACCGCGACGGCCGCATCGCGCTGCGGCTTCCCGTGCGCTCGGTGACGAGCGGCTGGGCGCACATCTGGCAGCCGCTGAAAGAGGCGCTGCCGCAAGCCTGCTATCACGAAGGCAAGGCGCTGGTCCGGGTCGAGCAGGACGAGGCCGGCGTCACCGCGATGTTCGAGGACGGCAGCCGCGAGACCGGTTGCCTGCTGGTGGGCGCTGATGGGCCGCTCTCGGCGGTGCGGGCGCAGATGCTGCCGGACCTTGCGCCGCGCTATGCGGGTTACGTCGCCTGGCGCGGCGTGGTCGAGGCGGACGGGATCGATCCCGCGCTGCACGAGCTGATGCTGCATCACATGATCTTCGGCTTTCCGCCCGGCGAGCTGATGCTGTCGATTCCGATGCCGGCGCCGCTGGACGGTAGCCGGCGCGGCCTCAACCGCTGCCATTTCGTCTGGTTCCGCCCGGTGACCGAGGCCGCCCTCGCCGATCTGTGCGCCGCCGCCGGCGGGCCGCGCAACGGGGCCTGGATCGTGCAGCGGCACATCCGGGCCGAGGCGATCGAGGCCCTGAAGGCGAGCGCCCGCGCGACGCTCCCGCCGCAGCTCGCGGCCCTGGTCGCCGCCGCCCCCCGGATCATCCTGCAGCCGATCTTCGATCTCGAATCCCCCCGCCTGGTGTTCGGCCGCGCGGTGCTGCTCGGCGACGCGGCCTTCGTGGCCCGCCCGCACGTCGCGACCGGCGTGATGAAGGCCGCGCTCGATGCCGAGCGGCTGGCGGACGCGCTGGCCGGCAGCGGCGACAACTGGGCGGATGCGCTGGCGGGCTACGACCGCGAGCGGGGCATGTTCGGCCGGTGGCTGGTGGCGCGCGGCCGGCACATCGCCGCCTATTTCGAGACCGGACACGAGGACCCGCAGCGGCGGATCGAGACCCTGATGCGCGAATACGGCGCGGCCGGCGTGATCGCCGACGAGCCGATCACGGTGCGGCAGCTCGGCTAGAGTCCTTCAACGCTTCAGGGAGGCGGTGAAGGATTCCCGGTTTTGAGGGTGCGCGTTTCGGCACGCGCGCCGGCGCTCGCTTCGCTCGGAAACGCGCCGGCCCCCAAAGCAGAACGGCGGCGCCGAAGCGCCGCCGTCCGCATCCGTAGTACCCCTGCGCTCAGTGCGCGGTGAGGCCCGAGCCGTCCTCCTCGACCACGGCATCCACCGAGGTCTGGACCGGCTTCTTCGCCTCGTCCCACTCGATCGGCTCCGGCTTGCGCACCAGCGCCGTGGCGAGAACCTCGTCCATCCGCGTGACCGGGATGATCTCCAGCCCGCTCTTGATGGAATCGGCGATCTCCACCAGGTCCTTGGCGTTTTCCTCGGGGATCAGCACCGTCTTGATGCCGCCGCGGTGCGCGGCGAGCAGCTTCTCCTTGAGGCCGCCGATCGGCAGCACCCGGCCGCGCAGCGTGATCTCGCCGGTCATGGCGACGTCCTTGCGCACCGGAATGCCGGTCATCACCGAGACGATGGCCGTCACCATCGCCACGCCGGCGGACGGGCCGTCCTTCGGGGTCGCCCCTTCCGGAACGTGGACGTGGATGTCGCGCCTGTCGAACATCGGCGGCTCGATGCCGAAGGCGACCGAGCGCGAGCGGACGTAGGACGCCGCCGCCGAGATCGACTCCTTCATCACGTCGCGCAGGTTGCCGGTGACGGTCATCTTGCCCTTGCCCGGCATCATCACGCCCTCGATCGTCAGG
>CAZZCV010000122.1:0-7089 GCA_964653225.1 uncultured Rhodoplanes sp. | reverse complement strand
GGAGGCGTTCTGCTCGTGGTCGGCGTGCAGGATGAAGATGCGGTCCATCGCGCGCGCCAGCACGGGATTGGGCTTGTACTCCTCGGCCGGAACCGCAAAGCACATGCGCAGGAAGTTGGTGGCGTAGTCGAGGTCGTTCTTCGGATAGACGAAGGGCTGGCCGACCGAATACTTGTAGGCCATCGCCGCCAGCGTCGGCATCTTCGCGATCATGCGGATCGAGGCGATCATGCGCTGGACCGGATCGGAGATGTCGGTGGAGTCGTGATAGAAGGCCGACAGCGCGCCGACCGAGCCGGTCATCACCGCCATCGGATGGGCGTCGCGGCGGAAGCCCTGGAGGAAGCGGGTCATCTGCTCGTGGACCATCGTGTGGCGCGTCACGCGATAGTCGAAGTCCGCCTTCTGCGACGGCGTCGGCAGTTCGCCGTAGAGCAGCAGATAGCAGGTCTCGAGGAAGTCGCCGTGCTCGGCGAGCTGCTCGATCGGCACGCCGCGATAGAGCAGCACGCCCTCGTCGCCGTCGATGTAGGTGATCTTCGACTCGCAGGCCCCCGTGGAGGTGAACCCCGGATCGAAGGTGAACATGCCGGTCTCGGCATAGAGCTTGCCGATGTCGATGACGTCGGGACCGATCGAGCCCGAATAGATCGGGAACGACCAGCTTTTGTCGCCGACGGAAAGCTGCCCGGTCTTGGTGTTCGCGCCGGTTTTGGCGTCCATATCGAGCCCTCGCATTGGGCCGGCCGCACAGGGCGGGCCGGCTGCACTACCCTATTTTTGGGTAACCCATTCATGTGTGCGCTGCAAGATACAGCACCCGAAGGGCTGCCCGGTAAATAAGCAGCCCAGCGGTTGGGGGAACCGGCCGCCTGTGCAAAAAAAACCGGATCAGGGGGCGGCTTGGTCGCGCAGCCGCGCGAGACTCTCGTCCTTGCCCAGCACCGCCAGCACGTCGAAGATCGGCGGCGACGTGGTCCGTCCGGTGAGCGCGGCGCGCAGCGGTTGCGCCACCGCACCGAGCTTGACGCCCCTGGTCTCGGCGAAGGAGCGCACGACGGCCTCGGTCGAGGCCGCGCTCCAGCCAGCGCCGGTCTCGAAGTCGGGGAGAAGCGCCGCGATCAGGCTCCGGGCCTCGGGGGTCAGCAGCGTCTTCGCCTTGTCGTCGAGGCCGAGGGGCCGGTCGGCCCACAGGAAGCCGGCGGCGTCCAGAAGCTCCACCAGCGTCTTGGCACGGTCCTTGAGGTTCGGCATCGCGGCCAGGAGCCTGTCCCGCATCGCGGGCGTGAGCCGGGCCGCGATCGCCGGCCCCTGCGGCAGGTGCGGCAACAGCCCGTCGAGCGCGGCCACAAGCCCGGCATCCGGGGTCTGGCGGATGTAGTGGCCGTTCAGGCTTTCCAGCTTGGCGAAGTCGAAGCGGGCCGGGGAGCGGCCGATGGTGGGCAGGTCGAAGGCCGCGACCATCTCTTCGGTGGAGAAAATCTCCTGGTCGCCATGGCTCCAGCCGAGCCGGACCAGATAGTTGCGCATCGCGGCCGGCAGGTAGCCCATCGCGCGGTAGGCGTCGACGCCGAGAGCGCCGTGGCGCTTGGAGAGCTTGGAGCCGTCCGGCCCGTGGATCAGCGGGATGTGCGCCATCGTCGGCACCTCCCAGCCCAGCGCCTCGTAGATCTGCTTCTGGCGGGCGGCGTTGTTGAGATGGTCGTCGCCGCGGATGACGTGGGTGACGCCCATGTCGTGATCGTCGACCACGACGGCGAGCATGTAGGTCGGCGTGCCGTCGGAGCGCAGCAGCACGAAATCGTCGAGGTTCTCGTTCTGCCAGACCACGCGGCCCTGCACCTGGTCCTCGATCACGGTCTCGCCGGTGAGTGGTGCCTTGAGCCGGATCACCGGCTTCACGCCGGCGGGCGCATCGGCCGCGTCGCGGTCGCGCCAGCGGCCGTCGTAGAGCCGCGTGCGGCCCTGCGCGCGGGCCGCCTCGCGCATCGCGGTCAGCTCGTCCGGCGAGGCGTAGCAGCGGTAGGCGCGGCCCGCGGCCAGCATCTGCTCCACCGCCTCCTGGTGCCGGGCGACGCGCGAGAACTGGTAGATCGCCTCTCCGTCCCAGTCGAGCCCGAGCCAGGTGAGCCCGTCCAGGATCGCGTCGATCGCGGCCGTGGTGGAGCGCTCGCGGTCGGTATCCTCGATCCGCAGCAGCATCCTGCCGCCGCGCGCGCGCGCATAGAGCCAGTTGAACAGCGCGGTCCGGGCGCCGCCGATGTGCAGGAATCCGGTGGGCGAGGGCGCGAAGCGGGTGACGACGGGAGCGGTCATAATGCGGTGGAGGGGCTCGTCTGCGTGGGATCGGGCGACGCGCACCCCATATCACAAAAGCGTCCGTGCAAGGGGGGCAGGCTTTAAGGCGGGCTTGGCTCTCCCGCCCGGATTTGGCACATAGGCGCCGCGCGGCGGCTCGCCCGCGCCATCGACGACAGGATCAAGGCAGCATGGCGGCGGACGGAGCGACAGACGGGGCGGTAAGGGATGCGGACGGCGATGCGGCCGGGGAGGCCGGACGCGACTTCATCCGCGACATCGTGGCGGCCGACCTTGCGGCCAAGCGGCACGCGACCGTGGTCACGCGCTTTCCGCCGGAGCCGAACGGCTACCTGCACATCGGCCACGCCAAGTCGATCTGCCTGAATTTCGGCATCGCCGAGGAGTTCGGCGGCCGCTGCCACCTGCGCTTCGACGACACCAACCCGACCCGCGAGGAACAGGAGTACATCGACGCGATCCAGGACGACGTGCGCTGGCTCGGCTTCGACTGGGGCCGGCACCTCCACCACGCCTCCGATTATTTCGAGCGCCTCTACGAATGGGCCGAGCTTCTGATCCAGGCCGGCAAGGCCTACGTCGACGACCAGTCGCCCGACGCGATGCGGCTCAACCGGGGCACGCTGACCGAGCCCGGAAAAAACAGTCCGTTCCGCGACCGCAGCGTCGAGGAGAACCTCGACCTGTTCCGCCGCATGCGCGCCGGCGAATTCCCGAACGGCGCGCGCGTGCTGCGCGCGAAGATCGACATGGCCTCGGGCAACATCAACCTGCGCGATCCGGTGCTCTACCGCATCCTGCACGCCACGCATCCGCGCACCGGAACCGCGTGGAAGATCTATCCGAGCTACGACTACGCGCACGGCCAGTCCGACGCGATCGAGGGTATCACGCACTCGATCTGCACGCTCGAATTCGAGGATCATCGCCCGCTCTACGACTGGCTGCTCGACGCCCTGCCGGTGCCGGCGCGGCCGCGGCAGTACGAGTTCGCGCGGCTCAACATCACGCACACCGTCCTGTCCAAGCGCGTGCTGACCAAGCTCGTGCAGGACAGGCACGTCGGCGGCTGGGACGACCCCAGGATGCCGACCATCGCGGGCCTGCGCCGGCGCGGCGTGCCGGCGGCGGCCTTGCGCGATTTCGTCCGGCGGGTCGGCGTGGCCAAGGCCAACAGCATCGTGGACATGGGCCTGCTGGAGTTCTCGATCCGCGAGATCCTCAACAGGACCGCGCAGCGCCGCATGGCGGTCTTGCGGCCGCTCAAGGTGGTGATCGAGAACTACGAAGGCCCCGGCGAGGAGCTGGAGGCGGTCAACCATCCCGACGATCCGGCCGCAGGCACGCGCCGGCTGCGCTTCGGCCGCGAGCTTTACATCGAGCGGGACGACTTCATGGAGAACCCGCCGAAGAAGTTCTTCCGGCTCTCGCCCGGCGCCGAGGTGCGGCTGCGCTACGCCTATTTCATCACCTGTCGCGAGGTGGTGAAGAACGCCGCCGGCGAGGTGGTCGAGCTGCGCTGCACCTACGACCCGGCGACGCGCGGCGGCAATGCGCCGGACGGCCGAAAGGTCAAGGCCACGATCCACTGGGTGTCGGCCGCCGACTCCGTGCCTGCCGAGGTGCGGCTCTACAGCCCGCTGTTCCTCGATCCCAATCCGAGCGGCGGCGATGGCTTCGCGGCCGGGCTCAACCCGGATTCGCTGGAGGTGCTGGGCGATGCCCGCGTCGAGCCCGCGCTCGCGGCGACCGCAAGCGACGCCGAGCCGGTGCAGTTCGAGCGCCAGGGCTATTTCGCACGCGATCCGGATTCCACTCCGCAGCGGCCGGTGTTCAACCGCACGGTCGGGCTGCGCGACAGCTTCGCCAAGGCGACCGCCAAGCCCTGAACCGGCGGCGCCCCGGCCTCCTTCCGGGACAATCCATCCCCACGCCGGCGTAGCGCGCCGGATGCGCGCGCGTGTAGCATCGCAACCGTGGGGTGCGCGTTCGCGCGTGGCCGGCGTCCGGGGAGGCGCCGCGCATGGTCGAGTGGGGCAGGGACCGGAATTCCGGCCGCGGCCGGACCGAGACGTGGCCAGCGGGCGATGCGGCGGGCGGCCGCCGCGCCGTCGTCTGGCCGATTGCGCTTTCCGGAATCGGCCGGCCGCTCGCGGAGCGGCTTCGCGCCTGGGCCCTGGCCGACACGGGACCGGGCCGCCTGCTGCCCTGGTTGCCGGTCTTCTTCGGCCTTGGGATCGCGATCTACTTCGCCGCGGGGCGCGAGCCCGCGTGGTGGGCGGCGCTGGGGCTGGCCGTGGCCTGTGCGACCGTGGCGGTGCTGGCGCGGCGACGCCCCATGGGCTTTCCGGTCGCGCTGGCGCTGACCGCCGCAGCCGCGGGCTTTGCGACCGCGACGCTCAAGAGCGTCCGCATCTCCCATCCGGTTCTCTCCGCGCCGGCCTGGAGCGTGGCGGTCTCCGGCTTCGTGGAGCGGCGCGAGGAGCGCGAGCGCACCGACCGCATCGTGGTGCGGACGCTGACGGTCGACGGCGCGCGCCTGGCCGAGAAGCCCGAGCGGGTGCGGGTCTCGCTGCGCAAGGGCACCGCGCCGGCCGTGGGCGCCTTCGTCACCTTCAAAGCCCGGCTCGGCCCGCCGTCCGCGCCGCTGCGGCCCGGCGGCTACGACTTCGCGCGCGACCTCTACTTCCAGCGCATCGGCGCAACCGGCTTCGTTCTGGGTTCGATCGCCGTCGCCGAAGCCCCGCAGGCGGCCGGCCTGTCGCTGCGCTACACCACCGCCGTCGAATCCCTGCGCGACGCCATCGACCGCCGCATCCGCGCCTCCGTCGGCGGCGACCGCGGCGCGATCGCAGCCGCCCTCATCACCGGCAAGCGCGACGCGATCTCGGCTCCCGTCAACGACGCCATGTACGTCTCGAGCCTCGCCCATGTGCTGTCGATCTCCGGCTATCACATGGCCGTGGTGGCGGGGGTCGTGTTCTTCGCGATCCGCGCGTTGCTGGCGCTGGTGCCGGGCTTCGCCAGCCGATTCCCGATCAAGAAATGGGCCGCGGCCGGTGCGCTCGCGGCGGCCGCGTTCTATCTGGCGCTGTCGGGCGCGGAGGTCGCCACGCAGCGCGCCTTCGTCATGACCGCCGTGGTGCTGGTGGGTGTGATGGCGGACCGGCCGGCGCTGACGCTGCGCACGCTGGCCGTGGCGGCCTTCGCGGTGCTGCTGATCGCGCCCGAGGCCGTGGTGCATCCGAGCTTCCAGATGTCGTTCGCGGCCACGCTGGCGCTGATCGCGGCCTACGAGCGCAGCCTGCGCTGGAGTGCGGGCGCGGACAGTTCGATGGCGGCGCGCGTGGCGCTGTGGGGCGGCCGAGAGGTCGCGGTGCTCGTGCTCGCTTCGCTGGTGGCGGGGCTCGCCACCATGCCCTATGCCGCCTATCACTTTCACCGGATCGCACCCTATGGCGTGCTGGCCAACCTCGTGGCCATGCCGATCGTCTCGGCCCTGGTGATGCCGAGCGGCATTCTCGGACTCGTTCTCCTGCCGTTCGGCTTCGACGGCCTGTTGTGGTGGCTGATGGGCGAGGGCATAGGCTTCATGATCGCGGTTGCGGTCTGGGTCGCGGGCCTGCCCGGCGCGCTGGTGCGGATGCCGGCGTTCGGCACGGGCCCGCTGCTGCTCGGCACCGCGGGGCTCGTTCTGCTTTGCCTGCTGCGGACGCCGCTGCGCTGGTCAGGCGCGGCGCTGGCGCTTGCGGCGACCGTGCTGGCGGTGCGGGCGCCGCAGCCCGACGCCCTCGTCTCGGCGGACGGCCAGAGCTTCGCGGTGCGCGGGGCGGACGGGCGGCTCTCGATCCATCGCAGCAGCCGTGACAGCTTCACGGTGCGCAGCTGGCTCGCCGCGGACGGCGACGCCCGCCTGCCGACCGATCCCACGCTGCGCGACGGTATCCTTTGCGACGCGGCCGGCTGCATTGGCCGGCTCGCGGATGGCCGGCTGGTGGCCCGCGTGCTGACCCCGGAGGCGTTCGAGGAGGATTGCCGAAGGGCCGCTCTGGTCGTCACGACCCGCGACGCGCCGCCGGCCTGCGCCGCGCAGGTCATCGACCGCCGGATTTCGCGCGGGCAGGGCGCAATCGCGCTGACGATACAGACCGGGGGGGTGAAGGCCATCGCGGCCCGTCCTCCCGATCAGGACCGGCCATGGGCGCGGGCGCCGGCCGCCCCCGCCGTGATGTCAGGCACCCCGGTCCCGGCAGCCGCGACGCGGCGGCCGCAGGACGCCACCCCGCGCAGCGAGGATATGGAGCCCGGCGACTGACCGAGAGTCCATCACCATTTCACGGAAACGGGGAAGGACTCTCGATCCCCTGTTTGTCGCGTTTTCTTCACGCGAACCGGTTCCACTTCGCTCGAAAACGCTCTAATAGCGCCGGAACAGGCCGACCATCTTGCCCTGGATGCGCACCCGCGTCGGCGGCAGGATGCGGACCTCGTAGGAGGCGTTCGCGGGCTCGAGCGCGATCGACGCGCCGCGGCGGCGGAAGCGCTTGAGCGTGGCCTCCTCGTCGTCGATCAACGCCACCACGATGTCGCCGGTGTCGGCGCCCTCGGTCTTCTTGATCAGCACCGTGTCGCCGTCGAGGATGCCGGCCTCGATCATCGAATCGCCGCGCACCTCGAGCGCGAAGTGCTCGCCGGAGCCGAGCATGTCGGGCGGCATGCTGATGGTCTGGGTGCGGCTCTGGATCGCCTCGATCGGCGTGCCGGCGGCGA
>CAZZCV010000121.1:0-7291 GCA_964653225.1 uncultured Rhodoplanes sp. | reverse complement strand
CGCCGGAGATGGCCTACTTCGAGTGCCTGCACGAGGTGAAGCTGATCGTCGACCTGATCTACCAGGGCGGCATCGCCAACATGAACTACTCGATCTCCAACACCGCCGAGTATGGCGAATACGTCACCGGCCCGCGCATCGTGACGGCCGAGACCAAGGCCGAGATGAAGCGGGTGCTGAACGACATCCAGACCGGCAAGTTCACCCGCGACTGGATGCTGGAGAACAAGGTGAACCAGGCTTCGTTCAAGGCGACCCGCGCGCGCCTCGCCGAGCACGACATCGAGAAGGTCGGCGAGAAGCTTCGCGAGATGATGCCGTGGATCAAGCAGGGCGCGCTGGTGGACAAGAGCCGGAACTGACCGGCCGTTCCCGGAACTGGAAAAGGCCCGCCTCGCGCGGGTCTTTTTCGTTCGGCCCAGGCCTGCTGCCGAGACGGGAGCAGGAGCCGGTCCCCGCGCGGAAACGGCCTTCGAGCGTCACCATGACGCTTGCCATGACACTTTTGTTACAGAAATATGACGGCGGTTTCGCGCCGCTCTCTGCCGTCCGTCCCGTGCGCGGGGACCGCAACCATGCCCCCGGCGCTTGCCTTCCTCACGCTTCCGTTCTCCGACGCCCGACCGGGCGCGCGCCGCGTTGCCGGCTGGCTCGCGCTCGGCGTGCTGCACGGCGCAGCGCTCTGGACCATGTACGGGACGGAAAGCGACGGGTTCCACCGAACGCTGTTTCTTCTGGTCTGGGGCCTGCTGAACGCCTTCTGGCTCGCACTGCTCCGGCGTCCGGCGCTGTCGGCGGCGCTGTCGCTGGCGATGGTCCTGCTCGTCGTGGCGCTGTCACGCTTCAAGTACGGCGTGCTGTGGATGACCCTCGATTTCTTCGACCTCCTGGTCATCGACCCCGACACGTTCCGTTTCCTGCTCGCTGTCGTGCCCGAGCTACGGGTGAGCCTGCTCGTGGGCGGCGTGCTCGCGGTGCCGGTCATGGTCCTGCTCTGGCGGCTGGATCCGTTCCGGCTGCCGCGCCGGGTCGCGGCGCTGGCTGCGGCCGGGTGCTTCGCGGGCATCGTCGCGCTGTCGCTCGCGCAGCCGCGCGAGCCCTCGGACAGTTTCTTCGGCGTCAACCATGTGTCGGGCTTCGCGCATTCGGGGGTGACGGCGGTGCCGCTCGTCCTGAGCCGCGGCTGGCTGGAGGCGGAGGCGAGCACGGGCGAGACGTTCCGGCCGACGGACGCGGCCTGCCAGCCGGCCGCGAAGCCGCCGCACATCGTTCTGGTGCTCGACGAGTCGAGCTTCGACATCCGCATGGCGCCGGGCGTCCGGGTGCCGCCCGGCTACGCGCAACATTTCCGGTCGTTCGACGGCCGGCAGCGTGCGCTGCTGGTGGAGGGCGCGGGCGGCCCCACCTGGTACACCGAATACAACGTGCTCGCGGGGCTGTCCTCGCGCTCCTACGGCCGCTTCGCCTATCAAGTGACGCGGGTGGCCGCGGGCCGCGTCGAGCGCGGGCTGCCGCAGGCGCTGCGCCGCTGCGGCTACAGGACCTTCACGCTCTATCCGGCGCACAACGCCTTCCTGTCGGCCCGCCGCTTCCAGCAGGGCACGGGCATCGACCGCGTGCTCGACACCCGCGACATGAAGCAGGGTCCCATCGAGCCGGACAGCTTCTTCTACGACCAGGCCTCGCGGCTGATCGCGCGCGAGCGCGGCGAGGGCAAGCCGCTGTTCGTGTTCGCCTACACGCAGGCGAACCACTTCCCCTGGACCTTCGTGTTCCGCCCGGATCTCACGCCGGACTGGCGCGCGCCGGGCAACGGCTTCGAGATCGACGAATACCTGCGGCGCCAGCACATGAGCGCGAAGGATTACCGCGGCTTCGTGGCGCGTCTTGCGCGCGATTTCCCGGACGAGCGGTTCCTGATCGTGCGCTTCGGCGACCACCAGCCGCCGCTGGCCGCGCGCATCGTCGATCCGGCGGCCGACGAGGCCACGATCCGAGGCCGGATCATGGCCAACGACCCGCGTTACTACACCACCTACTACGCCATAGAGCCGGTGAATTTCGCGCCCGCCGACCTCGGCTCGGCGCTCGACACGCTCGACGCCGCCTACCTGCCGATCGCGATCCAGGAAATGGCCGGCCTGCCGCTCGATCCCACCTTCGCCGAGCAGAAGCGGATCATGGAGCGCTGCAAGGGGCTGTTCGCGCTCTGCGCCGGCGGCGCGGAGGCGCGGCGCTTCAACCGGCTTCTGATCGACGCCGGGTTGATCAAGGGTCTCGTCTCTCGCTAGATGGGCGGCGGAATTTTGCGCGACCGGCGTCCGGTATCGGACGGCGGGCGGGGAGAGGAGCGGATGGGCGAGGGGGCGGCTGCCGGAGCCGGGGAGACGCTGCGCGCGGCGGAGGTCTCCGCGGTGTCGCTGTCCGACGTGACCATCGCGTTCCGGCTGGCGGACGGCGGAACCTACAGGGCCGTGGAGCGCGCCTCGCTGGACGTCGCTGACGGCGAGTTCGTCTCCATCGTCGGTCCCACCGGCTGCGGCAAGACGACCCTGCTGAACGCCGCCGCCGGCCTGTTCCCCCCCACTGCCGGTCGCGTCGATATCTTCGGGACGCCGCTCGATGGGCTGAACACCCAGTCCGGCTACCTGTTCCAGGCCGAGGCTCTGTTCCCGTGGAAGACCGCGCTGGAGAACGTCGCCATCGGCCTCGAGGTGGCGGGCACGCCGCGCGCGGAGGCGCGTGAACGGGCGCACGGCTGGCTCAAGCGGGTGGGTCTTGCCGCCTTCGCCGAACGCTACCCGCACATGCTGTCGGGCGGGCAGAGGAAGCGGGTGGGGCTCGCCCAGGTGCTGATCCGCGATCCGAAGATCCTGCTGATGGACGAGCCGTTCGGCCCGCTCGACGCGCAGACCCGGCAGATCATGGGCAACCTGCTGCTCGACCTGTGGAGCGCCGACCGCAAGGCGGTGATGTTCGTGACCCACGATCTGGAGGAGGCGATCGCGCTCTCCGACCGCGTGGTCATCATGTCGGCGGGCCCGGCCGCGCGCATCATCGGCGACTGGAGGGTGCCGCTGTCCCGGCCGCGCGACACCGGCGAGATCAAGCTCGACCACGCCTTCCACGAGTTGCACCGCGAGATCTGGCAGATGCTGAAGGACGAGGTTCTCAAGGGCTATGCCCAGACGGAGGGCCGGTGATGCAGCGCGTCAGGCTCCTGTCGTTGCAGGTCGGCGTCGCGGTCGTCACCATCGCTGTGTGGCATCTGCTGACCACGGTTCCAGTGGGCGACAAGCCGCTGATGCCACCGTTCTTCTTCTCCACGCCCTACGACGTGGCGGAGCGCGTGTTCAAATGGTTCTACGAGGGCACGATCTGGCGGCACCTGTGGATCACGCTGACCGAGGCGACGCTGGCCTTCGTCATCGGCTCGGTCGGCGGCATCCTGGTCGGCTTCTGGTTCGCGCGCCAGCCGCTGATCGCGGCGGTGTTCGATCCCTATGTGAAGATGATGAACGCGCTGCCGCGCATCGTGCTGGCGCCGATCTTCACGCTCTGGTTCGGCCTCGGCATCATGTCGAAGGTGGCGCTCGGCGTGACGCTGGTGTTCTTCATCGTGTTCTTCAACGTCTACCAGGGTGTCAAGGAGGTCAGCCCCACGGTGCTGGCCAACGCCCGGATGCTCGGCATGAACGAGCGCCAGCTCATGCGGCACGTCTACTGGCCGTCGGCGCTGTCGTGGATGTTCTCCTCGCTGCACACTTCGGTCGGCTTCGCCGTGGTGGGCGCGGTGGTGGGCGAGTATCTCGGCTCGGCCGCGGGGCTCGGCTACCTCATCCTGCAGGCCGAGGGCACGTTCGACATCGCGGGCGTGTTCGCGGGCATGTTCGTGCTGGCAGCCTTCGTCGTGGTGATCGACGGTCTGGTGACGCTGGTGGAGCGACGGCTGCTGGTCTGGCGCCCGGCGACGGCCGACACCCGCACCTGAGAGCCGCGACGAAGGGCCGGAGTCGAATTCGCTGAGATCTCGCCCGGAGCTTTTCTTGCCCGGTGCTTTTCTCACGTTTTGGGCGTGATCTTGCCGGAAAACCGGTTCCCACCTTTCCGGATCACGCCCTGCTTTGCCAGCGGCGGCGGGCTGCATTATCGTTCGCGATGCGATGGCCCCGCAGGGCGGCCGCGGGCGATGGGAGGTTTTCCATGACGGGAATGTTCAAGGGTCTGCTGGGCGCGGCCGTGGCGCTCGCGCTGACCTCCGGGGCGGCGTCGGCGCAGCAGACGAAGGTTACGCTGGCGATTGGCGGGGCGAGCTGCCTGTGCTACCTGCCGACCGTGCTGGCCAAGGAACTGGGCGAGTTCGAGCGGGCCGGGCTCAACGTCGACATGGTGGACTTCAAGGGCGGCTCGCAGGCGCTGACCGCGGTGCTCGGCGGCAGCGCCGACGTGGTGTCCGGCTATTTCGACCATTGCGTCAATCTCGCCGCCAAGAAGCAGCATATGCAGGCCTTCGTGGTCTACGACCGCTATCCGGGCTTCGCGCTGGTGGTCTCGCCGAAGCAGAGCGGCACCATCAAGTCGATCAAGGATCTGGCCGGCAAGCGCATCGGCGTCAGCGCGCCCGGCTCCTCGACCGACTTCTTCATGAAGTTCATGCTGCGCAAGAACGGCGTCGATCCGAACCGCGTCGGCGTCATCGGCATCGGGCTCGGCGCGACTGCGGTGGCGGCGATGGAGCAGGGCAGCGTGGACGCCGCGATCATGCTCGATCCGGCGGTGACGCTGTTGCAGGGCAAGTACAAGGACCTGCGCATCCTGAGCGACACCCGCACCCAGAAGGACACGATCGACGTGTTCGGCGGCGAGTATCCCGGCGGCGCGCTCTACACCCGCGCCGACTGGATCGAGAAGAATCCCAAAACCGCGGCCGCCATGGCGCGGGCCCTGGTCAACACGCTGAAGTGGATTCATTCCAACACCCCCGAGGCGATCATGGCCAAGGTTCCGGCGCAGTATGTCGGCGCCGACAAGGCGCTGTATCTGGCGGCGCTCAAGAACACGCTGCCGATGTTCTCGGAGACCGGCCGGATGGATCCCAAGGGCGCGCAGGCGGTTCTGGCGGTGTTCAGCCAGTCCTCGCCCGAGGTCGCCAAGGCGAACGTCGACCTGTCGAAGACTTACACCAACAGGTTCGTCGACGAGGTGCTGTCCGGAAAGTAGACCGGTGATCGGCGCAACCATCAGCGCGGCCGATCGGCCGATCACAAAATCGAACTGGAATTGAAGGCGCGGCGGGGACATGCTCCCTGCCGCGCCCTCGTTTTCGGACCCGTTCGGTGAACCTGCTTTCGATCCAGTCTCATGTGGCCTACGGCCACGTCGGCAACGCTTCGGCGGCCTTTGCGCTGCAGCGGCTCGGCGTCGAGGTCTGGCCGATCCACACGGTCCAGTTCTCCAACCACACCGGCTACGGCGCGTGGCGCGGCCGCGCCTTCGACGGCGCCTCGATCCAGGAACTGGTGGAGGGCATCGCCGAGCGCGGCGTGCTGGCGTCGTGCGACGGCGTGCTGTCGGGCTACATGGGAACGGCCGACGTCGGCGCCGCGATTCTCGATGCGGTGGCGCGGGTGCGCGCGGCCAACCCGCAGGCGCGCTACTGCTGCGACCCGGTGATCGGCGACGTGGGCCGCGGCGTGTTCGTGCAGCCCGGCATCGCGGACTTCATGCGGCAGGCGGCGGTGCGGGCGGCCGACATCGTGACGCCCAACCACTTCGAGCTGGATCATCTCACCGGCCGCACCACCACGCGCATGGCCGAGGTGCTGGCCGCCGTGGCAGCGCTGCGCGCGCTCGGGCCGGGCACCGCGCTCGTGACCTCGCTGCTGACCGAGGAGACGCCGCCTGAGACCATCGAGCTTCTGGCCTGCGACCGCGACGGCGCGTGGCGGCTGCGCACGCCGAAACTGCCGATCTCGGTCAACGGCGCGGGCGATGCGATCGCGGCGCTGTTCTTCGCGCACCATCTGCGCACCGGCTCGGCGGCCGAGGCGCTGTCGCTGTCGGCCTCTTCGGTTTTCGGCATTCTGGACCGCACCGCCGCCGCGCAATCGCGCGAAATTTTGCTGATCGAGGCGCAGGACGAACTGGTCAGTCCGCGCCGGGTGTTCCGGCCGGAGCCGGCGGCCTGAGCATTTCGGCATGCTCGGGGGAGGCAAGCCTGCGATGAGCCGGCCCGGCCCGCGCGGATGCCCTTGCCCCGCGGGCCCGGTTTCCGGTACAAGAGGGCACGGAAAAAGCCGGGGTTAACGAGCGGTTAACCAGCCTCCGCGACCCTGGCCTCCGAAGACGAGGATTTTTCACGGCCATGCCGACGCGGCAGACCATCTGCGCGATCGCCCGGGGGGCTTCCCAGCCCCGGCCGGCGGCTGCCCTCGTTCTCGGCGGGCTTCTGCTCCTTATCCGCCCCTGAGGGCCGGCCGGGCGCTTGCGCCTGGGCACTCAGGGGACGTCGAGAGAGCCAGAAACCCCGGAGCGCCCGCACACAGGGCGCGAAGCAGAAGGACGCATTTCATGACCACGCCAGCGAAGTCCGAAAAGGACCGCGTCGTCATCTTCGACACCACCTTGCGCGACGGGGAGCAATGCCCCGGCGCCACCATGACCCATGAGGAGAAGCTCGAGGTCGCCGAACTGCTCGACACGATGGGCGTCGACGTCATCGAGGCCGGCTTCCCGATCGCCTCGGAGGGCGACTTCGCCGCCGTGTACGAGATCGCCAAGCGAACCAGGAACGCGGTGGTGTGCGGCCTCTCCCGCGCGGCTCCCAAGGACATCGACCGCTGCGCCGAGGCGATCAGGCCCGCGGCACGCCGGCGCATCCACACGTTCCTGTCCACCTCGCCGGTGCACATGAAGTGGAAGCTCCAGAAGGAGCCGCACGAGGTCTACGAGATGGTGATCGCGCAGGTGACGCGCGCGCGCACCCACACCGACGACGTGGAATGGTCGGCCGAGGACGGCACCCGCACCGAGCACGACTTCCTGTGCCGCTGCGTGGAAGCCGCGATCAAGGCGGGCGCGACCACCATCAACATCCCCGACACCGTGGGCTACACGGTGCCGGAGGAGTATTTCAACCTGTTCAAGATGGTGCGCGAGCGGGTGCCCAACTCCGACAAGGCGGTGTTCTCGGTGCACTGCCACGACGACCTCGGCATGGCGGTGGCCAACTCGATGGCGGGCGTGCGCGGCGGCGCGCGCCAGATCGAATGCACGCTCAACGGCATCGGCG
>CAZZCV010000120.1:0-7440 GCA_964653225.1 uncultured Rhodoplanes sp. | reverse complement strand
GTTCAACCGCTCGATCCGCGAGAACCTGTGGGTCGGCAAGCCGGATGCGACCGAGGAGGAGATCCGCGAGGCCGCCGAGCGCGCGCAGGCGCTCGACTTCATCGAGCGCAACCCGGAGGGCTTCGACGCCACGGTGGGCGAGCGCGGCCGCATGCTGTCCGGCGGCGAGCGCCAGCGCGTCTCGATCGCGCGGGCGCTGCTGAAGAACCCGCCGATCCTGATCCTGGACGAGGCCACCAGCGCGCTCGACGCCGGCACCGAAGCCAAGGTCCAGGCCGCGCTCGACGAGGTGATGAAGGACCGGACCACCTTCGTGATCGCGCATCGCCTCGCGACGGTGCGCAACGCCACCCGCATCCTCGTGTTCGAGCACGGCCGCGTCGTCGAGGCCGGCACCTTCGACGAGCTGGTGAAGCTTGGCGGCGCCTTTGCCGCGCTGGCCAAGGCGCAGTTCATGACCGGCGACACGCAGCAGGCGAGGCCGGCCGCGGAGTGACCGCCCGCCCGCGCGCCAAGGCCTTGTCTACCTGATCCGCTCCAGGATGCTCACGTAGTTCGCCACCGCCGTCCCGCCCATGTTGAACAGGCCGGCGAGTTTCGCGTCCCTCACCTGCATGCCGCCGGCCGCGCCGGCAAGCTGCATCGCGCAGAGCGCATGCATCGACACGCCGGTCGCGCCGATCGGATGGCCTTTGGCCTTCAAACCGCCGGACGGATTGACCGGCAACCGTCCGTCCCGGTTCGTCCATCCTTCCCGGACGGCGCGCGCGCCTTGGCCCTCCGGGACGAGCCCCATCGCCTCGTATTCGATCAGCTCAGCGATGGTGAAGCAGTCGTGCGTCTCCACCAGCGAAAGGTCGCCGAGCCCGACGCCGGCCTGCGCAAGCGCCCGCTTCCACGCCTCGGCGCACCCTTCGAACTTGAGGACGTCACGCTTGGCCATCGGCAGAAAGTCCTGCACATGCGCCGCCGCGCGGAACGCGACGGCCTTGCCGCCGAGCCGGAGCGCAGTCTCGACGTCGGCCAGCACCAGCGCCGCCGCGCCGTCCGACACCGGCGAGCAGTCGGTGCGCTTGAGCGGCCCGGCGACGAACGGGTTCTTCTCCGAGACGTTGCGGCAGAAGTCGTAGCCCAGATCCTTGCGCAGTTGCGCATAAGGATTTTCGGCGCCGTTCCGGTGGTTCTTGGCCGCGATCAGCGCCAGCGCATCGGACTGGTCGCCGTATTTCTGGAAGTAGCGGCCGGCAATGACGCCGAAGATCCCGGCGAAGCCGCCCTCGATGTCGGCCTCGTCGCGCACATAGGAGGCTTTCAACAGGTTTTTTCCGATCTCGGGGCCGGGCGTTGCCGTCATCTGCTCGACGCCCACCACCAGCACGATGCGGGCGGTGCGGGCCGCGATCGCCTTGAGCCCCTGATGCACGGCCGCCGAGCCCGTGGCGCAGGCGTTCTCGACCCGAAGCGCGCGCTTGAAGCGCAGGTCCGGCGAGGCCTGGAGCACCAGCGAGGCCGTAAAATCCTGAGCCGAGAAGCCGGCGTTGAAGTGTCCGAGGACGATCTCGTCCACGTCCCCGGGCGCGATCCCGGCATCGGCCAGCGCGCCGGTGGCGGCGGTCACGATCAGGCTTTCGACGGTCTCGCCGTCGAGGCGGCCGAACGGCGTGTGGGCCCAGCCGACGATGCAGGCGGTCATGGAACTCTCCTTCGGTGGATTCCGCCGAATTTTCGTCGCTTTCCTGATGGATTGAGCAGGAACGGCTTGAGGATAAACCATTAACGCGGCTGGGGGCACGCCGGCTTTTGCGTTCCAGCCCCGCCTTCGGTTAAATGGCATCGTAATCCGGTGGAACCGCTGATGCGGTTGTGCCCGCAGAGCGGACAGCGCCCTTGCTCAAAGCGCCAGTGTCATTCGTGTCGAAGCTCGGGCCGCCGACCCTGGTTGCGGCCTGCGCCGCGCTTTCGCTGACGGTCGCGGGCATCACACGCGCCTCGGCGGAGGCGATGGTGCTGATCGAGGCCGACAGCGGCAAGGTGCTGCACGCCGAGAACGCCACCTATCCCTGGTATCCGGCCTCGCTCACCAAGGTGATGACGGCTTACGTCACCCTGCACGCGGTCAAATCCAACCGTCTCAGGCTCGACAGCCTGCTGACCGTCTCGACGCGCGCCGCGGCGCAGCAGCCGTCGAAGATGGGCTTCAAGCCCGGCACCCAGGTCACGGTCGACAACGCGATCAAGATGCTGATGGTGAAGTCGGCCAACGACATCGCCGTGGTTCTCGCCGAAGGTGTGTCCGGCTCCATCGAGCAGTTCGCCGCCGACATGAACGACGCCTCGCGCCGCCTCGGCATGACGCAGTCGCACTGGGTCAATCCCAACGGCCTGCCGGCGGACAACCAGATCAGCTCGGCGCGCGACCTCGCCATCCTGGCACGCGCCATGTTGCGCGAATTCCCGGAATACGACGTCTACTGGAACATCCCGGCCATCCGCTTCGGCAAGACCACGATGCGCAACACCAACTCGCTGGTGGGGCGCTATCCCGGCACCGACGGTATGAAGACCGGCTTCATCTGCGCCTCCGGCTTCAACCTCGTGGCTTCCGCCACGCGCGGCAACCGCCGGCTGATCGCGGTGATGCTCGGCTCGCCGTCCTCGGCCGTGCGCGGCGCCAGGACCGCGGGCCTGCTGGAGCGCGGCTTCAACAGCGGCGGCCTGTCCTGGCTCACGCCCTCGCTCGGCACCGTCGATTCGCTGCAGCCGATCAACGCAGCGCCGCCGGACCTGCGCGAGGAGATGTGCGGCAAGCACCGCAAGCGCCCGGCCGCCGAGGAGGCGGACGAGGAGCACACCACCGTCGCCAGCGCCGATCCCAACTCGCCGCATGCCTTCATGCTTTCCAGCCTGCCGCCCTCGGCCGGAAAGGTTTCCGCGCTGCTCGGCCCGGTGCCCCCCATCACCAATCCGGTCATCGTTCACGCCGGCCCCGCCAAGCGTCCCGCCGAGTCGATCGTCGCCGTCGCCCGCGCCAAGACCGACGCGCGGCGGAACAGCTCCCGGCAGATGGCCGCGACCGCGCCGGCGCAGCCGGAACCGCCCGCCCGCGCCGCGCCCGGCCAGATCGCGCCGCCGCAGGGCCAGTTCACGCGCTCCAACCGGGGCAACATGCCCGGCGTCGGCGACAGCAACACCGGCTGGATGAGCTTCGCGCCGGTCGCGAGCGCCGCGCCGCTGCCGCTGACCGCCGCGCCGCCCGCTGCGGCCGCGCCCCGGGCGACTGCGATGCCGATGCCCCGTCCGCGTCCGAAGGCCGCGACGCGGCGATAGGACCGCGCCGCGGGACCGCGCTTGTCCGAATCAGACGTCTCCCGGATGGTAGCCTTTGGAACGGCCGGCGCGGCCGCGGGGCCTGGCATGGGATTCCTCTCGCAACTCAAGGGCGATTACGTTTTCCTGCGCGGCGCGTTGCGCGCGCTGCGCGACACCACGCCGATCGCCCGCAATCCCACCCGCATCTTCCCGGCCGTGATCGGCGAACTCGCCGAGAGATTCGGCGACGCGCCCGCGCTGGTCTCCGACCGCGAGCGCTTCAGCTACCGGCAACTGGCGGAGCGCGCCAACCGCTACGCACGCTGGGCGCAGGCGCAGGGACTCGCCAAGGGCGAGACCGTCTGCCTTCTGATGCCGAACCGTCCGGAGTATCTGGCGTTCTGGATCGGCATCACGAGCATGGGCGGCGTCGCGGCACTCATCAACACCAACCTGGTCGGCCCCTCGCTGGCGCACTGCATCGACATCGTCGAGCCCCGGCACATCGTGGTGGCGGCCGAGTTGGCGACG
Organism: uncultured Rhodoplanes sp.; assembly: GCA_964653225.1. GTDB lineage: Bacteria > Pseudomonadota > Alphaproteobacteria > Rhizobiales > Xanthobacteraceae > Z2-YC6860. Next base: position 3,600 of record CAZZCV010000120.1, on the reverse strand, counting down.
GCCTTCGCCACCGCACAGCCGCTGCTCAAGTCCGGGGCGAAGGTCTGGTCGCACGGCGAAAGCGCTGAATTTCCGCGCCTCGACGTCGAGGTCGAATCCCATTCCGGCGCGCCGCTGAGCGAGGCGGAGCGGCCCGCGCTCACCATCGAGGATCACGCGCTCTACATCTACACGTCCGGCACGACCGGACTGCCCAAGGCGGCCAACATCAACCATTATCGCGTGATGCTCGGCGCCAACGCCTTCGCCGGCGTGATGGACACAAGGTCCACGGACGTCATGTACAACTGCCTGCCGATGTACCACACCGCCGGCGGCCTCGTGGCAACCGGCGCGCTGCTGATGCGCGGCGGCTGCGTGGCAATCCGCGACCGCTTCTCCGCGCGCGAGTTCTGGGACGACATCGTGCGGTTCGACTGCACGATGTTTCAGTATATCGGCGAGTTCTGCCGCTATCTCGTCAACTCGCAGCCGGTGCCGAACGAGACCGCGCACCGGCTGCGGCTGGTCTGCGGCAACGGCCTGCGGCCCGACATCTGGGACGCCTTCAAGACCCGGTTCCGCATCCCGCAGATCCTCGAATTCTACGGCGCCACCGAAGGCAACGTGCATATGTTCAACTTCGAGGGCAAGCCCGGCTCGGTCGGCCGCATCCCGTGGTTCGTGGCTCACCGCTTCCCGACCGAGGTGGTGCGCTTCGACGTCGAACTGCAGATGCCGATTCGCGACGCGCGCGGCTTCTGCATCCGCTGCGAGCCCGACGAGGCCGGCGAGGTGATCGGCCGCATCATCAGCGACCCGCTCAAGCCCGGGAACCGGTTCGAGGGCTACGCTTCGGCGGCGCAGAACGAGAACAAGATCCTGCGCAACGTGTTCCAGGAGGGCGACGCCTGGTTCCGCACCGGCGACCTGATGCGGCGCGACCGCAACGGCTATTTCTATTTCGTCGACCGCGTCGGCGACACCTTCCGCTGGAAGGGCGAGAACGTCTCGACGCTCGAGGTGGCGGAGGCGATCAGCGCCTTCCCCGGCGTGAAGGACGTCAACGTCTACGGCGTCCGGGTGCCGGGCCGCGAGGGCCGCGCCGGCATGGCCGGCATCGTCTGCAGCGGCTGCGACCTCGGCGCCCTGTCCGCGCATCTGTGCGCGCATCTGCCGGACTATGCGCGGCCGCTGTTCCTGCGCCTGCAGGACGAGATCGAGATCACCGGAACCTTCAAGCAGAAGAAAATCGACCTGGTGCGGGACGGTTTCGACCCGGCGATGACGACGGACCCGATCTATGTCAGCGATCCCGAGAGCCGTTCCTTCGTGCGGCTCGACGCCGCGATGTATGAACGCATCGCCCGCGGCGAGATCCGGCTGTAGGATGGTGGCATGACCGAGACACTCTCCCCCGCCGCCGTGGTTGCGTTCTGGCGCGAAGCCGGACCGGAAAGGTGGTTCACCAAGGACGCGGCCTTCGACGAGGCGATCCGGAGCCGCTTCCTGCCGGCTTACGAGGCCGCCGCGGCCGGACGCCTGTCCGCCTGGGAAGGCAACGCGGAGGACACGCTCGCGTTGCTGATCGTGCTCGACCAGTTTCCACGCAACATATTCCGCAACAGCGCCCGCGCCTTCGCCGCCGATCCGCTGGCGCGCGCGGTCGCACGACGGGCGCTGGAGCGTGGCTTCGACCGGCAGGTGCCGGCCGCCGAGCGCGGCTTCTTCTACCTGCCCTTCATGCACTCCGAAGACCTTGCGGACCAGGAGCGCTGCCTCGCGCTGTACCGGGTGCTGGGCGACACCAACAGTGAGAAATACGCGGAAATCCACGCCGACATCATCCGCCGGTTCGGCCGCTTCCCGCATCGCAACGCCGTGCTCGGCCGCGCCACCACGGCGGAGGAGCAGGCGTTCCTGGACGGCGGTGGTTTCGCCGGCTGATCCTCCCTCGCCCACTGGACGGCGTCCGATTTCCGGCTCTTAATAGCCGGAGGTTCAGGGAGGATACGCAATGCCGTTTTCGGCCAAGGGTTTGTGGACCGCGCTGGTTGTGACGGGAGCGCTGGCGTTCGCCGCGCCCGCGCAGGCGCAGCTGGAGCTCAAGATCATGGCGCCCGCGGCGCCGGGCGGAGGCTGGGACCAGACCGCCCGCTCGATGCAGCAGGCCATGGTGGCGGCCGGCGCGGCCAAGAGCGTGCAGGTGACGAACGTCCCCGGCGCGGGCGGCACCATCGGCATCGCGCAGCTCGTCAACGCCTCCAAGGGCGACGGCAACCAGCTCATGGTCAACGGCTTCGTGATGGTCGGCGCGATCCTGACCAACCGCGCGCCGGTGACGCTCGACCAGGTGACGCCGATCGCCAAGCTCACGGAAGAGGTCCAGATCATCGTGGTGCCGGCGAATTCGCCGATCAAGACCGCGAAGGATCTCGCCGACGCGGTCCGGAAGGACGTCTCGAAGGTCACGTTCGCGGGCGGCTCGGCCGGCGGCGTGGACCACATCATGGCGGCGCTGTTCGTGGGCGCGTCCGGCGCCCCGGCGGCCAAGGTCAACTACGTCCCGTTCTCTGGCGGCGGCGAGTCGCTCGCGGCCATCATGGGTGGCCGCGTGACCGCGGGCATCTCCGGCTATGCGGAATACGAAGGCCAGATCAAGTCCGGGCGGCTGCGCGCCATCGGGATCACCTCGCCGGAGCGCCGGCCGGGCATCGACGTGCCGACCTTCAAGGAGCAGGGCATCGACCTCGTCATCACCAACTGGCGCTCGGTCGTCGCCCCGCCCGGCATCAACGACGCGCAGAAGAAGACGCTGACCGACGCCGTCGAGAAGATGGCGAAGTCCGGCGCCTGGAAGGAGGTCCTCAAGCAGAAGGGCTGGGACGACGCCTTCATGGCAGGCCCCGCGTTCGAAAAGTTTCTGAAGGACGAGCAGGTGCGGGTGCGCGCGGTGCTCACCTCGGTCGGTCTGGTGAAGTGACGGACGTGCATTAGCGCGGTTCCCGGCGGCATCCGCCCGGAGCCGCCGTCCGGGGCGGAGGGGCACATGGAAGGACGGATCGACCGCGCCGGTCTCGCGATCGCAGGGCTGCTGCTCGTGCTCGCCGCGGCGATCTTCCTCGACATGGCCGCGTTGCAGCTCTCGCCGGTTTACGGCGTCGGTCCCAAGGCCATGCCGCTGGTGGTCGGCGTGGGGCTCGTCCTGCTGGCCGCGGGCAATGCGTGGATGGCCTGGCGCGGCGAGTTCCCCGAGCGCGAGGCGTTCGACGGCCAGGCGGTCGCCCTCATCCTCGGCGGGCTGGTCGCACTGATCGCCATCCTCTGGCTCGGCGGCGGCTTCATCCCGGCGACCGCCGTCCTGTTCGCCGCAACCGCGACCGGCTTCGGACGCCGCGCCGTCCTGACGGATCTCGCCATCGGGATGGGGCTCGGGATCGCGGCCTACCTGATGTTCGCCAAACTTCTCACCCTGTCGCTGCCGATGGGGCCGATCGAGCGGCTGCTCTGACATGGATGCTTTCGCCGCCCTCATGCAGGGTCTCGCGGTCGCGACGCAGCCGACCAACCTGCTGTTCGCGCTGGTCGGCGTGCTGCTCGGCACCGCGGTCGGCGTGCTGC
>CAZZCV010000119.1:0-7612 GCA_964653225.1 uncultured Rhodoplanes sp. | reverse complement strand
ACAAGGACACGGCCGGCCCGGCGGTGAACCCGATGATCAAGATCACCAACATCGTGGCGCTGCTGCTGCTGGCGGTGCTGGCGCACTGATCTGTCCGCTCGTCCCCGTGAAAGCGGGAATGAGCAGTCAAACGAAAACCCCGCGGCGCGAGCCGCGGGGTTTTTGATTTTCTGATGCTGCCTGGCGGCGGCGGGAGGGCTTTCCGCCCTACATTTTCGGCACGATGTTGAAGAGATAGCCGAGATAGCCCAGCTCCTGGCCGCCGGTCGGCGTGGTGCGGCTGATGTAGTCGAACACCTTGCCGTCCCGAATGCCGTAATGGGCCAGCCGCTCGACGCGGCGGTTCTTGTCGAAATAGACCGCGACCACCCGCTGGTCCGTCACCTTCTGCGGAACGAAGGCCACGGCCTGCTCGGCGCGCTGGGAGATGTAATAGAACGCCTCGCCGCTCACGGTCGCCACGGTCGACGGCGTGCCGAGGACGAGCAGGACCTGCTCCTGGGTCGCGCCGATCGGCACCTGCTCCAGGGCGCCGTCCGGCAGCACGTAGCCGCGCTGGTAGTGCTGCGTGAAGCTGTCGGTGCAGGCGGCAGGAGCAAGCGCCAGCAGGCCCGCGGCCAGCACGAGGCCTGCGCGGCCGCGCCGCGCCGGGCTTCGGGGCGGAGATTGACGCCTGGCAGATTCACGCTTGGCAACCGTCATTTCGCTTGCATCCCAGGTCTGGCCCGGCGTACCCGAAGCGATGCCCCTGACACCGGCCCCGGCCTCGACCGACGAGCGTTTCCGATGATCCGGCTGCCGTTCCGCCGCCCCGGCCGCGACGCCACCATTCGTGCCCTCTATGGCATGATCGTGGCACAGGCGCGATCCCCTTCGTTCTATCTCGGTTACGGGGTGCCGGACACGGTGCCGGGCCGGATCGAGATGATCATGCTGCATCTGGCGATGGTGCTGCGGCGGCTGCGCCAGGACCCGGCCGGCGGCCGCAGGTCCCAGCAGGAGCTGTTCGACCTGTTCTGCCAGGACATGGACGACAATTTCCGCGAGATGGGGGTGGGCGACCTGACGGTCCCCAAGGAGATGAAGCGCGTCGCCGAAGCCTTCTACGGCCGGGCGAAGGCCTACGACGGCGCGCTGGATGCCGACGATGAAGGGGCGCTCGCCGCGGCGCTGGCCCGCAACGTGTTCGCGCAGCCTGCGGGGGAGGACGCGCGCCGGCTGGCTGCCTATATGGTGGGAATGCAGCGGACGTTGTCGGAGGCGCCGGCAGCGGCGGTGCTGCGTTCCGAGTTCGCATTTCCCGATCCCGAAGGCTCCGCGGCGCCGGAGCCGGCGAAGAGCGCCGATTGAGAACGCGATGAGCAGATCGAGCAGCGAAGACCGCGGCGGCGGCGAGGGCGGGCACGGGCAGCAGGACAAGCCGCTCTGGAGCCTGCGCGTGACGCCGGCCGAAATCCCCGAGACCGGCCGCACCGTCGTGATGACGGCGGACGAGGAGGTGCGGCGCGCCGTGGCCCGAGCGGCGGACGTGGACGGCATCTCCCGGCTGGAGGCAACCTTCGACCTGGCGCGTTACGGCCGGGCGGGGCTGCGCGTGACCGGCGAGGTCTCGGCGAGCGTAGAGCAGACCTGCGTGGTCACGCTGGAGCCGCTCCGGAACGAGATCCGCGAACCGGTGGAGCTTCTGTTCGTGCCGCCCGACGAGCTCCCGGAGCCGGCCGCGGCGACCGCCGGTTCCGACGAAGCTGCCGATGCGGAAGACCCTCCTGAGCCGCTGGAGAACGGCGCGGCCGATCTCGGCGCGATCGCAACCGAATTCCTGGTGCTGGGAATCGATCCTTATCCGCGCAAGCCGGGCGCTTCGTTCGAATCGCCGGGCCCCGGACAAGACCCGGCGGACCGGCCCTTCGCGGCGCTGGCCGCGCTCAAAACCCCGCGAAACGGCGGGAAAGACTGAGGCCGGCCGCGACGCCCGCGGCCACGGCGCATGCCCCTGTTGTCACCCCCGCCCGACACGCTATTGTCGCCGTTCATCGCATTGAGAAGGGCCGAATATCCCGGCCGCAGCGGCCAGGTTGATCCATGCCCCAGAAGGTCCGTATCGCGCTCGACGCCATGGGGGGCGACCATGGACCTTCGGTCGTCATCCCCGGCGCGGAGATCGCGCTGGTCCGCCATCCGGACACCGAGTTCATCCTGTTCGGCGACCAGAGCCAGATCGCGCCGCTGCTCGAGGCGCGGCCGAAGCTGAAAGCCGCCTCGCGGCTGGTGCACACCGACGTCGCCATCAAGATGGACGACAAGCCCAGCCAGGCGCTGCGCTACGGCCGCTGGAAGTCGTCGATGTGGCTGGCACTCGACGCGGTCAAGAAGGGCGAGGCCGACGTCGCCGTGTCCGCCGGCAACACCGGCGCGCTGATGGCGATGGCGCGCTTCAACCTGAAGATGCTACCGGGGCTGGAGCGGCCGGCGATCGCGGCGCTGTGGCCGACGCTGCGCGGCGAATCGATCGTGCTCGACGTCGGCGCCTCGATCGGCGCGGATGCCCAGCACCTGATCGACCTCGCGACGATGGGCAGCGCGATGGCGCGGGTGCTGTTCGACCTGGAGCGGCCGACCGTCGGCCTGCTCAACGTGGGCGTCGAGGAGATCAAGGGGCTGGAGCCGGTGCGGGAGGCGGGCCAGCGGCTGCGCGAGACGCCGCGGCCGCACATGGACTACCGGGGCTTCGTCGAAGGCGACGACATCGGCAAGGGCACCGTGGACGTGGTGGTGACGGAGGGCTTCGCCGGCAACATCGCGCTCAAGACGGCGGAGGGCACGGCCCGCCAGCTCGCAGGCTGGCTGCGCAGCGCGATGAGCAGGACTCTGCGGGCGAAAATCGGTTATCTGTTCGCGCGCGAGGCGTTCCGCACGCTGCGCGACAAGATGGACCCGCGCAAGGCCAACGGTGGCGTGTTCCTCGGCCTGAACGGCGTGGTGATCAAGAGCCACGGAGGAACCGATCCCGAAGGCTTCGCCGCGGCGGTGGACATGGGTTACGACATGGTGCGCTACGAGCTGCTCACGAAGATCACGGACACCCTGCGGCGCGACGGCCCGGCCGCGACCGCGGCCTCGGTCGAAGAGGTCGCATCGTGACCGTGCTTCGCTCGGTGATCCTGGGCTGCGGCGCCCATCTGCCGGAGCGCGTGCTGACCAACGAGGAGCTGGCGCGCAGGGTCGACACCACCGACGAGTGGATCGTGCAGCGCACCGGCATCCGCGAGCGCCACATCGCAGCCGACGGCGAACTGACCTCCGACCTCGGCATCGCGGCCGCCCGCGCAGCGCTCGCCGCCGCCCACGTCGACGCCCAGACCATCGACCTCATCGTGGTCGCGACCTCGACGCCCGACCACACGTTCCCGGCCACGGCGGTGTCGGTGCAGGCGGGGCTCGGCATCACCCGCGGCGCAGCCTTCGACCTGCAGGCGGTCTGCTCGGGCTTCGTCTATGCGCTCGCCACCACCGACGCGCTGCTGCGCACCGGCACCTACAACCGCGCTCTTGTGATCGGCGCGGAGACCTTCTCGCGCATCCTCGACTGGACCGACCGCACCACCTGCGTGCTGTTCGGCGACGGCGCGGGGGCGGTGGTGATCGAGGCCCAGCAGCAGCCGGGCACCCGCGACGCCCGCGGCATCCTCACCACGCATCTGCGCTCGGACGGCCGCCACAAGTCGAAGCTCTACGTCGACGGCGGTCCCTCGGCGACCCAGACGGTCGGGCACCTGCGCATGGAGGGCCGCGCCGTGTTCAAGCACGCGGTCGCCATGATCACGGACGTGATCGAGGACGCCTTCCGCGCCACCGGCTACACCGCGCAGGACATCGACTGGTTCGTGCCGCACCAGGCCAACAAGCGGATCATCGACGATTCCGCGCACAAGCTCGGGATCGCGCCGGAGAAGGTCGTCATCACCGTGGACATGCACGGCAACACCTCGGCCGCCTCGATTCCGCTCGCTCTCAACGCCGCCATCAAGGACGGGCGCATCAAGAAGGGCGACCTGGTGCTGCTCGAAGCCATGGGCGGCGGCTTCACCTGGGGCTCCGCGCTGGTCCGCTGGTGAGCGGGCTCGTCGTCCGCCCGGCCGCGCGCGCCGACGACGGCGCGGTCTGGGCCATCCTGGAGCCGGTGATCCGGGCCGGCGAGACTTACGCGCTGCCGCCCGACATGACCCGCGACGAGGCGCTGGCCTATTGGCACGCGGCCGGCCATGCGGTGTTCGTGGCCGAGGGACAGGGGCCGGACGGACGGCCGTCGGTGCTCGGAACCTACTACCTGCGCGCCAACCAGCGCGGCGGCGGAAGCCACGTCGCCAATTGCGGCTACATGACCGCGCCGGCCGCCACCGGCCGCGGGGTGGCCCGGTCCATGGCCCTGCACTCGCTGGAGGAGGCCAGGGTTCGCGGGTTCCGGGCCATCCAGTTCAATTTCGTGGTGGCGAGCAACGGGCGCGCGGTCCGGCTGTGGCAGAGCCTCGGTTTCGGCACGGTGGGGCGGCTTCCGGACGCATTTCGCCACCCCAGGCTGGGTTACGGGGATGCCCTGGTGATGTTCCGCACGCTGTAGGCCGCGCGGCGGCCCGTTTCCCCGTCTTCCGGTCGAGGCGAAAAACAGGCAACGGGCGGCCGCAAGCCCGGTTGACCGCCCCCGGGCAAGCTAATATCGTCGAAAAAACAGCGGGATAATGATCGCCGCGAGCGGGGGCGATGTCGGGAAAAACCATCACACGAGCCGATCTGTGCGAGGCCGTCTACCAGAAGGTGGGGCTTTCGCGAACGGAGTCGGCTGCGCTGGTCGAACTGGTGCTGCAGGAGATCACGGATTGCCTGGAGCGGGGCGAGACCGTGAAGCTGTCCTCGTTCGGCTCCTTCGTGGTCCGCAAGAAAGGTCAGCGGATCGGACGCAATCCCAAGACCGGCAAAGAGGTGCCGATCTCGCCGCGGCGGGTGATGGTGTTCAAGCCGTCCGCGATCCTCAAGCAGCGCATCAACGGCATCGAGGTTGCCGACGAGGACGAGTCGAAGTAATCCGCCTCGGTTCGCCAGTTTCGTTCCTTCCGGGAGTGAGCGGCCTTGGACAAGGCGCCCGACGCATTCCGCACCATCAGCGAAGTCGCTGAAGACCTTGATATTCCCCAGCATGTGCTGCGGTTCTGGGAGAGCCGTTTTCCCCAGATCCGGCCGATGAAGCGCGCCGGCGGCCGGCGGTATTACCGTCCGGACGACGTGGACCTGCTGCGCGGCATCCGGCATCTGCTGTACGGCGAGCACTACACGATCAAGGGCGTCCTGGGCATCCTGAAGGACAGGGACCGCGGCTCCGCCTTCGTCCAGAACGTCTGGCGGCCGGGCGCTGCGCAGCCGGAACCTGACGGCGAGGACGAAACCGACGATGTGATGCCGTCGACGCGGGGCCGGGCGGAGGACGCCGTCGAAGCCGACGACGCGCCACCGATGGTCGCTCGCGTGCCGGTCATGCCGCAAGCGGGCCTGTCGCGCGACGACGCCCGCAAGCTGCAAGGCGCGCTGCATGAGCTGACGGAGTGCCGGAGGCTGCTCGACGAGGCCCTGAAGGGCGAGGCGCCCTGACGGCGCTATTCGCACGTGGCGGACCCGTGCCCGTTCGGGGAAGAATGGTCGGAGCGGCGGGATTTGAACCCACGACCCCTAGTCCCCCAGACTAGTGCGCTAACCGGGCTGCGCCACGCTCCGACTGGCTCTGTCTACTTGGCCCCCGCCGGCCGTGCAAGACCCGCGGACGGATCGCCGAAATCCGCGCTCTCCAGCGCCGCCTCGCTCCGCTGCGCCCGGATGTGGCTCCACGTCGCCCCGATCAGGCCCCATTGCACGCCGAGCAGCAGGAAGACGTGCCGCCAGTGGTCGGTATCGATGATGATGCTCTCCAGCATCACGCCGAGATAGGCGGAATAGACCACGACCGCGGTGGATTGCCAGGGCGTACGCGCGAACACCGTGCGCAGGCCGAACGCCAGCGTCAGCACGACCAGCGTGGAAAAGCTCAGACCCGCGAGCCATCCGCCGGATACGAAGGCGTTGAGGAAGGAGTTGTGCGGGTCCTCCGGAAAGTAATTGCCGAACTGCAGCGGCCCGATCCCGAGCGGAAAATCCAGCGCCATCACCGCGCCGAGCCAGTGCCGGGCGAAGCGGCCCCGCTCGCCGACGTCGTAGCTCTGGTTCATGTTCAGCCGCTCCTTGAGCAGCTCCGCCACGACGTCGAGCGACATCAGCACCGCGAGCAGAAACACCATGGCCCCGAGCCCGGCCACGGCCAGCAGCACGACCCGCATGCGCTGGTTGGGCGAGCGCGAGGTGACGAAGGTCAGCGCCATGACCGCGAGCGCGCCGAACGCCATCTGGCCCCAGGCGCCGCGCGAGAACGACACCAGCAGCGCGGCCGCGAACAGGCCGAGCAGCAGCGCGTTGCGCGCCGCCTGCATGAAGTTTCCGGCGATCACCCGCTGCAGGACCAGAAGCGCGGGCAGCACGAGGAACGCGCTGAACACGTTGGGGTCCTTGAACGGGCCGCGGGCGCGGTCGTAAAGCAGAAGCCAGTCGGACCCGCCGGGCACGAGGCGGAAATAGCCGGCGACGCCGGCGAGCGCGGCCACGACGCCGGCCGCGATGCAGCCGCGCATCAGCGCGTCGAGCCGCTGCTCGGTGTTGGTCTGCAGCATCGCGGCGAAGAACAGCGCGGTGAGCGCCAGATACCACGACACCGCGACCCAGGTCAGGATCGTGCGGTCGCCGAGCAGCGCGCTGGCGGAGATCGTGTAGCCGATGTTGATCAGGATCAGCAGGAACGCAGGCGGCAGCAGGGACGGGCGGATCGCAAGGCTTGTCAGCGCGAAGACGCAGATCGTCAGCAGCGAGACGATCTCGTAGGGGCTCGGCTCGATGAACACCAGCGAGCCGGAGGCCCCGGTCAGCCAGAGCAGCATCAGCCGCGGCCGCTCCAAGCCGCCGTAAGCCCGCGGCAGCGGCAGCGCGTCCGCGGTGGACGCCATCGTCATCAGTAGGCGTTCTCGGACTTGAGCAGCGAGAACGGCGTCTTGAAAAGGATGTAGAGGTCGAAGAGCACCGACCAGTTCTCGATGTAGTAGAGGTCGTGCTCGACGCGGTTCTGGATCTTCTCGTGGGTGTCGGTCTCGCCGCGCCAGCCGTTGATCTGCGCCCAGCCGGTGATGCCGGGCTTGACCTTGTGGCGCGCGAAATAACCTTCCACCGCCTCGTAGTAGAGGATGTTGTCGGCCTTGGCCTGCAGCGCATGCGGGCGCGGGCCGACGACCGACAGCTCGCCCCGCAGCACGTTGAAGAACTGCGGCAGCTCGTCGATCGAGGTCTTGCGGATGATGAAACGGCCGACGCGGGTGACGCGCGGGTCGTCCTTGGTGACGAGCTTCGACGCCGTGGCGTCGGCCTGGTCCACATACATCGAGCGGAACTTGTAGACCTCGATCAGCTCGTTGTTGAAGCCGTAGCGCTTCTGCTTGAACAGCACTGGCCCGCGGCTGTCGCGCTCGCCATCAAGCTCGACAGCCGC
>CAZZCV010000118.1:412-7881 GCA_964653225.1 uncultured Rhodoplanes sp. | reverse complement strand
TGGTGGCGCAGGTAACAGGCCTGAAGCCGGGAGAGTTCATTCATACCTTCGGCGACGCGCATCTGTATCTCAATCATGTCGAGCAGGCGCATCTGCAATTGTCGCGCGCGCCGCGCGCCCTGCCTGTCATGCGCGTCAACCCCGACGTGACCGACATCTTCGCGTTCCGCTACGAGGACTTCGCGCTCGAAGGCTACGACCCGCATCCGCACATCAAGGCCGAGGTGGCGGTGTGAGCGCGGAGGCCGGCCGGATCGCGCTCGTCCTCGTCGCTGCGGTCGCCGACAACGGCGTGATCGGCCGCGACAACGGCCTGCCGTTCCGGCAAAGCTCCGACCTCAAGCGCTTCAAGGCGCTGACCTGGGGCAAGCCGCTGGTGATGGGCCGCAAGACCTTTCTCTCCATCGGCCGGCCGCTGCCCGGACGCACCAGCATCGTGGTCACGCGCGACCGGGCGTTCGCCGCGGCCGGCGCGGTGGCGGCCGGAAGCCTGGAGCGGGCGCTGGAGGTGGCGCGCGGCGATGCGCTGCGGCGTGGCGCGGACGAGATCGCGGTGATCGGCGGCACGGACATTTTCACGCAGACCATGCCTCTTGCCGACCGGCTGGAGATCACCCATGTCCATAGCCGCCCGGACGGCGACGTGTCGTTTCCGGAGATCGACGCCCGGATCTGGCAGGCTGCCGCGCGCAGCGACCATCCGGCCGGACCGCAGGACGAGGCCGCCTTCAGCTATGCGACCTACACCCGGACGTGATCGGACGAAGCGGCGAAAGTTCAACCGCATCATAAAGTTGAGTTGGACGGGCGGGCCGCGTTGTAAGCCGCCGGGGCGTCCCCTATAACCAGTCGTGAAACGCGGGCCGGCGGCGGTTGTTTGCCCGGCATCCGAGGAGATCTTTATGCCGTGGAGCAATCAGGGCGGCGGTCCGTGGGGTAACGCGGGCGGCGGCGGCGGAGGCGGGTCCAAGGGCCCCTGGGGGGGCGGACCGCAGTCGTCCGGGCCCACCCCGCCGGATCTCGAGGAGCTGCTGCGCCGCAGCCAGGACAAGCTCAAGAGCGTGCTGCCCGGTGGCAACCTGGGCGGCCGCGGCTTCGCGCTGCTGACGCTCGGCGCGCTGGTTCTCTGGGGCGTGTCCGGCTTCTTCCGGGTCGAGCCGGACGAACTCGGCGTGGTGCTGCGCTTCGGCAAGTACACCCGCGAGGCGCCTCCCGGCCTGAACTACCATCTGCCCTATCCGATCGAGACCGCGCTCACGCCCAAGGCCCTGCGCGTCAACAAGATCGACGTCGGCATGCGCATCGTCGAGGACCTCCGCCGCGGCTCGACCACCCGCGACGTGCCGGAAGAGAGCCTGATGCTGACCGGCGACGAGAACATCGTGGACGTCGATTTCTCGGTGCTGTGGCGCGTGAAGCCCGGCTCGGTCGGCGACTTCCTGTTCAACATCCAGAACGCCGAGGGCACCGTGAAGGCGGTGGCCGAGAGCGCGATGCGCGAGGTGGTCGGCCGCTCCAACATCCAGCCGATCCTGACCGGCGCCCGCCAGACCATCGAGACCGCGGTGCAGGAGCTGATGCAGAAGACCCTCGACAGCTATGGCGCCGGCGTCCAGGTGACGCAGGTGCAGTTGCAGAAGGTCGATCCGCCCGCCGCGGTCATCGACGCCTTCCGCGACGTGCAGGCCGCGCGCGCCGACCTCGAGCGCGCCCAGAACGAGGCCCAGACCTACGCCAACCGCGTGGTGCCCGAAGCCCGAGGCAAGGCCGCACAGATCATGCAGAACGCCGAAGCCTATCGCGAGCAGACCGTGGCGGAGGCCACCGGCCAGACCGCGCGCTTCATCAAGATCTTCGAGGAGTACCAGAAGGCGCCGGAGGTCACCCGCCGCCGTATGTACCTCGAGACGATGGAGCGGCTGTTCAGCGGCACCGACAAGATCATCCTCGACACCGGCGTCGGGCCGGGGCAGGGCGGCGTGGTGCCGTTCCTGCCGCTCAATGACATGATGCGACGCACGCCGCCCGCGCCCGCCCAGGGCCGCGCACCGGCGACCACGGGAGGCGCACGATGAAGCTCGGTATCGCCGGAGGCGTCGCCGCCGTCCTTGCGCTCGTTCTGCTGGTGGTCGGCTACAGCGCGGTCTTCACCGTCTACCAGACCCAGCAGGCCCTGGTGGTCCGGCTCGGTCAGCCGGTCCGCGTGGTCTCGGAGCCGGGCCTGAGCTTCAAGATGCCGCTGATCGACAACGTGATCATGATCGACAAGCGCATCCTCGACCTCGAAAACCCGGCGCAGGAGGTGATCGCCTCCGACCAGAAGCGGCTGGTGGTGGACGCCTTCGCGCGCTACCGTATCGAGAACCCGCTGCGCTTCTACCAGACCGTCAACACGATCCAGGGCGCCAACTCGCAGCTCTCGATCCTGCTCAACTCGGCGCTGCGCCGCGTGCTGGGCGAGGCGACGCTGACCAACGTGGTGCGGGACGAGCGCGCCCAGATGATGAGCCGGGTGCGCGAGCAACTCGACCGCGAGGCCCAGGTCTACGGCATCAACGTCATCGACGTGCGAATCCGCCGCGCCGACCTGCCGGAGCAGAACAGCCAGGCGGTCTATCAGCGGATGCAGACCGAGCGTCAGCGCGAGGCCGCCGAGTTCCGCGCCCAGGGCAGCCAGCGTTCGCAGGAAATCCGCTCGCGCGCCGACCGCGATGTGACCGTGCTGCTCGCCGAGGCCACCTCGAAGGCCGAGCAGATCCGCGGCGAGGGCGACGGCGAACGCAACCGCATCTTCGCCGAGGCGTTCGGCAAGGACCCGGACTTCTTCGCCTTCTACCGCTCGATGCAGGCCTACGAGGCCGGCCTGATCTCGGGCGACACCCGCATGGTGCTGCGGCCGGATTCCGAGTTCTTCCGGTTCTTCGGTGACCAGAGCGGCAAGCTGCGCAACGGCGGCTCGGTCCCGTCGGCGGCCGCGCCCGCCACCGGGGGGGCACCCGCGCCTTCGGCTCCACCGGCCGTTGCGCCGGCACCCGCTGCCACGCCAAGATAGCGCGGCCGTGGTCGTCGCGGCGACGGGACGCCACGGTTCTTCAGCATGTCGGATTTTCTGGTCGCGGTCGGTCTGGTGCTCGCGTTCGAGGGGCTGGTGTTCGCCGCCCTTCCGGGCGTGACCAAGCGCGCCCTGCTGCAGGTGCTCGAAACGCCGGACAACGTGCTGCGGGTGGTCGGCATCGCCTCGGCAGTGCTTGGCGTCGTTCTGGTCTGGGCCATCCGCGGGTAATCCGATCCGGCAAGCGATTTTCGAGGATCGCGCGCCATTTCCGCCTCAATCCGACGAATACTCGGCGGCCCGCCTCTCCCTTGCATCTGCCAGGCCGGGGATGCACTGTCCGCTGACCCCGTTTCTCAGGAGAATCGACGGCTATGGTCCGTTTCCTCCCCGCACTCGTTCCTTCGGCAATCGCCCCTGCGATCCGCCGGCCGGCGCTGGTCGTGCTCGCCGCCGCGGCGCTGGCTCTGCCGCCGCTGACGGCCTCCGCGCAGCGCGGGCCGGAGCGGATCGCCGACGTGGCCGAGAAGGTCATCGACGCGGTGGTCAACATCTCGACCTCGCAGAGCGCCGACACCCGCCGTCCGAGCGCGAACGCGCCGCAGGGCCGGCCGCAACTGCCGCCGGGCTCGCCGTTCGAGGAGTTCTTCGAGGAGTTCTTCAAGAACCGCCGTGGCGGCGATTCCACGCCGCCCGGCCGCACCCCGCGCCGCGCCAACTCGCTCGGCTCGGGCTTCGTGATCGACCCCTCCGGCATCGTGGTGACGAACAACCACGTCATCGCCGACGCCGACGAGATCACCGTGATCTTCAACGACGGCGCGCGCCTGAAGGCCGAGGTGCTCGGCCGCGACCAGAAGACCGATCTCGCGGTGCTTCAGGTCAAGAGCGACAAGCCGTTGAAGGCCGTGACATGGGCCGATTCCGACAAGGTGCGGCTCGGCGAATGGGTCATCGCCATCGGCAACCCGTTCAGCCTCGGCGGCACCGTGACCGCCGGCATCGTCTCGGCGCGCAACCGCGACATCAACTCCGGACCTTACGACAACTACATCCAGACCGACGCCTCGATCAACCGCGGCAACTCGGGCGGGCCGTTGTTCAACCTCGATGGCGACGTGGTCGGGGTCAACACCGCGATCATCTCGCCGTCGGGCGGCTCGATCGGCATCGGCTTCGCCGTGCCTTCGAAGACCGCGATGTCGGTGATCGACCAGCTCCGCCAGCACAAGGAGGTGCGGCGCGGCTGGCTCGGCGTGAAGATCCAGCAGGTCACCGACGAGATCGCCGAGAGTCTCGGCATCAAGCCGGCGCGCGGCGCGCTGGTCGCCGGAGTCGACGACAAGGGCCCGGCCAAGCCCGCGGGCATCGAGGCCGGCGACGTGGTGATCAAGTTCGACGGCAAGGACGTCAAGGAGATGCGCGACCTGCCGCGCATCGTGGCCGACACGCCGGTCGGCAAGGACGTCGAGGTCATCATCGTCCGCAAGGGCAAGGAAGAGAAGAGGACCGTCAAGCTCGGCCGGCTCGACGACGGAGCCAAGCCCACGCCCGCATCCGTCAGCAACGCGCCGACCGAGGGCTCGGACAAGCCGTCCGTGGTACAGAAGACGCTCGGCCTGGCGCTGGCCGGCATCACCGACGATCTGCGCCGCCGCTACAAGATCAAGGACTCGGTGCGCGGCGTGGTCATCACCGGGGTCGATCCGGGCTCGGTCGCGGCCGAGAAGCGGCTCGCGCCCGGCAGCGTGATCGTGGCGGTCGAGCAGGAGCAGGTGTCGCAGCCGGCCGACCTGCAGCGCCGCGTGGACCAGCTCAAGAAGCAGGGCAAGAAGACCGCGCTGCTGCTGGTGGCGAGCAGCGAGGGCGACATGCAGTTCGTGGCGCTGAGCCTGAACTGAGGTCTTGTCCGGCCATCGCGTCGCGGATCGCACGCTTCGACGCGGTGGCGCCTATTCCGCGAACTCCTCGCGGCGATAGCCTTGCAGGTATAGCAGCGCCGTGAGGTCGCCGTGATCGATGCGGGCGGCCGCGGCCTCCGCGGTCTTCGGCTTGGCGCGATAGGCGACGCCCAGGCCCGCCTCCTGCAGCATCGGAATGTCGTTGGCGCCGTCGCCCACCGCGAGCGTGTCCTGCGGCGCGAGCGAGAAGCGCGCGCGCAGCTCCTTCAATGTGTCGAGCTTGGCGTCGCTGCCGAGGATCGGCTCGGCCACGAGGCCCGCGAAGGTGTCGCCTTCGACGACCAGCGTGTTGCCGCGGTTCTCGTCGAAGCCGATGGTGCCGGCGATCCGGCCCGTGAACAGCGTGAAGCCCCCCGACACCAAGCAGGTGTAGGCGCCGTTCGCGCGCAGCGTCGCGACCAGCGGGCGGCCCCCCGGCATCAGCGTGATGCGGCCGGCGATGACCTCGTCCACCACCGACACCGGAAGGCCCTTGAGCAGCGCCACGCGCTCGCGAAGCGCGGGCTCGAATGCGATCTCGCCGCGCATGGCCCGCTCGGTGATGGCGGCGACATGCGCCTTCAGTCCGGCGTAGTCCGCCAGTTCGTCGATGCACTCCTGACCGATCATGGTGGAATCCATGTCGGCCAGAAACAGCCGCTTGCGGCGGTGGGCCTGAGGCTGCACCACGACATCGACCGGAAGGCCCGCCAGCGCATCGCGCACGGCTTCCGCGGCTCCGCGTTGGTCGTTCGCGCCGTCCGGGGTAAAGGGAATGTCCGCGGCGATGCCGGGATCGAGCCATTCCACGGCTGCCGCGCCGGGCAGCACGGCGCGTGCGCGCGCGGCCAGAGCCGCATCGAGCGCGGGCCGGGCCGGATTGGAGATCAGGGTCGCGACATGTGTCATGTGAACACGGGTGATGCGAATTCGACCGGAAGGGCCGCAGCGTGACGCGCAGGCCGGTGCTTATTGCAGGGCCGACCGCGAGCGGCAAGTCGGCGCTGGCGCTGGACCTGGCGGAGCGGCTCGGCGGCGTGGTGATCAACGCGGATTCGATGCAGGTCTATCGCGACCTGCGGATCATCACCGCGCGGCCGACGCCCGAGGAGGAGGCGCGCGCGCCGCACCGGCTCTACGGCCACGTCGATGCCGTGGAGAACTATTCCGTCGGCCGATGGTGCGAGGATATCCGCGCCGCGCTGGCGCAGGCCGACGCGGAGGGGCGGGTCCCGATCGTGACCGGCGGCACCGGGCTCTACTTCAAGGGGCTGACGCAAGGACTGGCCGCGGTGCCACCCGTATCGGCGGAGGTGCGCGCTGCGATCCGGGCGCGGCTCGAGCGGGACGGGCCGCAGGCGATGCACGCCGAGCTTGCGCGGCGCGATCCCGCGATGGCCGAACGCCTGCAGCCGGCGGACCGCACCCGCGTCGCCCGCGCCCTGGAGGTGCGGGAGGCCACCGGCCGCTCGCTCGCGGACTGGCAGCGCGAAGGCATGCCCCCGATTCTCGATCCGGATGAGGCGGTCAAGGTCTTCATCGCCCCGGAGCGGGCCGCGCTGGGCCGCCGGATCGACGCGCGCTTCGACGCGATGCTGGCGGCCGGCGCGCTGGAGGAGGTGCGCGCGCTCGACGCCCGCGGTCTCGATCCGCTGCTGCCGGCCATGAAGGCGCACGGGGTGCCGTGGCTGCGGCGGCATTTCCGGGGCGAGATCTCGCTGGAAGACGCCGCGGCCGGCGGCAAGCTCGACACCCGGCGCTACACCAAGCGCCAGATGACCTGGTTCCGACACCAGATGCCGGGCTGGGTCACCGTGCCCCCCGCGGAGGCCACGCAGAGGGTGCTGGCGCTCATGTCTGCTTTTGAGGCTTGACCTTGCAGAATCCACCCCATATAAGCGCAACGAAATGGCGCAGGAATCTCAAGATGAGTAATTTTATTACGCGGCGGCTCGTAGGGGTAGGGACGCGCATCGTCCGGGGTGGCTGAGGCCATCCGCGAGCGGCGGTGCGCGAACAGGGGGCTTTCGGCCCCTTTTTTCATACCCCGAGCATGATCGTGCTCGCACGGAACAGCAGACGGAATGCAGGAGCGGACGATGGCGAAGCAGGCAAAGAGCGCGGCCCCGGCTCAGGACGAACCCCGCGAGATGACCGGCGCGGAAATGGTGATCCAGGCGCTCGCCGACCAGAATGTCGAGCACATCTTCGGCTATCCGGGCGGCGCGGTGCTGCCGATCTATGACGCCATCTTCCAGCAGGAGAAGGTCCGCCACATCCTGGTGCGGCACGAGCAGGGTGCGGTTCATGCGGCCGAAGGTTACGCGCGCTCGACCGGCAAGGTCGGCTGCGTGCTGGTGACCTCGGGCCCCGGCGCGACCAACGCCGTCACCGGCCTGACCGACGCGCTGATGGATTCCATTCCGCTGGTCTGCATCACCGGACAGGTGCCGACGCATCTGATCGGCAACGACGCC
>CAZZCV010000118.1:0-402 GCA_964653225.1 uncultured Rhodoplanes sp. | reverse complement strand
GGTGAAGAGCATCGAGGAGCTGCCGCGCATCCTGCACGAGGCGTTCCACATCGCCTCGAGCGGCCGGCCGGGACCGGTCGTGATCGACATTCCGAAGGACGTGCAGTTCGCCAAGGGCACCTATTCGAAGCCGCAGACCTTCGACCACCAGGGCTACAAGCCCCGGCTGAAGGGCGATCCCGCGCGCATCAGGCAGGCCGTCGAGATGATGGCGCAGGCCAGGCGTCCGCTGTTCTACACCGGCGGCGGCGTCATCAACTCGGGCCCGGCCGCGAGCGCGCTCCTGCGCGATCTGGTCAAGGCCACCGGCTTCCCCCTGACCTCGACGCTGATGGGCCTCGGCGCGTTCCCGGCCGCCGATCCCCAGTGGCTCGGCATGCTCGGCATGCACGGCACCTACGA
>CAZZCV010000117.1:0-8033 GCA_964653225.1 uncultured Rhodoplanes sp. | reverse complement strand
ACGGCGGCTGGAACGTGGCGGCCTACACCGCGCAGTTCGGCAACGGCGTGTCGGCGACGATCGCGCTGGAAGAGGGCCGGAACGCCCGCTCCGTTGGCGTGGCGGCCGGCGTGTACGGCAACGTGGCGCAGAACGCCCGTTACGGTGCGCTCCGCGGCTATCCGGACATCGTTGCCAACCTCCGCGTCGACCAGGCCTGGGGTTCGGTGATGATCGGCGGCGCGCTGCATGACGCCAGCGCCGCTTACTGGAACAACGCCGCTCCCGCCGGCGGCTCGCCGGGCAACCAGATGGGCTGGGCCCTGACCGCGGCCACGGAGCTGAACGTTCCGTTCCTGGCTCCGGGCAGCAAGTTCAACGCCCAGTTCATCTACGCGCGTGGTGCGTCGCAGTACGCCTCGCACACCTCGGCTGGTGGCGGGTTCGACAGCGGCAACGGCACCAACAACACCCGGGCGTTCGGCAACCTCACCGACGGCATCTACGTCGCCGGTTCGGGCATCGAGCTGACCACCGCGTGGAGCCTGGCGCTGGCCTACCAGCACCAGTGGACGCCGAACCTGAACACCTCGTTCTACGGCAGCTACCTGGAGGTCACGCACAGCCAGAACGCGAAGGCCTGGATCCTCGCTGCTTCCGGCCTCGGCGCCGGCGCGGTGGTCGATCCGGACTGGTCGACCTGGAACCTCGGTGCGCGCACCGAGTGGCAGCCGATCCGCGGCCTGACGCTCGGCGTGGACGTGGTCTACAACAAGATCAAGTCCGCCACCTTCCGCAACGCGGCGGGCGATACTGGCGTTGCCAATCCGTTCACCGGCGCGAACTACCGCACCGGAGATCGCGACTCCTTCGCGGGCATGTTCCGCGTTCAGCGCAACTTCCTGCCCTGATCGGCTGAGGTTGTAGCTTCGCGAACGACTGGGCCCCCGGCAGGTTTCTCCCGCCGGGGGCCTTTTCTTCTCTTCCAGTAAATCGACCTGCGGGTCGCTGCGTCCGGGCTGGCCATGACGTCCTCGCGTCCGTCCCCATCCGCTCCCGCCTCCATCGCCTCCCTGCGGCTGGAGATCGACAACACGCTCCGCCTGGAGCGTGCGGCCTTCGCCGCCAAGGTCCGGGCCTCGCGGGCGGTGCTGATGCTCAGCCAGGACCAGCTCGCGGCCCGGCTCGGCCTGACGCAGAAGTCGGTGCACCGGATCGAGCAGGGCGCGGTCGACCCCAAGATGCGCACCCTTGTCACGATCCAGCAGTTCTGGCGCGATAGCGGGATCGGCTTCGAGGATCTGCCGGACGGCGGATTCCGGCTGGTGATCAAGGCGCAGATTCTCCGGCGCTGACGGCCGTCGGCCTGCGCTCGCGCGTTTCTCTTCCGTTAACCATCGCGGCTAACCATCCGGGGCGGCCCCATTTCCGCCCGGTTTCGGCCGCGCTATGATTTTCATCGAATTTGCCGGATCGGCGGGCCGTGTGCGGGCTCGCTTCAGTTGCGTCGGGGGCCGGATGGAGCGGGGTCGCATACGGGTGGGGGCGGTGTTGCGGGCGGGCGCTGCGGCGACGCTTGCGCTGACGCTGGCCAACTGCGGCCGGAGCACCGGCGTCGATCCGAAGTACGGCGTGTCCGCGAGTCCCCGCGTGGTGGCCGCGGGACAGGCGGTGCCCAAGGGCGGCGGCCGCTACAGCGTGGGCCGGCCCTACCAGATCGCGGGCCGCACCTACGTTCCGCGGGAGAACCCCGACTACAGCGCCACCGGAATCGCCTCCTGGTACGGCGACGACTTCCACGGCCGCAAGACCGCCAACGGCGAGATCTTCGACATGCACTCGATCGCGGCCGCGCATC
Organism: uncultured Rhodoplanes sp.; assembly: GCA_964653225.1. Lineage (GTDB taxonomy): Bacteria > Pseudomonadota > Alphaproteobacteria > Rhizobiales > Xanthobacteraceae > Z2-YC6860. Next base: position 6,196 of record CAZZCV010000117.1, on the reverse strand, counting down.
CCACGCTGCCGCTGCCGAGCTACGTGCGCGTCACCAACCTGCGCAACAAGCGCTCGCTGGTCGTGCGGGTCAACGACCGCGGCCCGTTCCACCAGGACCGCGTGATCGACCTGTCGGCGCGCGCCGCCGATCTGCTCGGGTTCCAGGGCCACGGCGTCGCCCGCGTGCGGGTGGACTACGTCGGCCGCGCCTCGCTTGACGGCTCCGACGACGTCAAGCTCGCCGCCACCTTGCGGCACGACGGCCGCACGCCTGCGTCCGCGCCGTCCGAGGTGCGGGTCGCGGCCTCGCAGCCCTCCGACGCACGGCCCGCGCCCATATCCACGTCTGCGCCTGCGCCGCGCGCCGCCGCAACGCGAACCGCCGCCGCGCAGACCTTCCGCAGCGAGTATTTCGACCCCACGCCGATGGTCGGCCGCACCCGCGCCGAGCCTGCGGCCCAGCAGGCTCCGCGTCCGGCCGCTCGGCCGCCGGCGGTGCAGGGTCCGCAACTGGCGTCCGTGGAATCCCGGCCGGTTTCCGCGCCGCAGCCGCAGCCGGGCCGCATGGTCTGGAACGAGGGACCCGCGCCGGCCCAGCAGGCCTCCTTCAACTCCCGGTTCGGCAACGCCTCCCCGGCGGCTCCCTCGGCAGGGCCGGCTGCCGCCTACGCGCCCGTGCGCCACGACGGCGCGCTGATGACCGGCCGCGGCCTCTACTGAGAGCGGACGCCCATTCTTTTTCCCCGGAACGCCTGCTAGAGCAGGGCCGGGGCGGGGGCCATCCAGTCCGTGGGAGTGCGCGATGCGGCGTGCGGCGATGCAAGCGTTGGCCCTCAAAGCCCTGACTGTCAGGTCTCTGCTCGTCGCCTGGCTCTCGGTCCTGCCCGCCGTGGCGGCCGCCCAGCAGGCCGCGTTCCAGACCGCAGCCCCGACCGCGATCCTGATCGAAGCCGAGAGCGGCACCGTGCTGTTCGAGAAGGCCGCAGACCGGCTGGTGGCCCCGGCCAGCATGGCCAAGCTGATGACCGTCGACGTGGTGCTCGAGCAGGTGGGGCTCGGAAACGTCAAACTCGACGAGGAGTTCGTCATCAGCGAGAACGCCTGGCGGCGCGGCGGCGCGCCGTCCGGCGGCTCGACCATGTATGCCGCGATCCACTCGAAGATTGCGGTGCAGGACCTGCTGATGGGCGTCATCGTCCATTCCGGCAACGACGCCTGCATCGCGCTGGCCGAGGGCATTGCCGGCAACGAGGCCGCCTTCGCGCGCATCATGAACGACCGTGCCCGCGAACTGGGCCTCACGCAGTCGAATTTCACCAACGCGACCGGCCTGCCCGATCCCGAGATGCGCGTCACCGTGCGCGAGCTTGCCAAGCTCGCGCAGCACATCATCCGGACCTATCCGGAGCAGTATAAATGGTACGCCGAGCGCGAGTTCACCTGGAACAAGATCCGCCAGCAGAACCGCAATCCGCTGCTCGCGATGAACATCGGCGCGGACGGCATGAAGACCGGCTTCACCAAGGAGGCGGGTTACGGTCTCGTGGGCTCGGCGGTGCAGAACAACCTGCGCCTGATCGTGGTGGTCAACGGGCTCAAGTCCGCCAAGGAGCGGGCCGACGAGGCGCGCCGCCTGCTCGAATGGGGCTTCAAGTCGTTCGAGTCCCGCGTGCTGTTCGCGGAAGGAGAGCGCATCGCCGACGCCAAGCTCTATGGCGGGGCCAAAGGCAGCGTCGCGCTCACAGGGCAGGGAGTCATCCGCTTGATGGTGCCGCGCAACTCCACCGACCGCATCGTCGGCCGCGTCACCTACACCGGCCCCGTGCACGCGCCGGTGAAGCAGGGCCAGTCGATCGGCCGGCTCAAGGTCTGGCGCGGCGATCTGCTGGCGCTGGAGGCGCCGTTGCAGGCGCTGGAGGACGTGGACGCGGGCAGCATGCCGCAGCGCGCCTTCGACGCCGCGACGGAAACCGTGATCAACCTGTTCCGCGCCGGGGTCCAGCGGCTATAAGGCGGAATGCGCGGACGCTTCATCACATTCGAGGGCGGCGAGGGGGCGGGGAAATCGACCCATGTGACGCTCCTTGCCGGGCGGCTCAGGGCGACGGGCGTCGGCGTTCACGTCACGCGCGAGCCCGGCGGATCGCCGGGAGCGGAGATCATGCGCCATATCCTGCTGTCCGGCATCGCCAAGCCGCTCGGCTCCGAGGCCGAGACGCTGCTGTTCTCGGCCGCGCGGGACGACCATCTCACCATCACGATACGGCCGGCGCTGGCGCGCGGCATCTGGGTGCTGTGCGACCGTTTCGCGGATTCCACCCGCGTCTACCAGGGCGTGGCCGGAAAGGTCGATCCGCGCACGATCCGGGCGCTGGAGCGCATCGTGGTGGGCGACACCAGACCGGACCTGACGTTCATTCTCGACGTGCCGGTGCAACTCGCCATGCAGCGCGCCGCGGCGCGGCGCGGCGAGGAGGGCGCCGACCGCTTCGAGGCCGAGGCGGTCGATTTCCATGAGCGGCTGCGCGACGGGTTCCTGATGCTGGCGGCGGAGGAGCCGGAGCGTTGCGTGCTGATCGACGCCGCCCGTCCCAGCGAGACGGTGGCCGAAGACATCTGGAGCACGGTGGTGGAGCGATTCGATCCGGCGGCGGGGCCGAAGATCCCGGAGGAGAGCGGTTCGTGATTCATTCTGCTGCGGCGGCGCGCTGATCGCATGGCCGCTCCGCTCATTCAGCTCAAGGACATCTCGCTCGGCTTCGGCGGCACGCCGCTGCTGCGCGGCGTGGAGCTTGCCGTGGCCGCGGGCGAGCGCGTGTGCCTGGTCGGCCGCAACGGCTCGGGCAAGTCCACGCTGCTCAGGGTCGCGGCCGGGCTGATCGAGCCGGACGGCGGCACGCGCTTCGTGCAACCCGGCGCCAGCGTGCTGTATCTGCCGCAGGAGCCGGACTTCGCGGGCTTCGAAACCGCGCGCGACTATGTCGAGGCCGGGCTCGGCGCGCACGGCCAGCCGCACCGCGCGGCCTATTTCCTCGAACGGCTCGGGCTCGCCGGCGATGAGAACCCGTCGGAACTGTCCGGCGGCGAGGCGCGGCGGGTGGCGCTGGCGCGGGTGCTCGCGCCCGATCCCGACATCCTGCTGCTCGACGAGCCGACCAACCATCTCGACCTTGCGGTGATCGAGTGGCTGGAGGAGGAACTGTCCGGCACCCGCGCGGCGCTGGTGATGATCAGCCACGACCGGCGCTTCCTGTCCAACCTGTCGCGCGCCACGGTCTGGCTCGACCGCGGGCGCGCTCGGCGGATCGAGCGCGGCTTCGCGCATTTCGAAGCATGGCGCGACGAGGTCTATGCCGAGGAGGAGCGCGAGCAGCACAAGCTCGACCGCAAGATCGTGGCCGAGGAGCACTGGCTGCGCTACGGGGTGACCGCCCGGCGCAAGCGCAACGTCAAGCGGCTCGGCAACCTCCAGGCTCTGCGCGAGTCCCGCCGGACCTATCGCGGCGCGGTCGGCCGGGCGGAGCTTGCCGCGGCCGCAGCGGAGGCGTCGGGCGCAATGGTGGTCGAGGCCGAGGGGCTCTCGAAATCCTACGGCGGCCGCCCGATCGTGGCGGACTTCTCGACCCGCATTCAGCGCGGCGACCGCATCGGGATCGTCGGTCCCAACGGCAGCGGCAAGACCACGCTGGTCAATCTGCTGACCGGCGCGCTCGCGCCCGACACGGGCAAGATCAGGCTCGGCGCGAACCTGGAGATGGCCACGCTCGACCAGCACCGCGAGTCCCTCGATCCCGAGGCCACGCTCGCCGAGACGTTGACGGGCGGCCGCGGCGACACCGTGTTCGTGGGCGGCCAGCCGCGCCATGTGGTCGGCTACATGAAGGACTTCCTGTTCGCGCCCGAGCAGGCGCGGAGCCCGTTGCGCGTGCTGTCGGGCGGCGAGCGCGGCCGGCTCATGCTGGCGCGTGCGCTCGCCAAGCCCTCGAACGTGCTGGTGCTTGACGAGCCGACCAACGACCTCGATCTGGAAACGCTCGATACGCTGGAGGATATGCTCGGCGACTATGCGGGCACCGTGCTGCTGATCAGCCACGACCGCGACTTCCTCGACCGCGTGGTCAGCGCCGTGATCGTGCCTGAAGGCGAGGGCCGCTGGGTGGAATACGCCGGCGGCTACACCGACATGCTGCGTCAGCGCGGTGCGGACGTGTCGCGCTCCGTCGTGAAGGGCGGCAAGGAGGCGAAGACCGCAGCGTCTCCTCCCGATCAGGCCGCCCCCAGGGCGAAGCGCAAGCTCAGCTTCAACGAGAAGCACGCGCTCGACACCCTGCCGAAAACCATCTCCGCCCTGCAGGAGAAGATCGCGGGGCTCAACGGGCGGCTGGCCGACCCGAACCTCTATGCGCGCGACCGCAAGGCCTTCGACGAGGCGTCCACGGCGCTGGCGGCGGCGCAGGCCGAAATGTCCGGCGCCGAGGAAAAATGGCTGGAACTGGAGATGCTGCGCGAGGAGATCGAGGGGGCGTGATCATGTGCCGGCCAACGACCTTGCCTCGCGCGCGTCTGCTGGCCTAGGTCTGGTCGCATGGCGAAAGAACCGGCAACAGACCCGGACGACGACCTGCCGCACCCGCGCGCCACGGCGGCGCTGGTCGGTCATGCCGAGGCCGAGCGCACGCTGCTCGATGCCTACCGTTCGGGCCGCATCCCGCATGCCTGGCTCATCGGCGGCGTGGCGGGCATCGGCAAGGCGACGCTTGCCTACCGCCTGGCGCGCTTCGTGCTGGCCTATCCCGAGCCATCGCTGACGACGGTGCAGCGCGCCACGTCGCTCGACGTGCGGGCCGACCATCCCGCGTTCCGCCGCATCGCGGGGCAGGCGCACAGCGACCTGCTGGTGCTGGAGCGCACGCTCAACGACAAGGGCAGGCTGCGCCAGAATATCGCCGTGGACGACGTGCGGCGCACGGTGTCGTTCTTCGGCTCGACCGCGGGTGAGGGCGGCTGGCGGATCGCCATCGTCGATTCGGTGGACGACCTGAACAAGGAGAGCGCCAACGCGCTGCTCAAGGTGCTGGAGGAGCCGCCCCGGCGCGCGCTGATGCTGCTGGTGAGCCACGCGGCGGGCCGCGTGCTGCCGACGATCCGCTCGCGCTGCCGGATGCTGGCGCTGCGGCCGCTGTCGGCCGGCGAGGTGGCGCAGGCGGCCGCAGCGGCTGCGGGCCTCGACGCCGGCGATCCCGACCTGCTCGCGGCGGCCGGGGCCGCCGACGGCTCGGTGTCCCGCGCGCTCGGGTTCCTCGACGGCCCCGCGCTCGAACTGCGCCGGCAGATGGCGGGCCTTCTGGAGCGGCTGCCCCAGGTGGACCCGCGCGCGCTGCATGCGCTCGGCGACCGGCTCGCGGTGGGCGACGTGGATGCGCTGGCCGCCTTCATGGAGGCGGTCAATGCGTGGCTCGGCGAGCGGTTGCGGGCCGGCCCGCCGGACGCCGGCCGGATGGACCGGGTGGCGGAGGTCTGGGAGAGGGTGAACCGGGCGGGACGGGACACCGAGGCCTTCAACCTCGACCGCAAGCCGCTGGTGTTCTCGGTTTTCGGGCTCCTTGCCGAGGCCGCCCGCGGTTGATACCACCCCGCACGATCCCGAAAGTTGCCAGACTTTCCGGACAAGATCGTGCGCAACCGATACAACACCTGCATGTCCGACAAGCCCCGCTACACCATCACCACCGCGATCTCCTACCCGAACGGCCCGCCGCACATCGGCCACGCCTACGAGGTGATCGCCGCCGACGCGATCGCCCGCTTCCAGCGGCTGGACGGCCGTGACGTGTTCTTCGTCACGGGAACCGACGAGCACGGCCAGAAGATCCAGCAGACCGCGGCGCGGGAGGGCCTGAAGCCGCAGGACCTGCTCGACCGCCACGTGCCGCGCTTCCAGGCGATGGCGAAGACCTTCAACTGCTCGAACGACGACTTCATCCGCACCACCGAACCGCGCCACCATCGCGCCTCGGAGGAGATCTGGCGGCGGATGGAGAAGAACGGCGATATCTATCTCGACAAATACGCCGGCTGGTACTCGGTGCGCGACGAGGCCTACTACGCCGAGGACGAGACGCACCTGAACGAACACGGTAAGCGGATCGCCACCAGGACCGGCACGCCGGTCGAATGGGTGGAGGAGGAGAGCTACTTCTTCCGCCTCTCGGCCT
>CAZZCV010000116.1:0-8117 GCA_964653225.1 uncultured Rhodoplanes sp. | reverse complement strand
CGTCGATGGCGGCTTCGCCCCAGATCACCGAGACCTTGTTCTTCTTCATCAGGAAGCCGACGCCGGCGTTCATCCGGCCGGCCACGCCGCGCGAGCGCTTCACCACGGCGGCGGCGTCGAACGACACGTTGTCAGCCGACAGGCCGTAGTCCGTGGCGTGCTTCATGTAGTGGAAAATCTCGGCCGAGCGCAGCAGCGCCTTGGTCGGGATGCAGCCCCAGTTCGAGCAGATGCCGCCCAGGAACGAGCGCTCCACCACGGCGGTCTTGAAGCCGAGCTGGGCCGCGCGGATCGCGGTCACGTAACCGCCGGGACCGGAACCGATGATGATGATGTCGAAGGACTCTGCCAATTCCGTCTCCAGCGTTCGGTGCGGCCCGGACTGTCCGGTTCAGTGCGCCGGTTGGGTACTCTGTGCGAGCCGCCGGCGCAACATGCGGCTCCTGATATAGCATTCGAGCGCGGCCATCACGACTGCGGCAAATCCCGAGCCGAGTGCCGCCGCGGCCCAGACCGGCCGCAGCCCGCCGCCCGGCCCCTGTCCCAGCGCGGTCGCGAGGACTTCCAGCCCCAGCGGATTGAGCACCGCGAACCCCGCGATCGCGGTCGCGCCCCAGGGCCACAGCCCCAGCTCCTCCTCGCCGCGCAGGCGCAGCCAGCGCCGCCGCATCAGGCCCCACTGGACCAGCACCAGCAGGACCGCCGGCGCGGCAAAGCCGAGCGCGAGCAGCAGGCGGTCGCGGTCCGGGAGCGGCGGCGTGCGGCCGGAGAGCCAGCCGGCCGCGGCGATCCACGCCACAGTCCCGGCGGCGACCGCAAGGACGAGCCCGGCAGCGGAGAGGTTCAGGCTTCTGACGCGCTGGGAGGTCGCGGAGACCGCCATGAAAATGCCCAGCACCGCAGCTCCGAAAACGGCCAGCGCCGCGAAGACCGGCAGGCTGGCTTCGACCGCGCGGAAATGGTCCGCCAGTTGCAGCGCGGCCAGCAACGCCACGAACAGCGACAGCAGGAGGGTTCCGAGGAGCGACAGCACGGCCGCATCATGCCCCACCAGGCCGACGCCGGGTAGGGCCGATGCCGTACCGGTGGATCGGGTGGATCGCTCCATGACCGCGGAGGAGCGCGCCTGTCCCGCCGCACTGTTGCGGGACACAGGTCCTCAGGTGCCGAGATCGACCAGCTCGACGCGGCGGTTGAGCGCGCGGCCGTCGTCGGTGCGGTTCGAGGCCACCGGTGCGGACATGCCGGCGCCCACCGGCGTGAGCCGGCCACGGTCGATGCCGTGGTCGCGCGCGAGCGCCGCGGCGATGGACTGGGCCCTCCGCTCGGAGAGCGCGCGGTTATAGTCCATCGCGCCCTGCGCGTCGGTATGGCCGACGATCAGCACCTTCAGGGCCGGCCGGCTCTTGAGCAGTTTCGCGATCTCGTCGAGCTGCGGCCTGGAATCCGGGCGCATCGTGTCCTTGTCGAAATCGAACAGGATGCCGTAGACCGCGACGCGGCCCGACGTGGTGATGTCGCGCTCCATCGCAGGGGCCTCCATCACCTTCATCCGCTGCTCCATCGGCTTGATCTCGACGATCTCCAGCAGCGCCAGCGCGCGGTCCTTGTTCGGTCCGCCGCCGGCCCGGTGCTGGACCACATAAAGCGAGACATAGACGTCGCCTTCCGGCCGAGAGAGCCTGGCCGCGACGTAGCGCTGCTCGGCCTGCTGGTCGCCGAACAGCCCGTAGAGCCTGTCGCCCGCCGCTGCGAGGCTGAAGTTGCGCCCTCCGCAGTCGTTGCGGTCGCAGGTGTAGACGGTCTGGAATCCGGCCTCCTTGAACGCCCGCTCGTAGTTGCGGAACACCTCGAGGGCCGAGCGCTGCGCGGGGGCGCGATAGGCGAGCTGGGTGAAGCGGCCTTCGAGGCGGAGCGTGGCCTCGTCGTTCTTGTCCTTGCCGCCGTGGCGCTTCACCGGCCCGACGAGGAGCCGGTATTCGTCGAACGCCTTCTGTTCGTAGGCGATGATCTCCGAGCCTTCGTATCGCGGCAGCAGCGGGTGATCCTTGCTGCCCTTCACGTCGGCAAAGGCGGCGTGGCAGCCGATCGAGGCGAGCAAAAGCGAGACGACGGCAATCCGCATTCGGGCTTCCTTTCAAGACTCTGGAAAACCCGTCGGATGGCGGCGTCACACCACCATCATCACCGGGTTTTCTATGAGTGTCTTGAAGGCGCCAATAAGTTCAGCCCCGAGCGCGCCATCAACCGCGCGGTGGTCGCAGGACAGCGTCACGCTCATGACGTGCGCGGCCTCGATCTTTCCGTTGCGGACAACGGCCCGCTCCTCGCCCGCCCCGACCGCCAGGATGGTGGCGTGCGGCGGGTTGATGACCGCGGTGAAGTCCTTGATCCCGTACATGCCGAGGTTGGAGACCGCGGTGGTGCCGCCCTGGTACTCCTGCGGCTTGAGCTTGCGGGCCCGCGCGCGCGCGGCGAAGTCCTTCATCTCGTTGGAGATGACGGACAGCGGCTTGGTCTCGGCCTTGCGCACGATCGGCGTGATCAGGCCGCCCGGCATCGCGACCGCGACGCCCACGTCGGAGTGCCTGTGTTTGACCATGCCGCCCTCGGTCCAGCTCACGTTGGCGTCCGGGATGCGTTGCAGCGCCAGAGCCAGCGCCTTCACCACGAAGTCGTTGACCGAGAGCTTGTAGGCCGGCTTGCCGTCCTTGCCTTTGGGAGCGGCCGCGTTGATCTCCTCGCGGGCGGCGAGCAGCTTGCCGATGTTGCAGTCCATCGTCAGGTAGAAGTGCGGGATGGTCTGCGTCGAGGCGGTGAGTCGCTGCGCGATGGTGCGGCGCATGCCATCGTGCGGCACGATCTCGTAGGAACCCTCCTCGAACAGCGCCAGCACCTGCTGGTCCGACATCGCGGGCGCGACGGACGGAGCGGCGCCTGCGGCCGGCGCAGCCGTCGGGGCTTTCAGCCCCTTACCGGCCTTCGCCGCCTCCACGTCGCGCGCGATCACGCGACCGTGCGGACCCGAGCCTTGGATGCGGGCGAGGTCGATGCCGGCTTCCCTGGCGAGCCGCCTGGCCAGCGGCGACGCGATCGCGCGACCGCCGTGTCCCTCGGCCGCGGCCTGCGGTTTCGGCGCGGTGGCGTGCGGCGGGGCCGCGGGCTTCGCGTCGGCCTTGGGCGTCTCGGCCGGCTCGGGCTTCTTCGCCTCGGGTTTGGTCTCGGCCTTCGGGGCCGCGTCAGCCTTTGCACCCTCGCCGGCCGCCTTGGCGTCCTCGCCCTCGGCGGCCAGCACCGCGATGAGCTGGTTGACCGGCACGTCCGCTGTGCCCTCGGGCACCACGATCTTCGCCAGCGTCCCCTCGTCGACCGCCTCGACCTCCATCGTGGCCTTGTCGGTCTCGATCTCGGCGATGACGTCGCCCGGCTTGACCGCATCGCCCTCGCGCTTGAGCCACCGGGAGAGGTTGCCCTTCTCCATGGTGGGCGACAGGGCGGGCATCAGGATGTTGATCGGCATGGAGCGACTCGATGCGTTCGGCGGCTTCAGGAAATCGGCCCGACCTCGGTGACGACGTCCGGCGGGTTGCTCATGTCGGCCTCGAACGCCGCGCGGATGTTGGCGACGATCTCGTCGAAAGAGCCGCGGTTCTGATGGGCATAGGCGCGCGCCACCTGGAAGGCCACGTCCGCCAGCACGCGGCCCCACAGCCTTGTGTCATCGAACACCGGCCGCAGCGTGACGTGCAGGCCGTCGTCGATGATGCCGGCGCGGAGAATCTCCACTCCGCCGCGCTCGAGCGCCGCGGGCGGAATCTGCAACGCATCGAACGTCGCGGGCGCGTTGTTGTCGAAGGGGGTGCTCATGAATTCCTCACCGGTAGCAGACGGCCTTCGCCGCCTCGACGACCTCGGCCACCGACGGCAGCGCGAGCTTCTCCAGATTGGCGGCGTAGGGCATCGGCACGTCCTTGCCCGCGACGCGCGTGGGCGGCGCATCCAGATAGTCGAACGCCTCGGCGATGACGCGGGCGGCGATCTCGGCGCCGATGCCGCATTGCGGCCAGCCCTCCTCGACCGTGACCACGCGGCCGGTCTTCTTCACCGACTCGATCACGGTAGCGCCGTCCAGGGGGCGCAGCGTCCGCAGGTCGATCACCTCGGCCTCGATGCCCTCCTTGGCCAGATCCTCGGCGGCCTTGAGCGCATAGCTCATGCCGATCGAGAACGACACGATGGTCACGTCCTGTCCGGGCCGCGCGATCCTCGCCTTGCCGATCGGCAGCACGAAGTCGTCGAGCTTGGGGACCGGGCCGCTCTGGCCGTAAAGGATTTCGTTCTCGAGGAAGATCACCGGATTGGGATCGCGGATCGCGGCCTTGAGCAGGCCCTTGGCGTCCGCCGGGTTCGAGGGCGCGATCACGGTGAGGCCTGGCACGTGCGAGTACCAGGCCGAATAGTCCTGGCTGTGCTGGGCGGCGACGCGCGCGGCGGCTCCGTTCGGGCCGCGGAACACCATCGGCGAGGCCATCTGGCCGCCCGACATGTAACGGGTCTTGGCCGCGGAGTTGATGATCTGGTCGATCGCCTGCATGGCGAAGTTGAAGGTCATGAATTCGACGACCGGCTTGAGGCCTGCGAGCGCGGCGCCCACGCCGAGACCGGCGAAGCCGTGCTCGGTGATCGGCGTGTCGACCACGCGCCTGTCTCCGAACTCCTGCAGCAGGCCCTGCGTGACCTTGTAGGCGCCCTGATACTCGGCGACCTCCTCGCCCATGACGAACACGGTCTCGTCGCGGCGCATCTCCTCGGCCATCGCGTCGCGCAGCGCCTCGCGCATGGTGATGGTTACAGTCTCGGTGCCCTCCGGCACCTCGGGCTCGACCTGCACCTTAGGCTGCGGCAGATTGGCGACCGCCGATTCCGCTTTCGCCGCGCCGGCCTCGGCCGGTTTGCCCTCCGCGGGGCTGCTGTCGGCGGGTCTGGTTTCGGATTTCGGCGCGGCCGCGGCCTTGGCGTCGTCGGCACTCTCGCCGTCGGCCAGGATCACGGCGATCGGCGTGTTCACCGCCACGTCCGCGGTGCCCTCGGCGACCAGGATCTTGCCGAGCGTGCCTTCGTCGACCGCTTCGACCTCCATCGTGGCCTTGTCGGTCTCGATCTCGGCGATCACGTCGCCGGACTTCACCGCATCGCCCTCGCGTTTGAGCCAACGGGAGAGGTTGCCCTTCTCCATCGTGGGCGACAGGGCGGGCATCAGAACTTGAGTGGGCATGGACGCTTCACCTGATCTAGCCGGAGACGCGCGAGAGGTTGGTCGCCAGCGACGTTGCCGCGACCGCCAGCATCACGCAAACGAAGAAGGCGACCAGCGCCTTGTTGACCTGGGCCGCATGCTCCGCGGCTGCGCCCTTCAGCCGTCCGGTCACGAACGGCCAGGCTGCGATCGCCAGCAGCGCGCCGCCGCGCGGGGCCGGCATGCAGCGGGCGGCCCGCAGATAGAATGCCGCGCCGGCAGCCCAACTCGCAAACGCCCCTGCGACGGCGATCACGGCTGCGATGGTTGCGGCAAGGGCCATGGGCTTCGATGAGATCCGTTTCGATCGCGCCTGCGGCGGTCACGCCACGATGTCCGTGTACAGTTCGGACGGGTCCGGCTCGGGATCGTTGGTGGCGAACTCGGCGGCCTCGTTGACGATCTGGCGCACCTTCGCATCGATCGCCTTGAGGTCGGCCTCGCTGACCCATTTGTTCTCGATCAGCCGCTTGCGGACCTGCTCGATTGGATCCTGATCGTGCCGGACCTTCTCGACCTCCTCGCGGGTGCGGTACTTGGCCGGGTCCGACATGGAATGGCCGCGGTAGCGGTAGGTCAGCATTTCGAGGATGTAGGGGCCGTTGCCCTCGCGGCACAGGCGCACGGCCTTCTCGGCCGCGGCCTTGACCGCGCGCACGTCCATGCCGTCGACCTGCTCGCCGGGAATGTCGAACGAGGCACCGCGCGTGGACAGATTGGTGGTGGAGGCCGCGCGCTTGAGCGAGGTTCCCATCGCGTATTGGTTGTTCTCGATGACGTAAACCACCGGCAGTTTCCAGAGCTTCGCCATGTTGAAGCTCTCGTAGACCTGGCCCTGGTTGGCCGCGCCGTCGCCGAAGTAGGTGAGCGACACGTTGTCGTTGCCGCGGTAACGGTTGGCGAAGGCAAGCCCGGTTCCGAGCGAGACCTGGCCCGCGACGATGCCGTGACCGCCGAAAAATCCCTTCTCGGCGGAGAACATGTGCATCGAGCCGCCCTTGCCCTTGGAATAGCCGTTGCGGCGGCCCGTCAGCTCGGCCATCACGCCCTTGGATTCCATGCCGCAGGCCAGCATGTGGCCGTGGTCGCGGTAGCCGGTGATGACCTGATCGCCCTCCTTCAGTGCCATCTGCATGCCGACGACGACCGCCTCCTGGCCGATGTAGAGATGGCAGAAGCCGCCGATCAGCCCCATGCCGTACATCTGGCCGGCGCGCTCCTCGAAGCGGCGGATCAGCAGCATGTCGTGATAGGCGGCGAGCGTCTGCTCCTTGCTCAGCTCCGGCGGCGCGCTCCGGCCGGCCGGGTTCGCGGCGGCGGGGCTGTGCGCAGCGGAAGGCTGCGCCTGATCCTGGGCGACGGCCATGACTCTCCTCGGGCGAAGTTGCCGCCGACCGGCGGCCTTGCTCACCCTGTAGCCCAAATCGCCGCGCGGCGAAAGCGTGTGCGTTGGTCGCACACCGCACGACGCATCGCACAAACGACTGAATGGAAAAGAAAATTGCGGGAACGGCGGCTTGCTCGCAACGATCCGAAAGCAGCCGCTCAAGGCCGCCCGAGCATCATCGTCACTTCATTGGGATGGAGATGGTTCAGCATCCTGCGGGCGCGCTCGTCGAGCGCGTCGGGGTCGATGCTCTCGGCCTTCAGCAGGGACACGCGGCGCTGCCAGGCCGCGCGCTCCTGCTTGAGCTGCTCCAGCTCGGCGCTGAGTTCGGCATAGGTCTGGTCGAGGTGCTGCTTGGCCTTCAGGCCGTGATCGCCGATCCAGGCGTTGACGCCGAAATAGCCGATCAGCGCGGCCGCGCCCAGATACAGCGCGAGCGCGGTGACAAAGGTGCGCAGCTTCCTGCGAGTGACCATCGCGGCAAAATGCCGTGCGCCGCGTTAAAGCGGCTTTAACGGCGCACGGCCGGCCGCGGGATTCAACGCTTGCGCAGCGCCTTGAGCGCGCCCGGCACGCCGTAGCGCGCCTGCGGCCCCAGTTCGCCCTCGATCCGCAGGAGCTGGTTGTATTTCGCGGTGCGGTCGGAGCGTGCGAGCGAACCGGTCTTGATCTGGCCGCAGTTGGTGGCGACCGCGAGGTCGGCGATGGTGGAGTCCTCGGTCTCGCCGGAGCGGTGCGACATGACGGCGGTGTAGCCGGCCTTGTGCGCCATCTCCACGGCGGCGAGCGCCTCGGTGAGCGTGCCGATCTGGTTGACCTTCACCAGGATCGAGTTGCCCATGCCCTTCTCGATGCAGGTGGCCAGGCGCGCGACGTTCGTGACCATCAGGTCGTCGCCGACGAGCTGGCACCTGTCGCCGATCAGATCGGTGGCGCGCTTCCAGCCCTCGAAATCGTCCTCGGCCATGCCGTCCTCGATCGAGACGATGGGATAGCGGCCGACCAGCTCCGCGAGGTATTGGGCCTGCTCCTCGACGGAACGTTTTTTTCCTTCGCCTTCATAATCATAGACGCCGTTCTTGAAAAACTCCGTTGACGCCGGATCGAGCGCCAACGCGACGTCCTCGCCGGGCCGGTAGCCGGCCTTCCCGATCGCCTTCATCACGAAATCGAGCGCCTCCTCAGCCGATTTGAGGTTCGGGGCGAAGCCGCCCTCGTCGCCGACGTTGGTGTTGTGGCCGGCGTCGTGCAGCGCCTTCTTCAGCGTCTGGAACACCTCCACGCCCATGCGCAGGCCCTCCGAGAAGGACGGCGCGCCGACCGGCATGATCATGAACTCCTGGAAGTCGACCGAGTTGTCGGCGTGCACCCCACCGTTGAGCACGTTCATCATCGGCACCGGCAGCACGTGCGCGTTGGCACCACCGACGTAGC
>CAZZCV010000115.1:0-8187 GCA_964653225.1 uncultured Rhodoplanes sp. | reverse complement strand
AGAACCGGCGGCGCTATCAGGCGCACACGCCGGTTCTCCTTCCACACCCGCTCGTAGAGGCAGTTGTGGAAGTAGAAATGCTCCATGTGCTTGAACTCGGTCCGCGCGGCCGAGAACAGCTCCTCGGTGGCCTTGACGTGCCAGTCCATCGAGCCGCCGATGTCGAAGAACAGAAGCACCTTGACCGCGTTGTGGCGCTCCGGCCGCATCTGGATGTCGAGGTAGCCCTTGTGCGCGGTGCCCCGGATGGTGCCGTCGAGGTCCAGTTCGTCGGGCGCGCCGGTGCGCGCGAACCTGCGCAGCCGCCGCAGCGCCACCTTGATGTTGCGGGTGCCCAGTTCGACGTCGCCGTCCAGATCCTTGAACTCGCGCCTGTCCCAGACCTTCACCGCGCGGCGGTGCGCGCTTTCGCCGCCGATGCGAATGCCCTCCGGATTGTAGCCGGCGTTGCCGTAGGGCGAGGTGCCGCCGGTGCCGATCCACTTGTTGCCGCCCTGGTGGCGGCCCTTCTGCTCGGCGAGCCGCTGCTTCAGCGTTTCCAGCAGCTTGTCGAGTCCGCCCATCGCCTCGATTTGCGCCTTCTCCTCTTCGGTGAGATATTTTTCGGCGAGCTTCTTCAGCCATTCCGCCGGGATCTCGGCCGCGAGATCGCCGTCCAGCCGTTCGAGCCCCTTGAACACATGCGCGAACACCCGGTCGAACTTGTCGAGGTTGCGTTCGTCCTTCACCAGCGCCGCACGCGACAGGTAATAGAAGTCCTCGACGCGCCGGCCGGCGAGGTCGGCCTGCATGGCCTCCATCAGCGCGAGGTATTCGCGCAGCGTCACCGGCACGCCCGCGGATTTCAGCTCCTGGAAGAAGTTGACGAACATGGCCGCCTTTCGTTCACGCCCGGACGATCCGTCCGAACCGTCGCGGGGTCAAGCGCGCGTGGCTGAGCGAACCCAGCCGGACGCGGGTGCTGCGGCGCGGATCGCGGCCTTCGTCGCGGCCGTGCTCCTGCTGCTCGCGCCTGCGCTGTGGAACGGCTTTCCGCTGCTGCAATACGACACCGGCGGCTATCTGGCGCGCTGGCACGAGGGCACGCTGGAGGAAAGCCGCTCCACGGTCTACGGCCTGCCGCTCGCGCTGCTGGCGTGGCCGGATTTCTGGCCCGCCGTGATGGCGCAGGCGATGCTGACGGTCTGGGTGCTGCGGCTGGTGTTGCGTGTCCATGGCATCGACCGCCCGCTGCCGCTGGCCGCGGTCGCGGCGGCGCTGGCGCTGCTCACGGCGCTGCCGTGGCTCGCCTCGATCCTGCTCACCGACATCTTCGCGGGGCTCGGCGTGCTGGCGCTCTATCTGCTCGTATGCGCGAACGATGCGTTGCAGCGATGGGAGCGCATCGCGCTGGTCGTCCTGCTCGCGGTGGCATCGGCCACCCACAGCGCGACCTTGATCGTGCTGCTCGGGCTCGTGATCGTGGCCGCCGCCGCAAGCCCGTTCACGGCGTCCGTCGCAAGGTCCGGCGCAGCGCGCGGCGCGGCGGCGCTGGCGCTCGGCGCGATCCTGCTGCTCGCCGGAAACTTCGCCACCGCCGGCCGCCTCGCCTGGACGCCGGGCGGTCCGCAACTGCTGTTCGGGCGGATGCTCCAGGACGGCATCGTCCACCAGTTCCTCGCCGACCGCTGCCCCGATCAGCGCTTCCGATTGTGCGAACACCGCCACGAGTTGCCGCGCGACGCGGACGAATTCCTCTGGGGCCAGGGCCTGTTCGACAGGCTCGGCCGCTTCGAGGGGCTGGGCGCGGAGATGCGCGCCATCGCGCTGGAAAGCCTGCGCGCCTATCCGTTGCGGCAGGCGCAGGCCGCACTCGCGGCCACGGCCCGCCAGTTCGTCATGGTCGGAGGCGGCGAGGGCGTGCTGAACGTGCTCTGGCACACCTACGCCATCGTCGAGAGGGTCGCGCCCTCTTCGGTTCCCGCCATGCGCGCGGCCCGCCAGCAGCGTGGCGAACTGAGCTTCGAGGCGATCAACCGCATCCAGGTGCCGGTCGCGCTCCTCTCCATGCTGCTGCTCGTGCCGTTGATCGCGCTCGGGACGCGCAACGCGGCTTTCGCCCGCCCGGCCCTGCTCGCCGGCACGGTCGCCGTGAGCCTGCTCGGCAACGCCGTCGTCTGCGGCGTGCTCGCCAATCCGCACGACCGCTACGGCGCGCGGCTCGCATGGCTCGCGCCGTTTGTCGTGCTCCTGACAGTTCCCGCGCTGCGGCGGCCGAAAAGCGCGGTTAATCCGGCTTAACGGAAGGCATCGACGCGAAAATCCGCGGCGTAGCGTCGCGTGCGCGACCGGCGTAACCGAATCTACACCGGCCCCACCGTTTCCTTGGGCTCCATGACGAGGACCCCGCCGTGCCGCTGACCGCCCTTGCCGGCGATATGTTCGCCCTGCTCGACACGCTCGGAAGTGCCGGCGTCGCGCTCTCCGAGAGCGTGCGGCGTGCACGCACGCAGTGTGCGGGCGAGGTCAGCGTGGCCGTGGGCGTGGACGCCGTCGAACTCGCCGGGCCAGCCTGGCGCGCGATCGAGCGCGAGGGCGGCGCGACGACGCCGTTCCAGACCCATGCGCTGGCCATGGAACTGGCGGACGCACACGAGCGGCGCGGCGAGACCGTGCGCGTCGTGGTGGTGCACGACGGCGGCCGGCCGGTGGTCGTGCTGCCGACGGTCGTGACGCGCTGGAGCGGCGTCACCGCGCTGCGTTTTCTGGGCGACCCGCTGATCCAGTACGGCGACGCGCTCGCCGCGGCCGGCGTGCCGATGCGGCATCTGCAGACGGCCTGGGACGCGGCCGCCGATCCCGCCGTCGCCAAGCTCGTCTATTTCAGGAAGGTGCGCGAGGACGCCCGGATCGCGCCTCTGCTTGCGAAACAAGCCACCCTGCTCGCCGTCCACGACGCGCCGTTCGTCGAGACCGCGGGCGCGCCGGTCGCAAATGCGCGGGATGCGCGCGAATTGCGCCGCCTGCGCCGGCGGCTTCAGGACACCGGCGAGACGCGCCTCGACATCCTGCACGGACACGACGCGCGCGTAGCGGCGGCCGAGGCGCTCTCGATCAAGCGCGCGTGGCTGGACGCCCGCGGCATCGACAGCAGCGTGATCGGCGACGATGCCTGGGAATCCGCCCTCCTCGCCCTCGCCGGCCGGCCGGCATCCTCGCTGCGCGTGGCGCGGCTCAGCGTCGGCGGAGCGACCGCCGCGGTCGAGATCGGGCTCGTGCATGGCGACCGCTGGTGCGCGTTCCTCGGCGCGGTCGCGCCGGACTTCGCCCGGGCCGGCCCCGGCAACGTGCAGATGGACGACACGATCGCTTATTGTCGCGAGGCGGGGATCGCGACCTACGACCTGCTCGCGCCCGCGGACCCATACAAGAGCCGGCTGGCGCACGGCTCCGCCGCGGTGCGCGACTATGCGGCGGCGCTGACGGCCTCGGGCTGGCCCGGCCTGCTCACCGCCCGCAGCATCCCCACGATCAAGAGCCTCGCCGCGCGCATGCCGGCGGCGCTGCGCCGCGCGGTCATGGCGGTCCGGCCCGACTGAAGCCCGCCGGAACCGGCCCGCACCCGGCCTCCTCACATTTCCGCCGCAAGCGCCGTGATACGTGTGCCACAACACGGATCGCCATGCGCCCGCTCGCCCTCGCCCTCATCGCCGGATCCCTCGCCTGCGCCGCACCCGCCGCGTGGGCGCAGCCGCTCGACCCGGCCGCGCCGCCGCAGGCGGAGCCGGTGATCGTGACGGAAAGCAGCCTGCGGATCGCCTGGGAGGTGAGCAACCGCTTCCGCCTGTTCCGCGACGAGAAACATTTCCAGCGCCATGTCGCGGCCACAGCTTCGGGCAGCGTGCTGGCGGCCGAGCAGATGCTCGCGCGCGAGACCGACGGCCGCGGCTGGGCCGCCGCGATGGCGGACCGCCTCTGCGTCGACGCGTCCGGACGCCTGCTGTCGACCTGCGAGCGCGACGGCGAGCGGGAGAACTATCTGGCGCCCGAGGACCATCGCATCGTGGCGCGGCTCACAGGACCGGTGCCCGAAGGCGCGACCTGCGCCTGGAGCTTCGACGACGGTACGCCGCCGCCGCGCCAGACCTCCGCGCCCTGCTCCGACGAGGTGCGCGTGCGCGTGCGCCACGGCACGCCCACCATCGCCGCGGTGGGAATCACGCGCCCCGACGGAGGCGTCGAAAGCGTCACCACCGAGATCGCGGTGCGCGACATCCTGATCGCGGGCCTCGGCGATTCCATCGCCTCGGGCGAAGGCAACCCCGACCGGCCAGTCGCGCTGGCCGACGGCGGATTCTGCTTCCGCCGCTTCCTCGGGGGCGGCCTCAGCGAATATTTCCGGCCGAGTCGCGCCGGCTATCGCGGCAGCCAGGCCTGCGGCGACGCCGTGGGCGGATCGGCTCCGCCTTCGGGCGACGACGAGGAGTGGGCGCGCCACGGCGCACGCTGGATGTCGGCGGCCTGCCACCGCTCGCTCTACAGCTACCAGACCCGCGCGGCGCTCGCGCTGGCGGTGGAGAACCCGCAGGTCGCCGTGACCTACATCCCGCTCGCCTGCACCGGCGCGACCGTGGAGAACGGCCTGTTCGGCCCGCAGCAGGCCCGCGAATGCCCGCCGAGCGGCCATTGTCCCGGCTCGGTGCCGGGCCAGATCGGCCAGTTGCAGACAGCGCTCGCGGCGGCCCGCAAGCGCGATCCCCAACGACGGCTCGATCTTCTTCTGCTTACGGTCGGCGCCAACGACGTCCGGTTCTCCGGGCTGGTCGCCGACGTCATCATCTCCGCGGGCGTGGAGCGCACGCTGTTCCAGCAGGGCGGCCTGATCACCTCGGCGCAGGAATCGCAGCGCATTCTCGAACGCGACCTGCCGGGCCGCTTCGCGCGGCTGCGCGCCGCGCTCAAGCCGCTGGTCGGCGGCGATCTTTCGCGCGTGGTCTACGTCTCCTACGGCCACCCCGCGCTACGCGACGGCGCGGCCTGTCCGGGCGGCCGCGGCGGGCTCGACGTGCATCCGGCGTTCGACGCCGACGGCGAGCGTCTCGACGCCGTGACCGATTTCGTCGCGCAGCGCTTCCTACCGCGCGTCAGGGCGCTGGCGCGCTGCGAGGGCGGCACGATCTGCAAGGAGCCCGCGACCGACCGGATGACCTTCGTGGACCAGCATCAGGCAGCCTTCGCGTCGAGGGGTTTCTGCGCGCGCTCGCCGGACGACCCGCCGTTCGACCGCGAATGTTTCTCCGACAAGGGCGAGAGCTTCGATCCCGATCCGGTGTCGGCCTCGTCCGCGCCGCTCTCCTGCGCGATGCGGCCGGGCGAGTTCCGGCCCTATGCCTCGCGCGCGCGCTGGGTCCGCACCGCCAACGACAGCTACTTCACCGCCATGACCTTCCCGCGCGGCCTGCCTTCGACCCTGCAGCCGAGCAACATCCACGACGCGACCTGGGGCACACTGTCCGCGGTCTACGGCGGCGCGATCCACCCCACCGCCGAGGGCCACGCCGCGATGGCGGACGCGGCGCTGCCGGCCGCACGCGGCCTCCTCGGGCTCAAGCCGCCGCCGGCCTTCGTCGCCGAGCCTCTGCCGCCGCCGCAGCCATAGCGCCCACGCGCGGCCGGGCCGCACTTCCGCCGGCGACCGGCCTTGCTATAACCTGTCGGGCAGACGACACGGGGTGCGGATCGACATGCGGAAAATCCTGATCGGAGCGGCCATCGTCGCCCTTTTCTTCGGCGGCACGCTGTTCGCGCTCGACGCACTGTTTCCGGGCAGCACGCTCAACAAGGACAAGCCCGCGCTCAAGGAGCTTCCGCCGCTGCCGCCCGTCACCCGCACCTCGCAGGTGATCGCGCCGGTCGCGGTGGCGATGAACGCGCTGCGCGACAAGATGGAGGCGGCCGCGCCCCGCAACCTCGCGGGCAAGCAGGACAACCCGCTCTCCGAGCTGCTCGGCAAGGCGGACATCGGCTATAGCCTCGGCCGCGGGCCGATCGGCGTGGCAGCCCGCGCCGACGCGCTCGCCATCACCACCGCGCTGAACGGCTCGGTGCGCGTCACCGGCCAGATCGGCAACATCGCGGGCAATGCCGCCGGCGGCGCGGTCGGCAGCATCGCCGGCCTGCTCGGTCCGCAGATCGGCAAGAGCCTGGGCGGCCTCGCCAAGGGCGTGCTCGACCAGCGCGCCGACATCCGCGGCAACGTGACCGTGACCTCGAAACCCGCGCTGACGCCGAACTGGCGGATCGAGCCGAACCTCGCGGGCAACGTCGCGATCGCCGACGGCGGCATCACGGTCGCCGGCCTCAAGCTCAACGTCGCGAACGAGATCAAGCCGCTGCTCGACCGCACCGTCAACGACCAGATGGGGAACCTGCAGGCGCGGCTGCGCAGCGACACCACGCTGGAGACCACGGCGCGGCGCGAATGGGCGAAGATGTGCCGCTCGATCTCGCTCGGCGCGGCCGGCGCAGGCGCGCCCGACCTCTGGCTCGAACTGCGCCCCACCCGCGCCTATGCCGCGCAGCCGCGTATCGTGGACGGCTGGGTGATCCTCACGGTCGGCATGCAGGCGGAGAGCCGCATCGTGCCGGCCGAGACCAAGCCCGCCTGCCCGTTCCCGGCCACGCTCGACCTCGTGCCGCCGCTCGATCAGGGCAAGGTCGCGATCGCGGTGCCGGTCGACGTGCCGTTCACGGAGTTGAACCGCATCCTCGAAGCCCAGCTCAAGGGCAAGACCTTCCCCGAGGACCCGAACGCGCCGCTGCACGTGACCGTGCAGAAGTCGAGCATCGCCGCCTCCGGCGAACGGCTGCTGATCTCGCTCAGCGTGCGTGGCGTCGAGCGCAAGAGCTGGTTCGGCTTCGGCGCGGACGCGGTGGTACACGTCTGGGGCAAGCCCGCGCTCGACAAGGAGAAGCAGATCCTGGGCCTCACCGACATCGAGCTGGCGGTGGAATCCGAGGCCGCCTTCGGCCTGCTCGGCGCGGCGGCGCAGGCCGCGCGGCCGCAGCTTCAGGCGGCGTTGGCGGAGAATGCGGTGGTGGACCTCAAGCCGTTCGCCGCCAACGCGCGGTCGAGCATCCAGGGCGCGCTCGCGGATTTCACCAGGCAGACCGACGGCGTAAAGCCCGAGGCCGAGGTCACGGCGCTGCGGCTCGTGGGCATCGAGTTCGACTCGAAGACCCTGCGCGTGGTCGCGGAGGCCGATGGAACCGCCCGCGCGCTGGTCACCAAGCTGCCGTAGCCGGAGGATCGTCCCGCACCGTCCGTTGACACGGCGCGCCATCGGCCTAGATTAGGACCGTTCCGAGGGGTGTTCCTTAAAGGGAGCTGAGAGGCCGCAGGCGCGGCGACCCTTTGAACCTGATCCGGCTCATACCGGCGAAGGGACAGGAGCTTGCCCCAGGGGTCTTTTCCCGACGGGCCTTTCCCAAGCGGCATGTCGTCGGGTCTCTCTAACAGCGCGAGGAGAGATGCCATGAACAAGCCCATTCCCGCCTCCGACTTCTCCACGCCGAAGGTCACGACCGGCCCGCTGGCCGCCTCGCGCAAGATCCACGTCGTGCCCGAGCGCGCGCCCGACCTGCGGGTGCCGCTGCGCGAAATCCAGATGTCGAAGGAATCCGGCGAGGCGAACCTGCCAGTCTACGATACGTCCGGCCCCTACACCGACGACAACGTCGCCATCGACGTGGAGAAGGGCCTGCCCCGCACCCGCATCGAATGGGTCAGGGAAAGAGGCGGCGTCGAGGAATACGACGGCCGCGAGATCAAGGCGGTGGACAACGGCAACGTCACCGGCAAGCACCTCGCCCGCGAGTTCCCGGTGAAGCACCGGCCGCTGCGCGGCCTGCCGGGCCAACCCGTCACCCAGCTCGAATTCGCTCGCGCAGGCATCGTCACCAAGGAGATGATCTACGTCGCCGAGCGCGAGAACCTCGGTCGCAAGGCGCAGCTCGAGCGCGCCGAGGCCGCGCTCGCGGACGGCGAGAGCTTCGGCGCCTCGGTGCCGGCCTTCATCACGCCGGAGTTCGTGCGCGACGAGATCGCCCGCGGCCGCGCCATCATCCCCTGCAACATCAACCACGCCGAGCTGGAGCCGATGGCGATCGGCCGCAACTTCCTGGTCAAGATCAACGCCAACATCGGCA
>CAZZCV010000114.1:0-8216 GCA_964653225.1 uncultured Rhodoplanes sp. | reverse complement strand
CGCGCGCCTTCGTGCAGGTGCAGAACGGCTGCGACCATCGCTGCACCTTCTGCATCATCCCGTTCGGCCGAGGCAACTCGCGCTCGGTGCCGCTCGCGGACGCCGTGGCGCAGGTGCGGACGCTGGTGGAGCGCGGCTCCCGCGAGGTGGTGCTGACCGGCGTGGATCTCACCAGCTACGCGCCGGGGCTCGGCCTGCTGGTGCGGACGATCCTGCGCGATGTGCCGGAGCTGGCGCGGCTGCGGCTCTCGTCCATCGATTCGGTCGAGGCGGACGGCGCGCTGCTCGATGCGCTGGCCGATGACGCACGGCTGATGCCGCACCTGCATCTGTCGCTGCAGGCCGGCGACGACCTGATCCTCAAGCGGATGAAGCGCCGCCATTCGCGCGCCGACGCCATCGCCTTCTGCGAGCGCGTGCGCGCGTTGCGTCCCGATGTCGTGTTCGGGGCGGACCTGATCGCCGGCTTCCCGACCGAGACCGAAGGGATGTTCGCCCGTTCGCTCGACCTGATCGAAGAGTGCGGGCTCACGCACCTGCATGTGTTCCCGTTCTCGCCGCGGCCCGGCACGCCCGCCGCCCGCATGCCGCAGGTTCCGCGCGAGATCGCGAAGGCGCGCGCGCAGCGCCTGCGGGAGGAGGGCGCGGCCGCGCTGGCACGGCATCTCGACGGCGAGGTCGGACGCCGCCGTCGCGTCCTGGCCGAGGCAGGGGGGCTCGCCCGGACCGAGCAGTTCACGCCGGTCCGGCTCGCCGCGCCGGCCGCGCGCGGCGCCCTGTTCGACGTGACCATCGCCGGCCACGACGGCCGCCGGCTTCTCGCGGCCTGATCCGATAGGATAGGATGGCGCGCAACCGAACCGGGAGCGCGCTTCATGGCGGCCGAGGACCATCGCGTCACCACCCTGCAGGAGCTGGAGGCGCTCTACGCGGAGCAGCCCTATCCGCCTGCGCTGGTCAAGGAGATCGACCGGGTCAACGGCGCCTATCGCGAGCTGATCGAGGCCGCGCCGTTCTGCGCGATCGCCACCAACGGGCCGGACGGGCTTGACTGCTCGCCGCGTGGCGACCCGCCGGGCTTCGTGCGTGTGCTCGACGAGAAGACGCTGGCGGTCCCCGACCGCCGCGGCAACAACCGCATCGACAGCCTGCGAAACCTGATCGCGGACCCGCGCGTGGCGCTGCTGTTCCTGATTCCCGGCGTCGGCGAAACCATCCGCGTGGTCGGCACCGCCGCGATCTCGACCGAGCCGGCGCTGTGCGAGAGCTTCGCGATTAACGGCCGCGCGCCGCAGAGCGTGCTGCTGGTTTCGGTCGAACGAGTCTTCTACCAATGTTCCAAGGCGATCGTGCGCTCCAGGCTGTGGGATCCCGCGTCGCGGGTCGAGCGGTCGAGCCTGCCGACGCCGGGCAAGATTCTCGCGGAGATCAGCAGCGGCGCGCTCGGTGGCGAGGCGCACGACCGCGCCGCGTCCGAGCGCCTCAAGGCGACGATCTACTGAGCGGCGGCATCCCCGTCGCAGATTTCTCGCTCATCCCGTCGGTTGAGCACGATCTGGTCCGAAGCCCGCTTCGGAGGTTTCGGGATCGTGCTCCCAGCCACACGCCGCGAGCCGCTCGCGCATGGGCGCAGGCACCGGCGCGACCGTCCTGATCGCGGCCTTGTTCCTGTAGAGCGGCACCTCGATCTCGCGCGCATGCAGGTGCAGGCCCGGTCCGCTGCGCGGGCCGGCTTCCCTGTCCGGGCTGCGCGGGCGCACCTGCGTGCCGTAGATGTCGTCGCCGAGAATCGGCCAGCCCATGGCCGAGCAATGCACGCGAAGCTGGTGGGTGCGGCCGGTGACCGGCTCCAGCGCCAGCCAGGTCAGCCCGCCGGCGCGGCCCATCACCGTCCATATCGTCTCGGAGGGCAGGCCGTTCGGGTCGGTCTTCATCCACCAGCCGCGGTTGTCGTCGCGCTTGGCCAGCGGCAGGTCGATGCGGCCCGTGTCCTCGGCCGGGCCGCCCTCGACCAAAGCCCAGTAGGTCTTGCCGACCTTGTTGGTGCGGAACAGGTCGCCGAGCATGGCCAGCGCCTTGCGGTGGCGGCCCAGCACCAGGCAGCCGGAGGTTTCCTTGTCGAGCCGGTGCGCGAGCGCGGGCAGCCGCGGCAGGCCGAAGCGCAGCGCGTCGAAATGATCCTCCAGGCTCGCCCCGCCCTTGGGCCCGCGGTGAACGGACAGGCCCGCGGGCTTGTCGAGAATCAGCATCAGCCCGTCGCGGTAGAGCAGGCGGCTCACCATCTCTTCCGGTGTCATGAGAGAACGGGTATCACGGCCATCGGCATGAATGACAGCACGGAACAGAAGAAGGGCGGCTGGTGGGCGAGGCTCACCGGCGGGCTCAAGCGGACCTCCGCCTCGATCGGCGGCGCGCTCTCGGATCTGGTGTCGAAGCGCAAGCTCGATGCCGCCATGCTGGAGGAGATCGAGGAAACCCTGATCCGCGCCGATCTCGGCGTGGCGGTGGCCGCGCGGGTCTCGGACGCGCTGGCGCAGGGCCGCCACAACAAGGACATCACGCCGGACGAGGTGAAGGCCGTGCTGGCGGCCGAGGTGGAGAGGTTGCTGGCGCCGGTCGCCCGTCCGCTCGCGGTGGACGGCGCGCGGCCGTTCGTCGTTCTGGTGATCGGCGTCAACGGCTCCGGCAAGACCACCACCATCGGCAAGCTGGCGGCGAAGTTCTCGGCCGAGGGCCGCAAGGTTCTGCTCGCGGCCGGCGACACGTTCCGTGCCGCGGCCATCGACCAGCTGAAGATCTGGGGTGCGCGCACCGGCTCGCCGGTGGTGGCGCGCGAGCCGGGCGCGGACGCGGCCGGGCTGGCCTTCGACGCGCTGACGCAGGCGAAGGCCGAGGGCGCGGACGTTGTCTTGATCGACACCGCGGGGCGGTTGCAGAACCGCGCCGAGCTGATGGACGAGCTGGGCAAGGTGGTGCGGGTGATCAAGAAGGTGGACGCCGCCGCGCCCCACGCGGTGCTGCTGGTGCTCGATGCGACGGTCGGGCAGAACGCGCTGTCGCAGGTCGAGACCTTCGGCAAGGTGGCGGGCGTCACGGGGCTGGTCATGACCAAGCTCGACGGCACGGCGCGCGGCGGCATCCTGGTCGCCATCGCGGAGCGGTTCGCGCTGCCGGTCCATTTCATCGGCGTGGGCGAGGGCGTGGACGACCTGTCGCCGTTCGAGGCGCGGGACTTCGCCCGCGCCATCGCGGGGCTGGAATGACTTTGACCCGGTTCCACGCTACACCCGGCCCATGACCGAACCCGCCGCCGCTCATCCGCAGCCCCACCCCCTGCTCAAGCTCGCGCTGGAGCTGGGCCCACTGTTGCTGTTCTTCTTCGCCAACGCCCGGCCGGGCCTGTTCGCGCCGTGGCTTCAGCCGATCATCCCGGCAGGGGTGGCGACCGGCGAACGCGCGGGCATCTTCGTCGCGACCGCCGTGTTCATGGTCGCGATCCTGGTTTCGCTCGCGATCTCATACGCGCTGACCCGCAAGCTGCCGATGATGGCGCTGGTGTCGGCGGTGATCGTGGTGGTGTTCGGCGGACTGACGCTGTTCCTGCAGGACGAGCTGTTCATCAAGCTCAAGCCGACCATCATCTATCTGCTGTTCGCCGGCGTTCTCTATGCGGGCGTGGCGTCCGGGAAGAACTTTCTCGCCGTGGTGTTCGACCAGATGTTCAACCTGACCGCCGAGGGCTGGCGCCGGCTGACGCTGCGCTGGGCCGCGTTCTTCCTCGCGATGGCGGTGCTGAACGAGATCGTCTGGCGCACGCAGTCCACCGACTTCTGGGTGTCGTTCAAGGTGTTCGGCGTGATGCCGCTGACCTTCGTGTTCGCGATGATGCAGTTCCGGCTGCTGCAGGAACATGACGCGAGCGCGAAGCCGAGCGATCCGTCGCAGGACCGCCGCTCATAAGACGATGCCCCGCTCTCGCGGGGCATCGGGCTTGGTCGGGCGCCTCGCGCCGCCTCGCGGCGGCGGACTACTTCAGGCTGTCCGGCACCTTGCCGCCGTTCTCGGCGAGCTTCTGCATCACCTGCTTGTGCAGCCAGATGTTCATGGGCGCGGTGTCGTTGGTGTCGCCGGTGTAGCCCAGCTCCTTGGCCAGCTCCTTGCGGGCCGACAGGCTGCTGTCGAGCTTCAGAAGCTTCATCAGGTCGACGATCGACTTGCGCCAGTCGAGCTTCTCCTTGGTCTCGGAGGCGAGCTTGGTGAGCACCGCCTCGACGTCCACCTTCGACAGGGGCGTGCCCGCGGGCGAGGTGGCGGCGCTGGCGCCGGGGGCCGCGGCGGCCGGGCTCGATCCGAAGATGGCCGAGACGATCTTTCCGAAAATGCTCATCTGTCGCTCCGTTTTAGAGTGGCGATCCCGCTGGATGCGGTCCCATCAGGCATGCGTTTGGTGACACCTTCCCCGCGGGAACACTAGGACGTCAATTGTGGCGCTTTATGGCGCGGCCAGCGCCTTCTCGATCGCGGGACCGAGGACGCCTGTCAGGTTTTCCGGCGTGATCGGGCCGACCAGCTTGTGGACGATGCGGCCGTCGCGGCCGACCACGAAGGTCTCGGGCACGCCATAGACGCCCCAGTCGATCGAGGCGCGGCCGTTGGCGTCGGTGCCGACCTCGACGAACGGGTTGCCGTGACGGCCGATGAAGCGGCGCGCGTTGTCGGCCTGGTCCTTGTAGTTGATGCCGACGATGCGGAAGCGTCCGTCCGCGGCCATCTTCATCAACAGCGGCGCCTCGTCGTGGCATGGCACGCACCACGACGCCCATACGTTGACCACGCTGACCGCGCCCGTGAAGCCGCCGCCCGAAAGGCCGGGGACCGGTTTGCCGTCGCGCAGAAGTCCCGGCACCGGCGGCAGGTCGGTCGCGGGCACCGGCCGCCCGAGCAGCGCGGAGGGCAGGCGCGAGGGGTCGCCGGTGCCGAGGCGGTAGAGGAACAGCGCCGCCAGCGCGAGGAACAGGACGAGCGGTAGCAGCACCAGCAACCGGCGCCTGCGCTGCATCGGCTCGGCCGGCGTCGCGGTCATGCCTGCGGCCCTCCGCCGCGGGCCGAGCGACGCGTGACGCCGCGCGATTCCAGGTCGCCGAGCGCGCGCTTCTGTGCGCGGTGATCGGCGATCACCCACGCGATCAGGCCGGCGACGGTCAGCAGCGCGGCCGCATAGGACGCGACGATGAAGGCGGCGTGGGGTCCAAGCGCGGCGGTCATGGTCAGTGTCCCGGCGCGGCCTGCGCCTGCATCAGCATCAGCGCCCGCACGCGCCGCCGCAGGATCGCGTTGCGCATGGCCGCAAGGTGGAGCGTCACGAACAGCAGCGCGAAGGCCAGCGCCATCGCCAGCAGCGGCGTCAGGATGGTGGGATGGATCGCCGGCCCGTCGAGCCGCACCACCGAAGCCGGCTGGTGCAGCGTGTTCCACCAGTCGACCGAGAACTTGATGATCGGCAGGTTGATCGCGCCCGCCAGCGTCAGGATCGCGACGGCGCGGCCCGCGCGCGCCGGATCGTCGGCGGTGCGCCACAGCGCGATCACGCCGAGATACATCAGGAGCAGCACCAGCACCGAGGTCAGCCGCGCGTCCCACACCCAGTACGTGCCCCACATCGGCCGGCCCCACAGCGATCCGGTCAGCAGGCAGAGCGCGGTGAAGGCCGCGCCGATCGGAGCGGCGGCCTGCGCCGCCACGTCCGCGAGCGGATGCCGCCAGACCAGCGTGCCCAGCGCCGCGGCGCTCATCAGCGCCCAGATGCCCATGCACAGCCAGGCGGAGGGCACGTGGATGAACATGATCTTCACCGTCGCGCCCTGCTGGTAGTCGTCCGGCGCTCCCATCGCGAGCGCGAGCCCGGCCGCGAAGGCGAGCGCGGTCGCCGCCGCGAGCCACGGCAGCAGCCGCTCGGTCAGCGTCAGGAAGCGCGTCGGATTCGCAAGATCGATAATCGGCATGATTCAGTCAGTGCTGATTTGCTTCTTAAGATTCACGGGTGTCACTCCATGCCGCGCCGCAGGGCGGCGGCGGCGGCGAATGTCCCTACCACAAAGCTCGCGAGCGTGAGCGCGCAAAGGATCGTGAACGGCGTGCCGAACGGCAGCGGGCCGACGATGGCGGCGTTCGACGCCGCCACGCCGAAGATCAGCACCGGCACGGCGAGCGGCAGCACCAGCACCGCAAGCAGGAGCCCGCCGCGGCGCAGCGTCACGGCGAGCGCCGCGCCGATCAGGCCGATGAAGGTGAGCGCCGGCGTGCCCGCCAGCAGCGTGAGCGCCACGGCGAAGCTGGCGCTGGCGTCGAGGTTGAACAGGAGGCCGAACAGCGGCGTGGCCACGACGAGCGGCAGGCCGGTGGCGAGCCAGTGCGCCAGCGCCTTGGTCGCGACCGCAAGCTCCAGCGGCGTGTCCGACATCAGCAGCAGGTCGAGCGAGCCGTCCTCGGCGTCGGCGGCGAGCAGCCGGTCGAGCGTCAGAAGGCTCGCGAGCAGCGCCCCGAGCCACAGGATCGCCGGGCCGATGCGGCCGAGCAGCGCCAGATCGGGGCCGATGGCGAAAGGGGTGAGCGTCACCACGATCAGGAAGAACAGCACGCCGATGCCCGCGCCGCCGCCGACCCGCAGCGCGAGCCGGAGATCGCGGAGAAACAGGGCGGAAAGCGCGCTCACGCCGTCTCTCCCAGCCGCAGCTCCGCAGCCCGGTCGAGGCCGATCGGCGCGTGGGTGGCCGCGACGATCAGTCCGCCGCCCGCCAGGTGCTCCCGCATCAGGGCTTCCAGCGTGTCCTGTCCCGCCCGGTCGAGCGCAGCGGTCGGCTCGTCGAGCAGCCAGAGCGGCCGCTTCGCCGCCAGCAGCCGGGCGAGCGACAGCCGCCGGCGCTGCCCGGCGGACAGATAGGCTCCCGGCAGGTCCGCCACCGCGGCCAGCCCCACCGCGTCCAGCGCCGCCGCCGGATCGAGCCCGCCGCCGCCCAGATAGCGGGTCCAGAACGCCAGATTCTCCAGGACGCCGAGCGAAGGCTTCATCGCGTCCTGGTGGCCGAGATAGTGGGCCTGCTCGGAAAGCGTGCATTCCGGGATGCCGCCCGTCAGCTCGATGCGTCCGGCCGCCGGAGGCACGAAGCCGGCGATCATGCGCAGCAGCGAGGATTTCCCGGCCCCGTTGCGTCCGGTGACGAGTAGCGCTTCGCCGGACGCGACGGCGAAGCCAAGGCCGGCGAAGACCTCGCGGCCGCCGCGGACACAGGTCAGATGCTCGGCGGAAAGCTGCATCGGAGCGCCGGAAATTCCGTGGCGGCGGACCGGCGAATCGCGCCGCGGTCCGGTGTGGGAGGCGTTTCCGCTGATCTAGCAGGATTCAAAAAAAGCCCCTATAAACCGTGCGAGCCGCGCCGGGCCGATGGCCTTCGTCAGCCCGCGGCTTCGGGGTAAAGTCGTGTTCTGGCAATGGTTTGGCCAGGCACCAAGCCCCTGCGCCCTGGGATGGAACCTGCATCATGACCTCGCTCGACAGTTTCAAGTGCTGCAAGACCCTCAAGGTCGGCAGCAAGACCTACGCTTATTACAGCCTGCCCGTGGCCGAGAAAAACGGGCTCAAGGGAATTTCGCGGCTCCCGTTCTCGATGAAGGTGCTGCTGGAGAACCTCCTGCGCAACGAGGACGGCAAGTCCGTGACCCGCGAGGACATTCTGGGCTTCGTGCAGTGGCTCAAGACCAAGACCTCCGACCGTGAGGTGCCGTTCCGTCCCGCGCGCGTGCTGATGCAGGACTTCACCGGCGTTCCCGCCGTGGTCGATCTCGCCGCCATGCGCGACGCGATGGACGCGCTCGGCGGCGACGCCAAGAAGATCAACCCGCTGGTGCCGGTCGACCTCGTGATCGACCATTCGGTGGCGGTCACGTTCTTCGGCGCCAAGGACGCCTTCAAGAAGAACGTCGAGGAGGAGTACCGGCAGAACCAGGAGCGCTACAAGTTCCTGAAGTGGGCGCAGCAGTCGTTCGAGAATTTCCGCGTCGTGCCGCCCGGCACCGGCATCTGCCACCAGGTCAACCTCGAATATCTGTCGCAGACGGTCTGGACCGCGCCCGGCAAGGTCAGGATCGACGGCAAGGAGACGACCATGGAGGTCGCCTACCCGGACACGCTGGTCGGCACCGATTCGCACACCACGATG
>CAZZCV010000113.1:6005-8519 GCA_964653225.1 uncultured Rhodoplanes sp. | reverse complement strand
GGTCAAGCTGCGCCTCGGGCAGCGGATAGGTGCCCTCCTGCTCGATCGGGTTCTGCGTCGCCAGCACATGGAACGGCTTGGGCAGGTCGTGGCGCGCACCCGCGACCGTGACGTGCTGCTCCTGCATCGCCTGCAGGAGCGCCGACTGGGTGCGGGGACTCGCGCGGTTGATCTCGTCGGCCATCAGGAGCTGGCCGAAGATCGGACCCGGGATGAAGCGGAAGGCGCGCTTGCCGCCCGCGTCCTCCTCCAGCACCTCGGAGCCGAGGATGTCGGAGGGCATCAGGTCGGGTGTGAACTGGATGCGGCGGGCGTCGAGCCCGAGCACGGTGCCGAGCGTCTCGACCAGCTTGGTCTTGGCAAGGCCGGGCACGCCGACCAGCATGCCGTGGCCCCCCGAGAGCACGGTGATGAGCGTCTGCTCCACCACCTCGTCCTGGCCGAAGATGACCGCGCCGATCGACGCGCGGGCGGCGGCGATGCTCTGCGCCGTGGACTCCGCGGCGCGCACGATCATGTCTTCGAGCTTCTCGACCCCTTCGCCGCCGGCCGCTGCCATCATGGTCTCCCGGTCTCGTCAGAGATGTTTGCCGTCGCGCCCCGCGATGGTCTATCGGTGTAGGCTCAAACAATAATCATGCCAGTCCGCAGTATCGCAGATTCCGCGGCGTGGTTTCGTCTTTTCCCCCGGAATTCCTTTGATTTAAGGCGTTCATGGGAGAGCATCGGGACCCGCTCCCGCACGATCACGATTGCGCGAGGCGAAGGCGTCGCCGCAAAACCCGCGGCAAGCGACGCCGCGGCACGACAGCGTAAGGCCAAGCATGGCGAACGAAAGGCAGCCCACGGGACTGGACGGGATCGCGGCGGCGGCCGGGCGCGAGGCCGGCCGCGGCGCGCCGCCGGTGCATCTGTGGAATCCGCCGTTCTGCGGCGACCTCGACATGCGGATCGCCCGCGACGGCACCTGGTTCTACCTCGGCACGCCGATCGGCCGGCCGGCGCTGGTGAAGCTGTTCGCCTCGGTGCTCAAGCGGGAAGGGGAGAAATATTTTCTGGTCACGCCGGTCGAGAAGGTCGGCATCCAGGTCGAGGACGCGCCGCTGCTGGCGGTCGAGATGCGGGCGGAGGGCGAGGGCGGTGCGCGGGTGCTGCACTTCCGCACCAACGTGGACGACTGGGTGGCCTGCGGCCCGGACCACGCCCTGCGCTTCGAGCCCGAGCCGGAAACCGGCGGGCTCAAGCCCTACCTGCATGTGCGCCGCGGCCTCTGGGCGCTGGTGTCGCGGGCATTGTTCTACGACCTGGTCGGGCTCGGCGATGAGCGCGAGATCGGCGGCCGTCCGATGTTCGGCGTCGTCTCCGGAGGCGCGTTCTTCGCCATGGCACCGGCCGACGAACTCCGGAGGCTGGCATGACCGGGCCGCTGCCGCCGGAGCCTCCGTCGCCTGAACCCGGCGTGCCGCTGGACGAGACCGCAAGCCCGGCCCGCGAATTCGTGGCCCGCGCCCGCTCGCGGCTCACGCTCGACGTGCCGGCCGCGCTGAACGATCCCGCGGCCGAGGGTGCGCGCGGCGATCTCGACACCGATCCCGACCTGTGGGCGCGCGCCGGCGTCAAGGCGACCAAGCCCGCGGCGGTGCTGATCCCGGTGGTGGCCCGGCCGCAGCCCACCGTGCTGCTGACGCAGCGCACGCCGGACCTGCGGAGCCATTCCGGCCAGATCGCGTTTCCCGGCGGCAAGATCGACCCCGGCGACGAAACGCCGCTGGCGGCGGCGCTGCGCGAGGCCGACGAGGAGATCGGGCTGAAGCGGCAGTTCGTCGACCCGATCGGTTACCTCGACCTCTACCTGACATTCAGCGGCTTCCGCATCCTGCCGGTGGTGGCCCGCGTCGATCCGGACTACCGCATGACGATCAATCCGGCGGAGGTGGCGGACGCCTTCGAGGTGCCGCTCGAGTTCCTGATGCACCCGGACAACCATCAGCTTCTCAAGCGTGACTGGCAGGGCGTGCAGCGGCAGTATTTCGCGATGCCGTTCGGCGAGCGCTATATCTGGGGTGTGACCGCGGGCATCCTGCGGAACCTGTGGGAGAGGATTTACCGGGGATGATTCGTCCTGTCCTGATCGAGCTGGCGCTGTTCCTGACGCCGTTCGCGGCCTACGCCTTCTTCCTGTGGATGACCAAGACCGCGGTGCTCGACCGCGCGTCCTGGCCGCCGCGCACGACGGCGACGCTGGCCATCGCGGCGCTGGTGCTGATGCTCGGCAGCTTCTTCGTGCTGGCGCAGTTCGGCGGCACGCCGCCCGGCGGCGAGTATGTCCCCGCGCATATCGACCCCGGCGGCAAGTTCGTTCCGGGACAGGTCCGGTGACGACCGCGCCGACGCTCGCGGACGCCGGCTGGCTGCGCGAGGGGCCGCTGGCGGCCCTGCTCGCGGTGCTCGGCCGCGACGGCGAGGAGGCGCGGTCGTCACCGGACCTGTCCCGGAACGAACTTGCCGCCGGGG
>CAZZCV010000113.1:0-5995 GCA_964653225.1 uncultured Rhodoplanes sp. | reverse complement strand
CCGCGACGGCGAGGAGGCGCGCGTGGTCGGCGGCGCGGTGCGCAACGCGCTCCTGGACGAGCCGGTCGACGAGGTGGACGTGGCGACCACGGCGCGGCCGGAGGAGGTGGTGCGCCGCGTGCGCGCCGTGGGCTTCAAGGCGGTGCCGACCGGCATCGAGCACGGCACCGTGACGGTGGTGGCGAACGGCAGGCCCTACGAGGTGACGACGCTGCGCCGCGACGTAGAGACCTTCGGCCGCCACGCGAAGGTCGCCTTCGGCCGCGACTGGAAGGCGGACGCCGAGCGCCGCGACTTCACCATGAATGCGCTCTCGGCCACGGCCGACGGCACCGTGCACGATGACGTGGGCGGGCTATCGGACCTCGCGGCGCGGCGCGTGCGCTTCATCGGCGACGCAAACGCGCGCATTGCCGAGGACTATCTGCGCATCCTGCGCTTCTTCCGTTTCCATGCCGCCTATGGCGCGGGCGATCCCGACGCCGATGGCCTGCGTGCCTGCATCGCGGGCCGCGCGGGACTGGCGCAGCTCTCGCGCGAGCGCGTGCGCGCGGAACTGCTCAAGCTGCTGGTCGCGCGCGGCGCGGCCCCGGTGCTGACCGCGATGCGGGAGGCCGGGATTCTGGTGACGGTGCTGGGCGGCGTGCCGCTGGTCGCGGACGCCGCCGCGATGGTGGAGGCGGAGGCGACGTTCGGGCTTGCGCCCGATCCGGTGCGCCGGCTCGGCGCGCTGGCGGTGCTGGTGCCGGAGGATGCAGACCGGCTGCGGCAGCGTCTGCGGCTCGCCAACGCCGAGCACGCGCGGCTGGCTTCGATGGCGGACGGCTTCCGGCGGATCGTTCCGGGCGACGAGAGCGCGGGCCGTGCGTTGCTCTACCGGCTGGGGCCGGAGCGGTTCGCGGACCGCGTGCTGCTCGCGTTCGCGCGCGCCTCCCGCACAAGCGGCGAGGAATGGCGCTCGCTGCTTGCGCTGCCGTCGCGCTGGAGCGCGCCTGCATTCCCGCTCAAGGCCGCGGACCTGATGGCGCGCGGGCTGACGAAAGGGCCGGCGCTGGGCGCTGCGCTCAGGGCCGCGGAGGATGCCTGGATCGCCGGCGATTTTCCGATGGCCGAAGCGGACCTTGCCGCGCTGGCGGATCGTTTCGGCGCGGCGACCTCCAACCAAACGTGATGATGGCTGACGGCGTCGTGAACAGCGGGTCGTGCGCCGGCACGTAGTCTTGAGGTATTGCGGAGGGGTGGCGATGCGGCGGTTCTGGAAGGGGCTTGCGATATTCGTGCTGGGCGGCGTGGTCGGCACCGGTTTCGGCGTGGCGCTCGGCTTCTTCCTGTTTCCCTTCGTCTTCCCGCCGCCCGCGGCCATCGAGCAACTGACCGAGGCGGACCGCGCATTGGTCGCAGGCGGTGCCTTCATCCACGCCAATCCGTCCGATCCGATCCACTGGGGCCGCGGCAAGGTCAGCGTCTACGAGCGCGCGGTGTTCCTGGAATCCGACTTCGAGGTCGGGCCGGGGCCGAAGTACCACGTCTATCTGGTCCCGGCGAAAGCGGTGCGCGAGGAGGCGCAGGTCGCCAAGGCGATGTTCGTGGACCTCGGCCGGCTGCGCGCGTTCAAGGGCAGCCAGCGTTATGCCGTGCCGGCGGGCGTTGACCTGAAGGGCTATCCCAGCGTGGTGATCTGGTGCGAGCAGTTCGGCGTGCTGATCTCGCCGGCCGACCTTTCGTTCCGCTGAGCGGCCGTCTAACGTAAAGGCGTGCTCGCTTCTGCTCTTGCCGACATCTCGATCTGGCAGCTCGCGCTGGTCGCGGGCGTGGCGCTGTTCGCCTCGGTGGTCGGCGGCGTGGCGGGCTACGGCACCGGCGCGCTGATGCCGCTGGTGCTGGTGCCGATGGTCGGGCCCGAGCCGGTGGTTCCGATCATCGCCATGTCGTCGCTGCTCACCAACGCCAGCCGGATGATGGCGTTCCTGCGCCATGTGGACTGGCGCAAGGCCGGGTTGGTGCTGGTCGCGGCGATCCCGCCCTGCATCGTCAGCGCCTACGGCTACACGTTCCTGACCAGCAGGGGGGCGATGCTGGTGATTGGCACGATGCTGATGCTGACGGTGCCCCTGCGTTACCTGCTGCGGCGCAGGCAGGCCATGCTCGGCGACCGCGGATTGTTGCTCGGCGCGGCGGGCTATGGCGCCGCGGTCGGCGGCACGGTCGGCTCCGGCGTGATCCTGTTGTCGATCCTGATGGCGGCCGGCCTGTCCGGCGCGGCCGTGATCGCCACCGACGCGGCGGTCTCGATCGTGATCGGCGCGGTCCGCATCCTGGTGTTCGGCTTCTCCGGCGCGATCACGCCGCAGACCGTGGCGCTGGCGGTGCTGATCGGCGGCGTGGCGTTTCCGGGCGCGTTCCTCGCGAGGGCCTTCGTCGAGCGCATGCCGCTCAAGGTGCACACCGCGATCCTCGATGCGGTGGTGCTGGCCGGCGGGCTGTTCATGGTGATCGGCGGCCTGACGCGGTGAACGCGGCGGGATTTATCTCTGCGCATGATCCGATCCGAAAACCGGTGCCCAGTTTTCGGGATCATGCGCTATGGCCACTTCACCACGGGCGGCATCGAGGACAGGATCGAGTCGACGTTGCCGCCGGTGCGCAGGCCGAAGATCGTGCCCCGGTCGTAGAGCAGGTTGAACTCGACGTAGCGGCCGCGGCGCACGAGTTGCTCGTCGCGGTCGGCCTCGGTCCACGGCGTCGCGAAGTTGCGCCGCACCAGCTCGGGGTAGACCTTGAGGAACGCACGCCCCACGTCCTGCGTGAAGGCGAAGTCGGCGTCCCAGCCGCCGGAATCGTGCCAGTCGTAGAAGATGCCGCCGATGCCGCGCATCTCCTTCCTGTGCTTCAGGTAGAAGTATTCGTCGCACCATTCCTTGTATTTCCGGTAGGGCGCGACCGCGGCATGGGCGTCGCAGGCCCCCTGCATGGCGGTATGGAAGGCGGCCGAGTCCGGATCGTCCTGCGTGCGCCGGCGGTCGAGCACCGGGGTGAGGTCCGCGCCGCCGCCGAACCACGCTTTCGTGGTGACGACCAAGCGCGTGTTCATGTGCACGGCCGGCACGTTCGGATTGTGCATGTGCGCGATCAGCGAGATGCCGGATGCCCAGAACCGCGGATCGGAGTCGGCGCCGGGGATCTCCTTGCGGAATTCGGGCGCGAACTCGCCGTGCACGGTGGAGCAGTGCACGCCGACCTTCTCGAACACCCGGCCGCGCATGATCGCCATCGTGCCGCCGCCGCCGGGTGCGCCGGTGTGGTCGGTGCGCTGCCAGGGCGTGCGAACGAAGCGGCCGGGGGCGCGGTCCGACAGCGGCGTGCCGGCGGGCAGCGCGTCCTCCAGCGCCTCGAAGGCGGCGCAGATG
Source organism: uncultured Rhodoplanes sp. (assembly GCA_964653225.1). Classification (GTDB taxonomy): domain Bacteria; phylum Pseudomonadota; class Alphaproteobacteria; order Rhizobiales; family Xanthobacteraceae; genus Z2-YC6860. Next base: position 2,588 of record CAZZCV010000113.1, on the reverse strand, counting down.
TCGTTTCGCAGGCTCTCGAACCAGGCGCGGGCGCGCGTCTTGCGGTCTTCGAGCGTGGCGGGATCGGGGAGGGGCGAGGCGTTCACTCGGCGGCGACCTTTTCCGACAGCCAGACCTTGATCAGCGACTGGTAGGGCACGTCGCGCTTGTTGGCGGCGACCTTGATCTGGTCGAGCAGGCCCTGCGGCAGGCGCAACGAGATCGAGGTGGTGGACAGCTTCAGGTTGGGAAAGCGCGCACGCTGCGCGTTGCTCCAGTCGACATAGTCGGTGGTGTCGTGGCTCTCCCAGAACTGCCGCTCCTCCGCTTCGCTGCGGAATTTCGGAACGGGCTTAAGTTTCTTGGTCATGGGTGGCCCTTTCTTTCCGGTTGGCCGACTTCGCCGAGATCACCCTGATCATCCGGCCGTCCCCCCGCAGCATGAAGCTCACGAGGAGCAGACGTCCGTTCAGGCCTTTTCCCAGAGCGTGGAAGCGAGGCTCCGCCAGGCTGTGCTTGGCATCGGGCGCGACCAGGGTTGAAGGATCCGCGAACACCTGCTCGGCCTCGGCCTGTCCGACGGCATGCTTGTCGAGGCTCTTGCGGGCGTTGCCGTCGTCCCAGTCGAAGCCTTCGATCCGCCCGAAGTCGATCATTTTTGTATATTATGAACATATACAATAGTGGACAAGGCCGGCCCGCGCTAGGCCCGCGTCTGCCGCAGCGCCTCTCCCAATGCCATGGCCGCGGCCATCGCCACATTGATTGAGCGCAAGCCGGGCTGCATCGGGATCGTCAGCCGCGCGTCCGCTGCCCGATGGACCTCCTCGGGCACGCCGGCGGACTCTCGGCCGAACAGCAGGATGTCGCCGCCCTGGTATGCGTGGTCGAGATAGCTGCGGCCGGCCGCGGTGGTGAACAGCGCCAGCCGTAGCCCGGCCTCCCGCCGCCAGGTCTCGAACGCCGCCCACGAGGCGTGGCGGCCGACCGTCACCCGGTCGAGGTAGTCCATGCCGGAGCGGCGGAAGTGCCGGTCCGAGACCGGAAATCCCGCCGGCTCAATGATATGGGCCTCGACGCCCAGGCAGGCGGCCAGCCGCAGAATCGTGCCGGTGTTCTGGGGAATGTCGGGCTGGTAAAGGGCGATCCGCATGGCGTCGGCCGGGGCTTTGGCGCGGTGGCGTCGGAGCGGAAAACCGCGGCCTGCAAATGATTTGTGCGACTCTTGGTCAAGGCCGCGATAGCGGGCTTGCGCACCGGCGGCAAGGGTGCCAATAAACGCCCCGCCGGATGCCGCTTTTTGGACTTACTCCAGGAACAAGGCGGCTGGCCCATCCGCCGCCGCAGGCTGGCCGTCAGCCTTCGCGGTCCCAAGCGCGGGTGGCGCGGCGCGCGGTCACGATCGGCTTGGGGCATGAAAACCCCAAGCCGATCGTGACCGGTTCCAGTAGGATGGACCACGATGTTGTCCGAAACCTGCCCGTGCGGTTTTCGGCACCGTGTTCTGAAGAGGGCCTGACGATCGTGACAACCACTTCGGCCGAGCCGACACGCCGCGACTTCCTCTACATCGCGACCGGAGCGGTCGCCGCCGTCGGCGGCGCCGCGGCCGTGGTGCCGCTGGTCTCGCAGATGAACCCCGACGCCTCGACCATCGCGGCCGGCGCGCCGATCGAGGTCGATCTGGCGCCGATCGCCGATGGCCAGATCATCCGGGTGTTCTGGCGCGGCAAGCCGATCTTCGTTCGCAACCGCACCAAGAAGGAGGTCGAGGCCGCCCGCGCCATCGACTGGAAGACGCTGCCCGATCCGGCCTCCGACGAGTCGCGGGTCAAGAAGGGCCACGACCAGTGGCTCGTGGTCTACGGCAACTGCACCCACCTCGGCTGCATCCCGCTCGGCCATCAGGGCCAGTACGAAGGCTGGTTCTGCCCCTGCCACGGCTCGGTGTTCGACACCGCCGGCCGCATCCGCCAGGGACCGGCGCCGACCAATCTTCCGCTGCCCCCCTACGAGTTCGTTTCCGACAGCAAGATTCGGATCGGCTGACGCCCCCATTCCTTTGCAGGTTTGATCATGAGCGGACATTCCACCTACCAGCCGCAAAGCGCGTTTATGAAGTGGATGGAGCGCCGGCTGCCGATCGCCGGCCTGATCCATTCCTCCTTCATCGCCTATCCGACGCCGCGCAACCTGAACTACTGGTGGACCTTCGGCGGCATCCTTAGCTTCATGCTCGGCGTGCAGATCCTGACCGGCATCATCCTGGTCATGCACTACACCCCGCATGCCGACCTCGCCTTCAACTCCGTCGAGCACATCATGCGCGACGTGAATTACGGCTGGCTGATCCGCTACCTGCACGCCAACGGCGCCTCGATGTTCTTCATCGCGGTCTACATCCACATCTTCCGCGGCATGTACTACGGCTCCTACAAGGAGCCGCGCGAGGTGCTGTGGATCCTCGGCGTCATCATCTATCTGCTCATGATGGCGACCGGCTTCCTCGGCTACACGCTGCCATGGGGCCAGATGAGCTTCTGGGGCGCGACCGTCATCACCAACTTCTTCTCGGCCATTCCGCTGGTCGGCGAGACCGTGGTGACCTG
>CAZZCV010000112.1:0-8542 GCA_964653225.1 uncultured Rhodoplanes sp. | reverse complement strand
CAGAACCGTCTGGCGACCGGCAAGAAGGTGAACTCCGCTCTCGACAACCCGTCGAACTTCTTCACCTCGCAGGCCCTCAACAACCGCGCCAGCGACCTCAACTCGCTGCTCGACTCCATCGGCCAGGCGCAGCAGACCCTGAAGGCCGCCGATTCCGGCATCACCTCGCTGACCAAGCTGGTCGAGTCTGCCAAGTCGATCGCCAAGCAGGCCCAGCAGGCTCCCAAGGCCGGCGAGACCGCCTACGCGGCGCACACGATGAACAGCACCATCGGCGCGACCGAGACGCTCGCCACCCACACCGGCGGCGCCATCACCGCGGCCGACAGCACCCTGTTCTCCTTCACCCTCGACGTCGGCGGCGGCGCGGTCACCGTCGGCTTCACCTCCGGTGTCGGCGCCACCATCGGTGATATCCAGAGCGGCCTGATCGCCGACTTCAACTCCAAGTTCAACACCGACGACATCGAGCTGGTCGTCTCCGGCAACGGCCTGCGCGTCAACGCCAAGAACGCCGACGTGGACTTCACCGTCGGCGCCGGCGCCGGCAACTCGGGCCTGACCGCCGCCGCCTACAACTCCACCAGCCTGCTCGACAACATCGTCACCGCCGGCGGCGCCCCGGGCGACAAGCTGACCATCACCCGCGGCTCAGCCGATCCGCTGGAGATCACCTTCGGCACCGGCACGGGCGAGATCTCGACCATTGCCGAACTCAACGCGGTGCTCCAGGGCGGAAACCTGGGCTCGGCGGCCGGCGTGTCGCTGAAGCTCACGGCCGGCTCGTCCTCGGGCGCGGCCAACACGATCCAGGCCGAGTCGTCGAGCGCCGGCCTCGCCACCGCGCTGGGCCTGGCCTCGCAGGACGAGACGCAGACCGGCACCGCCACCCCCGGCGCGCCGAACGCCACCCGCACCAGCCTCGAGAAGGACTTCAACGACATCCTCAAGCAGATCGACGCCCTGACCAAGGACGCCTCCTACAACGGCATCAACCTGCTCAACGGCGACGACTTCAAGGTGGTGTTCAACGAGGACGGCTCCAGCTCGCTGACCATCAAGGGCGTGACCTTCGATTCCGCCGGCCTCGGCCTGGAGGAGATCACCGCCGGCGACTTCCAGGACCAGACGCTCATCGAGGCCGAGATCGGCCGCCTGGACGCCGCGCTTGCGACGCTGCGCAACCAGGCGAGCCAGTTCGGCTCCAACCTGACCACCGTGCAGATCCGTCAGGACTTCACCAAGAGCCTGATCAACACGCTGCAGACCGGTGCCGACAACCTGGTCCTCGCCGACACCAACGAGGAAGGCGCCAACCTGCTGGCCCTGCAGACCCGCCAGCAGCTCTCGACCACCGCGCTCTCCATGGCGGCCCAGGCCGACCAGGCCGTGCTGCGGCTGTTCGGCTAAGCGCCTGTCGAACCCTACGGTCAAAGAAGCGGCGGGGCCCGGCCCCGCCGCTTTGCTTTTTACGGCACAGCAAGGCTTCTGAGAATCAGGCTCAGCCGCTATCTGTCGGAGCGTCGGCACGGCGCCGGACAACGGAGACGACCATGCCCCTGAAGGTGGAGTTGAAACCCGGCGAGCGGATCATGATCGGCGACTGCATGCTGACCAACGGCGATCAGCGCACCCGCTTCCTGGTCGAAGGCACCGCGCCGATCCTGCGCGAGCGGGACATCCTGACGCCGGACCGGGCGGATTCCCCGGCCCGGAGGATCTATCTCGCCGTGCAGCTCATGTATCTGTCGCGCGACCCGCGGCAGCAGCACGAGGTCTATTTCTCGCTGATGCGCGACATCCTCCAGGCCGCCCCGAGCATGTGGGGCCATGTGGAGTCTATCAATAATCAAATCTTAACGGGGAACATCTATAAGGCGTTGAAGGAAGCCAAAAGACTGATCGAATACGAGCAGGAGCTGCTTAACGATGCAAAGCGCGGCACAGGCGTACGGAAGCGTGGCAAGGCAGACCTCTAGCCCGCGCGAACTGGAAGCCGACCTCCTGCTGAAAGCCGCCTCCCGACTCCAGGCCGTGCAGGACGCCTGGAACATGGATTCCCAAGCCGATGCCCGGCTCGAAGATGCCCTGCTCTACAACCGCAAGCTCTGGACCGTGTTCATGACCACGGCGGCCAACGGGACCAACCCGCTGCCGGCCGCGATCCGGCAGAACGTCGCGAACCTCGGCATCTTCGTCATGAACCAGACGCTGGCCACCATCGCCGGCCGCCGCCCCGAACAGCTCAACTCGCTGATCACCATCAACCGCGAGCTGGCTGCCGGCCTGATGGGCCGCGCCTGAGCATCGCCGTCCTCTCCTGACGCAAACGAAAACCCCGCGGCATGCCGCGGGGTTTTTGCTGCGCGGACGAAAAACGCGGCTCAGAGGTATTTGAGAATATTGGTGTTGAGCAGCATCGCCGTGGTCTGAAGCGTCGCCTGCAGCGAAGTCTGCAGCGCCAGGATCTTGGCCGCCACCTCCTCCGGCGTGACGCCCTCGACATCCTCGAGAAAGCCCTGGAGCACGGCAGCGCTCTGCTGGTGACGGGCGCTGGCGGCTTTCATGGCGGATTGCGCGCCCGCCAGCTCCGCCTGGATATCGGCGATCTGCTGCTGGCCGGGCGTCCCGTTGAGACCCGCCGTGGTGCGCAGCTTCAGGGCGTCGTAGCTCGCGGCCTCGTTCGGATCGCTGCCCGAATAGGTCACGGCGGCGAACACCGCAATGTTCTGCAACGCGACCCGGATCGCCTCCTCGTTGGCGCGCGCGCCGTAGGAGACGGTCAGCGACTGGTCCACCCGGCCGGTCGCCGTCTGGCGCGCCGGATCGCTGCCGGCCTCGCCGGTGTACCAGGCCACGGTGTCGGATGCCGTGCCGTCCACCAGCGCCGTGGCGGTGTCGAACGGCGGGCCGTCGACACGCTTCGGCGGATTGGCGGCGTCGGTGTTGAAGAAGTCGTTGCCGGCGGCCACCGCGGAGGCGGCCGTGAGCGTGGTCGCGCCCAGCTTGGACACCGCCGACGTGAGCCCGGCCTGCAGGTTCGCGGCCGTGTCGGCCGGCGTCGCGCCGATCTGGAATTCGCCGGGACCGGGAGTGGCCGAATTCGTGGCCGTCAGCACGATCCGTTCGCTGGTGCCGTCCGGCAGCGTGAAGGAGAACTCGATCGTCTCGCCCGCCACCGGATCGGCCGTGAAGTCGACTTCGATCCCGGGAGGCGAGCCGGCCGGTCCGCTGACCGTCGCGCCGCTCAACGTGGAATGCACGCCCGCGAGCTTGAGGCCGAACGGCGAGCCCGCCACATCCTCCGCGATCGAAACCGAGGTCGCCGTCGGCGTGCCGATCGCAAGTCGGCCGAGGCCGTCCGCACCGAGATCGGCCTGGTGGCGCTCCTCGATGATCTGCCGCAGGCCGGCACGGGCGCCGTCGCCATTCATGATCTGTTCGATGCTCGCGACCGAGGGCTGGTCCGTCGCCTTGCCGGAGAAGAGATAGCGGTCGCCGGCCTTGGTGTTCAGAAGGCCGAGCAACTGGTCGACGCCCGCCATGGCCGTCTTCTGGTCGGTGGTCTGGCTGCCGCCCGTGAGCGTGAAAGTCGAGTGCAGCGTCATGTTCTTGACCGAGCGCATCAGGGTGTCCATCTGGCTGAGCGCGGTCGTCCCCAGCTTTAGGCGGACGTCGAGCAGGCCGATGGTGTCGCTGAAACCCGAGATGCCGGAGAGCTGGTTCCGCATGCCGACGGCCAGGCCGCGGCTCAGTCCGATGCCCGCATAGGTGTCCGACTTCTTGCCGGTGCCGAGCTGGCGCTGCAGATCGGTGAGATCGCTGCGCATGTCGACGAGGGTCTGCACCGACAGCGCCGAGCGCAGTCCGATCGGATTCATGTTCATGGCGTGCTCATATCTTCAGCAGCATGTCGATCATTTCCCGGACCGCCGACAGGACGCGCGCATTGGCGCCGTAGGCAGTCTGGAGCGAGATCAGGTTCGCCATTTCGGCGTCGATGTTCACGCCGCTGGTCTGCGCGAAGCGTTCGGACAGGGCGTTGACGACCACCGCCTGGCCGCTCGCCAGGTTCGCGGCATTAGCGGCGGCCTCGCCCTGGAGGCTCAGCATCTGCCGCATGAAGGTCGTGACCGATCCCTGGAACGGCTGCGACGCGGTGCCGAGCCCGGTCTTCGGCGAATAGAGCGTGGTCGCCTCGTTGAGGCGCTGGAAGATGAAATCGGGCCGCTTTGAATCGCCCGCGTCGGTCATCGGCGAGGTCGAATAGATCACCAGCCGCGACGGATCGCTGATCAGCGCGGCATTGACCGCGATCCGTCCCGCCAGTCCCACGATCTGCTGGCCGGCCGTGGTGATCGCGCCGCTATAGGGGGTGAACGAGTCGGTGAAGAACGGCAGCTCCGGGCCGCCGCTGGTCAGGCTCGTGACCGTGCTCGTGGCGGACAGGCCGACGATGTCCGTCAGGTTTCCGGCCCCGTCGTCGAGCACCTGCAGCGTGTTTCCGGACGGGTTGGAGAACTGCACCCGGCCGCTGAACGCGCTGTTGAGCTGCGCCACGACCGACGCCATCCCGGCCGAGAAATCGATCCCGATCACCTGGTCGTTCGGGTTGAGCGTGGCGCTTCCCGAAAGCGGCAGCACCGACGGATCGTCAACCCGCACGATCGTCACCTGCCGCTGCTGCATGGTGGCGGTGTCGAGATAGGTCAGGCTGATCGTGTTGCCGGGCAGCAACCCGCCGATGTCCACCTCGAAGCCGCTTTGCGGCGGAGCCGACACCGGGGCCCCGGCCGTGGTCCTGTCGGAGAGCGCGCTGGCGAGCCCCGCGGCGATGCCGTCGAGCTGGCTCTGCGCCTGCACCAGCACGGTGTCGCGCATCTCGAGCAGCGCTGCGATCTCGCCCGAACGGATCGAGCGGTTGGCGATGAGATCGTATTCGCCGCCGTTCGGCAGCATGAGCTTGAGCGTTCCGACGCCGCTTTCCGACGAATTGGCGCTCCACTCCGCATTCGGCGTCATCGAGCCGCGGGTGTCGAAGGCCAGGATCGAAGCCTGGGTCCCGACGAGCTGGATGCCGGAATTGGTGAAGATGTTGAGCTGATTGTTGTCGCCGGTCACGACCGCGATGTCCATCAGCTTCGACAGCCGGTCGACGTAGGCGTCGCGCTGGTCGAGCAGCGACGCATAGCTCGCGTCCTTGGGGCTGAGGGTGGCGATCTTCTGGTTGATGCTCGCGATCTGGCGCATCGCGTCGTTGGCGCTCTGAGCCGCATCCGAGAGCCCGCGCTCGGCGTCCGAGCGCAGCGACTGGATGTCGAGCGTCATGCCGTTGAGCTGCTGCGCCAGAACCTGGGCGGTGCTGATCACCATGCTGCGGGCGGAGATCGAATCCGGGCTGGTCGACAGCGCCTGCAGCGAGTTGGTGAACTGATTGTAGATCGACTCCAGCGACGCCACCGATCCCGGCGAGCCGTAGATCTGCTGGAGCCGCTGGTAGAACTGCGACCGCATGTCGGCATAGGCGCCGCCCGCGGTCTCGACCCGCAACTGCCGCTGCAGATAGGTGTCCAGCTCGCGGTTGATCGACTCGACGCGGACGCCGCTCGCGCTGCCGCCCGCCGCCGCGGAGGCCTGCACCAGCGTCTTGCGGACGTAGCCCGGCGTCTGGGCGTTCGCGACGTTGGACGCAATCAGCGACATCCCGGCCTGCGTGGTGCGCAAACCCGAAACCGATGTCGTAAGCGCCTGCGAAAGACTCATGGGCCTCTACCGTTCCCGAACCCCGCCGATGGGTGCAGCACTCACCGCAGCATGTTGAGGAGATCCTGGACCATCTGGTTGGTGGTGGTGATGACGCGGGTGTTGGCCGAATAGGCCTGCTGGGTCACGATCAGCTTGGTGAACTCGTCGGCGATGTCGGTGTTGGAGCCTTCGAGCGAGGAGCCGACGATCTTTCCGGCCGCGCCGTAGGTCGCGACGCCCGACTCGTCCGTCACCTGGAACGCGCCACCGTCGAGCCGCTTGAGTCCGTTCGGACCGTTGAAGTTCGCCAGCACGATCTCGGCGAGGTCGATGGTGCGGCCGTTGGAATAGCTGCCGACCACGCGACCCTTGTCGTTGACCGAGACCTGAAGCAGCTCGCCCGCGGGGAAGCCGTTCTGCTGCAGCAGGTTGACCTTGGCGTTTCCGTTGGGATCGGCGAACTGGGTGATGCCGCCGGTGCCGTGCGTGACCTGGATGTTGCCGAGCGTGACGCCGTCGACCGTGACGTTGTTCAGCGTCAGGTTCGCGACCTGGGGGCTCATCTGGCCGTTGGGACCGAAGGTGTAGTTGATGCCGACGTTCTGCCAGGCGACATCGGTTCCGGTGGCGTTCGAGTTGACCTGGTAGAACAGGTTCCAGGTGTCGGTGCCGCCATACAGGGCGCTGTCGACCTTCGTCCAGCGCAACTGGATGTTCACCGGCGAGCCGGACACGTCGTAGGCCGTGATCGCGCCGCCGCCCACCGATTCGTTGATGAAGGTGGTGAGATCGTTCGCCACGACGCGGCCGTTGGCCGGCAGGGCGCTCAGCGTGCGCATGCCGAAGTTGAGCGCCGTGGCGTCGCCGCCGATGGTGATCGTGTCGGTCAGGCTCGACGCCGTGGTGGTGATGTTGCCGTTGCTGGTGTTGAGCACCGCGGTGCCGCCGACGAGACCGCCGAGCGCCGCGGCCAGCTCCGCCATCGTCGAGACCTGGCCGACGCCGGTGCCGAAGGTGACGGTCAGCATCGGATTGGCGCCGACCTGGAACGTCAGGGTCTGGCCGGCGGCCACGGCCGTCTGCGTGAGCAGGTTGGTGGCGTTCGTGGTCCCGACGGAGAGGCCCAGTTCCGAGAGCAGGGCCAGCGTGCTGGCGCCGCCGACGCCGACGTGAGTGTCGGCGTTGGCGCTGGTCAGGCGGAGCTGGTTGCCGGCGGTGAGCGCGGCGGTGATCCCGGTGGTGCCGGTCTGGGCGTTGATCGCAGCCAAGATGGCGGTGGCGTCGTCGCCGTTGGCGATGGCGATGTTGGTGCCGTTGAGGACCAGCGTCCCGCCCGCCGACGTCAGGGTGGAAATGTCGACCGACCCGGTGGAAACGGCGACAGCATCCGGAAGCAGCGTGCCGCCGGTGCCGATGATGCGCGCGGGTTGCGGCGGACCGGCGACCGGGTTGGCCGCATAGTTCGCCTGCTGCAGCAGCTCCGAGCGCGGAATGTCGGTGTCGGAGGCGGTCGTGCGCGGATAGCTGGCGAGGTTCGCGCGGTATTCGATCTGGGTGGTGGCCTGCGCCGGCAGGAAGTCGTTCTGGAACTGGAGCAGTTGCGGCACGCTGCCGACCAGGTTGCCGGTGGTCGGATCGACCGGGATGCCCATCAGGTAGTAGCCGGCGCCATTGACGAGATAGCCGTTCTTGTCGGGCTGGAAGTCGCCGCGGCGGGTGTAGAGATCGATGCCCTCGAAGATCGGCCGGTTGTCCTGGAAGCTCGCGGGCTTCTGCACCACGAAGAAGCCGTCGCCGTTGATCGCCATGAAGGTGCCGATCTGCGCACTCTGGATGTCGCCCTGCACCACGTTGGTCGAGCGCGAATTGGCGTTCACGCTGCCGGCGAGTTGCTTGCTCGGATTCGAATCCGGAATCAGGTCGACGAAGCTCGTGTCCATCCGCTTGAACGCGGTCGTCTGCGAGTTCGCGATGTTGCCGGAGATGTTTTCCAGCGCGAACGACTGCGCGCGCATGCCGGTGACGGCGGTGGTGAGTGCGCCGAAGATACCCATGAACCTGTCTCCACATCCATTGGCCGCCGGACGGATGACCGCGGCCGCGAAGCCAAGGCTCAGGTAGCAAGCCGCTTGCCAGTCTGTTTCTGCATGAAAATCAGTTGCTTATGATCTTTCGAAGGGGATCGCCCCCGGCAGGAAGCGCCGCCGGCCGGCAAGAATTGCCGGGACAGCGCGGCCTGACCTGGAGCGTTTTCAAGCGAAGTGGGAACCGGTTCGCGTGAAGAAAACGCGACAAACAGGGGATCGGGAGTCCTTCATCGTTTCCATGAAACGGTGAAGGACTCTAGTGTCGGAGCGGACCTGGAACGAGGACTCGCATGCGCTTCGAAGGCACAGCCGGCTACGTCGCCACCGACGACCTCAAGGTGGCGGTCAACGCCGCAATCGCGCTCGAGCGGCCGCTGCTCGTGAAAGGGGAACCCGGCACCGGCAAGACCGTGCTCGCGCAGGAGATCGCCCGTAGCCTGAACGCGCCGCTGATCGAATGGCACGTCAAGTCCACCACCAAGGCGATGCAGGGGCTGTACGAATACGACGCGGTATCGCGGCTGCGCGACAGCCAGCTCGGCGACGAGCGCGTCCGGGACATCCGCAACTACATCCGCCGCGGCCGGCTGTGGGAGGCCTTCGTCTCGGAGCAGCGGCCGGTGCTGCTGATCGACGAGATCGACAAGGCCGACATCGAGTTCCCCAACGACCTGTTGCAGGAACTCCATCTTGTCGAGTTCCTGCAACAG
>CAZZCV010000111.1:0-8595 GCA_964653225.1 uncultured Rhodoplanes sp. | reverse complement strand
GCAGACCCCGGCCACCTATGTGCGCGAGAGCACCATCGCGAGCATGGCGAAGCAGGGCAAGGCGCTCCACGAGCGTCATCGCGCGACGCTCGCTGCCATCGAGAAGCGCTACGGCGTGCCGCCGCAGGTGATCCTCGCGATCTGGGGTCGCGAGACCGCGTTCGGCGGTCACAAGCTGCCGCACAACGCGGTGCGCGTGCTGGCCACGCAGGCGTATCTCGGCCGCCGCAAGGAGATGTTCCGCGCCGAGTTCCTGACCGCTCTGAAAATCCTGCAAGAGGGTCACATCGCGCTTCCGGCCATGCGCAGTTCGTGGGCGGGCGCGATGGGCCATACCCAGTTCCTGCCGACCGAGTTCTACAAGCACGCGGTCGATTTCGACGGCGACGGCAAGCGCGACATCTGGAATTCGGTTCCCGATGCGCTCGCATCCGCCGCCTCGCAGCTCGTCGCGAAGGGCTGGCAGCGCGGCCGGCGCTGGGCCTACGAGGTCCGCATTCCCGCCAGCGTGGACTGCACCCTCGGCCATCCCGGCCACACGCTGACCATCGGTGACTGGCTCGAGCGCGGCTTCGTGCCGGCGTTCGGCCGCAGGCTCTCGGCGGAGGAGCTGAAGGAGGAGGCGTCGCTGTTGCTGCCGGAAGGCACGCACGGCCCGGCGTTCCTGACGCCGAAGAACTATTACGTGATCAAGGAATACAACTTCTCCGACCTCTACGTCCTGTTCGTCGGCCACCTCAGCGATCGCATCGCGGACGGCCGGCCCTTCGAGAGGCCGTGGAGCAAAAATGCGCAGCTTCGCACCGAAGAGGTCGAGCTGATGCAGCGCGTGCTGGCCGACCGTGGGCTCTACCAGGACCAGCTCGACGGCAAGGCCGGGATGCTGACGCGCGCGGCGCTCGGCCGCTATCAGAAGGCGAACGGACTCAGGCTGGACTGCTGGCCGACTGCCGAGGTGCTGCGGCACATGCAGCAGGCAGGCCGCTGAAGCGCGGCCACGCAAAACCCGGCGGCGCTTTCGCGTCCGCCGGGCTGCGATGTTCGGCCGCTCGGGTCAGTCGCAGACCTGTCAGTCGCAGACCTGGATGCGCGGACGCCGCCAGACGCCGCGGTAGTCGTCCCAGATCGGCTCGCCGCGGGTCCAGTAGCAGCGCGGCGGAGGCGGCGCCATGTAGACCGGCGCGGGCTCGCGATAGTAGACCGGGCCGCCGTAGGCAGGCGCACCGTAAGCCGGACCCGAGTTGGCGATCGCGCCGCCGATGATCGCTCCGGCGGCCAACCCGCCGATGATCCCGGCGGCGACCGCGCCGCCGTTTCCGCCGTGGCGGCGTTGCGCCTCGGCGCTGCCCGGTGCGGCCATCGAGGCCACGGCAATCGTCAGCGCGGCGAGAACCGCAAGAACGATCTTCTTCATGAACGTCTCCTTTGGCGGCCGGCCCGTTGCCGGCCGCGTGTCGGCGGGTCATCCAACGGAACCCGTGGAAACCGGATGAAACAGGCTGCGGGAATTTGCTGAAAATTTGCTTAGCGGCGCCTGAGACCCCCCGAAGGGTAAAGAAAATCCGGCGCTCCGTGCGGGAGCGCCGGATTGGCAGGTCGCCGTCGCCGGCCGCGATCGGGCCTCAGTAGCAGACCCGGACGCGCTGGACACGCCAGCCGTAGCCGTCCCAGAAGCGCTGGCGCTCCCAGCGGCAGGCCGGACCGTAGTAGACCGGCGCGGGCGCGTAATAGGAGCGGGGCGCATAATAGGAGCCGGGCGCGTAGTATCGCGGGCTGGCCATCGCGCTGCCCGCAATGGCGCCGAGCGCCAGTCCGCCGATCACGCCGGCTGCGATCGCGCCGCCGCGGTTGCGCGCTTCGGCAGGGGCGGGCGCTGCGACGGCCGCAACGGTGACGGCCGCGGCCGTCGCGAGAGCGAGGATTCCCTTGGTCATGACAACCTCCATGAATCGCTGGCCAAGAACCAACGTTTGCGTGGAGGCGATGTTCCATCCCGGCACGTGAATGCGCTGTGAACGCCGCGTTCGGAAAACCGGCCCAGAACATTAAATCGCAGACAGGTTCCGCCGGCTCACGGCCGGGAAAACAGCTCCGGCCAGCGCTCCATGACATGCCGGCGCAGCTCGGGGCTCGCCTCCGCGGTCTGCGGAAACTCGTCCTTCCAGCCCCAAGGCTTGCAGGCGTTCACGATCGCGCGGTTGTTCTCGTAAGGCGCGGTGCGCAGCATCGGATCGAGCGGCGTGGACCAGTGGCCGCGGATGTAGTCGATGTCGTTCGGCGGATCGCAGCGCGTTGACATCGCCCAGATCACCGCGTGGATGTCGGAGGGGTCGATGTCCTCGTCCACCACCACGACCCATCGTCCGGCATAGGCGCCGGACTGGCAGTTCGCCGCCAGCATCGCCGCCTGCTTGGCGTGGCCCGGATACATCTGCCTGATCGAGATCACGTTGAACAGGCGGCCGGCGCCCGCCTCGTGGTTCCAGACGCCCTGCACGCCCGCGAGTCCGGCCTTCTCGACCTCGTCCCAGATCATCGCCGACTTCACCACGCCGCGCGCCACCGTGAAGTTCGACGGCGGCCGCGACGGGATCGCCAGCGTCATGATCGGATTGTCGCGATGGTACACGCGCCGGATCTTGATGATCGGCTGCTGGCTGGCCTCGCTGGCGTAATAGCCCATGAACTCGCCGAACGGGCCTTCGAGCTTCGTCCGGTCGCCGTACATCTCGCCTTCCAGCACAAGCTCGGAACGCGCCGGCATCGGAAGCTGGTGCAACTCGCTCAGCACCACGTCGACCGGACGGCCGCGCTGGCCGCCCATGTAGTCGTATTCGCTGATCCCGTAGCCCATCTCGGCGTTGCTGGAGAGGAACAGCAGCGGGTCCTGTCCGCAGGAGATCAGCACCGGGCAGGGCTTGCCTCTGGCGAAATACTTCTCGCGGATCATGCGGCCGTGCTTGCCGGGCGAGATCCAGACGCCGACCTCGTCCGGTCCGTGAACCTGGATGCGGTAGGTGCCGACGTTGATCCAGCCGCTGTCGGGATCGCGCATGACCACGAGGTCTTCGGTGCCGATGTAGCGGCCGCCGTCGTGCTCGTGGACGAAGGGCGAGGGGAATTGCGTCAGGTCGATCTGGCCCTCGCGCAGCACGTTCTCGAACACCGGCCCCGACGGCAGCACGCGCGGCGGGATCATCTTGAACTCTTTCTTCAGCCGCGCCTTGTAGGTCTTCACGATGTCGAGCCGCTGGTCCGGAACCGGCACGCCGAGCACCACGGCGAGCCGTTTGAACGAGTTCGACGCACCCGACATCACACGAAAGCCCGGCTTGAAGCCCTTGATGTTGTCGAACAGCAGCGCCGGCTCCGCGCCCGGATAGCGCACCGTCAGAACCTCGGCGAGCGCGCTCAGCTCCAGGTGCGAATCCGCCCCGTCGATGCGCTTCAGCTCGCCCATGCCCTCGAACCGCTCGATCAGGTCGCGCAGGTCTTCGTGCGCCGGGCCGGGGCTCTCGTTGCTCTTGCCGGAGAGGTCGGGGGCAGCGGTCTTGGTGTCCATCGGGCGATCCTGCGGCTGGCGATTTTGCGCGCTGTTGTACGCGATCTCTATGGAATTGGAAGCAACGGCCTCTTGCCGGCATGCAATTGCATATCCACTGCGATGAGCAGTGCTGCGGTGGCTGCATAGTTTCCCATCAGGACCACGAGATCGACCAGCATGGCGGGGCCGAAGAGAGCCCTGGCCCGCGCAAAGGTTTCCGCATCGACGCGATGCGCGCGCCAGATTTGCCGGCCCAGTTCGACCACGAGGGCATCCGTCGGATCGTGCCCCTCGAGTTCCCGGCGATGCTTGATCGCGTCGATCGTGGCCTGCGGCACGCCCTCCTTCAGCGCCTCGGGCTCGTGCGCGGTCCATTCGAACTGGCTGTCCATCTCGCGCGCCGTGGTCAGGATCGCGACCTCGCGGACGCGCGGCGGAATGCCGGATTCGAAGCGCAGGTGGCGGTTGAGCGCGTGGAGCAGGGGGCCGGCGCAGCTGTGAAGCTGGATGCCGGAGGGACCTTGCAGCCCGGCGATGGTGGCGCCGGGCCTGCTCGCCGCATCGAACAGGCGCCGGCGCTCCTCGTCGAGGTCCTCCCGCGCGGGCAGCGGCAGGCGGAATCCGGACGAGGGATCGATATCCGGGGCCATTGCGTTCTCCGTTATGGTTTTGGGGCCGCCCATGGTATCGGGTCGGCAGCAAAGGAGACAGTTTTGGCGGATCAGTCGAGAAAGGGCGATACCCAGGCGCAGATCGTGAAGGCGCAGCGGGCCGAAGACGGCCGCAAGGCCATGGCGGAATACGAGGCGGCGGCGGTCGCCACGCGCGAGAAGACCGAGCGGCTGCGGGCGCTGCGTCTGGCGCGCGAGGCCGAGCAGGTCCGATCCGCGCCGCAGCCGGCGGCCCGTTCGCCGCGAAAGTCCTCGAAGGGCGGCGCGAAATCCGCCGCGGGGAAGTCTGCGGCCAAGCCTGCGACCCTTTCAGCCTGGCTGAAGGATCGCAGCGACAGCGGCTACAAGAGCTAAGGCTGCTCGCCGCGGCCTGCGACGCTCCAGGTCGCTGCTTTCGATTGCGCGAGACCGCTACGAGCGGCCTTCGAGCGCCTCCCACAAAGCTTCGATGGCGCGCGCGGCAAACGCTTCCATGTTGGCCGCCCGGTCGTCGCTTGCAGTTTCCAGAGTGACGGCGATTTCGACCGGCCCCGCGATCGCGACGCAGGTGTGGCCCGCGGCATCGCCGTAGCGGTTGCCGGTCGGGCCCGCCGCTCCGGTCTCGCCGACGCCCCAGGTCGCGCCGTGCGCGTCGCGGATGCGGCGCGCGAGCAGGAGCGCGTAGGCTTCGGTGGAGGGGCGCATGCCGGCCATGTCCCCGGCCGTGAGGCCGAGCAGCGCCTTGCGGGCAGCGAGCGTGTAGACCACGGCGCCGCCGAGGAAGTAGGCCGAAGCGCCTGGCACCGCGAGAAGCGCGGCCGCGATCAGGCCGCCGGTCGAGGATTCGGCGATGGCCACGCTCTCGCCCCGCTCGGTCAGGCGGGCCGCGGCCCGTTGTGCGAGCGGAGCGAGGCGTTGCATCGCGGGGCTCCGCTCAGCCGAACTTCAGGCCGGCGGCCTTGACCAGCGCCTTGTTGCTCTCGACCTCGCGCTTGATCAGCGCGTTGAACTCCGCGACCGAGAGCGGCATCGGCTCGATGCCCTGCGGCTTGAACTTGGCCTGCACGCCGGGCTCCGCCAGCGCCTTGAGCGTCGCCGCGCGCAGCCGCTCCACCACCGGCGCGGGAGTCTTGGCCGGAGCCAGCACGCCCATCCAGAAGCTGTAGTCGGAGTCCTTGTAGCCGACTTCCAGCGTGGTCGGCACGTTCGGCAGCGCGCTCGACCGCTTCGGCGTCGAGACCGCCAGCGGCAGCACCTTGTTGTCCTTGATGAAGGCCAGCGCCGACGACACGCCCATGCAGCAGAAGTCGACGCGGCCGGTCATGACCTCGGTGATCGCGTCCGGCCCGCTCTTGAAGGGGATGTGCGTGGCCTGGAAACCGGCGCTCAGCCGGAAGCGCTCGGCCGCCCAGTGGGTGGCGCTGCCGACGCCCGCGGACGAGAAGGTCATGCCGCCGGCCTTCGCCTTGGCCACCAGCTCCTGGATCGTCTTGATGCCCTTCGACGGCGCGATGATGGTGACGTTGGGCACGGTGCCGAACATCGCGACGCCGGTGAAGTCGCCGGCCGGGTCGTAGGTGATGTTGGGGAAGGCTGCGGCCGCGGCCGAGTGCGCCGAGGCGTTGATCAGGATGCTGTAGCCGTCGGGCTCGGCGCGCGCCACCTGGGCGGAACCGATCGAGCCGCCGGCGCCGCCGCGGTTCTCGACCACGATGGTCTGGCCGAGGTCCTTGGACATCGGCTCGAGCACGATGCGTCCGACGATGTCGATGCTGGAGCCGGCTCCGAACGGCACCATCGCGCGGATGTTGCGCGTTGGCCATGCGGCCTGCGCGCGGGCCTCACCGAAGCGGCCGATGGCCGGGGCGGCGAGCGCTGCGCCCGCCAGAGTCAGGAGCCTGCGGCGTGTGGTCATGGATCGTCCTCCCGATGTTTGTTGTCGGGCGGCATAGCCGATCCGCCCGGATTCGACAATGTGGCAACAGGGACCGCGCCCGACGCCGCGCGTCACGGCGCGGGCGGGATCGGAACCTCGTGGACCTTCATGCCGAGCGCGACCGAGGTGTAGTAGCCCAGCAGCACCAGCACCTCGGCGATGCCCTGCCGGCCGATCGCCCGTTCGACGTCTGCGAATTCGGTGTCCGAAAGCCTCTTGCCCGCGACCAGCGCCGCGGCGAAGCGGTAGACGCCGGCCTCGTGCGGATCGTCGAGCGGCGGATCGCGGCCCTCGACCAGCGCGTCGATCACGGCATCCGAAAGCCCGACCCGTTTGCCCTCGCGCACATGCGCGGTCTGGACATAGTCGGCCTTCCAGTGCCGGGCGATGACGATGATGCCGATCTCCACCTCGCGCTTGCTGAGCGTGCTCTTGTTGTTGAGATAGGTGCCGATGTGCTCCATGCCGCTCGCCACGGTGGGCGAGTGGATCCAGATTTTGTAGGGACCGAGGATGCGGCCGCGGCCGGCCACGAGCTGGTGAAAGACCTGGGCCTGTTCGGGCGTGAGCTTGTCTTGCGGCAGTTCGAGCAGGCGGGACATGAAGTGGGCCTCTTTCCGGACGGGTGGGCGGGGAGCCTATCCCAGCTTTGAGGGGACGTCATTGCCGGTTTGACGGCGTCGCAGGACGCGGCATAGGCTTGGCGCAAGGCGCGGCGGGAACGACCGCGCCATCCATGGGTGGGATCATCAAGGGGGCTTTCATGTCGATTACTCGCCGCAGGCTGGTGGCGTCGTTGTCCGTTGCGCCGCTGGTTTCGATCTTGCCGCGTAGCGCCTTCGCGGCCTATCCGGAGAAGCCGATCCGTCTGATCGTGCCGTTCGCGGCCGGCGGCAACGCCGATTTCGTCGCGCGGCTGACCGGTGAGGGCATGTCTCAGGTTCTCAAGCAGCCGGTGGTGATCGAATTCCGCACCGGCGCGGGCGGCAGCCTCGGAGCGGAGATGGCGGCGCGCGCAGCACCCGACGGCTACACGCTGTTCACCGGCTCGAACGGCCCGCTGACGGTCAACCCGTTCGTGCAGGCCAGGCTGACCTACGACCCGATCAAGGACTTCGTCGCCATCGGGCTGGCCAATCTCGCGCCGCATTCGCTGGTGGTTCACGAGTCGGTGCCGGCGCGGACGCTTCCGGAACTGATCGCGCTGTCGAAGAAGCAGTCGGTGACCATCGGCACGGCGGGTGCGGGCAGCGCGACCCATCTGACGCTGGCGCGCCTGACCGCGGCCACCGGCGCTAGCCTCACCCATGTGCCCTATCGCGGCGGCGGCGCGCTGGTGCCCGACATGATCGCCGGCAACATCACCGGCGCGATGACCGAGATCAACACGGCGCTGCCGCACCACCGCGCCGGCAAGGTGCGGGTGATCGGCATCGCCTCGGCGGCGCGCTCGCCGCAGGTGCCGGACGTGGCGACCATGATCGAGGGCGGCGTGAAGGATTTCACCGCCGCGAGCTACGTCGGAATCCTCGCGCCGGCCGGCACGCCGGCCGCGATCGTCGCCACGCTGGAGGCGGCGCTGGTCAAGACCGTGAGCAGCAAGATCTTCCAGGACAAGTTCACGGCCGTCGGCGCGGAGCTGGTGCCGCCCGAGTTGCAGACCTCGAAGGGCTTCGGCGACTACATCAAGGCCGAGTTCGAGCGGTCGCGCGCGGCGGCGAAGATCGCCGGGCTGAAGCCGCAATGAGCGGCGCGGCCGGGCCGCGGGCGTCCTGTTCGGGATAGCCCGGTGGCGCGGGTTGCCGGCCGGACCGGCGGGCTCCGCCTCGGGCGAGCCCGCCGCCGCTGCCGGCCGGGAAGATCACAGGGTGCTGTTGCTCTCCTTGACGAGCTTCGCGTTTTTCGCCGCGTGCGCGGCTTCGGAGGCCGACGCCGTGGTCTGCTGGGCCTTCGCCTTGTCCGCCTCCACGTAAACCTGCCCGCCCATCTCCTTGAACTTCTGGCTCATCTCGGCCATTCCGGCCTGTGCCGCATCCAGTCCCAGCGCCGCCTTCTCGTTGTCGCCGAGGCTCGCGGCGTAGTCCCGAACGTCCTGCGTGATCTTCATCGAGCAGAATTTCGGCCCGCACATCGAGCAGAAGTGCGCGACCTTGTGCGCCTCCTTGGGCAGCGTCTCGTCGTGGTACGCACGCGCGGTGTCGGGATCGAGACCGAGGTTGAACTGGTCCTCCCAGCGGAAGTCGAAGCGCGCCCGTGACAGGGCGTCGTCGCGAAGCTGCGCCGCGGGATGCCCCTTGGCCAGATCCGCGGCGTGGGCCGCGATCTTGTAGGTGATCACGCCCTCCTTGACGTCGTCGCGGTTGGGCAGGCCGAGATGCTCCTTCGGCGTGACGTAGCAGAGCATCGCGCAGCCGAACCAGCCGATCATCGCGGCGCCAATGCCGCTCGTGATGTGGTCGTAGCCC
>CAZZCV010000110.1:0-8778 GCA_964653225.1 uncultured Rhodoplanes sp. | reverse complement strand
GGGCACGTTCAGCCGCACCATCGCCATCATCATGCCCGGCAGCGACTTGTCGCAGCCGGCCAGACCCACGAGCGCGTCATAGGCGTGGCCGCGCATGGTCAGCTCGACCGAATCCGCGATCACCTCGCGCGAGGGCAGCGAAGAATACATGCCGGCATGGCCCATCGCGATGCCGTCCGTCACGCTGATGGTGCAGAACTCGCGCGGCGTGCCCCCGGCGGCCGCGACGCCCTTCTTCACCGCCTGCGCCTGGCGCATCAGGGCGATGTTGCAGGGCGCGGCCTCGTTCCAGCAGGACGCGACGCCGACGAACGGCTGGTGGATCTGCTGCTTGGTCAGACCCATCGCGTAATAATAGGAGCGGTGCGGCGCGCGCGCCGGGCCCTCGGTGACGTGCCGGCTCGGCAGCCGCGACTTCAGATCGGTCGTATTGGTCTTGGCATCCATCGACGTACCAGGGCCCCCGGCCCGCCCGCCGCCGTCCCCCCACGGGATTCTGCGTCGGAAAAGTTGGTCCTTCCGGCTGCGCCGCCGTCCGGACTGGAAAAACCGGAAGCCGCCACCTGGGACGCCTCCGATCTCGGCGGAGGGTATGGCCAAATCGCGGCGCGCGCCGGATCATCGCGGCCGTTTCCTTAAATGTTCTAAAGATGTGGCAGCCGCGCCACAGAGCGCGGCGCCGGAAGCATTTTTCGGCGGGCGCTCGCAAGAACAGGCTGCGGCGAAAACGCCGCAGCCTCCCGCGATGCGGGCCTTTCGCACCGCCGGTGCCGAAGGAGCCGGCGTTCAGACCGTCGACAGCCGGTACGCGCCGCCGTAGCGGCCGAAATCGTGGCTGGTGACGCCGTGGCGGAGCGAGCCGGCGTATTGCGCCAGGGGAGCGACCACCGTGACCTTCACGATGGACGTCTCGCCGGGCTTGAGCAGGCCGACGTGGACGGCCGCCGCGGCGAGGCTGGAATCGGCGGTGTAGACATCGGTACCCCAGAGCGAACCCTCGGAGGCCCCGCACACGCGAAAGTAAAACGTCGCCCCCACCGGATCGCACAGGTCGATCATGGTCGCGGGCGCGTCGGCCGCCAGGAATCCCTGGTCCAGCAGCTTGCGGAGCTGCCCGGGCGACAAGCGGCCACGGCGATCGAAGTAGGCGACCAGCTCCTGCACGACCTTCATGACAGACCTCCCTGCTGCATCGTGACGACATGGCCGTAAGCCGGCCGGAAGTGGGGATTGCCCGGCGGCGTGACGACCCACAGCACGTCGTAGGGCATCTCCTCCGGCGGCCAGGCGATGTCACCGTCGGTGAGGACGATGCAGGCGGTCACGCGCGGATCGTCGGCCAGCCTTTGCATGGCCGGGGCGAGATCGCTGCCGCCGAAGCCGCCGATCCGGACGTCGCGCAGGTCGGCCGGGGCCACCACGTCGTCGGCGGTGACGGCGGTGTCGCACTGAACGATCCGCACCTCGTCCACCGCCACCGCCTCGCAGAAATCAGCGATGGCGCCGAGCGCCCGCGGAAGCTCCTCGGTCATCGAGCCCGAGGTGTCGAGCACCACGTTGAGCATCCAGGACTCCCGCCGCCGGCCGGGCAGCACGACGTCGGCGCGGTCGGCGCCGCGCCGCGAGGGCCGCGCGAAGGTGCGCTCGCCCGGCGCAACGGATTCCAGCCACTTCTGCAACGCCATCTCCCAGGGCGTGCGGTAAAGGCCGCGCAGCGCCGCGATCATGTGCTGCCGGGACGCGCTTTCGCCGGCCCCTCGCCCCTTCATCGCGCCCATCGCCTGCGCCAGCGCCAGACTCTTCCCGGCCAGATCGTTCATGACGCGCACGCGCTCGCCCTGCGTGTCGGCCTCCTCCGGAAACAGCGCGCGCTCCTCGGCCTCGCCGAGCACGTCGCCAGCCTCCTGCGGATTTGCGGCCGGGCCGCCCTGCCCGCCGCCGCCCAGCGCCCGGCGCAGCACCACCGCCTCGCCCTCGAACACGCGCGACTGCGACGGCATCAGATCGGCGTTGCGCCGCATCTGCAGCACGATCTGCTCGGCCGACTTCTCGCGCGCGCCGGGCATGTCGAGACCGCCCGCCGGGATCGAGGCGAAGCCCAGCTCGACCCGCAGGATGTCGTTGATGATGTAATCGTGGGCGTAATTGAACTCGAGCCGGCCGCTGCCCCGGGCGCGGTCGTGAGTGCGCAGCGCCAGATGCAGAAGCTCGTGCGCCAGAACGAAGACCAGTTCGTTCGGCTTCAGGCGTGCAACAAATCCGGGGTTGACCACGAGCCGCCCGGAGGCGAACACGCCCATCGTCGGCACGCGCTCGTCGACGTCCACGCGGACCGCCGCGGCGAGCCCGGCGAGATGCGGCAGCGGCACCGTGACCATGCGGAGCCCGTGCGCGATCCGCTCCAGCGTGGCGCGCTCCGAAGGCGCGGCGTGAGGCGTCGCGTTCATGCGGAGGTGACCTCCTTCAGCAGGTCGAGCATGGCCGGGTCGGCGCCGAGCGCACCCCACGGCTCCACCAGATCGGTGAGCAGCGTGAGCTGCTGCTCCGGCGGCAGGCTGCGCAGGAAGCGGTTCACGACGCGCGGCTTGAGGTCCGGCAGAAGGCCGTCGCGCACATGCTGGCGGATGCAGTTGAGCACGAACCAGCGCGCGGCCTCGGTCTTCGGCAGAAGCTCCGGGCGCGCGACATAGTCCGGGATCGGGCGCATGGTGCCGATCGCCTCCTCGGCCAGCGCGCAGAACACCGCGGCGTCCTCGGCCGAGACGCGGCCGAAGGCGAGCGCACGGCGGGTCTCCCGGTTGAGAATGCCCGAGGCCTCGGCGAGATCGAGCGCTCGCGACAGCAGCGCCCACGCTCGCGGCGTCGAGAACGGCACCGGCTCCGGCGGCACCGGCCGCATCAGGGCGTCGGGCATGTGCGCGATGAAGTTGCGGATGTCGGCGCGGACGCCGTGGCGCGCGGCCCAGTCCTGCCACTCGCCGGCATCGACGCGCAGGTGCAAGATGGTGACGCGGTTGACCAGCGCCGAACTCATGGCGCGCACCAGCGCGCGGTCCTGCGTCCGGTTGCCGGCGGCGACGACCCAGGTGCCGGGCGGCAGCGCGTGCTCGCCCAGCCGCCGCTCCAGCAGCAGCGAATAGAACGCCTTCTGCACGTCCGGGGCACACGCGGGCAGCTCGTCGAGGAACAGGCAGAACGGCTCGGGCTTCTCCGGCAGCAGCAGGCGCGGCGGGCAGAACACCGAACGCTCGCCGATGATGCGCGGGATGCCGCTCACGTCCTCGGGCGCGATCTGGGTGCCGAGCAGCGAACGGCACGGCAGGCCCGCCTCGGCCGCGGCCTGGTAGACCATCTCGGACTTGCCCACGCCGGGCGCGGACATGAACATGAAGCTCTGTTCATGGGCCATGCACTGCACCAGCTTCTTCGCCTGGTTCAGCGTCACGGTTTCTTCGAACGCCGGGCGGACAGTCTCCATGAGCGCAACTCCGTGCCGAATGCGCTGCGGCGGGTGCCGAGCGAGGCGCGGATGTAGGAGCCTCGGCCTTCGGCGCCAGACCTGCGACAAATTACTTTTCGGCAATGTCGCTGGCCTGAGGTCCTTCACCGTTTCAGGGAAACGGTGAAGAATTCCCGCCCCCGCCTGTCGCGTTTCCTTCACGCGAACCGCTTTCCGCTCCGCTCGAAAACGCTCTAAACAGACGTTCATGTCCGCCCGCCTGCCCCGCCGCTTCTTCGACCGCTCGGTGCACGAGGTCGCCCCCGACCTGATCGGCGCGGTGCTGCTGTTCGGCGGCGCGGGTGGCCGGATCGTGGAGGTCGAGGCGTACCACCACACCGAGCCGGCGGCGCACTCCTTCCGCGGCGAGACCGAGCGCAACGCGGTGATGTTCGGCCCGCCCGGCCATGCCTACGTCTACCGCTCCTACGGCATCCACTGGTGCCTGAACTTCGTGTGCGAGCCCAAGGGATCCGCGAGCGCGGTGCTGATCCGGGCGATCGAGCCGCTCACGGGCCTTGCGGCGATGCGGCGGCGGCGGGGCCTCGCCGACGAGCGGCTTCTGTGCTCGGGACCGGGCCGGCTGGCCGAGGCTCTCGGCATCACCAGGGCGCACAACGGGCTTGCGCTCGACCGGCCGCCGTTCCGGCTCATCGCCCGGCCGGAGCCGGTGGAGGTGGTGGCAGGCGTGCGGATCGGCATCACCAAGGCGGCCGACCTGCCCTGGCGCTACGGGCTCAAGGGCTCGCGCCACCTGAGCAAGCCGTTCCGGTGATGTCGCGACGCCCCGCCCCTACGCAGGCGCGGCGTTCGGGTCCTTGATGTCCCGGAACACGATGCCCGGCGCGCGCTCGCGGGTGTAGTCGAGGCGGAACTGGTTGCCGGCGAGGAACACGAGGTCGCCGTCGAGATCTTCGGCGATGCTCATGCGGTTGGCGTTGACGAACGTGTCCATCGCCTTGCGGTCGTCGCAGGAGATCCAGCGCGCCAGCCCGTACTCGGCCGCGTCCCACAGCACCTCCAGCCCGTACTCGTCCTTGAGCCGCACCTGCAGCACGTCGAGCTGCAGCGGGCCGACCACGCCGACCAGCGCCGGCGAGCCGTCGGTCGGCCGGAACACCTGCACCACGCCCTCCTCGGCGAGCTGCTGCAGCGCCTCCTTGAGCTTCTTGGCCTTCATGGCGTCGGGCAGACGCACCCGGCGCAGGATTTCCGGCGCGAAGCTCGGCACGCCCACGAACTTCAGGTCCTCCCCCTCGGTCAGCGTGTCGCCGATGGTGAGGACGCCGTGGTTGGGGATGCCCACCACGTCGCCCGCGAAGGCCTCCTCGGCCAGCGCCCGGTCCTTGGCGAAAAAGAACTGCGGCGAATTGAGCGCCATCGTCTTGCCGGTGCGCACCTGCTTGACCCGCATGCCACGGGTGAGCTTGCCCGAGCACAGCCGCGCGAAGGCGATGCGGTCGCGGTGGTTGGGGTCCATGTTCGCCTGGATCTTGAACACGAAGGCCGACATGCGCGGCTCCTCGGCCTCGACCGTGCGGGTGTCGGCCTTCTGCGCCCGCGGCTGCGGCGCGAAGCGGCCGATGGCGTCGAGCAGATCGCCGACGCCGAAGTTCTTCAGCGCCGAGCCGAAGAACACCGGGCTGAGGTGGCCCTCGCGGAACGCCTGGAGGTCGAACGGCTTGCAGGCCTCGCGCACCAGGCCCAGTTCCTCCTCGACGGCGGCGGCGTCAAGATTGGCGTTGAGCGCCGCGACCTCGGGGATGCTCATGGTGCGGAGCTGGCCTGCCTTGCCGGCGTCGCCCTCGATCAGCCGCACGCCGCCGCTTTGCACCTCGATGGTACCGACGAAATCACGGCCGCGACCGACCGGCCAGTTCACCGGGGCGGTGTCGAGCGCCAGCGTCTTCTCGATCTCGTCCAGAAGGTCGAAGGGGTCGCGGGTCTCGCGGTCCATTTTATTGATGAACGTCAGGATCGGGATGTCGCGCAGGCGGCAGACCTCGAACAGCTTGCGGGTGCGCGCCTCGATGCCCTTGGCCGCGTCGATCACCATCACGGCGGAATCGACCGCGGTGAGCGTGCGGTAGGTGTCTTCCGAGAAGTCCTCGTGACCCGGCGTGTCGAGCAGGTTGAAGACGTGGCCGTCGTATTCGAACGTCATCACCGAGGTTACGACCGAGATGCCGCGCGCGCGCTCGATCGCCATCCAGTCGGACTGGGTGGAGCGGCGGTTCTTCTTCGCGTTGACCTGACCGGCGAGCTGGATCGCGCCGCCGAACAGCAGCAGCTTCTCCGTCAGCGTGGTCTTGCCGGCGTCCGGATGGGAGATGATGGCGAAGGTTCGCCGCCGCTCGATCTCCTCGACCAGCGCCGAGCGATTGGACGTGTTCATGGCGGGGGCTTTTACAGGGCGGAGCCCGCGATTCAAAGGGCTTTAGGCATAGGCCGCCACGAACTCGCAGCCGGCCGCGGTCGCGACCGTCCGCGTCACCGCGCCGGTGGCCAGATCGAACTCCCACATCTCGGCGTCGTCGTGGCAGCAGATGTAGGCGTGCCGGCCGTCCGGGGCGAAGCCGAAGCCCATCGGGCCCTTCTTGACCGGGAACGAGGCAATCTGCTCCAGCCCGTCGGCGAGGAAGATCGCGGCGTGGTGGTCCTGGTTGGACGAGACCACGACATGGCGGTTGTCCGGCGAGACCCGGACCCGGCGCATCTGCTTCTTCGCGGCGTCCGCGCCCTCGACCGGCACCGCGTGGCGCAGCGCGTGGGTGGCGGCGTCGATGACGTAGAATTCGGCCGCGGTCTGGGCGCAGGCGTAGAGCGTGCCGCCGTCCGGCGAGATCGCGATGCCCTCGACGGTCTGCGGCACCGGGATGCGGCCGGTCACGGCGCGGCTCGCGATGTCCACGACCACCAGATGGTCCCTCTTGACCGAGACGAAGACCTTGCCGATGGCGTGGCTGATGGCGACCCAGTGCGCGGTCGCGCCCACGTCGATGTGCTGAACGGCATCGGTCGCGGGGTCGATGGCCAGCACCGCGTTGCCCATCTCGCCCGAGGACCAGAGCGTGCCGTGCCCGTCCATCATCAGCCCGTGCGGCGCATAGACCGCGCCGAGGTCGATCACCCGCGCGAGCGACTTCGACGGCAGGTCGATGACCACGATGCGGCGGTCGGGGTTGACGCGCTTCGCGAAGATTCCGTCGCCGTAGACCGAGCCGTAGGCGGTGCGGCCGTCCGCGGACAGCGCCAGCTCGTGGGTGGAGCCGGGCATGTCGAGCGTCGCGTTCACGGTCAGCGTCGCCGCATCGAGGAAGTGCACCTTGTGCGCGGTCTTGGCGGTGACGATCAGGTTCGGCCCGCCGGGCCGGTTGTTGATGTCGAGCACGTCGTTCCTCCGCTCCCGTCCTGCGCCCCCGTCTTCCGGCGGCCAGCTCAGCCCTTCATGCGGAAGCCCGCATCGAAGCCCAGCTCCCGCCTGGCCTTCTCGCTGGACACCGAGCCGCCCTCCTCAGCGACGTTGTAGATGCCGGGCGCGCCCCGCGTCACCGCCAGCAGTGCGGCCTGCGCCGCCGCATCGACATGCAGCGGACACGGACCCGTGGGCGTGTCGAACCAGGTTCCGGGGCCGTAGAAGCCGCCGTAGCGCAGCACGATCCCCTCGATGCCGGGCACGCCCTGCACCCCGCTCTCCAGCGCGATCACGCCCTCCACGGTCTTGGCGTACGGGCCTTCGCTGAGCAGCGGATCGCTTTCGAGATGCGGTCCGTCCTTCGGCGCGTAGACGAAGGCGATGCTCTGGGCGACCACACGCTTCACATCGCATACGGCCGCTGCGGCCATCAGGTTCTTCGTGCCCTCGATGCGGACCTGAGCGTTGTCGTCGAACACCGACACCGGCGCGTTCGGATCGAGAGTGTCGGGCAGATCGGTGAGTTGGTGGATCACCACCTCCGGATAGGCCCCCGACATCGCCTTCAGCAGCGCGCGGGCGTCGTAGACGTCCACCACCGCGGGCGTCGCGCCCATCGCCCTGAGCGCCACGGCGCGCTCCTCGGAGCGGGTGGTGCCCGTGACCGCATGGCCGGCCTCGCGCAGCAGCGAGACCAGACGACGGCCGACGACGCCGGTCGCACCGGCAAGAAAGATATTCATGGCAGCAGCCTCCGTTTTCCGGGATCGCGGCGCGGCGACGGGCCGGTCACGCCGCACCCTTCAGCCGCTCCAGCGCCTCGACGATCTTGGCGCGGCGGGCGACCGCCTCCTCACGCTTCTCGCGCTCGCCCTCGACGACCTCCTCGGCCGCGTTGGCGACGAACTTCGGGTTGCCGAGCTTGGCGTCGACGCGCGCGATGTCGGCCTCGGCCTTGCCCATCTCCTTCTGCAGCCGGGCGCGCTCGGCATCGAGGTCGATCACCCCCTTGAGCGGCAGCGCGGCCACCTCGCCGCGCACCAGAAGCTGCACCGAGCCGGCCTGCGGCGCATCCGCGAACGTCAGTTCGGAAACGCGCGCGAGCCGCTTGACGAACTCCGACCAGCGTTCGGCGCGCGCCCGGCTTTCGCCGGAGACGGCGACCAGAACCAGCGGCACCGGCTGGTTGATGTTCATCTCCGAGCGCAGCGAACGCACGGCGGTCACGAGATCGACCACCCAGCCGATCTCGGCCTCGGCCGCCGCGTCGTCGAGGCCGTCGAGCGCGGGCCAGGAGGACAGCGCCAGCAGAGCGTCCTTGCGCGGCGCGCCCTGCCCGGCCGTGACGCCCCACAGCTCCTCGGTCACGAACGGCATGAACGGATGCAGCAGCCGGAGGATTTCATCGAGCGCCCAGGCCGCGGTGGCGCGGGTCTCGTCCTTGGCCGGGCCGTCCGGGCCGGTGAGCACGGGCTTGGCCAGCTCGACGTACCAGTCGCAATAGACGTTCCAGACGAAACGGTAGGCCGCGGCCGCGGCCTCGTTGAAGCGATAGGCTTCCAGCGCGGCCGTCACCTCGCGGACGGCCGCCGCCGTCTCGTGCGCGATCCAGCGGTTCAGCGTCTGCTTCGCGGACCTCGGATCGAAGCCGGCGACGCGGGCCGCGCCGTTGAACTCGACGAAGCGAGCCGCGTTCCACAGCTTGGTCGCGAAGTTGCGGTAGCCCTCGACGCGCTGGGTCGAGAGCTTGATGTCGCGGCCCTGCGCGGCCATGGCGGCGAGCGTGAAGCGCAGCGCATCGGCGCCGTACTGCTCGATCAGCGCCAGCGGATCGATGACGTTGCCCTTGGACTTCGACATCTTC
>CAZZCV010000109.1:0-8814 GCA_964653225.1 uncultured Rhodoplanes sp. | reverse complement strand
CTCGGCGTCACCACGGTGTTCGGCGAGCGTGCGAAAAGCATTCCGATCTCCTCCAACAAGTCGATGATCGGCCACACGCTCTCGGCCGCCGGCGCGATCGAGGCGGTGGTCTCGCTCCTGACGCTGCAGCACCAGCGCATCCCGCCGACGATCAACTACCGGATTCCGGACCCCGCGATTCCGCTCGACGTGGTGGGCAACGAGGCGCGCGACGCCCGCGTGACCCATGTGATCTCCAACTCCTTCGGCTTCGGCGGCCAGAACGTGTCGCTGGTCATGGGCCGCGAGCCGGCATGACGGTGACGATGCGCGCGCTTCAACTGACCGGCGACCGCAAGGTCGAACTCATGGACGTCCCTGCCCCGCCGCCGCCCGGCGACGGCGAGGTGCAGGTCGCGGTCAAGGCGGTGGCGCTCAACCACCTCGACCTCTGGGGCTTCCGCGGCATGGCCTTCGCCAAGCGCAAGCTGCCCGTGGCGGTGGGCGTGGAGGCATCTGGCGAGATCGCTGCCGTGGGGCCCGGCGCGGCCCGTTTCAAGCCCGGCGACAAGGTGGTGATGTACGGCGCGCTGACCTGCGGCCATTGCACGGCCTGTCGGGAGGGCCGCGACAACCTGTGCGAAAACGTCGCCGGCATCATGGGCTTCCATGTCGACGGCTTCGCGCGCGATCTCCTGAACATTCCGGAGCGGTTGACGATCCCGGTGCCCGCCGGCGTCTCGCTGCGCGACGCATCCTGCGCGCCGATCGGCTTCTCCACGGTCGAGCACATGCTGTTCGACAACGCGAAGCTCCAGCCCGGCGAGACGGTGCTGGTGCAGGCCGGCGGCTCCGGCATCGGCACCGCCGCGATCCTCATGGCCAAGGCGATCGGCTGCACCGTCATCACCACGGTCGGCGACGACGAGAAGGCGGAAAAGGCCAAGGCGCTCGGCGCCGACCACGTCATCAACTACCGCACGCAGCGGTTCGAGACCATCACCCGCAAGCTGACTGGCAAGAAGGGCGTGGACGTCGTGTTCGAGCACGTGGGCGGCGAGGGCTTCAACGGCTCCCTGTTGTGCCTCAAGCGCGGCGGACGACTCGTGACCTGCGGCTCGACCGCGGGTCCTTCGGTGCAGTTCAACCTGATGCAGCTGTTCCAGCAGCAGTACAAGATCTTCGGCTCGTTCGGCGCGACGATGCGCAACATCGCGGTCAGCCTCGACAAGATGGCAGGCGGGCTCAGGCCCGTGATCGACACCGAGGTGCCGCTGGCCGAGTTCGAGCGCGGGCTGCAGCGGCTGGAAAGCCGCCGGGTGTTCGGCAAGATCGTCGTCAACTTCTGATCGCGAGGGCGGTTGGTGAGCGGCCGGCCGGCAAGCAGGGTTTCGCGGCGCTTCAAGCGCGCGGCCAATGCCGCTGCGGGGCGGCTGGCGGTCGGGATTCTGAAAGCGATGCGGCTGGTGCCGCTCGGTGCGCTCTCGGGCATCGGCGCCGCGGTGATGCGCAGGGTCGGACCCTGGCTGAAAGAGCACCGCATCGGCCGCGAGAATCTCGTGGCGGCCTTTCCCGAAAAACCGCCGGCCGAGATCGAGACGATCCTGCGCGGCGTGTGGGACAACCTCGGCCGGGTCGCGGCGGAATTCGCGCACATCGACCGGCTGTGGGACTACGACGACGCCACGCGGCGGCCGGGCCGGATCATGGATTCCGACGAGAGCCGCGACCTGTTGTGGCGGTTGCGCGACGACGGAAGGCCGGCGCTGATCTTCGCCGCACATCTGGCGAACTGGGAATTGCCTGCCATCGCCGCAGCGAAATACGGCCTGCCGAGCACGGTGCTCTACCGCACGCCCAACATGCCGGCGCTGGCCGAAGCGATCGCGGACATGCGCGCCGGCAGCATGGGCACGCTGGTGCCCACGGGCCTCGACGCGCCGGGCAAGCTCGCGGACGCGCTCAAGGCCGGCTCGCACGTCGCGATGCTGGTGGACCAGTATTACGTGCGCGGCGTCGAGGTGACGTTCTTCGGCCGCCGGACGCGGGCCAATCCGCTGATCGCGCGGCTGGCGCAACACTTCGACTGCCCGATCCACGGCGTCTACGCGGTGCGCCATCCGGGCGGGCGGCTGCGCCTGCAGCTCACCGAGGCGATCGAGCCCGCCCGCGACGCGGACGGCCGGATCGACATCGCCGGCACCATGCAGCGGATCACCGAAACAGTGGAGGGCTGGGTGCGCGCGCATCCCGAGCAATGGCTGTGGCTGCACCGCCGCTGGCGGCCGGAGTAGCGCGGCCGCTGCCTGCTCTCCGCTAGCGCCCGGTCTTGAGCCGCGTCCAGAGCCGGTTGATCAGGCGCTGGGCCTTCTGATCGTTGGCGGTGATGATGTAGAGACTCTTCATCGTGGCCTCGTCCGGATAGACGGTGTGGTCCGCCAGCATCTCCGCGCCCATGAGCTTCTGGCTCGCCAGGTTGCCGTTGGCATAGGAGAGGAAGCGGGAGTTCCTGGCCGCCACTTCGGGCCGCATCAGGTGGTCGATGAAGGCGTGGGCCTCGTTGACGTTACGGGCGTCCTTCGGGATCGCGAGATTGTCGAACCACATCTGCGCGCCGCCCTTGGGAATGGCGTAGCCGATCTCCACGCTGCCCTTGGCCTCGGCAGCGCGCTTCTGCGCCTGCTTGATGTCGCCGGACCAGCCGAGCACCAGGCAGATCTCGCCGGTGGCCAGCGCGTTGAGATACTCCGAGGAATGGAACTTGCGCACCGAAGGCCGCACCTTGGCGAGGAGCGCCGCGCCCTTCTCCAGGTCGGCCGGAGCCTTGGAGTTCGGGTTGAGCCCGAGATAGTTCATGGCCGCCGGCATGATGTCGTCGGCCGAGTCCAGCATATGAACCCCGCAGGCCGCGAAACGCGCGAGGCTCTCCGGCCTAAACACCACGTCCCAGGACGCCATCGCATCGGCGACGTCGACGCCGGGGCCGAGAACCTCCTGCGCCTTCTTCACGTTGTAGCCGATGCCCGTGGTGCCCCACATGTAGTTGACCGCGTGCCGGTTGTCGGGGTCGTAAATCGCAAGCCGTTTCGTCACCTCGGGCCAGGCGTGAATCAGGTTCGGGATCTTCGACTTGTCGAGCGGCAGGAACAGGCCGGCCTTGATCTGGCGCTCCAGGAAATAGGCGGTCGGCACCACGACGTCGTAGCCGGACTTGCCGGCCAAAAGCCTCGCCTCCAGCGTGTCGTTGGAGTCGAAGGTGTCGTACTGCACCCTGATGCCGGTCTCCTTGGTGAAGGCGTCCAGCACGCCGGGCGCGATATAATCCGACCAGTTGTAGACGTTGAGCGTGCGTGGCCCCTGCGCCGGAGCCTGCGGCGCAAGCATCGCAGCGCCCGCCGCCAGAACCAGAGCCGGAATCAACAGCCCCCGTGCAACGCGCATCGGATTCTCCCTCAAGGCCCGGCCGCGGCGCGGGCCCGGCAGCTTCAGCTTTCGGTCGGAAGCCCGGCCGCCTTCCAGGCGAGAATTCCCCCGGCCAGATGGGAATCGTATTTCATCCCGGCCGCCTGTGCCGCCTGCGAGGCCGTGACCGAGCGGCGCCCCGAGCGGCATGCGAACACCACCTCGCGGCCCTGCGGGTCGGGAATTTGTCCGGGATCGAAGGTCGAAAGCGGCACGATCAGGGCGCCCGGATAGCGCTCCAGCGCGGTCTCGTTCGGCTCGCGCACGTCCACCAGGATCATGCGGTCTTCGGCCAGGCCCAGCGCGACCTCCTGCGGGGTCAGATCGCGAACCGGCGGGTTGCGGGATTCTTCGGCCATTCCTTCGACTCCTCGCGAAAAGCCGGAAACCACCAGCAACGTGGCCGATTGTCAATTCGGGCAAGGGGCGCTCCGGCCGTCCGCGTTTCCCTTGCGCGGACCGGTTCCCGCTGCGCCCGAACGTCCGACACCGCCACCCTACACGGTCACACTACACAGTCACCTGGGTGCCGACCTCGACCACCCGCCCGGTGGGGATCTGGAAGAAGTCGGTGGCGTCGCTGGAGGCGCGCGCGAGCGCGATGAACAGACGGTTCTGCCAGCGCGGCAGCGCCGACTTCGCCGCCGGCCTGAGCGTCCGCCGCGACAGGAAGAACGAGGTGGACATGATGTCGAACTGCCAACCGAGCTTGCGAGCGATCGCCAGCGCCTTGGGCACGTTCGGCGTTTCCATGTAGCCGAAGTGCAGTGCCACCCGGCTGAACCGCTCCGACACCCGGACGATCTCCACCCGCTCGTCGTCGTCCACGCGCGGCGTGTGGCCGGTGACGACCGTGAGGATGACGTTGTGCTCGTGCAGCACCTTGTTGTGCTTGAGGTTGTGCAGGAGCGCGGTGGGAGCGAATTCGGGATCGCTGGTGAGGAAGACGGCGGTGCCCGGCACGACATGCGGCGGCCGCTTCTCCAGGCTCTGCACGAGGGACTCGACCGGCACCTCGGTCTTCCGGGTCTTCTGGATCAGCATGCGGCTGCCGCGCTGCCAGGTCACGACCAGCAGGATGAGCGCGATGCCGAACAGGAACGGCACCCATGCGCCGTCCTCGATCTTCATCAGCGCGGCGGCGAGGAACGTCAGGTCGACGACGGCGAACGGCAGCATCACGATCGCCGCGCTCCACCATTTCCACTTCCACAGCCGCCAGATCACGATGAAGCCGAGCGGCGTGGTCACGAACACGGCTGCGGCCACCGCCAGCACATAGGCGGCCGCGAGCGCGCCGGACGAGCGGAACATCAGGACCAGCAGCAGCACGCCGATCAGCAGGATCGTGTTCACCCGCGGCATGTAGATCTGGCCGTAATGCTCCTCGGAGGTGTGACGGATCTCGAAGCGCGGCAGGAGCCCGAGCTGGATCGCCTGGCGGGTCAGCGAGAATGCGCCGGTGATCACGGCCTGGCTCGCGATCACCGTGGCGCAGGTCGCCAGAACCACCATCGGCAGCAGGAACGGCTCCGGCACCAGGCGGAAGAACGGATCGTCCATCGCCGCGGGATTGGCCAGCACCAGCGCGCCCTGGCCGAAGTAGTTGATCAGCAGCGCCGGCAGGACGAGATAAAACCACGCGACCTGGATCGGCCTGCGGCCGAAATGGCCGAGGTCGGCGTAGAGCGCCTCGCTGCCGGTGACCACCAGGAACACGGCGCCGAGCGTGATCAGGCCCAGGACGCCATGCTCGAACAGGAGAGCCATTCCGTACGCAGGGTTGAGCGCGAGGAACACCGCCGGATCGTCGGCCAGATGCAGCCCGCCCGCCAGCGCAATGACCAGAAACCACGTCACCATGATGGGTCCGAACAGCACCGCGACGCGGCCCGTGCCGTGCGACTGCACCGCGAACAGGCCGATCAGGACGGCCACCGTCAGCGGCAGCACGTAAGGGTCGAGCGCGGGCGTCACGAGCTTGAGGCCCTCCATGGCGGAGAGCACCGACAGCGCCGGCGTGATGAAGGTCGAGCCGTAGAACATGGCCGCGCCCACCACGCCGAACATCAGCACCACCGGCGTGCGCCGGCCGAGCGCGCGGAACGCCAGCGCCGTGAGCGAAAGCGTGCCGCCCTCGCCGTTGTTGTCGGCGCGCAGCAGGACCACGACATATTTCAGCGTGACCACGACGATCAGCGACCAGACGATCAGCGACAGCACGCCGAGCACGACGTCGCGCGGGACCATGCTTCCCCCCGAGGCGGCCTTGACGGCCTCGCGGAAGGCGTAGAGGGGGCTCGTGCCGATATCGCCGTAAACGACGCCGATGCTGCCGATCGTCAGCATCCAGAAGCTGGATGGCCGCGGTGCCACCTGGGCCGGCGGCGGCGCAACGTCGTCCGAACTGCGACTCATGGTTCCGCGCGGCGTCCAGGCGCCCCTGACAGCAGGGCGCGGGTATAGCACCCGTATCCGGCGAGACAAGGCCGGGCGCCCCCGAACGTTCCGGCCGTCACTGTTCGGTCCGGACTATCTGCGGGAAAGAGGCACTGGCCATTTCCGTTCCGGCGTCCTATATGGAGCCGGGCGGGGACGACCCCGCTTTTCTTTCCGCACATGGGTGGGGACGACCTTGCCGGAGACCGTGGAGGTCGCCGTGGCGTGGTTGCTTCTTTTTCTGGCGGGACTGCTCGAAATCGGCTGGGCGGTCGGCCTGAAATACACTGCGGGCTTCAGCCGACTCGTGCCGACCGTTCTCACCACCGCCAGCATGGTGGCGAGTCTCGGGCTGCTCGGGCTCGCGCTGCGAACGCTGCCCCTCGGCACCGCCTATGCCATCTGGACCGGCATCGGGACGGTCGGCACCGCCATTCTCGGAATGGTCCTGTTTTCCGAAGAACCGGCGGCCGGTCGCCTCGCCTGCATCGGCCTGATCGTCGCCGGGATCGCGGGCCTCAAGCTTCTCGCCCCGGACTGAACCGGGAAAGCCCGAGGCCGCCCGGACGGACCCCGCTCAGGGCCGGAACGCCGGCGGCATGGGCGGCGCCTCGCGCATCAGCGTGATGGTGACGCGGCGGTTGGACGAGATGAACACGTCGTCGGGGAACAGCGGCTGGGTGTCGGCGCGGCCCGCCACCATGAAGAAGTGCGAGGCCGGAATGCCCTCCTCCTCCAGGATGCGGCGCACCGTGTTGGCGCGGTCCGCTGACAGATCCCACGGCCCGTAGCCGGGCAGCGCCGGCCTGCGGGTGGCCGCCGTGTGACCCGCGATCATCACCCGGTAGGGCATCGCCTTGAGCGGGCCTGCGATCCGCTGCAGCACGCGACGCATCCGCTCGTAAGGCTCCTTCGAGCCCTCCGGAAACATGGCGCGGCCGTCCTGGTCGACGATCTCGATGTTGAGGCCCTGACGGGTCTCCTCGATCATGATGTTCTTCGAGATCTCCGCGATCTCGGGCATGTTCTGCAGCGCCTGGCGCAGCGAGGCGGACGCCATCGCGAAGGCTCCGTCGGCGTTGGCGCGCGAGCCGAAATGCGCGGAATCGCCCTTCTCGTCCGGCCCCGGCGTGTTGGACGCCTGGTCGGGCGGAATGTTCGCGATGTTCTTGAGCCGGGCACGGGTGGGCAGCCCGTCGATCTCGATGATGCCGGAGTAGCGCGCCTGGGTCTGCACGCCGAACGCCTCGCGCATCGAGCCGGCGACCACATGCAGCTTGGCGGAGTCCTGCGTCGAGAACGCCACCAGCATGACGAAGAAGCTCATCAGCAGCGCCATCAGGTCCGCGAAGGTCACGAACCATCCGTGTCCGCCGCCGTGCCCTCCGCCTTTCTTCCTGGCCATGCCGCAAACTCCCTGACGCGGTCCGGCCGATCAGGCGGGGACCGCCTCGGCGTCCTCCGCCTCGTCGCGGTGCCGCTCCGGCAGGTAGGCGAGGAGCATCTCGCGCACCAGCGTCGGGCTCTTGGAGTCGCGCATCATCAGCACGCCGTCGATGATCAGCGTGCGGTTGATCTCCTCGTCGGTCAGCTTGACGTGCAGCTTGTCGGCGATCGGCAGCGCGAACAGGTTGGCGACCACGGCGCCGTAGAGCGTGGCGAGCAGCGCCACCGCCATGTAGGGGCCGAGCTTGGAGGGATCGGTCATGTTGGCGAACATCTGCACCATGCCGATCAGCGTGCCGACCATGCCGAAGGCCGGCGCGCTGTCGCCGATGGCGCGGTAGATCTTCTGGCCCTCGTCGAGATGGGTCAGGAAGTTGTCGCGGTCGCGCTCCAGGTTGTCCTTGATGAACTCGGCGTCGTAACCATCGGCGACGTAGCGCACGCCCTTGGCCAGGAACGGGTCCTCGATCTCGACCTTCTCCAGCCCCATCGGGCCCTGCTTGCGGGCGATCTCGGCCAGCCCCGCGATCTCGTCCACCAGCTCGCGCTGGGTGATTCGGCGCATGGTGAACACGAAGCGCAGGCCCATGGGCATGCCGTGCGCAATCGAGGCCAGCGGAAACCGCATCAGGGTCGCGGCGAAGGTGCCGCCGCCGATGATGATGACGGCGTGGATGTCGTAGAACATCCGGAGATCGCCGCCCATGAAGATGAGCGTGACGACCGTGAGGATACCGGCGATGAGCCCGATGCCGGTTGCGATATCCATGAAACGCTCCAAACGACGCGCGCGACAGGGACGCCGAGCCTTCGGACCCTAACGGGACCGGCTTAAAGGATTGTGAAGGCTAACGGTTGGTCATCGCGCCGCGGCCGTTCCGGACGGGCTTCACGCGGCCGCCCGGCTGGGCTATCTGACGTGTTAACGATCGGTTGACGGCCGCCGCCGTCGGGTTGCAGTTGCAGGAGGGATATCCATGCGGGACATCGGCCATTTCGTCGGGGGCAAGATGGTCGGGGGCGCCTCGGGGCGCGCCGGCGACGTCTTCAACCCCAACACCGGCGAGGTCCAGGCCAAGGTGGCGCTGGCATCCCGCGCCGAGACGGAGGCCGCGATCGCCAACGCGGAGGCCGCCTTTCCCGGCTGGGCCGCGACCAATCCGCAGCGCCGCGCGCGGGTGATGTTCAAGTTTCTGGAGCTGATCCAGGCCGAATACGACGACCTGGCCCGGCTCCTGTCCTCGGAGCACGGCAAGACCTTCCCCGACGCAAAGGGCGACATCCAGCGCGGCCTCGAGGTGGTCGAATTCGCCTGCGGCATTCCGCACCTGATGAAGGGGGAGTACACGGACGGCGCGGGTCCCCGCATCGACCTGTTCTCGCTGCGCCAGCCGCTCGGCGTCGTGGCGGGCATCACGCCGTTCAACTTTCCCGCGATGATCCCGCTGTGGAAGTGCGCGCCGGCCATCGCCTGCGGCAACACCTTCA
>CAZZCV010000108.1:4886-8833 GCA_964653225.1 uncultured Rhodoplanes sp. | reverse complement strand
CAGCTTTCCGGCATCGAGACGGATCTCGCGGTCGAAGTGCGCGCCGTCGTCGGTGCGCAGCGTGTCCCAGTAGCGGATCGCCGCGTCGAGATCCTTGCCCTTCGGCGCCTTCGGGCGGCCCTTCACATAGGCATAGGTGGTTTCGTCCGGCGCGATGAAACCGGCCTTGGCGCCGCCCTCGATCGACATGTTGCAGATCGTCATGCGCCCTTCCATCGACAGCGAGCGGATCGCCTCGCCGGCGTATTCCAGCGCGTAGCCGGTGCCGCCCGCGGTGCCGATCTCGCCGATGATGGCGAGGATGATGTCCTTGGCGGTCACGTTCTCCGGCAGCTTGCCGTCGACGATCGCGCGCATGTTCTTCGACTTCTTCTGGATCAGCGTCTGCGTGGCGAGCACGTGCTCGACCTCGGAGGTGCCGATGCCGTAGGCCAGCGCGCCGAACGCGCCGTGGGTCGCGGTGTGGCTATCGCCGCAGACCAGCGTGACGCCCGGCAGCGTGAAGCCCTGCTCCGGCCCGATGACGTGGCAGATGCCCTGCCGCACGTCGAACTCGTTGTAGTATTCGAGGTTGAAGTGCTTGGCGTTGTCGGCCAGGTACGCAATCTGCGCCTCGCTCTCCGGGTCCGGGTTCGGCAGGTTGCGGTCGCTGGTCGGAACGTTGTGATCGACCACCAGAAGCGTCTTGTCCGGCGCCTTGATCTTGCGGCCGGACAGCCGCAGCCCTTCGAAGGCCTGCGGGCTCGTGACCTCGTGGACGATGTGCCGGTCGATGTAGAGCAGGCAGGTGCCGTCCGGCTGCTCGTCGATCAGATGGTCGTTCCAAATCTTGTCGTAGAACGTTTGCGGTTTCATCGCGTTGAACCTTGCATCGGGATCGGGAAGGAAGCGGCAGAGGCCGCGCTACGGCGCTGGGGCGGCCGTCAAAGCTGCGCCTGCACGGACGCCGTCAGCCGGCCGAAGAAGCGGCCGGGCAGACGGACGTGATCGTCGAGGACGATCCGCCGGGCTTTGGAAACCTTGGACATGCTCCAAGATATAGCCATCTGGCGGGCTCCCGACAACAAAGCGATTGCCGCAACGCGCCGCGTGGCTCGGCGGGGTCGCATCAAACAAAAAGGCCGGGCGAGCCCGGCCTTTCCGAATGTCTGTCAGGGGGCGCCTTACTCGGCGGCCTTGGCCTTGGCCTTCGCCGCCTCGGCCGCGCTGCCGGCGTGGCGGGTGCCCTCCACGATACGGGCCGACTTGCCGCGGCGTCCGCGCAGGTAATAGAGCTTGGCGCGGCGGACCTTACCGCGGCGCACGACCTTTATGGAATCGACCATCGGCGAATACAGCGGGAACACGCGCTCCACGCCCTCGCCGTAGGAGATCTTGCGGACGGTGAAGTTCTGGCTGATGCCGGCGCCGGCGCGGGCGATACAGACGCCCTCGTAGGCCTGCACGCGGGTGCGCTCGCCTTCGACCACCCTGACGTTGACGACGAGCGTGTCGCCCGGCTCGAAGTCGGGGATGGTCTTCTTGGCCGAAAGCCTCTCGACCTGCTCCTTTTCGAGCGTCTGGATCAGGTTCATGACACGTCTCTCCGTCGGCAGCGCGCAGGTCGGGGCCGCGCGAAATTGTCTGAATTTCCGGGTTGGGGCGAGCTTCTAAAGCAATCCGGATGGCTTGTCACCCTCTCGTTGCAGGCCCGCGCGAGTCTCCGGAAACTAGGGTTTCCGGGGCTTTTCCCGCCCCTTACGGACGGCCCAGAGGTCCGGCCGGCGCTCCCGTGTGATCCGCTCGGCCTCCGCCTGGCGCCATGCGGCAACCCTCGCGTGGTCGCCGCCGGTCAGCACGTCGGGGATCGGCCGGCCCTCGAACAGCGCCGGCCGGGTGTATTGGGGGTATTCCAGCAGGCCGTCCGAGAAGCTTTCTTCGGTGCCGGAGGCTTCCTTTCCCATGACGCCGGGCAGCAGCCGCACGCAGGCGTCGATCAGCGCCAGTGCGCCGATCTCGCCGCCCGAAAGCACATAGTCGCCGATGGAAACCTCTTCGAGCGCGCGCGCCTCGATCAGCCGCTCGTCCACGCCCTCGTAGCGGCCGCACAGGATCACCACGCCGCCACCTCTCGACAGCTCGGCCACCCGCGCCTGGGTCAGTGGCCGACCGCGCGGGCTCATCAGCAGGCGCGGCCGGGCGTCGGCGGGCAGGGAATCGAGCGCGCGCGCCAGCACGTCGGCCTTCATCACCATGCCGGGCCCGCCGCCGGAGGGCGTGTCGTCCACGGTCTGGTGCCGGTCGGCGGCGTGCGCGCGGATGTCCACGGTCCCGACCGCCCAGAGCCCGGCGGCCTGCGCCTTGCCCGCAAGACTGAATGCGAGGGGACCGGGAAACATCTCGGGGAACAGCGTGAGCACGGTGGCGCGCCACATCGTCCTTACTCACTTAAATTTTTGCGCATGATCTCGTCCGAAAACCGGTTCCCGCTTTTCGGGATCATGCGTCAGCCGGCGGCACCACGACCATGCGCCGCGCCGCAATGTCGACGGCCGGCACCGCGTCATCGTTGAACGGCACCAGCAGCGTCTCGCCGCCGCCGGCCGGCGCGATCTCGATCAGGTCGCCGGCGCCGAAATTGTGCACCGCCGTCACCGTGCCGAGCGCCGCGCCGCCCTCCGTCACGGCTTCAAGGCCGATCAGGTCCGCGTGGTAGAACTCACCCTCCGCCGCCGGCGGCAGCCGGTCGCGCGGAACGTAGAGCTTGAGGTTGGTCAGCCGTTCGGCCGCGTTGCGGTCGGCCACGCCGCGGACGCGCGCGATGAAGTGGTCCTTCGCCGGCCGCAGCGATTCGATCTCGAACCGCTGCGCGCCGTTCTCGGATTCGAACGGCCCGTAGGACTGAACGTCCGCCGGATCCTGCGTGAACGACCGCAACCGCAGTTCGCCACGGACGCCATGCGCCGCGCCGAACTGGGCCACGCAGACGCGCGCGATCACGCGCGGCCCACGAGCATGATCCCGAAAAGTGCAAAGCGGTTTTCGGACAAGATCATGCTCAAACGACCACTTAAGCCTTCGGTGCAGCCGCAGCGGCCTTGGCGGCCTCCTCGGCGCGCGCCTTGCGCTCCTTGCGCGGCACCGCCTTCTCGGGGTTGTTGCGCGCCTCGCGCTTGGCGACGCCGGCCTTGTCGAGGAAGCGCATCACGCGATCCGAAGGCTGCGCGCCCTTGGCGATCCAGGCCTTCACCTTGTCGAGGTCGATCTTGAGGCGCTCTTCCTTGTCCTTCGGCAGCAGCGGGTTGAAGTAGCCGAGGCGCTCGATGAAGCGGCCGTCGCGCGGCGAGCGCGAGTCGGCTGCGACGACATGGTAGAACGGGCGCTTCTTGGTGCCGGCGCGGGCCAGGCGGAGAACGACGGGCATCGGTGGTCCTTTCTGTGATCGTCGGTTCGTTGTCGGTCTATTTCTTCTTCCCGAAGCCGGGAAAACCGGGCGGCAGGCCGCCCGGAAGCTTGGGTCCGAGGCCCGAGAGCCCCGGAAATTTCGGCGGCAGGCCGGGCATCGAAGAGGGAAGCCCCGGC
This sequence comes from uncultured Rhodoplanes sp., assembly GCA_964653225.1. Lineage (GTDB taxonomy): Bacteria > Pseudomonadota > Alphaproteobacteria > Rhizobiales > Xanthobacteraceae > Z2-YC6860. The sequence continues at coordinate 5,272 of CAZZCV010000108.1, read as the reverse complement.
GCGCCGGGCATTCCACCAGGGACCTGGCCCGGCATCTTCTCCGCGAGCTTGGCCATCTCCTCGGGCGACGGCATGCCGCCGCCGAAGCCCATCATCTGCGCGAGGCCGGCCATCGGCCCGCGCTTGGAGCCGCTGCCCATCGCCTTCATCATGTCGGCCATGCCGCGGTGCATCTTCAGGAGCTTGTTGATCTCCTCGACCTTGGTGCCGGAGCCGGCGGCGATCCGCTTCTTGCGGCTCGCCTTGAGCACGTCGGGGCTCTTGCGCTCCTTCGGCGTCATCGAGTCGATGATCGCCATCTGACGCCGGAAGATGCCGTCGTCGAGGTTGCGCTCGGCGATCTGGCTCTTGATGACAACCAATTCGCCGACCATGTCCATCACCGA
>CAZZCV010000108.1:0-4876 GCA_964653225.1 uncultured Rhodoplanes sp. | reverse complement strand
CTTGATCTTGGCCACGCCGGGCATCATGCCCATGAGCCCGCTCATGCCGCCGAGCTTCTGCATCTGGAAGAGCTGATCGCGCAGGTCCGAGAGATCGAACGCGCCCTTGCGCATCCGCTCGGCGGTGCGCAGCGCCTGCTCGCGGTCGATGTTGGCGGCCGCCTTCTCGACCAGCGAGACGATGTCGCCCATGCCGAGGATGCGGCCGGCGATGCGCGCGGGGTCGAAGTCCTCGAGCGCGTCCATGCGCTCGCCTGTGCCGATCAGCTTGATCGGCTTGCCGGTGACCGCGCGCATCGAGAGCGCCGCACCGCCGCGGCCGTCGCCGTCCACGCGGGTCAGCGCGAGGCCCGTGAGGCCGACGCGCTCGTCGAACGAGCGTGCGAGGTTGACCGCGTCCTGGCCGGTGAGGCTGTCGGCGACCAGCAGGATCTCGTGCGGGTTCGCCGCGCGCTTGACCTCGGCCACCTCGGCCATCAGCGCCTCGTCGAGCGTGATGCGTCCGGCGGTGTCGAGCAGGACCACGTCGTAGCCGCCGAGCTTCGCCGCCTGGATCGCGCGGTTAGCGATCTGCACCGGGGTCTGGCCTTCCACGATGGGCAGGGTCTCGACATTGACCTGCCGGCCCAGCACCGCGAGCTGCTCCATCGCCGCCGGCCGCCGCGTGTCGAGCGAGGCCATGAGAACTTTTTTATTGTCGCGTTCGGTCAGCCGCTTCGCGATCTTGGCGGTGGTGGTGGTTTTGCCGGAGCCCTGCAGGCCGACCATCATGACCGGCACCGGCGCGGGCGCGTTCAGGTCGATGGGTTGCGCGTCGGCGCCAAGCGTGGCGACCAGCTCGTCGTGGACGATCTTCACGACCATCTGGCCGGGCGTCACCGACTTGATGACCTCGACGCCGACCGCCCGCTTCCGGACCTGCTCGACGAAGGAGCGGGCCACGTCGAGCGCCACGTCCGCCTCCAGCAGCGCGCGGCGGACCTCGCGCAGGGCGGCGTCCACGTCCGCCTCCGACAGCGCGCCGCGCCGCGTGAGGCGGTCGAGAATTCCGTTCAGACGTTCCGACAGGCTGTCGAACATCGGTTTCCAAAACACCTTTGCGCCCGAGGGCGCATCGCGCTGTCGGGCGGGGGCCTCCGGTCTCGCGGGCCGGTCGGCGGGTCAGCAGTCAAAAGCTCGGTAGAGCGAGGGTTGTTTGGGGGAATGATGCCACGGAGTCAAGGATCGGGTGCCGGTTGCAAAAAGCAGTCAGAGTGGTTAAATTGACTGGTCAATTAAACTGGTCAAAATCATGAAACTCGTTCAGGCGTCTATCGCCAAGGCCCGGCTCGCCGAACTGCTGGATGAAGTGGAAAACGGGGAAACGGTGATCATCACCCGACACGGCAAGGCCGTGGCTCGTCTGGTGTCCGAGAACGACCAGCGGCAGCGGGAGATTCAGCGCGCCCGTGCCGATATCGAGGCCATGCGGGTGACCGCGCCCCGCGTGAGCGCCGAGGAGATTCTGGCTTGGCGCGACGAGGGGCGAAAGTAGCGATGGCGTTCGTCCTCGACGCGTCGGTGACGGCAAGCTGGTTCTTCCCGGACGAAAATCATCGGGACGCCATGGAGGCCTGGCGGCGCTCGGAGCGAGAAGAGGTCTGGGTGCCGGCACATTGGTGGTTCGAGATTCGCAACACCCTGCTGGTTGGAGAACGCCGCGGGCGAATCCATGCGCATTTCACATCGTATTCCCTGTCGCGGCTTTCCATCCTGCCGATCAATATGGCCGAGCGGCCCGATGACGAAGACGTGTTTGCCGTCGCCCGGAAATACCGTTTGACGTTCTATGATGCCGCCTATCTTGAGCTTGCCCGCAGGCACGGCATCGCCCTTGCCACTTTGGATCGCGACTTGGCCGAAGCGGCCGGGACGGAGGGTGTGGCCCTTGTACTGGCTTAGGCCATAGACGCATGAAACTCTCCCGCCGCCGACTGTTCGCCGGAGCCGCCGCCACGCTGGCCGGCGCGGGCGGGCTGGTGTTCGTCCGCGGCTCCCAGGCGCAATATTACGGCGGCCCGGCGTCCGACCATTTCGACGGCGTGCGGTTCTTCGATGCGCATGGGGCGTCGCCCAAGCATTTCTCCGAAGTGCTGCGCTGGCACGCCACCCGGCGGGCCGGAGACTGGCCCGCGTGGCATCCGAGCGGCTTCGCCGACCGGCCGCCGGCGCGGGTCGAGGGATCGCGCTGGCGCATCTCCTTCGTCGGCCACGCCAGCTTCCTGCTTCAGACCGCGGGCCTCAACGTCCTGATCGATCCGGTGTGGTCGGAACGCGCCTCGCCGTTCTCGTTCGTCGGCCCCAGGCGCGTCAACGATCCCGGCATCGCCTTCGACGCCCTGCCGCCGATCGACGCCGTGCTGGTTTCGCATTGCCACTACGATCATCTGGACGTGGCGACGCTCGCCGCGCTCGCCACGCCGCACCGGCCGCGCTTCATCATGCCGCTCGGCAACGACACGGTGCTGCACGCGCACGATCCCTCGATCCGCGCCGAGGTTCACGACTGGGGCGAGCGGGTCGATCTCGGCCGCGGCGTCGCCGTGACGCTCGCGCCGATCCGGCACTGGTCCGCGCGCGGCCTGACTGACCGCAACAAGGCGTTGTGGTGTGCCTTCGTGATCGAGACGCCGGCCGGCCGCATCTTCCACGTGGCGGATTCCGGCTACGGCGACGGCCACCATTTCCGCGCCGCGCGCGCGGCCTACGGGCCGTTCCGGCTCGCTATCCTGCCGATCGGCGCCTACGAGCCGCGCTGGTTCATGCGCGACCAGCACATGGACCCCGCCGAGGCGATCCGGGCGCTGGCCGACTGCGGCGCGGAGCAGGCGCTGGCGCACCACTTCGGCACCTTCCCGATGGCCGACGAATCGTTCGACGCGCCGGCGCGCGATCTCGCAGAGGCACGCATCGCCGCGGGCCTTGCGCCCGAACGCTTCCGCATGCTGGCGCCCGGCGAGGTCTACGAGTTGTAACGGCTATTTCCGGATTTCGTAGCTGACGCCGAGCGTCACGCGGAGCGTGCGCTCACCGGCCGCGATCGGCGTCGCGGGCGCAGCCGCGCTGCGCGCCATCAGGCCCGGCTGGAACGGCACGCTCGCCGACTGCTCGACGATCTCCAGTGCCGCGCCGAGCTTGACGCCGGCCGCGCCCGCATAAAGCTCGGCCTTGCGGCGCGCGTCCGCCACCGCCTCGCGGCGCGCCTCGTCGAGGTGCTTGGACGGCTCGGACACCAGAAGCTCGATGCCGCCCATCGTGTTGGCGCCGGCGGCGATCAGCGTGTCGATGAGGTCGTCGATCTTGTCGATCTGCCGCACCTTGATGAGCACGCTGTTGGTGGCCTGGAAGCCGGTCAGCCGGTTGCGCGCCTGCGGGCCGCTCTCGTAGGTCGGCTGGATCGAATAGCGCGAGGTCTGCACGTCGCGCTCTCCGATGCCGAGGTTCTTGACCGCCGCCATCACGGCGGTCATGGCCTTGGCGTTGATCTCGGCGGCCTCGCGCGCGGTCTTGGCGTCGCTGGTCACGCCGGCGCGAATCTGGGCGATGTCCGGTTCCACCGAAACCGTGGCCTCGCCGGTCACGGTGATGCGCGGGCGCGAAGGCTCCGCCTGCTGCGCAGCCGCGGGAACGGCGGCGGCGATCAGAACGGCAAGCGCGGCAGCGGCGCGAACAAGCATGACAGCCTCCGTTCGATGTCCGGTCATTTCACCGGGACATAGACGTGCACCACCAGTTTGTCATCCGGGGTGGTGACCGGATCGGTCTGGTATTCCTCTACGAACAGGTCCTGCGCTTCGAGCTGCTTCTCGTCGAGGAAGCTGGTGATGGCCTCGTAGGTCGAATCCATCGAATCGTAGGAGCCGGTGTGGACGAACCTGTAGGCCTTGCCGGCCGGCGACTGGCCGACCGCCATATCCCCGCTCGGCGCGTCCTTCGGCGCTTCCGCGACCGGCACGGCGGCGTTGAACGAGAAGCTGACGTCGTCGGCCTCGGTGTAGATCGTCATGGCCGGCCCGGCGCGCGGAATGCCCTGCTTGTCGAGGTAGGCGTAGAGCGACTTGAACGAGTCCACCAGGGTCTCGAACGCCTGGTCCCAGTTGGCCGTGCCCTTGATGTAGACGATGGTCCTGGCCGTGAGCGTCAGCTCCTCCCCGAAGACGTCGCCTTTGGGGGCGGGAGCGGGGGGAGGCGGCGGCTCGGCCGGCACGGCGGCCTGGGTCCAGGCCGGGGACGCCACGCCCAGGGGAGCGCTCAGCCCCAGCAGGGCGGCGAGCACGAATGCCCGCAATGGGCCGTTCATCGGAAGTCTCCATGACGCCGGAGCATGCGCGGCGCTTCGAGAATCGTATCTAGCATGTCCGGCGATGGCCGCGGTGCATGAAAATCATGCCCCGGCGGCGGCTGGGTCGTGCCCGGCGGCATCGTCCGCCTCTGGCCAATGCCGGGCGTTTGCCCATATAAGGCGGACGATATGGGACGGGCCTGCCGGGCTCGCCCGCATGCTTTCGTTGCCGGATATCACGCCGCCATGAGTGCGCTCGCCGACCGCGCCTTCGTCAAGATGAACGGCCTCGGCAACGAGATCGTGGTGGTGGACATGCGCCGCGATCCGGCCGCCGTCAGCGCAGCCGAGGCGCGCGCCGTGGCCGGGCCGGGCGGTGCGCCCTACGACCAGATGATGGTGCTCTATCCGCCGCGCACCGAGGGCACCGATTCCTATATCCGCATCTACAACAACGACGGCTCCGAGGCCGGCGCCTGCGGCAACGGCATGCGCTGCGTCGCTTCGCGCGTGAACCGCGACACCGGCCGCCGCGCCATGACCTTCGAGACCGCG
>CAZZCV010000107.1:0-8845 GCA_964653225.1 uncultured Rhodoplanes sp. | reverse complement strand
TCACCTCGACATCAAGGTCGACATCCTCAAGCGCACCTACAAGGTGGAAGCCAACATCGGCGCGCCGCAGGTCGCCTACCGCGAGAAGATCACCAAGCCGGTCACGGTGGACTACACCCACAAGAAGCAGACCGGCGGCACCGGCCAGTTCGCGCGCGTGAAGCTGGAGTGCCAGCCGAACGAGCCGGGCGCGGGCTATGCGTTCGAGAGCAAGATCATCGGCGGCTCTGTGCCGAAGGAGTACATCCCCGGCGTCGAGAAGGGCCTCGAGTCGGTGATGAGCTCCGGTGTGCTCGCGGGCTTCCCCGTGGTCGACATCAAGATCGCGCTGATCGACGGTGCCTATCACGAGGTCGACTCCTCGGCGCTCGCGTTCGAGATCGCGTCGCGTTCGGCTCTGCGCGAGGCGCTCCAGAAGGGCGGCTCGGTCCTGCTCGAGCCGGTGATGAAGGTCGAGGTGGTGACGCCGGAGGATTACACCGGCTCCGTCATCGGCGATCTGAATTCGCGCCGCGGCCAGATCCAGGGCCAGGATATGCGCGGCAATGCTAACGTCATCACGGCGATGGTGCCGCTCGCGAACATGTTCTCTTATGTGAACAACCTGCGCTCCATGAGCCAGGGCCGCGCCACCTTCACCATGCAGTTCGATCACTACGAGCAGGTTCCGCAGAACGTCGCGGCGGAGGTTCAGGCCAAGTACGCCTGACCGACGCAACCGAACAATCGATCCACCGGAGAGACCGGGAGACTTCAGATGGCGAAAGAGAAATTCAACCGCAGCAAGCCGCATTGCAACGTTGGGACGATTGGCCATGTTGACCATGGCAAGACGTCTTTGACGGCTGCGATCACGAAGGTTCTTGCGGAGACGGGCGGGGCGACGTTCACCGCGTACGACCAGATCGACAAGGCTCCGGAGGAGAAGGCTCGCGGCATCACGATCGCGACGGCGCACGTGGAGTACGAGACGACGAACCGTCACTATGCGCACGTGGACTGCCCCGGGCACGCCGACTACGTGAAGAACATGATCACGGGTGCGGCGCAGATGGACGGCGCCATTCTCGTGGTCTCCGCGGCGGACGGCCCGATGCCGCAGACGCGCGAGCACATTCTCCTGGCGCGGCAGGTCGGCGTTCCGGCGCTGGTCGTGTTCATGAACAAGTGCGACATGGTGGACGACGCGGAGCTTCTGGACCTGGTTGAGCTGGAGGTCCGCGAGCTTCTGTCGAAGTACAACTTCCCCGGCGACAAGATTCCGGTGATCCGTGGCTCGGCGCTGATGGCGCTGGAGGACAAGAACCCGGAGCTGGGTCGCGATGCGATCCTCAAGCTGATGGCGGCGGTTGACGAGTACATCCCGCAGCCGGAGCGTCCGGTGGACCAGCCGTTCCTGATGCCGGTGGAGGACGTGTTCTCGATCTCGGGCCGCGGCACGGTGTGCACGGGCCGTGTTGAGCGCGGCATCGTGAAGGTTGGCGAGGAAATCGAGATCGTGGGCATCAAGCCGACGGTGAAGACGACGGTGACGGGCGTTGAGATGTTCCGCAAGCTCCTGGACCAGGGGCAGGCGGGCGACAACATCGGCGCGCTGCTGCGCGGGACCAAGCGCGAGGACGTGGAGCGCGGTCAGGTTCTGTGCAAGCCGGGCTCGGTGAAGCCGCACACCAAGTTCAAGGCCGAGGCGTACATCCTGACGAAGGAGGAGGGCGGCCGGCACACGCCGTTCTTCACCAACTACCGGCCGCAGTTCTACTTCCGCACGACGGACGTGACGGGCGTGGTGACGCTGCCCGAGGGCACGGAGATGGTGATGCCGGGCGACAACGTCGCGATGGAGGTGCACCTGATCGTGCCGATCGCGATGGAGGAGAAGCTGCGCTTCGCCATCCGCGAGGGCGGCCGAACCGTCGGCGCAGGCGTCGTCGCAAGCATTATCGAGTAGTCGGCTCTCCGCTGTCAGGCCGGCGTAAGGCCGGCCACGATGGAAAAGAAAGAAAAACGCCCCGCCCGGTGCGGGGCGTTTGCTTTCCAGCCCGATGCCTGAACCCAAGCCTTGAAAGCGGCTTTTCGATCGGGCATGAGACGGGGGCGGCGGTACTGGCAGCGGCCGCGCCTGCGACCTCTTCGGTCTGGCTCGTAGGAGTGTAGCTCAATGGCTAGAGCACCGGTCTCCAAAACCGGGGGTTGGGGGTTCGAGTCCCTCCACTCCTGCCATGTTTTCCCGGAACATTCCGACCGGCCTCGGCGCCCGGCTTGCATCGGCAGCGGGGCGCATACCTAGGTTGTGGACGTCGCACCTCGCGCCACACGGCCGAAGGCTTATATTCTATTCCTCCAAGCCATAGTCGGAGGCTTCGAGGTCTCGCCATGCTCGAGCTTGTCTGGATCGTCGCTACCGTCACCGCGCAGGGCGCGCTGGCCACCGAGGTTCCCGAGTCCGCCCGTTTCAAGGACATGGCGCAATGCCAGCTTTACGGGGAGCACATGGCCGGACGCACCGCCGATTGGGTGAGGGGACGCATCAATGCGGACTGGAGTCACCCGGTCGAGGTCCGGTTCCGGTGCAGGGCCGGCGGCAACCGGGTCTGACCCCCGAATCCGGCATGCGCGCGGCCGGCTGCGGGACCGGGCAGGTCCCGGCTCCCGGCCTGACCGCGACCTGCGGGACAAGTCCTTGTCCGGACTGGCGAACCATGCTCCGGCTTGACGCCGCGCGCGCCGCGCTTTAGGAAGCTGCCATCGCCAGCGGCCCGGAAACGGACTTCCGCAGCGAACATTCCCCAAAAACGGGTCCGCTCGCGGCCTCATCCTGACAGGTTGGGCGGCGCGGACTTATTTGGATTTGCAATGGCGAAAATCAGCCCCGTCAAGTTTTTCCAGGAGGTCCGCGCGGAGACCGAGAAGGTCACCTGGCCGACCCGCCGCGAGACCGCGATCACCACGATCATGGTCTTCATCATGGCGGCGGCCTGCGCGATCTTCTTCCTGGTCGCCGACCAGATCATCCGTTTCGCCATCACCTTTGTTCTGGGCATCGGCACATGACCAAGCGCTGGTACATCGTCCACGCCTACTCGAACTTCGAGAACAAGGTCGCGGATTCGATCCGCGAGCAGTCGAAGCAGCGCGGCCTGGCCGAGCTGTTCGACGAGATCATGGTGCCCAAGGAGAAGGTCACCGAGGTGCGTCGCGGGCGCAAGATCGACACCGAGCGCAAGTTCTTTCCGGGCTATGTGCTGGTGAAGATGGACCTCACCGACGAGGCCTATCACCTGATCAAGAACACGCCGAAGGTCACGGGCTTCCTCGGCACCGACAACAAGCCGATGCCGATCTCGGAAGCCGAGGCGCAGCGCATCCTGCAGCAGGTGCAGGAGGGCGTGGAGCGTCCCAAGCCGACGGTTTCGTTCGAGGTCGGCGAGCAGGTCCGGGTGTCGGATGGCCCCTTCGCCTCGTTCAACGGCACGGTGGAGGAGGTCGACGAGGGCCGCTCGCGCGTCAAGGTCGCGGTTTCGATCTTCGGTCGCGCCACGCCGGTCGAACTGGAGTTCGCCCAGGTGGAGAAGGTTTAGGTTGGTTCGGTTGAAAGTGCCTGCCGTCCGGGCGTCGTCCGGCCGGAACTGAGGACGTGGGAGGTGAGGCGGTCGCCAGCCGTCGAGATCCGCACCACTGACAAGGAGTGAGACATGGCCAAGAAAGTCACCGGATTCCTGAAATTGCAGGTTCCGGCCGGCTCCGCCAATCCGGCGCCGCCGATCGGACCCGCGCTCGGTCAGCGCGGGTTGAACATCATGGAGTTCTGCAAGAACTTCAACGCCCAGACCCAGAAGATGGATAAGGGCACGCCGATCCCGGTCGTCATCACCATCTATGCCGACCGCTCGTTCACCTTCGAAATGAAGACGCCGCCGATGTCGCACTTCCTCAAGAAGGCGGCAAAGGTCGAGAGCGGCTCCAAGGCGCCGGGCCGCGACAGCGCCGGCACCGTGACCCAGGCTCAGGTCAAGGAGATCGCCGAGGCCAAGATGAAGGATCTGAACTGCGACACGCTCGAGGCCGCCATGGCCATGGTCGAAGGCTCGGCCCGCTCGATGGGCCTGCAGGTGAAGGGGTAACCGGTCATGGCAAAGCTCGCAAAGCGCACGGCCAAGGTTCGTGAGGGTGTCGATCCGGCCAAGGCCTATTCGATCGAAGAGGCCATCAAGATGGTCAAGGAGCGCGCCAAGGCGAAGTTCGACGAGACCGTCGAGATCGCCATGAACCTCGGCGTCGATCCCAAGCATGCCGACCAGATGGTGCGCGGCGTGGTCACGCTGCCGAACGGCACCGGCCGCACCCAGCGCGTGGGCGTGTTCGCCCGCGGCGCCAAGGCCGACGAGGCCAAGGCCGCCGGCGCCGACGTGGTCGGCGCGGAGGATCTGGTCGAGAAGGTCAGCGCTGGCCAGATCGACTTCGACCGCTGCATCGCCACGCCCGACATGATGGGTCTGGTGGGCCGTCTCGGCAAGGTGCTGGGCCCTCGCGGCCTGATGCCGAACCCGCGCGTCGGCACCGTGACGATGGACGTGGCTGGGGCCGTGAAGGGCGCCAAGGGCGGCTCGGTCGAGTTCCGGGTCGAGAAGGCCGGCATCGTCCAGGCCGGCGTCGGCAAGGCGTCGTTCGGTGCGGAGAAGCTGGTCGAGAACGTCAAGGCGTTCGCGGACGCCGTGAACAAGGCCAAGCCGCAGGGCGCCAAGGGCACCTACGTTCAGCGCGTCGCGGTGTCCTCGACGATGGGACCGGGCGTGAAGGTGGACCCGTCGACGCTGTTCGCGGCCGCCGAGAAATAGCCGCACGGCGGGCGTCAGCCGCCGAAGAAAACAAAGCCGCCGTCTCCTTCCGGAGGCGGCGGCTTTTCTTTGCTGCTTGACCTGTTGCCTGCCCTATTTCGCCGGCGAGATCGCGATCTTGGCCTCGCGGACCACCTTGCCGAGCTTGTCGAGGTCGGAGGCGATCAGCTTCGCGAAGGCCTCCGGCGTGCCAGGGGCCGGCGCGGCCGCGCGGGAGGTCATCAGCTTGACGATGTCCGGCGACTCCATCGCCTTCACGAACTCCGCGTTGAGGCGGCGCACGATCGGGTCCGGCGTGCCCGCCGGTGCCACGAGGCCGTGCCAGACCTCCATCTCGACGCCGGGGAAGCCGGCCTCGGTGAGCGTCGGCACGTTCGGCAGCGCCGGCAGGCGCTTGTCGGAGGTGACGCCGAGCAGGCGCGCCTTGCCGCCGTCCACCTGGCCGGCGACCGACAGATAGCCCGCGAAGATGAAGTCGAAACGCCCGGCCGCGAGGTCGCCGATCGCCTGGCCCGAGCCCTTGTAAGGGATGTGGACCAGCGGCGCGCCGATCCGCAGCCGGAACATCTCGGCGATGATGTGCCCGCCGGAACCCACGCCCTGGGAGCCGTAGGTCAGGCCGTTGGGGCGGCTCCTGGCCATGTCGACGAGGTCCTTGACCGATTTGGCCTGCGAGCCGGCGGGCACCGCGAGCACGCTCGGAAACGTGACCACGTTGGTGATCGGCTTGAAATCCTTTATCGGATCGAACTTCAGGTCGGGGATCAGGGCCGGATTGACGGCAAACGGGCCGTTGTTGGCGAGGAACAGGGTGTAGCCGTCGGGCGCGGCCTGCTTGGCCGCCATCGAGGCGACGTTGCCGCCGCCGCCCGGCCGGTTTTCCACCACGATGGTCGCGCCCATCTGCTCGGCCACCTTCTGTGCGAGCGGGCGGATCACGGTGTCGGCCACCCCGCCGGGGGCGAGCGGCACGAGGATGGTGATCGGCCGGGAGGGGTATTTGTCGCCCTGGGCGCGGGCCGTGGGCGCGTGAGCCAGCCAGGCCAGAACGGCGCAGCCCAGCGCGATGGTTGCCTTCATGGCGGTCGATCCTCCCAAGTTCGTTGTCTCGCGGCTCAGCATAGAGGGCGGGAGCCGGCTCACAAGCGCCATGCGGAACCGGATTTCGCTGCGGCTGCGGGCGCTTGCAAAATCCCCGGGATGGGAATAGTTATGCCCGCGAGGGCGTGCCGGCCCACTTTGTCGGCGCGCCTTTGCGCGCTTCCCGAAACCTCGAAGGCAAGGACCATTTTCCTTTTAGACATCCTGCGGGATTTTGAAAGGAGTGGGGGCCCTCGCAATTTCCGGAAGTCGCGTCCTGTCCAAGACTGCAGGCGCCGGGTTTCCGGCTTAATCGAAGCCTGCACAGACGGGGGAAGACCGATTTCGGCGCGATCCACGCGATTGCGCCCGCGACCGGTTCGAACCTCTTGGACCTGAAGCGGCCGCGCCGCGTCAGGGGGCAGGGCAAGAGAGCGTCGTCCCTGTTCTCGCAAGCCGCGGGGCATGGACGGCAGGTCGCAACCGGCGGATTTATCCGCCAACCGGAGAGAGCTTGCTGTGGATCGAGCGGCAAAAGCTGAGATGGTGACGGAGCTGAACGGGGTCTTCAAGGCCGCGAACACCGTCGTCGTCGCGCACTATGCCGGCCTCACGGTGGCCCAGATGCAGACCCTGCGGAAGCAGGCCAAGCAGTCGGGCGCCAGCGTGAAGGTCGCTAAGAACCGCCTCGCCAAGATCGCTCTTGAAGGCACGGACGCAGCCCCCATCGGCGCCCTTCTCAAGGGCCCGACCGTGATCGCCTATTCCGGCGATCCGGTGGCCGCGTCCAAGGTCACCGTCGATTTCGCCAAGGCCAACGACAAGTTCGTGATCCTCGGCGGAGTGATGGGCAAGACCACGCTCGACCCGAACGGCGTCAAGGCACTCGCGTCCTTGCCGTCGCTCGACGAGCTTCGGGCCAAGCTCGTCGGCCTCATCCAGGCGCCGGCGACGAAGATCGCGCAGCTTGCCAACGCCCCGGCGGCGAAGGTGGCTCGCGTGGTCCAGGCCTATGCCGACAAGGGCTCTTGATCGAGGCCCCTCCGAACACCTGAACACTGGTTCGAACCGAAAAAGGAACTACATCAATGGCTGATCTGTCCAAGATCGTTGACGAGCTGTCGACGCTCACCGTCCTCGAGGCGGCGGAGCTCGCCAAGATGCTCGAGGAGAAGTGGGGCGTCACCGCCGCCGCCGCCGTGGCGGTCGCGGCTGCTCCGGGCGCGGGCGCCGCCGCGGCGGCCGAGGAGAAGACCGAGTTCACGGTCGTTCTCGCTGCTGCCGGCGACAAGAAGATCGAGGTCATCAAGGAGGTGCGTGCGCTCACGGGCCTCGGGCTGAAGGAAGCCAAGGACCTGGTCGAGGGCGCGCCGAAGAACGTCAAGGAAGGCGTGAACAAGGAAGAGGCCGACAAGATCAAGGCCACCCTTGAGAAGGTCGGCGCCAAGGTCGAGCTGAAGTAAGCGAGGCTTGCTTCGGCGGGCTGCCCGAGTTCCGGGCAGCCGACACACGTTGCGGTGATTTCGGGGTTCATGCCCCGAAATCACCGGTTTTTCCGTCCAGAGGGACGGGTTTGTCGCGGAGCGGCAAGCGGGAAGGCGAGGCGCGGCGGTTCGGGTCGGCCGAATCGTCTAGGAATGACGGGCTCCTGCACGCCTGTCCGGACAGCCGCGATGATGGCGGCTTTCCGGAGAGTCGTCCCGGCCGCCCTGAGCTGCACGTCCACTGCCGGACGATAACGAGAGAGCACATGGCGCAGACATTCACGGGTCGCAAGCGCGTTAGGAAATTTTTCGGAAAAATCAACGAAGTGGCGGAGATGCCGAACCTCATCGAGGTTCAGAAGGCGTCTTACGACCAGTTCCTTCTGGTGCAGGAGCCCGCGGGCGGCCGCCCGGATGAGGGCCTGCAGGCCGTTTTCAAGTCCGTCTTCCCGATTTCGGATTTCTCAAACACCTCGATGCTCGAATTCGTGAAGTACGAATTCGAGGCGCCGAAATACGACGTGGACGAGTGCCGCCAGCGCGGCATGACCTATGCGGCGCCGCTCAAGGTGACGCTGCGCCTGATCGTGTTCGATGTCGACGAGGAGACCGGCGCCAAGTCGGTCAAGGACATCAAGGAGCAGGACGTCTACATGGGCGACATCCCGCTCATGACGTCGAACGGCACCTTCATCGTCAACGGCACCGAGCGTGTCATCGTCTCGCAGATGCACCGCTCGCCGGGCGTGTTCTTCGACCACGACAAGGGCAAGACCCATTCGTCGGGCAAGCTGCTGTTCGCGGCCCGCATCATCCCGTATCGCGGCTCCTGGCTGGACATCGAGTTCGACGCCAAGGACATCGTGCACGCGCGCATCGACCGCCGCCGCAAGATTCCGGTCACCTCGCTGCTGTTCGCGCTCGGGCTCGACGGCGAGACCATCCTCAATACGTTCTACAGCAAGATCGTCTACAAGCGGTCCAAGGACGGCTGGCGCGTGCCCTTCGATGCCAACCGCATGAAGGGCTACAAGGCGATCAACGACCTCGTGGACGCCGACTCCGGCAAGGTGGTGGTCGAGGCCGGCAAGAAGATCACCGTGCGCCAGGCCCGCCAGCTCGCGGAGAAGGGCCTCAAGGCGCTCCGCATGACCGACGAGGAGCTGATCGGCCATTACATCGCCGAGGATCTCATCAATCCGAAGACCGGCGAGATCTACGCCGAGGCCGGCGAGGAGATCACCGAGAAGTCGCTCAAGGCGCTGAACGAGGAGGGCTTCAAGGAAATCCCGATCCTCGACATCGACCACGTCAACGTCGGCGCCTACATCCGCAACACGCTGGCGATCGACAAGAACGAGGGCCGCCAGGACGCGCTGTTCGACATCTACCGCGTGATGCGTCCGGGCGAGCCGCCGACCCTGGAGACGGCGGAGGCGATGTTCA
>CAZZCV010000106.1:0-9281 GCA_964653225.1 uncultured Rhodoplanes sp. | reverse complement strand
TCGCTGTTCCGCGAGCTGCTCACCTACATGATGGAAGACCCGCGCAACATCACCTTCTGCATCCACCTGATGTTCTGCGCCAAGAACATCGAGCGGATGGGCGACCATGCCACCAACATCGCGGAAACGGTGCATTACATGATCGAGGGCCGGCCGCTCGTGGACCAGCGTCCGAAGGGCGACACCACCACGGCCTTCGCGCCGCTGTCGGCCTCGTGAGGAAGGCGGAGGCGCATCGATGAGCGCACGCATCCTGATCGTCGAGGACGAGGAGGCCCTGTCCCTGCTGCTGCGCTACAACCTCGAAGCCGAGGGCTACGAGGTGGAGACCGTGGTCCGCGGCGACGACGCCGACACGCGGCTGAAGGAGCGCACGCCGGACCTGGTGGTGCTGGACTGGATGCTGCCGGGCCTCTCGGGGATCGAGCTGTGCCGCAGGCTGCGGGCGCGGCCCGAGACCAAGGCGCTGCCGATCATCATGCTGACCGCGCGCGGCGAGGAGAGCGAGCGGGTGCGCGGGCTGTCGACCGGCGCGGACGACTACATCGTCAAGCCGTTCTCGGTGCCGGAGCTGATCGCGCGGGTGCGCGCGCTGCTGCGCCGCGCCGCCCCCGAGCGGGTGGCCGACGTGCTCAGCATCGGCGACATCGAGCTGGACCGCGAGAAGAAGCGGGTCTCGCGCGCCGGCCGCGAGGTCGAGCTGGGGCCGACCGAATACCGGCTCCTCGAGTTCCTGATGGAGCGGCCGGGCCGCGTGTTCTCGCGCGAGCAGATGCTCGACGGCGTCTGGGGCTCGGACATCTACATCGACGAGCGCACCGTGGACGTCCATGTCGGCCGGCTGCGCAAGGCGCTCAACCGCGGCCGCGAGGCCGACCCGATCCGCACCGTGCGCGGCGCGGGCTACGCGCTCGACGACCGTTTCGGAAAGGCGGGCTGAGGCAAGGCGGGCTGACGGCGGTGCGTCGCGCGGCCCCAAAAGGAAAATGCCCGGCGTCGAGCCGGGCATTTTTCGTTCGAGCCTGCGTTTCGCTACGACCCCTGCCGGAACGGCGGGCGCGGCGGCCGGCGGCGGTCGGACGGCGGCTGGTAGGCCACGCGCGAATGATAGGAGCAATAGGGCAGGCTGGTGACGGGCTTGCCGCCGCAGAAGAAGAAGTCAGGGCTCGCCGGATCGCCGATCGGCCAGCGGCAGGTGTCCTCGGTCAGTTCCAGCAAGGTGCGGCGCTGGCCGATCGGAACGATGTTTTCGATCAGCTCCGGCTCGGGTTCCAGCTCGGTTTCGTAAGCCAGGGCGAGGGCGGTGTTGCCGCGCATCGCCGGCCGCGCCACCCGCAGCATGTGAGAGCGCGGCTTGCGCACCCGCGGCGCGCTCGAGGAGGGCGACTTGGCCCGGCCGGACAGGCCCAGGCGATGGACCTTGCCGATCACCGCGTTGCGGGTGATGCCGCCCAGCTCGGCTGCGATCTGGCTGGCCGACAGGCCGTCGGCCCAGAGCTTCTTGAGCAGCTCGACCCGCTCGTCGGTCCAATTCATGCTCGTCTCCCTCTGCGGACCCGCCCCGGACGCTTGCGGAATCCCTCTCCGCAGTCCGGCGAAGGGCCGAACCGGCGAAATCCACGCAATGGCACGCTGGGAACCTGGACGATACGACATGTCGTATCGGATGGCCGTGACGCTACAATAGGGCTTGACTCCCGCGCAAGAGTCCCCGCGACTCACATCCACATTTTCCAGCCTCCTTTTCAGGGTTATCCCGGAAATCGTCGCACTGGCTTTGCGGCCGTCGCTTTGCTGCAACACTTGGTCGCCGGGGTCGCCGTGTTGACAGGCGGGGGGGCGGACATAAAATGCTGAAACGTGCCGCCCGGAGGGGCGGCACTATTCGTTTTCGCCGCTTGTCCGTCTCTTGGCCTCGCCTCCCGTTTCCGGCCGTGTTCCGGTTGAGAAAGTGCCGCCCGTGAATCCGCATGTCATGCCGACCTATGCGCGCGTCGACCTCGCCTTCGAGCGGGGGGAGGGCGCATGGCTGATCGGAACCGATGGACACCGCTATCTCGATTTCACCTCCGGCGTCGCGGTCAACGCGCTCGGCCACGCACACCCGCACGTCGTCGCGGCGGTGAGCGCGCAGGCCGCGAAGGGCCTGCATGTGTCCAACCTGTTCCGCATTCCCGAGGCCGAGCGGCTGGCCGACCGGCTGTGCGCCGCGAGCTTCGCGGACAAGGTGTTCTTCGCCAATTCCGGCGCCGAGGCGCTGGAAGGCACGATCAAGGTGATCCGCAAGTTCCAGTCGGCGAGCGGCCGGCCGGAGCGGTACCGCGTCATCACCTTCGAGGGCGCGTTCCACGGCCGCACGCTGGCCACGCTCGCCGCCGGCGGGCAGAAGAAGCACCTCGAAGGCTTCGGCCCGGTGGTGGACGGCTTCGACCAGGTTCCGATGGGCGACATCGAGGCGGTGAAGCGCGCGATCGGTCCGGAGACCGCGGGCATCCTGATCGAGCCGGTCATGGGCGAGGGCGGCGTGCGCGTGGTGCCGACGCCGTTTCTCAAGGCGCTGCGCGAGCTTTGCGACAAGAACGGCCTGCTGCTGGGCTTCGACGAGGTGCAGACCGGCATCGGCCGCACCGGCGACCTGTTCGCCTACATGCGGACTGGCGTCGCGCCGGACGTGATGGCGCTGGCCAAGGCGCTCGGCGGCGGCTTTCCGATCGGTGCGGTGCTTGCGACGGCTGAAGCGGCCAAGGGCATGACCGCGGGCTCGCACGGCTCCACCTTCGGCGGCAATCCGCTCGCATCCGCAGCCGGCAATGCCGTGCTCGACGTGGTGCTCGAGGACGGCTTCCTCGACCGGGTGCAGGCGGCTGCCATCGGCCTTCGCCAGCGGCTCGCCGAGATCAAGGACCGCTATCCGACGGTCGTCTCCGAGGTGCGCGGCGAGGGCCTGCTGGTCGGTCTGCGCGCGGTGGTGCCGAACGGCGAGCTGGTCGATGCGCTGCGCGCCGAGCGGCTGCTCACGGTCGCGGCCGGTGACAACGTGGTGCGGCTCCTGCCGCCGCTGATCGTGACCGACGCCGAGATCGCGGACGCCGTGGGCCGGCTCGACCGCGCCTGCGCGGCGCTGGCGGCGAAGGCGGCCAGGTCCGGAGCCAATGCCGGGGCCGCGTCATGAGCAAGGCGCCTCGCCATTTCCTCGACCTGACGGACATTCCGGCGGCGGAGCTGCGCGGCATTCTTGATGCCAGCCGGGCCATGAAGAAGCGGCCCAAGGGCTCCCCCGGCAACGGCCCGCTCGCAGGGCGCACGCTGGCGATGATCTTCGACAAGCCCTCCACCCGGACCCGCGTCTCCTTCGACGTGGCGATGCGCCAGCTCGGCGGCGACAGCCTGATGCTGACCGGCGCGGAGATGCAGCTCGGCCGCGGCGAGACCATCGCCGACACCGCGCGCGTGCTGTCACGCTACGTCGACGCGATCATGATCCGCACGCTCGACCACCGGCAGCTCACGGAGCTGGCCGAGCACGCCTCGGTGCCGGTCATCAACGGCCTCACCCGACGCTCGCACCCCTGTCAGGTGATGGCGGATGTGCTGACCTTCGAGGAGCACCGCGGGCCGATCAAGGGCCGCACGGTCGCCTGGAGCGGCGACGCCAACAACGTGCTGGCGTCGTGGATGCACGCCGCCGACCGCTTCGGCTTCAAGCTGCGCGTGGCCTGCCCGCCGGCCTTCAAGCCGAAGAAGTGGCTGACGGACTGGGCGAAGACGTCGCGCGCCGCGATCGAAATCGGCAGCGATCCGGTCAAGGCCGTGACCGGCGCCGACTGCGTCGTGACCGACACCTGGGTCTCGATGGGCGACGGCGAGGCCACCCGCCGCCGCAACCTGTTCAAGCGTTACCAGGTCAACGCGAAGCTGATGGCCAAGGCCGCGCCGGATGCGCTGTTCATGCACTGCCTGCCCGCCCACCGCGGCGAGGAGGTGACCGACGAGGTGATGGACGGCCCGCAGTCGGTGGTGTTCGACGAGGCCGAGAACCGGCTGCACGCCCAGAAGGGCATACTCGCCTGGTGCCTCAAGGCCTGATCGCGGACGGTTTCGTCCGCGTCAGCGATGCGGGGGGCGTCGTGACCAAAACCATGCACGTCTTCCGCCCCGGCTTGTTCCGCAGGGAGCGGACCTACTGGCTCGACAGCGACCGGCTGCGCTGGCTCGCGAGGCGGGGCGAGGGGTCCGTTCTGCTCGCCGACATCGTGGCGCTGCGCCTGTGCATGCCGGAGGACGGCGCGGCGGGTGCCAGCTGCGTGATCCGCACCCGCGAGGGTGGCCGCCATGTGCTGCGGGACCGGCACCGGATGGGCTGGCGCGTCGATGAGCGCCACCGCTTCGGCCGGCGCGAGCAGCGCCTGAACACTTTCAGGGGCCTGGTGTTTCCGCTGGCGCGCCGGCTGGCGAAGATCAATCCCGATGCGCGGCTCGCCGCGGGGATCGGCCGGCCGATGTGGCTGGCCGCGCTCGCGGTGCTGGCCGCCGCGGTCGGCGTGATCGCGGTCGGGGCATGGCTGATGCTGGCCAGCGGGACGTGGAGCCTGGCGGCGCTGGGATTCATGGCCGTCGTCGCCACGGGACTGCCCGTTCTGTGGCAGGTGGTCCGTCGCGGCGCTTCGCGGCCGCTCGATCCGGCAAGCCTGATCCTCTGAGCCCGCCGGGATCGCAATTCCACCGGTAATGACCCATATAGGGCGGCATGATCGAACCCCGGACCGACATCCCCGTGCGCGCGCCTGCCGCGACCTCCGCCGACGACACCGTGCTGCCGTTCGAGGTTTCCAGCCTCGACCTGCGCGGCCGCGTGGTCCGGCTCGGCCCCGTCGTGGACGAGATCCTGGCCCGCCACGACTATCCCGCGCCGGTGTCCCGCCTGCTAGGCGAGGCGGTCGTGCTGACGGTCATGCTCGGCTCGGCGCTCAAGTTCGACGGCCGCTTCATCCTGCAGAGTCAGACCGACGGGCCGGTCGGCATGCTGGTCGTGGACTTCACCAGTCCGGACCGGGTGCGGGCCTGCGCGCGTTTTGACCGCGACCGCGTGGCGGCCGCGGTCGAGGCCGGGAACGCCGCGCCGGGCGCGCTGATGGGCAAGGGCCATCTCGCGATGACGATCGATCAGGGCGAAGGCATGAACCGCTACCAGGGCCTGGTCGCGGTCGACGGCGGCGGGCTGGAGGCGGCAGCGCACGAATACTTCCTCCGCTCCGAGCAGATCCCGACGCGGGTGCGGCTTGCCGTGGGCGAGGAGCTTGCGCCCGGCGCGGGCCGCCGCTGGCGCGCCGGCGGCGTGCTGCTGCAATTCCTGCCGCGCGCGCCGGAGCGCGTCCGTATCGCCGATCTCGATCCCGGCGACGCGCCGGAGGGCGTGACGCCGCATCAGGTCGCCGAGGACGACGCCTGGATCGAAGGCCAGTCGCTGGTCGCCACGGTCGAGGACATCGAGCTGATCGATCCGGCGCTGTCGAGCGAGCGGCTCGCGTTCCGCCTGTTCCACGAGCGCGGCGTCCGCGTGTTCGACCCTGTGGACGTGCGCGCGCAATGCTCTTGCTCGCGCGAGACCGTCGAGGCCATGCTCCGGAGCTTCTCGCAGGACGACCGCGACCACATGGTCGAGGACGGGCGGATTTCCGTCACCTGCGAGTTTTGCAGCGCGAACTACGCCTTCGCGCCGGAGGAGGTGGGGGCCGATGCGCAGCCGCCGGAGGATCGCAGCTAACCCGCTCGCCGTGGCCGCGCTGGCGCTGGCATTCACGCTGCCAGGCGGCGCTGTGCTGGCGCAGACCTGTCCGGCTCCGCTTGCGCAGGCGACCCGCCTGGTGCTGGTTACGGCCGACGCCATGAACACCCAGAACGCGCGGCTGCAGACCTTCGAGCGCGGCTCGCCGTCCGATGCCTGGGCGCCCGCGAGCGCCGCCGAGCCGGCGGTGATCGGCCGCGCCGGCATGGCCTGGTCGCCGTTCTTTCGCGGGCTGGCGCGGCGCGGCGAACCAATGAAGACGGAGGGCGACCGGCGCGCGCCAGCGGGCGTCTATCGCGTCGGCCGCAGCTTCGGAACGCTGGCCTCGCAGCGGCCGGGCTACCTGCATGTGCGCAGCGACACGGTCTGCGTGGACGATTCTGCGTCGCCGGCCTACAACACCATCACCACGCGGGATCGCGTCGGGCCCAGGGTCGGCGTCGAGAACATGAGCCGGATGCAGCCGATGTACCGGCGCGGCATCGTGGTGGACTATCCGACCGACGCCCGCGCCCGCGCCGGCTCCTGCATCTTCATCCATGTCTGGAAGACGCCCGCGACCGGCACGGCGGGCTGCGTCGCGCTCCCTGAGGCGCGGGTCGAGGCGTTGCAGGATTTCGTCGCGCCCGGAGCGGCCATCGCGATTCTGCCGCGGACGGCGCTCGGCCGCCTGCCGGGCTGCCTGCCGGATGTTGCCGGGCGGAGCTAGTTCAGCGTGCGGGCGACCGCCGTGGAATCCAGCGAGAACGCCGGAATCTCGATGTCGAAGTTTTCGCCCGCGGCCGTCACCATGCCGTAGCTGCCGGCCATGAAGCCCGACGGCGTCGGCAGCGGCACGCCGCTGGTGTATTCGAACGACTGCCCCGGCTCCAGCGTGGGCGTCTCGCCCACCACGCCCGCGCCGCGCACCTCCTGGAGCCGGCCGGTGGCGTCGGTGATCCGCCAGTGCCGGGTCTTGAGCTGGACCGTTTCGGAACCCCTGTTCGTGATCCCGATCTCGTAGGCCCAGAAGAACTGGTTCGAGCCCGGTGCGGAGCGCTCCTCCATGAAGCGCGGGACGACCGTGACCTCGATGTTGCGCGTGACGGCTCGGTACATGGCGGCACCTGAACGGGCGGCTCCGGCCCGAAAGACGGCATCGACCCGGTCGGGGAACCGGCGACGGCCGATCCTTACCCCGCCTCGCCGCGTCAAGACAACGGCCGCCGGATGAAACCGCTCCAAAGAGAACGATTGAAAATCCGCCACACTCATCTCACAAATAGGCGCCGCCGGGCACGGTTCTCGTCCCGGGACACCGCCGCCGAGGCACGATTGGACGCGCTCGTCAGTTCAGGCTCCCTGGGTGCGGCGGAGATTCCGGCCGAGCGGCCGCTGAAGGCGCCGCCGCCGGTCCCGACCGAGCGCGACCTTCGGCTCGATCTGTTCCGGGGCATCGCGCTCTGGCTGATCTTTGTCGACCACATCCCCAACAATTTCGTGAGCTGGTTCACGATCCGCAATTACGGCTTCAGCGACGCCACCGAGATCTTCATCTTCATCTCCGGCTACACCGCGGCCTTCGTCTACGGCCGGGCGATGAACGAGCGCGGCTTCGTCAGCTCCGCCGCCCGCATCCTCAAGCGGGCGTGGCAGATCTACGTCGCCCACATCTTCCTGTTCGTGATCTACATCGCGCAGATCGCCTACGTCTCGGCCAGCTTCGAGAATCCGCTCTACGCCGAGGAGATGAACGCGCTCGACTTCCTCAAGCAGCCGGACGTCACGATCATTCAGGCGCTGCTGCTCAAGTTCAAGCCGGCCAACATGGACGTGCTGCCGCTCTACATCGTGCTGCTGGTTCTGTTCCCGCCGATCCTGTGGCTGCTGCTGCGCAACGCCGCCGCGGCGCTGGCGATCTCGGTGCTGCTCTACGCGCTGGCCTGGGAGTTCGGATGGAACCTGCCGTCCTATCCGAGCGGTCACTGGTGGTTCAATCCGTTCGCCTGGCAGCTCCTGTTCGTGTTCGGCGCGTGGTGCGCGCTCGGCGGCGCCGAGCGGCTTGCCGGCGTGCTGCGCTCGCCGGTCACGCTCTGGCTTGCGATCGCCTATCTCGTGTTTGCGCTGGCGATCGTGGTCACCTGGTACGTTCCGCACGCCGCCTTCCTGGTGCCGCGCTGGCTGACCTCGTGGATGTATCCGATCGACAAGGTGAACCTGGACGTGCTGCGCTTCGCGCACTTCCTGGCGCTCGCGGCGGTCACGGTGCATTTCATCGGCCGGGACTGGCCGCCGCTGAAGACGCGCTGGCTCCATCCGGCCGTTCTCTGCGGCCAGCATTCGCTGGAGATTTTCTGCCTTGGCGTGTTCCTGTCGTTCGCCGGGCATTTCGTGCTGGTGGAGATCTACGGCGGGCTCCTCATGCAGGTGGCCGTCAGCGTGGCCGGGATCGCGATCATGGTGGCCACGGCGGCGCTGATCTCGTGGTATAAGCGGATCGAGGGTCGCGGCAGCCGGCCCCAGCGGCCGGCCGGCGGCCTAGTGGGAGGAGGCTCTTGAGGTTCCTGGTGGCAGGCTTGTGCGCGCTCGTGCTGGCGGCCGTTCCGGCGCAGGCCCAGACGGCCGACGCCTGCTCCGTCCCGGCCTATCTGCTGTTCGCCGACAGTCCGCTGCATCGGGCGGCCGCGGCTGCGAAGCGGCAGAAGACGCTGAAGATCGTCGTGATCGGAAGCGGCTCTTCACAACTGGCGGGGGGCAACGGGCGAAGCTATTCCTATCCGGCTCGGCTCGAGGCGGCGCTCAAGCGGCGCCTGCCGGGGGTGGATGTGTCCGTGGTTCCGTTCGCCCGGCCGCGCCAGACGGCCGGCGACATGGCGCGGGCGCTCGGCAAAATGCTGGTCGACGAAAAGCCGGCTTTGGTGATATGGCAAACCGGCACGTTCGACGCGATGCGGGGTATCGATCCCGGCTCGTTCCGGGAGACCGTCGCGACCGGCGTCGAGAAGTTGCAGGCGGCCGGATCCGACGTCATCCTCGTCAACATGCAGTACAGCCCGCGCACCGAGACCATCATTGCCACCGGCGGCTACGCCGACAGCCTCCGATGGGTGGCCCGCGAGCGCGAGGTTCCGCTGTTCGACCGGATGGGGATCATGCGGCACTGGTACGACACCGGCGCGATCGATCTCTACGGCGGCGTCAAGGACGCCGTCGCCGCCAAGCGCGTCCATGATTGCATCGGCCGGGCGCTCGCCTCGATGATCGTCGATGCGGCCGATCTTGAGTCTCTCGAAGGCAAGGCTTCCCAATGATCCCGTTCCCTTTTCGGCCTTCGACATGGCTGGCGGCCGCCGCCTTCGCGGCCCTGGTCCCGTCCGGCTCCGGCCACGCCGCGGAGCCCGGCAAGTCCACGCCCTGCGCCGCGCCCGCTGAACTCTCGCGCCTGCAGAATCCGCTGGCGCGAACCTCGCAGCGCCTTGCCGCCGGGCTGCCGATCACCATCGTCGCCATCGGCTCG
>CAZZCV010000105.1:0-9360 GCA_964653225.1 uncultured Rhodoplanes sp. | reverse complement strand
CGCTGGTGACGCTGTGCATCGGCGCGGGCATGGGCACCGCGACGATCATCGAGCGGGTGTGAGGGAGGCTTCCATGACCTTCAGAAATTTCAGGCTCGATCTCGACGCCGACGGCATCGCGCTCGTCACGTGGAACATGCCGGACCGCTCGATGAACGTGATCGACGTCTCCACGATTCAGGAGCTTGCGGAGATCGTGGAGACGGTCGCATCGGACGCCGCGATCAAGGGCGCGGTCGTGACCTCGGGCAAGGACACGTTTTCCGGCGGCGCGGACCTCACGCTGCTGGAGGGGCTCGGCCGCACCTTTGCCGAGGTGGCGAAGGCGCAGGGCGCGGAGGCGGCGGCCACCAGGCTGTTCGAGGAAAGCCGCAAGCTGTCGCAGCTCTACCGGCGGCTGGAGACCTCCGGCAAGCCGTGGGTCGCGGCGATCAACGGCACCGCGCTCGGCGGCGGCTTCGAGCTGTGCCTCGCCTGCCATCACCGGCTGGCGGCGGAGAACGACAAGACCCGCGTCGGCCTGCCCGAGGTCAAGATCGGCCTGTTCCCCGGCGCGGGCGGCACCACCCGGATCGCGCGGATGCTCGCGCCCGCCGATGCCTTGCAGATGCTGCTCAAGGGCGACCAGCTCCGGCTCAACCGCGCGAAGGCGATGAAGCTGGTGGATGCCGTGGTGCCGGCCGTCGATCTCGTCGCAGCGGCGAAGGACTGGATCAAGGCCGGCGGCAAGGGCGAGCAGCCGTGGGACCAGAAGGGTTTCAAGCTGCCCGGCGGGCCGGTCTATTCCAAGGCCGGCATGATGACCTTCCCGGCGGCCAACGCGCTCTACCGCCGCGAGACCTACGATAATTATCCGGCTGCGCGCGCCATCCTTCAGGTGGTCTACGAGGGCCTGCTGCTGCCGTTCGACCGGGCGCTCACGGTGGAATCGCGCCACTTCGCGAGGATCCTGCGCTCGCCGGAGGCGGCGGCTATGATCCGCTCGCTGTTCGTCTCGATGCAGGAGCTGAACAAGGGCGCGCGCCGGCCGGCGGGCGTCCCGGCCTCGCAGCTCAAGAGGATCGGCGTGGTCGGCGTGGGCTTCATGGGCGCGGGCATCGCCTCGGTCAGCGCGCAGGCCGGGCTCGACGTGGTGCTGGTCGACCGCGACCAGGAGAGTGCCGACAGGGGCAAGGCCCAGATCCATAAATCGCTCACCGATCAGGTCAACAAGGGCCGCATGGCGTCCGCCCAGCGCGACGCCGTGCTGGCGCGCGTCATGGCGACGGCGGACTACGGCGCGCTGGCTGGCGCGGACCTGATCGTGGAGGCGGTGTTCGAGGACCGCAGGGTGAAAGCCGAGGCGACCGCGAAGGCGCAGGCAGCCGTGCCCGACGCGGTGTTCGGCTCCAACACCTCGACGCTGCCGATCTCCTCGCTCGCCGAGACCGCGAAGGACCCGGCAAAGTTCATCGGCATCCACTTCTTCTCTCCGGTGGAGCGCATGATGCTGGTCGAGATCATCCTGGGCGAAAAGACCGGCGACGCGGCGCTGGCCACGGCGCTCGATTTCGTGCGCGCGATCCGCAAGACGCCGATCGTGGTCAACGACTCGCGCGGGTTCTACGCCAACCGTTGCGTCCTCAACTACATCCTCGAAGGCCACCTGATGCTGGCGGAGGGCATCCCGCCTGCGATGATCGAGAACGTCGCGCGCATGGCCGGCATGCCGGTCGGCCCGCTGTCGCTCAACGACGAGGTGGCGCTCGATCTCGGCTGGAAGATACTCAAGGCCACCGAGGCCGACCTCGGCCCGCAGGCGATCCATCCGGCGCAGAAGACGCTGCTCGCCGCGATGGTGGAGACCCACCAGCGGCTCGGCCGCAAGAACGGCAAGGGCTTCTACGATTACCCGCAGAACGGCCCGAAGCGGCTTTGGCCGGGTCTTTCGGACCTGCAGCCGGTCAAGCTCGACCCCGAAACCGTCGACGTGCAGGAGCTGAAGGATCGCCTCCTCGTCACCCAGGCGCTGGAGGCGGCGCGCACCTTCGAGGAGGGCGTGGTCACGGACGTGCGCGAGGCCGACGTGGGATCGATCCTCGGCTTCGGCTTCGCGCCGTTCTCCGGCGGCACGCTGAGCTACATCGACGGCACGGGCACGAGGGCGTTCGTCGCGCTGTGCCGGCGGCTGGAGGCGAAGCACGGAGCGCGCTTCGCGCCGTCGAAGCTGCTGGTCGAGATGGCGGAGACCGATGACCGCTTCTATCGTCGCTTCGCGCCGGCGACGAAGGCGGCGTAGGCCGGCCGCGGGCCTCGTCTTTGCATCCTGCTTTGCCCGCGTGGGCGGCCCCTCGCGGCGGTCCGGAGCGCCGTGTCAAGATTGCCCTTTTGCGGCCGCCGTGATTAAGGTCGCCCCCCTTGGGGGCGGAACTCCGTATGGCTCGCGACCAGATTGACATGACGCCGATCGAGACGCGCGACGAGCTGGTCGCATGGCTCGAAGCCGGCTGCAAGCCGAAGGCCAAATTCCGGGTCGGAACGGAGCACGAGAAGTTCGCCTTCACGGTTCAGGACCATCGTCCGGTGCCCTACGCCGGGCCGCGCGGCATCCGCGCGCTGCTCGACGGCATGCAGTCCATGCTCGGTTGGGAGCCGATCATGGAGGGCGAGAACATCATCGGGCTCGCGGACGTGACCGGCGGCGGCGCGATCTCGCTGGAGCCTGGCGGGCAGTTCGAACTCTCCGGTGCGCCGGTCGAGACCGTGCACCAGACCGCCAACGAATTGATGGCGCATCTGGCGCAGCTCCGCGAGGTGGCGAAGCCGCTGGGCATCGGCTTCCTCGGGCTCGGCATGACGCCGGACTGGACCCGCGCCGACATGCCGGTCATGCCGAAGGGCCGCTACCGGATCATGTCCGCCTACATGCCGAAGGTGGGTCGCCTCGGCCTCGACATGATGTACCGCACCTGCACGGTGCAATCGAACCACGACTTCTCGTCCGAAGCCGACATGGTGCGTAAGATGCGCGTGGCGCTGGCGTTGCAGCCGGTCGGCACCGCGCTGTTCGCGAACTCGCCTTTCACCGAAGGCAAGCCGAACGGCTTCGTCTCGTTCCGTTCGGAGATCTGGCGCGACACCGACAACGCGCGCGCGGGCATGCTGCCGTTCGTGTTCGAGAACGGTTTCGGTTTCGAGCGTTACGTCGATTACGCGCTCGACGTGCCGATGTATTTCCTCAAGCGCGGCGACGCCTACATCGATGTCTCCGGCCAGTCGTTCCGCGACCTGCTGGCGGGCCGGCTCGCCTCGCAGCCCGGCGAGCGCGCCACGCTGTCGGACTGGGCCAACCACCTTTCCACGATCTTCCCCGAGGTCCGGCTCAAGCGCTACATCGAGATGCGCGGCTCGGACGGCGGACCCTGGCGGCGGCTGCCGTCGCTGCCGGCGTTCTGGGTCGGGCTGCTGTACGACGACGACAACCTCGACGCCTGCTGGCAGATCGTGCGGGACTGGACCGCCGAGGAGCGGCAGAAGCTGCGCGACGACGTGACCCGCCTCGGCTTCAAGGCGCAGATTCGCGGCCGCAGCCTGCTCCAGATCACCCAGCAGGTGCTGGCGCTGGCGAACAAGGGGCTGGTCCGGCGCGCGCGTCTCGACGGCAACGGACGCGACGAGACCCGTTACCTGCGGCCGCTCGACGAAACCGTGGCGCGCGGCATCACGCCGGCCGAGGAGCTGCTGGAGAAATTCCACGGCAAGTGGAACGGCTCGGTCGCGCCGGTCTACGAAGAATACGCCTACTAGAGCGTTCTCGCGCGAAGCGAAAACCGGTTCGCGTGAGGAAACGCGACAAACAGGAGATCGAGAGTCCTCCGCCGTTTCCATGAACGGTGAAGCGCTCCGAGCAGTGCCGGAATGGCCAGGGGCACGCCCGCGACCGTCGCGCTCGAAAAGGCCGGGGTCGCTTTCACGCTGCATGAATACGACTACGATCCGGACGCGCCGCGCATCGGCATGCAGGCGGCCGCGGCGCTCGGCGTGTCGCCCGCGCGCCTGCTCAAGACGCTGATGGCCAAGACCTCTGCGGGCGTGGTCTGCGTGCTGGTGCCGAGCGATTGCGAGGTGAGCCTCAAGAGGCTCGCCGCCGCCGCCGGGACCAAGGACGCGGCGATGCTGCCTGCGGCGGAGGCCGAGCGTTTCACCGGCTACCACGTCGGCGGCATCTCGGCCTTCGGCCAGCGCAAGCGTGCGCGGATGTTCGTGGAGGCTCAGGCCACCGCGCATCCGACGATCATCGTCAACGGTGGTCGCCGCGGCTTGCAGATCGAGATCGCGCCGGCCGATCTGGTGCGGGTGCTGGATGCGACGGTGGCCGCGGTGGTGAGTTGAAGGGTCCGGGCATTTGCGCCCGCGGGTGCGTCCTCACTCCGCCGCCTGCGTGGCCTCCGACAGGTTGTCCAGCGACGAGATGATGTGCTCGGCGAGCGCGTCGGCCAGCGCCGAGCTTTCGTGCGCGTTGCGGATCAGTCCCACGCTGCACGAAGGCAGCTCCGGAAACCCCTCCGCCGGGTTGAGCACGCGCATGCCCGGCCGCAGGCCCGATTCCGGCGACACCGACACCGCGAGCCCGGCCAGCACCGCGGCCGCGACCGCGCCGCCGTTCACGCTCGAGTAGAGCAGACGGTACGGCCGGCCGGTCGCGTCGAGGCATTCGATCGCCGCGCGCCGCCAGCCGCAGCTCGCGCGGCCCAGCGCCAGCGGCAGTGGCTCCTCGGCGTGGGTGGCGTGTCGGTTCGACGTCACCCACAGGAGCCGCTCGCGCCGGAACGTCTCGGACGGCCGGTTGCTCTCGCAGTTGGTGACGATGGCGAGGTCGAGCTGGTTGCCGTCGATGCGCTCGAACAGCTCCACCGAGGGCTCGCACAGGATCGTCAGCTCCACGCCGGGATAGGCGCGCGAGAACCGCGCCATGATCTCGGGCAGGTAACGGTCGGCGTAATCGTCGGGCAGGCCGAGGCGCACGCGGCCGGTCAGCTCCTTGTCGCTGAACGCGGCCAGCGCCTCGACGTTGAGCTTGACGATCCGCCGCGCGTAGTCGAGCAGCCGTTCGCCGTCCTCGGTCAGCTTCGAGGCGCGGCCGTCGCGGGCGAAGATCGGCCGGTTGAGCCGCTCTTCGAGGCGCTTCATCTGCATCGAGACCGCGGATTGCGTCTTGTGAACGACCTCGGCCGCGCGGGTGAAGCTGCCGGTCTCGACGATGGCGATGAAGGTGCGAAGCTGGTCGACGTCGATGAGCGCGGTCATGGCGGTTCCTCGGCGGACTCCTGCGGCTCGCGGCGGCCGACCCTGGCGCGGGATCGCGCCTTGCCGGCAATTCATCATCAAAGACGATGATTGATATTAGAAACATTCGTTTCACTAATCAATTTGAATCTGCGACGGTGCAGGCGTCCGGGAAAATCGAATGGATGGACAGGTGGCGCGGGCCTCGGCCGGCGCGTCGCGGGACGTCTCTGCCGCTTTTCCGGGCCTGATCGTCGAGCCATTGGAGGTTGCCATGCCCGCTGTCGTGAGTGTCGCGCTGCTGTCCGGCCGGTCTGCCGCCCGTGCCGCCGCCGCCTTCGCAGCCGCCGCCGGCCGCAGGCTGGCCCATGGCGCGCGGGTGCTGCGCAACCGGCACGCCTCCGCCATGCTGGCCCGGCTCGACGACCGCATGCTGGCCGACATCGGCATCACCCGCAGCGACCTGCGCGACGCCTATGCCGAGCCGCTGTGGCACGATCCGACAGACGTGCTGGCGCGCCGCGCCCGCGAACGCCGGCTGAACCGGGGCCGCACGTCGTGCGCCGCAACGCCGCTCGTTTCGCCGCCGCTCGCGCCCACGGAGCCGCTGGGCCCGCCGTCCGCGGCTCGCCGTCCGGGCTGAGGTTTCTCCGCCGCCTCCTGGCCTCCTGGCCGGCTCTCTCTCCGGCCAGCCTCCGGATCGCGCTGTCCCCTCTCGCGATCCAGACTCAGCGCCCGCCAGCCCCCTGGCGGGCGCATGACTTTCCGGGCCCCAGGGCCTCGCGGCCCGGCACCGGCTCGCAGAACACGCCGGTCAGCTCCCGGCGGTCCAGCACCATCCCGATCGGCACGCCGAGCCGCTCGATCACGACGACCGGCCTGCCGTCGAGCGCCTGATGGCAGCCCTGGTGGGTCGGTGCGAGGAAGAAGTCGGCCGGCATGTCGTCGGTCGCCCAGATCAGCCGTCCGCCGCGCCGCGCTGCCTCGCGCTCGAACGACAGCCGCTCGCCGCAGACCGCGACGAAATAGCGGTCCGGTGCGTCCTTCAGGTTCTCCCGATCCACCAGCGCCTCCAGCCCGGCCACCGCCTCGCGCATCACGTTGACCCAATAATCGGTGTCGTAGCGCTGGCTGGCTCCGGGCAGGCCGCCGACGAAGGCGTTGAAATACAGGTGCTCGTAAGGGTGCAGCCGTACCAGGACGCTGGCGGTGACGGCGAGCCAGAGGCCGAGCGCGATGGCCGCGGCGTACGCAACGGCGTGCGAAAGCGCGTCCAGCCGTTCGAGCGCATCGTCGAAGCCGATGCCGGCCAGCACCGCGAGCGGCGGCACCACGAACATGAAGTGCCGCATGCCGCTGAAGGCGGGGCCCTGTGCGATCACCTCGCAAAGCACGGGAAAGGCCGCGAAGAAGGCGATCAGCAGCGTTTCGCGACCGCGGACGGTGCCGGGACGCGCGACGGCCAGGACCGTCGCCAGCGCCGCGCCGGCCAGCATCGCCAGCGGCAGCTTGATCGCCAGATAGGTCGGCACATACCAGCGCGGCACGCCCGCCATCAAGTAGAGCTCACCCGCCACCAGCGTCTTGATCGGATAGTGGAAGTGGGCGAAGGCGAACAATCCGTGCAGCGGATTGAGCGGATGCAGCGCCGCCCACGGCCACGACATGATCATGATGGCATAGGCGAGCAGCACGCCGGGCAGGAACCGTAATATTGCCGGCCGCACAAAGGTCCGCATCGCGGCGGCCGGGAGCGGACGCGGCGCGTGGAGCGCCACCGCGAGCAGCGCATAGAGGCCCAGCAACAGGCCCATCGCGCGCAGGCCGAGCGCTGCGCCCGCCAGCACGCCGAGCGCCAGCACATGGCGCATCGGCGGCGCGGGGCAGGCGCGCGCGCAACGGAGCGCATAATAGACTGCGCCCATCATCGCGGCGGCGAAAGGCACGTCCTTGGTGTGGTTGAACATGCCGCCGAACCATGGGCCGCAGACGGCGAGCGTCGCGAGAGCGATGAAGCCGGCGCGCGGGCCGGCGATCAGGCGCGCGGTGGCCCAGGTCGCGATCAGGCCGCCGATCCCGGTCAGGGCGCACAGCACATGCCGGATCAGGTAGATGTCGCCCGGCACGATCTTGCCGAGCAGCACCGCGACGATGTCGAACAGGCCGCCGTAGAGATAGAGGTTCTTGTAGTCGAACACGGTGCGGTCGGCGAAGCCGCTGGCGTAGTAGCGCACGATCAGCTCGCCGTAGCGATGCTGCACCTCCTCGTCGTTGGAGATCGAGTAGTCGCCCACGGCCCACAGCGCCACGGCCAGGACCGCGGCGATCAGCAGCCACGCCGCGGCGTCGAATGGATCGGGTCGTCGATGGGAGATCGGCGGGATGTGTTCGGACCGGCTCTGCATGGCTTGCGGTTCGCTGAAGTCGCGCATTGTGGGCGCGGGACCGCGGGCTTGTCATGCTGCGCATGCACAGCAGCGGGCGTGTGTCCTCGCAAAGGCCACGGCCCTAAAGCTTCGGAGCGGCATTTCCGGCGTGTTGGCTGAACGGCCATTCAGCTTGATGCGATGGCGCATGAGTCCGCGGCGACACGCCGCACGGCTTGTCGCCGGCAGGAGGCGGTGGATCGTGCTCGCCTCCGGCAACGGGCTTCTCTAACATGAGCCGGGGCGGGCGCATCGGGCGGAAGGCGGCGGCGTTGGTGCGATCTCTGCTGACACTCCTCGTGGCCGCGTTCGCGCTGACGGCGCTTCCGCAGGCCTCGCGCGCGCAGATCGGTTTCGACCGGCCCGGCGGCGATTACAGCCGCTTCGTCGTGCCCTCGGGCGATCCCGCGGCCTGCGCCGCGCGCTGCGACCGCGAGGGACGCTGCCGCGCCTGGGCTTTCGCCTATCCCGGCACGGCCGCGATCGGCGGCGCGGCGAATTCCACCTGCTGGCTGAAGAGCCGGGTGACGCCGGCGAAGGAAAACGCCTGCTGCATGTCGGGGATCAAGGGTGCGGGTCTCGTCGAGGCGCGCTCCGGTCCGGTGGAAATCTCCATCGACCGCTACGGCGGCGACTACCGCCACTTCGACCTGGCCTCCGATCCCACCGGCCTGTCGTGCAGAAAAGCCTGCGAGGGCGAGGCTCGCTGCCGGGCCTGGACCTACGTGCGTCCCGGCTACGGCCAGTCCAACGCGCGCTGCTATCTCAAGGAGCGTGTGACACGGCCGCGCCGCAAGCCGTGCTGCATGTCGGGTGTGGTGCGATAGGGAGGCGCGCGGCCTCGCCTGCTTCCGATTCTCGGACGCCTGTGAAGAGAAGATCGAGCGCAGCGACAATGTCATAACGCTGCGATTCGGCGGAACCCACGGTCACACCCAGATTCTGACGGGGGATGGCCGCGAGCTCCTCGGCAATAAGGAGATATTGACGGTCCAGAACCGTCAGGGACGGATGAAGCCTCGTCGCAGCGCCGTTCTTATCGAAGCCCACGAGCGGCGCCACGACCACGCTTGGCAACGCGCCAATGCGGTCGTGCTAGAGGATAAAAAGAAACGGATATTTTGACGACTGCGCGTGTTGGGGTTTTCGACGATGTCGAATTGCTTCGGCACTCAGAATTTCCGTAGCCCATCGGAAAACAGACCGGGCTCCGCGATGAGCTGGCGATACCAGTCCACCGCTTGCTTGTTGTCTTCATACCATTCTTGAGCGATCCGCTCTCGTGCGGCTTCATGAAGTCCCGGAATTTTCCGGCGCAGCGCCTCGGTCGGAACCTGTGACAGATCGAGCCCGGCCGCGACCGCAGCTTGGACCGCCTCGCTGTCGAGTTCGATGGAGGCCTTTTCGATCTTGTCCACGATCGTGCCTCCGTGACCGGCCGAGATCCTAGCAGAAACCCGTCAGCCCGTCCCGCCGACCGTGATCCGGTCCATGCGGAGCGTGGGCTGGCCGACGCCGACCGGCACGCCCTGGCCGTTCTTGCCGCAGGTGCCGATGCCGTTGTCGAGCGTCATGTCGTTGCCGATCATGGTGACGCGGTGCATCGCGTCCGGCCCGTTGCCGATCAGCATCGCGCCCTTGATCGGCCGCGTCACCTTGCCGTCCTCGA
>CAZZCV010000104.1:506-9543 GCA_964653225.1 uncultured Rhodoplanes sp. | reverse complement strand
CCGGCGACGGCTGCCGCCGCGACGAGGACGGCTACTACTGGATCACCGGCCGCGTCGACGACGTGATCAACGTCTCGGGGCATCGCATGGGCACCGCCGAGGTCGAGAGCGCGCTGGTCGCGCACGTCCATGTGTCGGAGGCCGCGGTGGTCGGCTATCCGCACGACATCAAGGGCCAGGGCATCTATGCCTACGTCACCCTGATGACCGGTGTGAGCGCGAGCGAGGAACTGCGCAAGGAGCTGGTGCAATGGGTGCGCAAGGAGATCGGCGCGATCGCCTCCCCGGACCTGATCCAGTTCGCGCCCGGCCTGCCCAAGACCCGCTCGGGCAAGATCATGCGGCGCATCCTCCGCAAGATCGCCGAGGACGACTACGGTGCGCTCGGCGACACCTCCACGCTGGCCGATCCCGCCGTGGTCGACGATCTGGTGAGCAACCGGCAGAACAAGCGGGGAGCGTAGGCCACTGAGCTTCGCAGAGCACGTTCGGGCGGAGCTAACGCGGCTTCGCCCGAAGATGCGCGGCGTATCAGGGCGCGGCTTTCGGCCGCGCCTTCTCGTTGTCGGCGGGAATCGCCCTCCCGGCCGGGAATCCCGGAACCCCAGGCCCAGGAATGGATTGTCTCGGCGGCCGGGGTATGGTTAATAACCGGTTAATGATGCGGCAACGTTAGTCAGGACGTTGCATTATGCGTGCCTTGTACCGGAGTTTCGCCGTCGCGCTCGCGGCGGCAGGCGCTTTCGTCGCCGCCACCGTTTCCCCTATCCAGCCCGCTTCGGCCCGCGAGGTCGTGGCGTTCGACGCCCGCGTCAGTCCGGGCACGATCATCGTGCGCACGGGCGAGCGCCGGCTCTATCTGGTGCTCGGCGAGGGCCGGGCGCTGCGCTACACCGTCGGCGTCGGCCGGGTCGGGCGGCAGTGGGCCGGCCGGTCGTTCATCGACGGCAAGCATGTGCGGCCGGACTGGTCGCCGCCGCCGGACATCCGGCGCGACAACCCGCGGCTGCCCGACGTGATCCCCGGCGGTTCGTCGCGCAACCCGATGGGCGCGGCCGCGCTCACCCTCGACGGCGGGCTCTACGCCATCCACGGCACCAACGAGCCCGGCTCGATCGGCGGCTTCGTCTCCTATGGCTGCATCCGCATGCACAACCGCGACGTGGTCGATCTCTACGACCGGGTCGGGGTCGGCACGCCGGTCATCGTCACGCGCTAGCCTCGCCTAAAAGTCCGAGGCGATGCCCTTGCGCTCCCAATCGCCGTAGCGGGTGGGCTCCGGTCCCTTGGGGCCGGACGCCTCGGGCGCTCGCTCCGTGGCTGCGCGTTCAGCCGCCGCACGGCGTTGCGCGGCCTCGGCAAGGGCGCGCTGCGCCGCCGGCGGCAGCGGCCGCGGTGCGGAGGGCCCGCAGTCGTCTCGACGATCGTCTTGGCAACCGTCTTGGCGGTCTTCCTGGCCGGGTTCGGACATGCCCCGCTTTAACGCCGCTCCCCCGACCGCCGTCAAGGGCGACGCGACGCCGGCCCGCGCGGCTTGAAGCGCGGGCCGCGCATGCCCATTTTTCCCCGCGGACGGCCGCCGCGGATGGCGGCCCTGAGAGGCGGGAGACCCGATGAACTACTTTCGCACGGCCCTTCTGCTGGCGGGACTGACGGCGCTGTTCATGGGCGTCGGCTACCTGGTCGGCGGCGGCGGCGGCGCGGTGATCGCGCTGCTGGTCGCGGCCGCGATGAATCTGTTCGCCTACTGGAACTCGGACAAGGCCGTGCTGTCGATGGCCGGCGCGCGGGAGATCGACGACCGCAGCGCGCCCGAGGTCGTGGGCATGGTCCGCCAGCTCGCACAGCGCGCCGGCCTGCCGATGCCGCGCGTCTACCTGATGGACAATCCGCAGCCCAACGCCTTCGCCACCGGCCGCAATCCGGAGAACGCGGCGGTCGCGGTCACGTCCGGCCTGCTGCAGCACCTCAGCCGCGAGGAGGTCGCGGGCGTGATCGCGCACGAGCTGGCGCACATCAAGAATCACGACACGCTGATCATGACCATCACCGCCACCATCGCCGGCGCGATCTCGATGCTGGCGCAGTTCGGCATGTTCTTCGGCGGCAACCGCGACAGCAACGGCGGCGGCATGGGCATCATCGGCACGCTGGCGATGGTGATCCTGGCGCCGATCGCCGCCATGCTGGTGCAGATGGCGATCAGCCGCACGCGCGAATACTCCGCCGACCGGCTCGGCGCGCAGATCGCCGGCCAGCCGGAATGGCTCGCCTCGGCGCTGCGGCGACTGGAGAGCGCCGCGCACGCGATCCCAAACGAGACGGCCGAGCGCAACCCGGCCACCGCGCACATGTTCATCGTCAACCCGCTCAGCGGCGAGCGGATGGACAACCTGTTCTCGACCCATCCGAACACCGCGAACCGGATCGCGGCCCTCAACCAGCTCGCGCGCGAGATGGGTCAGGGCGGCTTCGGCGGCGGCAGCCCCACCGCCACGCGGGCCGCCCGAACCGCCGTTCCCTCCGCCGGTCCGTGGGGCGGGGGCGGCAGCGCGCGCCGCGGCCCATGGGGGTAAGCGGCTGCCCCGCTTGCGCGCGTCGCCTGTTGCTGTCATGCCCCGCGAAAGCGGGGCATCTTTTTGATCCTTCTCAGGTGCCCGCCGCGAACCGAAATGACGCCATCGACGAACGACACAGCCGATCCTCCCGGCCTCGCCGCCCGCCGCATCGCCGCGGACGTGCTCGACGCCGTGCTGCGCCGGAGGCACGCGCTCGACGGCGAGCTTGAGGGCGGCGCGCTGGACTCGCTCGACGAGCGCGACCGCGCGCTGGTGCGCAAGCTCGTCGCCACCGCGATCCGCCGCGCCGGCACGCTGCGCCACCTGCTGGAGCCGATGCTGGAGCGCGGCCTGCCGAAGGGCGCGCCGCAGGTGGAGAGCGCGCTGCTGACCGGCGCCACGCAGATCCTGTTCATGGACGTGCCGGACCACGCCGCGGTCGATCTCTCCGTGCGGCTGGTCCAGGCCGACCGCAGGGCGGCGCGCTACGCGAGGCTGGTGAACGGCGTGCTGCGGCGGATCGCGCGCGAGGGGCGCGGACGGCTCGCCGAACTCGATGCGCCGATGCTCGACACGCCGCCCTGGCTGATGCGGCGCTGGATCGCCCGTTACGGCGAGGCGAATGCCCGCGCCATCGCCGCGATGCACGCGCAGGAGCCCGCGCTCGACCTCACGGTGAAGCACGATCCGCAAGGCTGGGCCGACCGGCTCGGCGGTCGCGTGCTGCCGACCGGCACGGTGCGGCTGGCCGCGCACGGGCCGGTGCCGAAGCTCGAAGGCTTCGAAGCGGGAGCCTGGTGGGTGCAGGACGCCGCTGCCGCGATCCCGGCGCGCCTGTTCGGCGACCTTGCCGGCAAGGCGGCCGCCGATCTCTGCGCCGCGCCCGGCGGCAAGACCGCGCAGCTTGCGCTGGCGGGCGCCCGCGTCACCGCCATCGACCGCTCGGAGCGGCGGCTGTCGCGGCTGCGCGAGAATCTCGACCGGCTCGGCCTTGACGCCGATGTGATCGCAGCCGACGCCACGGCCTACGAGGGCGGGCCTTTCGACGCCATCCTGCTGGACGCGCCCTGCTCTTCGACGGGCACGATCCGCCGCCATCCCGACATAGCCTGGCTGAAGTCGGAGGCGGATCTCGCGCCGCTCACCGCCCTGCAGGCCCGGCTGCTCGATCGCGCCGCCGCCCTGCTCGGGCCCGGCGGCACGCTGGTCTATTGCACCTGCTCGCTGGAGCCGGAAGAAGGCGAGCACGCCGTCGCCGCCCTGCTCGCGCGCAATCCGGCGCTGCGGCGCGCACCGGTTGCGCCCGGGGAGATCGGCGGCACGGCCGAAATGCTGACGCCCGAAGGCGAGCTGCGCACGCTGCCGTGCCACTGGCCGGACCCGGACCCACGGATGGCGGGAATCGACGGGTTCTTCGCCGCGCGCCTCGTGAAAGCCTAGAATTCCTCGCGAAATCATCCGGTTGGCCGCCCCGGATCGCTTCGCTATATGATGACGCCGGAATCAGGCGGGGACCGCGGGGTTCTCCGCGGTGGGGGAGAGGCGAGCGGTCATGGCCGGCCTGTCGATCGCGGAACGGGGCAGGCTGTCGCTGCTTCTGGTGCGCCGCGGCCTCCGCAACGTGGCCGGACGGCTGCGCGGCCACCCGCTGATCCGCTGGAAGCTGATCCGCACCAAGGCCGACCGGCTGCTGATCGCCCCGCAGGATCTGCGGACCGCCGACGGCACCCGCGCCAGCGAGATCTACGCCGGCCGCTTCGCCTTCGCCGGCAAGGTGGTGATCTGCGACGGCCGCTCGCCGTTCGAGATCGCTCCGCCATCGGAGGAATGGGCCGCAGCCCTGCTCGGCTTCGGCTGGCTGCGCCACCTGCGCGCCGCCGAATCGGGCATCACCCGCGCCAACGCCCGCGCCCTGGTCGACGAGTGGATTTCGGTGCAGGGCTCGTTCCACCCGCTGGGATGGCGGCCGGACGTTCTGTCGCACCGCATCGTCAGCTGGCTCAGCCAGGCCCCGCTGATCCTGCACGACGCCGACGACCGGTTCTACCGCCGCTTCCTGCGCAGCCTGACGCGGCAGGTGCGCCATCTGCGCCACACCGCGCTCAACACCCACGAGGGCACCCAGCGTCTGCAGGCGCTGGTGGCACTGACCTATGCCGGGCTCTGCATGGCCGGCCAGTCGCGGCACCTGCGCAACACACTCAAGCAGCTCGCCGCCGAAATCGAGGCCCAGATCCTGCCGGACGGCGGCCATATCAGCCGCAACCCCGGCGCGCTGGTGGAGATCCTGCTCGACCTGCTGCCGCTGCGTCAGGCGTTCTCGGCCACCAACGTCGCGCCGCCGCCGGCGATCGGCAATGCCATCGACCGGATGATGCCGATGCTGCGGTTCTTCCGCCACGGCGACGGCGTGTTCGGCCATTTCAACGGCATGGGCCCCACCCAGCCCGATCTGGTCGCCACCATCCTGGTCTACGACGACGCGCGCGGCGCCCCGCTCGCCAGTGCGCCGCACTCCGGCTACCAGCGCATCCAGGCGAGAGACCTGC
Organism: uncultured Rhodoplanes sp.; assembly: GCA_964653225.1. GTDB lineage: Bacteria > Pseudomonadota > Alphaproteobacteria > Rhizobiales > Xanthobacteraceae > Z2-YC6860. Next base: position 4,436 of record CAZZCV010000104.1, on the reverse strand, counting down.
TGGCGCTGATGGACACCGGCGCGCCGCCGCCGCTCAACATGAGCCAGGAGGCGCACGCCGGCTGCCTGGCGTTCGAACTGTCGTCGGGCCTGCAGCGCATCGTGGTGAACTGCGGCCTGCCGGCGACCGCGCGCGAAACCTGGCGGCAGGTCGCGCGCGCCACGGCGGCGCATTCGACCGTCGTGTTCAACGACGTCTCATCGTGCCGGTTTCTCGAGACGGGATCGTTCAGGCATCTCATCGGCACGCCGATCGTGAGCGGGCCCGCACACGTTCCGGTGGCGCGCGAGGAAGAGGACGGCGCGACCGTGGTTCGCGCCTCGCACGACGGCTACGCCGGCCGCTACGGCGTGATCCACCAGCGCGCGCTCAAGCTCGCGGCCGACGGCAGCCGCGTGGACGGCGAGGACCTGTTCATGCCGGTGGACGGCGACCTGCTGCCCGCCCACGTGCAGGACGAGTTCGCAGTCCGGTTCCACCTGCACCCTGCGGTGAAGGCCAACAAGCTGGGCGACGGCCACGGCGTGATGCTGATGCTGCCGAACCGCGAGGCATGGACCTTCAACGCCTACGAGGACCGGGTGGAGTTGGAGGAGAGCGTCTATCTCGCGGGAACGGACGGTCCGCGACGGACGGTGCAGATCGTCATCGCCGGCAGGGCCCGCAAGGTGCCGCGCGTGCACTGGAGCTTCGCGCACGTGACGCCGGCGGGCGGGGGACGGGGCCGTGCGCGCGGGGAGGAGCCGGAGCTGCCGCTGTAGCGGCCCCGGACGCCGGACCCGCGCCGCGCCGCGCGAAGTAAGCGTGGATGGCGTGAACCGTTCCGGTCCTGACACCGGGACTCGACCGGGGCTCTGTGATAGGACGCCGCGATCATGACCGACCTGCGCCGCGTCACCCGCGCCCTCATCTCCGTCTCGGACAAGACCGGGCTGATCGATTTCGCCCGCGCGCTCGCCGGTCACGGCGTCGTGCTGGTCTCGACCGGCGGCACCCGCAAAGCGCTGGCCGACGCCGGCCTCGCCGTGCAGGACGTTTCCGACCTGACCGGCTTTCCGGAGATGATGGACGGCCGCGTCAAGACGCTGCATCCGAAGGTGCATGCCGGGCTGCTCGCCATTCGCGGCAACGCCGAGCACGCGGCCGCGATGCAGGCGCACGGCATCGGACCGATCGACCTGCTGGTGGTAAACCTCTATCCGTTCGAGGCTACGGTCGCGAAGGGCGCGGATTACGACGACTGCATCGAGAACATCGACATCGGCGGACCGGCGATGATCCGCGCCGCGGCCAAGAATCACGGCGACGTGGCGGTGGTGGTGGAGCCCGACGACTATGCCGCGATCCTCGACGAGCTGACGAAGAACGGCGGCGCGACCACGCTTCCCCTGCGCAAGCGCCTCGCCGCCAAGGCCTATGCCCGCACCGCCGCCTACGACGCCGCGATCTCCAACTGGTTCGCGAACGAGCTGGGCGACCAGGCGCCCGCGTTCCGCGCCTTCGGCGGACGCCTGGCCGAGACGCTGCGCTACGGCGAGAACCCGCACCAGTCCGCCGCGTTCTACCGCTCGCCCTCGCCGCGCTCCGGCGTCGCCACCGCGCGGCAGGCGCAGGGCAAGCAACTCTCCTACAACAACATCAACGACACCGACGCGGCCTACGAATGCGTCGCCGAGTTCGATCCCGCGCGCACCGCCGCGGTCGCGATCATCAAGCACGCCAACCCCTGCGGCGTGGCCGAGGGCGCGAGCCTCGCCGAAGCCTACCGCAAGGCGCTGGCCTGCGACTCCACCTCGGCCTTCGGCGGCATCGTCGCGCTCAACCGCACGCTCGACGCCGAGGCCGCGCGCGCCATCGTCGAGATCTTCACCGAGGTCATCATCGCGCCGGACGCCACCGACGAGGCTGCGGCCATCGTCGGCGCTAAGAAGAACCTGCGACTGCTGCTGGCGGGCGGCCTGCCCGATCCGCGCGCGCCGGGCCTGACGGTGAAGTCGGTGGCGGGCGGACTGCTCGTGCAGTCGCGCGACGACGCCAGCGTGGACGGCATGACGCTTCGGACCGTGACCAAGCGCGCCCCGACCGAGGCCGAGCTGGCCGACCTGCGCTTTGCATTCCGGGTGGCGAAGCACGTGAAGTCCAACGCCATCGTCTACGCGAAGGACCGCGCCACGGTGGGCATCGGCGCGGGCCAGATGAGCCGCGTGGATTCCGCGCGCATCGCCGCGCGCAAGGCCGGCGATGCGGCGACGGAGCTGAGCCTGCCCGCGCCGCTGACGAAAGGTTCGGTGGTGGCCTCCGATGCCTTCTTCCCGTTCGCAGACGGACTGCTGGTCGCGATCGAGGCCGGCGCGACCGCCGTGATCCAGCCCGGCGGCTCGGTGCGCGACGACGAGGTGATCAAGGCCGCCGACGACCACGGCGTGGCAATGGTCTTCACCGGTACGCGGCACTTCCGGCACTGAGGCCGGAGGCACGGCCGCGCCGCTCTCTGGTCTGCCAGTCCCGGAGACGACGACGGAAAGCGGCCGGCGAAGGGGCTCCTACTGGATGTTCCGCGTGTAATCGATGCGGAACATGTTCGGGTCCGGCCGGCGGGTGGAATCGAGGTTGTAGACCGCGACGGTGGTGTCGTAGCCCTGCGGATCGGTAACGGTCCACTGCCGGAGCTGCAGGTCCTGCGCGCCGAACATCAGCATCAGGCGGTGGGTGCCGCCGAGAATCTGCCGCTCCTCGATCACCACGGTCACGAACACATCGTCGGCGTAGACGCCGATCAGGTTGGTGTCACGCAGCAGGTCGATCCGGTCGGACAGAAGGAAGCGCAGCGGCGTCTGGGACAACGGATAGAGGTCCTGGGTCGCGAGCTTGCGGTCGCGCACCACCACCGACGAGCCGTCCGCGATCAGCTCGATCGGGTTCGGCGGATTGTAGTCGAAGCGGATGCGGCCGGGCTTCTGCATGTAGAACTCGCCCTCCGACTTCTTGCCGTCGGGACCGACCTGCACGAAGTCGCCGGACAGGACGCGGGTGCCGGAGAGATAGGCGCTCACCTTGTCCACCAGCGCGCGCTGGTTGGTGTCGTAGGCGGTGGCCTCGCCGGGCTTGAAGCGGATCTGCGGACGCGGCGCGGGCGTGCGTTGGCTCGTATCCGACGGCGGACGCGGCATGGCCTGCTGGCCGGGCGCAAGCGACTGCGGACGCTGCTGCGCGGCGGGTCGGTTCGGCGCCGGCTGGGGCAGCGGGACGCTTTGCGCCATGGCGGCCGTCGCCAGCGCGAAGCCTCCGATCAATGCCCCGAAAACGGCGCTCTTCATATGCTGCTGCTCCGCCTGATCCGTTCTGGCTGACACTGATCGCCGGCCGTGTGGCGATTTCGCGGCCCGCGGCCGGCCTTTCCGAAAGTTAAGGCCGCCCGGAGCTTAAGGCCCGCGGCCGGTGATTCTCAATACTGCGCGTGCTCGTCCTGGCCCGCCAGGATCTCGCGCTTTCCGGCGTGATTGGCCTGCCCGACAATGCCCTCCTGCTCCATCCGTTCCATGATCGAGGCGGCGCGGTTGTAGCCGATCTGGAGGCGGCGCTGGATATAGCTGGTCGAGGCCTTCTGGTCACGCATGACGATCTGCACGGCCTTGCGGTAGAGGTCGGTGGCGTCGCCGGCCTCGCCCATGCCGGTTCCGTCGAACACCGGATTGCCGTCCTCATCCTCGTCTTCGGCCGCAGTCACGGCCTCCAGGTACTGCGGGGTGCCCTGCGACTTCAGGTGCCGGACGATCTTCTCCACCTCCTCGTCGGAGCAGAACGGACCGTGCACGCGGCTGATCCGGCCGCCGCCGGCCATGTAGAGCATGTCGCCCTGGCCGAGCAGTTGCTCGGCGCCCTGCTCGCCCAGAATGGTGCGGCTGTCGATCTTCGACGTGACCTGGAAGG
>CAZZCV010000104.1:0-496 GCA_964653225.1 uncultured Rhodoplanes sp. | reverse complement strand
TGCGGGTCGGGAAGTTCGCCTTGATGGTGCCGGTGATAACGTCCACCGAGGGCCGCTGCGTCGCCAACACCACATGCAGGCCGGCGGCCCGCGCCATCTGCGCGAGGCGCTGCACCGCGCCCTCGATATCCTTGCCTGCGACCATCATCAGGTCGGCCATCTCGTCCACGACGATGACGATGTAGGGCAGCGGCTCTAGGTCCAGCTCCTCCTTCTCGTAGATCGCCTCGCCGGATTCCTTGTCGTAGCCGGTGTGGACGGTGCGTGACAGCGTCTCGCCCTTGGCCTTCGCTTCGGCCAGCCGGGTGTTGTAGCCGTCGATGTTGCGCACGCCGAGCTTCGACATCTTCTTGTAGCGCTCCTCCATCTCGCGCACGGCCCACTTGAGCGCCACGACCGCTTTCTTCGGGTCGGTGACGACCGGAGTCAGCAGGTGCGGGATGCCGTCGTAGACGGAGAGTTCGAGCAACTTGGGATCGACCATGATCAGCCGGCA
>CAZZCV010000103.1:0-9564 GCA_964653225.1 uncultured Rhodoplanes sp. | reverse complement strand
CCGGGCGCATAGCTCAGTTGGTAGAGCAGCTGACTCTTAATCAGCGGGTCCTAGGTTCGAGCCCTAGTGCGCCCACCACGCCGCAGCCCTTCGTCGCCGTCATCCGGAGCACCGCCAGCGCCACGGCTCCTGTCGAGCCGCCCGTGGCGATGGGCCGGGTTCGCCCGCGCCGGCTGACCGGCATGGCTTGATCCAGGTCAACGTGGCGCGCAACGTGTGCGTGTCATCAGGGGCGTGCCGACGCAGGCCCGTGCGGCCCGGCCGCGGCCGGCAACCGGAGGGAGCGCAACGGCGGAATGGACGATCTGACCCGATCCGGAAACGGGACCTCGCAGCCGGTCGCGATCGCGAATCCGCATGCCGCGCCGGCGGCGGACGTTCTCGCGGCGCTTCGGGCCGACGCCGCGGGCCTTCCGCCCGGCGAGGCTGCGGCCCGCCTCGAGCGGCACGGCCGCAACGAGCTTCCCGCCCCGCCGGGCCGCCATCCCGTGCTCCGCTTCCTGTCCCAGTTCAACAACACGCTGATCTATTTCCTGCTCGCGGGCGCGGTCGCGGCCTGGAGCCTCGGCCATGTCGTCGACGCGGCGGTGATCGTGGTCGTGGTCGTGGTCAACGCGGTGGTCGGCTTCATCCAGGAGGGCAAGGCCGAAAACGCGCTTGCCGCCATCCGGCGCATGATCTCCCCGCGAGCCACCGTGCTGCGGCAGGGCCGGCGCGAGAGCCTGCCGGTGGCCGAACTGGTGCCGGGCGACGTGGTGCTGCTGGAGCCGGGCGACCGGGTCCCGGCGGACCTGCGTCTTCTGCGCGCGCGGGGCCTTCTGATCGAGGAGGCGATCCTGACCGGCGAATCGGTCGCCGCCGGGAAGGGGGAGGAGCCCGTGGCGGCGGACGCGGCGCTCGGCGACCGCGCGTCGATGGCCTATTCGGGCACGATGGTCGCGGCGGGGCAGGCCACCGGCGTCGTGGTCGCGACCGGGCTCGCCACGGAAATCGGCAAGATCAGCGCGCTGCTCGGCGGCGTGCAGGAACTGACCACGCCGCTGCTGCGCCAGATCAATAGCTTCGGCCGCCGCTTCACCTGGGTTGCGATCTCGTCCGCGGTGCTGCTGTTCCTGTTCGCCGTTTTCGTGCGCGGCTTCGCCTGGCCAGAGGCCATGATCGCCGTGGTCGCGCTTGCGGTGGGCGTGGTGCCCGAGGGCCTGCCTGCGGTCATCACCATCACGCTCGCCATCGGCGTGCAGCGCATGGCCTCGCGCAACGCGGTGATCCGCCGGCTGCCGGCCGTGGAGACGCTGGGTGCGACCTCCGTGATCTGCTCCGACAAGACCGGCACGCTGACCCGCAACGAGATGACCGCGCGCCGCGTCGTGGTGCCGGGCGGCCAGATCCTCGTCGGCGGTTCGGGCTATTCGCCGGAGGGCGAGCGGCTGTTCGCGGACGAGAGAGCCGGCGTGCCGGAGGGGCACGACGCGGCCTGCACGCTGATCCGCGCCGGGCTCCTGTGCAACGACGCGCACCTGCGTCATGCGGCGGGCGCGTGGAGCGTTGAAGGCGACCCGATGGAGGGGGCGCTGGTGACGCTGGCGGTCAAGGCCGGCCTCGATCCGGAGGGCATCCGCGCGGAATGGGCGAGGCTCGACGAGATTCCCTTCGACGCCCAGCACCGCTTCATGGCCACGCTGAACCGTACGCCGGACGGGGAAACGGTGGTGCTGGTGAAAGGCGCGCCGGAGCGGCTGATCGAGATGAGCGCGGGCCAGGCCGCCGGCCACGGGGGGGAGCCGCTCGATCCGGATTTCTGGGCGGAGCGCATCGCCGCTGCGGCCGCCGAGGGCGAGCGCCTGCTGGGCTTCGCGATGAAGCGCGGCCGGGCGGAAAAGAGCCGCCTGGACTTCGCCGATGCCGAAAGCGGTCTGACCTTTCTCGGCATCGCCGGTTTCATCGACCCGCCGCGCGAGGAGGCCGTGGCCGCGATCGCCGAGTGCCGGTCGGCCGGCATCGACGTGAAGATGATCACCGGCGACCACGCCGCGACTGCGGCGGCCATCGCCCGGCAACTGGGGCTGGCCGGCGGGGGAGCCGGCGATGCGCCGCGCGTGCTCACCGGCAGCGATCTCGACGGCGTCCCCGACGAGCGGTTCGAAGCAGCCGTGCGGGAGACCGCCGTGTTCGCGCGCACCAGCCCCGAGCACAAGCTGCGGATCGTGCGGGCGCTGCAGGCCGGTGGCGCTGTCGTTGCCATGACCGGCGACGGCGTCAACGACGCGCCATCGCTCAAGCAGGCGGACGTCGGCATCGCGATGGGCCACAAGGGGACCGAGGCGGCCAAAGAAGCGTCGCAGATGGTGCTGCTCGACGACAACTTCGCCTCCATCGTGGCCGCGGTCCACGAAGGGCGCACCGTCTATGACAACATCCGCAAGGTGGTGGCCTGGACCATTCCGACCAACGGCGGCGAGGTCCTGACCGTGATCGCCGCAATCCTGTTCAACTTCACCATGCCCATGACGCCCGCGCAGATTCTCTGGATCAACATGATCCTGACCGTGACGCTCGGGCTGGTGCTGGCGTTCGAGCCGCCGGAGCCGAACGTGATGCGCCGCCCGCCGCGCGCCGCCGACGCCGGCCTGCTGTCGCCGTTCCTGGTCTGGCGGATCGTGTTCGTGTCGCTGATCTTCGTGGCCTGCGCGCTCGCGATTTTTTTCCATGCGCTCGGCGGCGGGCGGGACGTGGACACCGCGCGGACGATGGTGGTCAACACCATCGTCGTGCTGGAAATCTTCTACCTGTTCAACGTCCGCTACCTGCACATGACGTCCTTCACCTGGCGCGGCGCGCTCGGCACCCCGGCGGTTCTGATCGCCATCGCCGCGGTCGTCCTGGCGCAGATCGCCTTTACCTACTGGCCGCCCATGCAGCGACTTTTTGCCACGAAGCCGGTCGCTCTCGCGGACGGTCTTCTGATCGTCGCCGTCGGGGTGTTCGCCATGGCGGTCCTCGAAGGCGAGAAGCACCTGATGCGCCGGCTCGGGTGGCTGGATCGCTAGGGCGACCGGGGCAGCCATATCCGGCTGGCAACTGGGAGAAGAACGATGAACCCGAGCTGGATGGACGGCCCCCCCAAGACAATTCTGCTGGCCACGGACCTCAGCCCCCGCGCCGACCGGGCCCTCGATCGCGCCGTGGCGCTGGCCGGTCAGTGGCAGGCGAGGCTGGTCGTCCTGCATGTCGTCGAGCCTGCGGCTGCGGCCACGCCGGATTCGCCGCTGGCGCCCTCGTGGCGCCGCCCGGCCGATCCGCTGGCGGAGGCGCGGCGGCAGCTCGAAGCCGATCTCGGCCCGCTCGCCGGCCGGTCCACGGTCGTCATCGAGCAGGGCGATGCCGCCGAGGCCATCGTGCGCGTCTGCGAGAAGGAGGGGTGCGGCCTGGTGGTGACCGGCACCGCCCGGAACGAACTGCTCGGCCGGGTCAGCCTGGGGCGGACCGTGGACCGGCTGCTGCGCCGTTCGCGCGCGCCGGTGCTGGTGGTCAGGCAGCGGGTGCGCGGGCCCTATCGGCGGATCGTCGCGGCCACGGACTTTTCCGACGGCTCGCGGCATGCGGTCGAGGCGGCGGCGCATCTGTTTCCCGGCCTGCGGCTCGCGCTGTTCCATGCTTACGAGCCGCCGCTCGCCGGCCGCAGCATGAACCAGGCGGTCTACGACGAGGAAACCCGCAGGGCCGCCGCGGCCGAGGCCGCGGCCTTCGCAGAACGGATCAGGAAGCCGGCCGCGGGCTGGCAGCCGCCCGATATCCTGATCGAGCCGGGCCTGCCGGGCCGGCGGCTGCATGATCACGCGCGCGACAGCGGGGTGGACCTCATGGTGACGGGCACGCACGGCCGCAGCGCCGTTTTCGAGATGCTTCTGGGCAGCGTCGCCAAACAGATCGTGGACGACGCGCCGTGCGACGTGCTCGTGGTGCGGGAGCCGCGCGCCGCCGCCGGAACCTGACGCGGCCCTCAGCCGGGCTCGGCGCCGTCGCGGTTCGCGTCCCGGCCGGCCGGCCGGCCGTCTTCGCTCACCGGCAGGTTGCCCTCCGACTGGTCGCGCAGCAGCGCCGCGCGCACCAGCAGCATCAGCGTCACCGGCGTCGTCAGGCTGACGAACACCGTGATCAGAAGCTCGTGCACGACCGGCCGCGTCTGCAGCACGGTGAAGAACAGCATGGAGGCGATCAGGATGCTGCCCGCGCCGAGCGTGGTGCCCAGCGTGGGCGCATGCACCCGCGCATAGAATGTGCCGAGCCGCAGCAGACCGAGCGAGCCGATCAGGGTGATAACCGCGCCCGCGAGAACCAGCGCCGCGGTCAGCAGCGCGGCCCAGGCCGGAAGTTCGACCGGTGCGATCATTCGATCACCTCGCCGCGCATCAGGAACTTGGCCAGCGCCGCGGTGCCGACGAAGCCGAGCAGCGCGATGATCAGCGCCATCTCGAAATACATCGTGCTGCCGGTGCGGATGCCGAACACAAGCATCAGCAGCATGGCGTTGACGTAGAGCGTGTCGAGGCCGAGCACGCGGTCCTGCGCGCGCGGGCCGTACAGCATGCGCGCCATGGCGCAGGTCATGGCGAGAACCAGAATGATCTGCGCGGCGACCAGCGACCAGCCAAGGATCTGCGTGCTCATTCGAAGATCTCCAGCAGCAGGCTTTCGTAGCGGCCCTTGATGGTGTCGATCCAGGTCTGCTCGTCGATCAGGTCGAGGACGTGGATCATCAGCATCCCGGTTGCGGGATTGAAGTTCACCCACAGCGTGCCGGGCGTGGCGGTGATGATGCAGGCGAGAACCGCGAGTCCGTAGCGGCTGCGCATGTCCAGCGGGACGTGCAGGAACCCCGAGGTGATCTTCTGGCGGCGCGGGCCGAGGATGATCCGCGATACGGCGATGTTGGAGCGCACGATGTCCGCCAGCACCAGGCAGAGGAGCCGCATCATGGCGCGTGGATTGCGCACGCGCATGGTTGGCGACTGCAGCCGTGCCAGAAGCCACCCGCCGACCACGCCGAAGATCGCGCCGAGCAGGAGATGGCCCGGAGCGACCGACTGGCTCACCAGCAGCCACATGGCGAGCAGGCAAACCGACACGGACGGGAACGGCAGCCAGCGCGTTGTGAAGCGGTTCATGGCCGGCCTCCGCCGGGAGCCGCGGCGGGGCCGGGGGCCCCAAGCACGCTGCGCACATAGTCGTGCGGCGCATGCAGCGCGCCCGCGGCCGCCTGCATGTAGCGCATCACGGGGCCCGCCTGCACCGTCAGGGTGGCGCAGGCCAGCAGCAGCACCGCGACCGGAACGATCTCCACCAGGCGCACCCGCGGCACGCTGCGCTCCAGCGGAGTCCAGAGCGTCCGGATGCCCGCGCGTGTGATCGCGATCAGCGTCGCGAGTCCCGACAGGATCAGCAGCGCCAGCAGCGCCCAGCCCACCAGCGGCGCGACCGCGCCGGGCTTGGCCTCGAACAGCGCGGAGAGCACGGCGAACTTGGCGAGGAAGCCCGACAGCGGCGGCAGCCCCGACAGGATCAGCGCGCAGCCGAGGAAGCAGACGCCGAGGATTGCCATCGTCGCGGGAATCGCGATGCCGACCTCCTCGGACTCCATCATGTCGTCCTCGTCGTCCTCGCCATAGGCCTCCCGCGTCACCGCGAGCATGTCGGAGACCGGATCGCGGCCGCGCTCGATCAGCTCGATCAGCATGAAGAATGCGCCGATCGCGAGCGTCGAGCTGACCAGATAGAAGAGCGCCGAGCCGGTCACCCCGGCGTGGCCGGTGGCTATGGCGGCCATGATGGTGCCGGACGACACCAGCACGGCGAAGCCGGCGAGTCGCGCCATGTCCTGCGAGGCGAGAACGCCGATCGCGCCGAAGACGACGGTCGCCATGCCTCCGACCAGAAGCCATTCGCTGCCGAACTGCGCGGAGGCGGAATCGCCGTCGCCGAACAGCAGGGTCCACAGCCGCAGCACCACATAGAGGCCGACCTTGCTCATGATCGAGAACATGGCGGCGACCGGCGGGGCGGCGGCCGAATAGGTGGTCGGGAGCCAGAAGCTGAGCGGCCAGATGCCGGCCTTGACCAGGAAGGCGATGCCGAGGATGGCGGCGCCGGCTTCGAGCAGGGCGCGGTCGGCGGCCGGCACCTGCGGAATCCGCACCGCGAGGTCGGCCATGTTCAGCGTGCCGGTCACGCCGTAGATCAGGCTGACGCCGATCAGGAACAGCAGCGACGCCGCGAGATTCACCGCGATGTAGTGCAGCCCGGCCCGCACGCGGACGGGTCCGGAGCCGTGCAGCACCAGTCCATAGGACGCCGCCAGCAGCAGCTCGAAGAACACGAACAGGTTGAACAGGTCGCCGGTCAGGAACGCGCCGTTCAGCCCCATCAACAGGAACTGGAACAGGGCGTGAAAGTGCGAGCCGGCGCGGTGCCACTGGGCGAGCGAATAGGTGACCGACGCCAGCGCAAGCAGGCTCGTGAGGACCAGCATGAGCGCGGACAGCCGATCGACGACCAGCACGATGCCGAAGGGCGCGGCCCAGTCGCCCAGGCGGTAAACCAGCACGGTGGCGGCGCCGCCCCGGGCTGCCTGCGTGTCCGCCATCAGCAGCAGGCTCACGGCGATGCCGCACAGCGCGATGATCGAGGCCAGGTTGATCGTGGCCTTGAGGCTGCGGTTGCGGTCGTCGATCAGCAGAATCGCCGCGCCCGCGATCATGGGCAGGACGACTGGCAGGACGGTGAAATGGTCGACCCAGCGCATCACGGTTCCCGCTCCGTGCCGTCCACGTGGTCGGTGCCGGTCAGTCCGCGCGAGGCCAGCAGCACCACGAGGAACAGCGCGGTGGTGGCGAAGCTGATGACGATGGCGGTGAGCACCAGCGCCTGCGGCAGCGGGTCGGCGAACTGCGAAGGATCGCCCGCCTGGCCTTTCTCCAGCACCGGGGGCATGCCGATGCGGAGCCGGCCCATGCCGAAGATGAACAGGTTGACCGCATAGGAGAGCAGCGTCAGCCCCATGATGACCTGGAAGGTGCGCGGCCGCAGCAGCAGCCACACGCCGGAGCCGGTCAGCACGCCGATGGCAACGGAGAGGACCAGCTCCATCAGCGCCCCTCCGCCGCGATTTCGGGGGCCGCGGCCGGCTCGCCCGCCGCGCGGTGGCTGCGAACCGACTGGTGCGCCAGCGCCACGAGGATCAGCGCCGTGGCGCCGACCACCAGCGAGAACACGCCGAAATCGAAGATCAGAGCGCTCGCCGCCGGCACCGCGCCGATCACCGGGAGGTCGACATAGGTGAACGCCGAGCTGAGGAACGGCCGCGAGAACAGCCACGCGCCCGCGCCGCCCGCGACCGCGACCAGCAGCCCCACCGAGATCCAGCGCGCCGGATGAATCCGCAGCCGCATTTCCACGAAGCGGATGCCGCCGGCCATGTACTGCATCATCAGCGCGATCGCCATCGTGATGCCGGCGACGAAGCCGCCGCCGGGCATGTCGTGCCCGCGCAGGAACAGGTGCGCCGCCAACAGCACCACGGCCGGGAACAGGAGCTGCATGATGACCACGGGGATCATCAGGTTGTAGCCCGGCGAGCTGCCGATGCTGCCCTCCGCCGCGGCTGCGTCCTGCGCCTTCTGGAAGCGCTGCTGCTCGGGAATCTCCAGGCTGTCGGCCGCGGGCCGGAAGCGGCGCAGCAGCGCGAACACCGACAGTGCGACGACCCCGAGCACGGTGATCTCGCCCAGCGTGTCGAAGGCGCGGAAGTCCACCAGGATGACGTTGACCACGTTGGTCCCGCCGCCCTCGGTGTAGGCGCGGGCCAGGAAGAATTTCGAGATGCTGTCCAGGGGCGGCCGCATCATGATGGTATAGGCCAGCGCCGAGACGCCGACGCCGGCGACGATGGCGACGGTGAAATCACGGACGCGCCGCGCGCGCGCGATCGACGTGCTCCGCCCGTCGGCGTCCACCTCCTCCAGCCGCTTCGGCAGCCAGCGCAGGCCGAGCAGGAGCAGCACCAGCGCCACCACCTCGACCACGAGCTGGGTGAGGGCGAGATCGGGCGCGGACAGCCACGCAAAGGTGATGCAGGTGGCGAGCCCGGCGCCGCCGATCAGGATCAGCGCAGCCAGCCGGTGGAACTTGGCGAGATACGCGCCGCCGACCGCGCAGGCGATGCCCACCGCCCACATGGCGGCGAACGCCGGATCGAGACCGGCGAGGCTGATGCCGGGGAACCCGAGCCCCCGTCCGTAGGACGGCAGGGCCGCCGCGGCCAGCGCCAGGCACACCAGCAGCAGCAGTTGCGGCTGCAGCCGGCGGGTGCCGAGCAGGCGCTCCAGCGAACTGGCCCAGCGCCACGAGATCGTGACCAGCACGCGGTCGAAGATGCGCCGGCCGCGCAGGCGGCGCAGCAGGGGCGGACCTTCCTCGCCACGCTGGAGCGGCTTGCGCAGCAGCAGGTAGAGCAGCACGCCGCCGACCAGCGCGACGCAGCTCATGAGGAACGGCACGGTGAGCCCGTGCCAGATCGCGAGGCTGTATTCCGGGGTTGCCGCGCCCAGCACCGAGCGCGCCGCGGTGTCGAGAAACGGGCCGATGGTAAGCGCGGGGATCACCCCCACCACCAGGCAGGCGACGACGAGCAGCTCCACCGGGAAGCGCATCCAGCGCGGCGGCTCGTGCGGCGTGCGCGGCAGGCCGACCGGCGGCGGGCCGAAGAACACGTCGCGGATGAAGCGCAGCGAATAGGCGACGCTGAAGGCCGCGGCCGCCGTGGCGATGTAGGGCAAGAGGCCGTCGAGGACCGATCCGTCGTGCCGCTCGATGGTCTCGGCGAAGAACATCTCCTTGGAGAGGAAGCCGTTGAGCAGCGGCACGCCGGCCATCGCCGCGGCCGCGACCATGGCCAGCGTCGCGGTCACGGGCATGAAACGCCAGAGCCCGCTCAGCCGCCGGATGTCGCGCGTTCCGCTCTCGTGGTCGATGATGCCGGCCGCCATGAACAGCGACGCCTTGAAGGTGGCGTGGTTCATGATGTGGAAGATCGCGGCGACGATGCCGAGCGGCTTTCCGAGCCCGATCAATATGGTGATGAGGCCGAGATGGCTGATGGTCGAATAGGCCAGCAATCCCTTCAGGTCCTGCTGGAAGATCGCGCTATACGCGCCAAGACCGAACGTGATGAGGCCGGAGGTTCCGACCAGCCAGAGCCATTCCTCGGTTCCGCCGAGCGCCGGCCACAGCCGGATGAGCAGGAACACCCCGGCCTTCACCATCGTCGCGGAATGCAGGTAGGCGGAGACCGGCGTCGGCGCCGCCATTGCGTGCGGCAGCCAGAAATGGAACGGGAACTGAGCGCTCTTGGTCAGCGCGCCGAGGAGAACCAGGACGAGAGCCGGGACATAGAGGTCGTGCGAGCGGATCAGGAAACCGGAGGCCAGCACCCGGTCGAGATCGTAACTACCGACAATGTGCCCGAGGATCAGCACGCCGGCCAGCAGGCAGAACCCGCCCGCTCCGGTG
>CAZZCV010000102.1:0-9583 GCA_964653225.1 uncultured Rhodoplanes sp. | reverse complement strand
GATGTTCCTGCCGCAGGTGGTGAAGTCCGCGCGCGTGATGAAGCAGGCGGTCGCCCACCTGATGCCCTACATGGAAAAGGAGAAGGCGGAGCGCGGCGGCACGAACCGCTCCAGCTCGGCGGGCAAGGTGGTGCTCGCCACGGTGAAGGGCGACGTGCACGACATCGGCAAGAACATCGTCGGCGTCGTGCTCCAGTGCAACAACTACGAGGTGATCGACCTCGGCGTGATGGTGTCGGCGGCGAAGATCCTCGAAACAGCGAAGGCCGAGAACGCCGACATCGTCGGTCTGTCCGGACTGATCACCCCTTCGTTGGACGAGATGTGCCACGTCGCGGCCGAGATGGAGCGGCAGAACTTCGACCTGCCGTTGCTGATCGGCGGCGCGACCACGAGCCGCGTGCACACGGCGGTGAAGATCCATCCGAACTACCGCCGCGGCCAGACCGTCTACGTCACCGACGCGAGCCGCGCGGTGGGCGTGACCGCAGCACTGGTGTCTCGTGAGCGGCGCGAGGCCTATGTGAGCGAGGTGCGCGAGGAATACGCCCGCATCGCCACGGCGCATGCGCGGGGCCAGGAGGACAAGAAGCGGCTGTCGCTGGCCGATGCGCGCGCCAATGCCCTGAAGCTCGATTGGGCGTCGCATCGTGCGGTGAAGCCTGCGTTCCTCGGAACGCGGGTGCTGGACGATTATCCGGTCGAGGAGCTGGTGGAGCGCATCGACTGGTCGCCGTTCTTCCAGACCTGGGAGCTGACGGGGAAATATCCCGCGATCCTCGACGACAAGGTCGTGGGCGAGGCCGCACGCTCGCTCTATGCCGACGCGCGCAGGATGCTGGACCAGATCGTGAAGGAAAAGTGGTTCAAGGCCGCCGGCATCGTTGGCTTCTGGCCGGCGAATTCGGCCGGCGACGACATCCGGCTGTTCGAGGACGAGGCCCGCACCCGGCCCGCGGCCATGCTGCACACGCTGCGCCAGCAGCTCACCCGCCGCGAGGGGCGCGCCAACGTCGCGCTCGCCGATTTCGTCGCGCCCGAGGGGCACGAGGATTACGTCGGGGCCTTCGTGGTGACGGCGGGCATCGGCGAGGACGCCGTGGCCGAGCGGTTCAAGAACGCCAACGACGATTACTCGTCGATCATGGTCAAGGCGCTGGCCGACCGGCTCGCCGAGGCGTTCGCGGAGCGGCTGCACCAGAGGGTGCGCACCGAGTTCTGGGGCTATGCCGCGGACGAGGCGCTCTCCAACGCCGATCTGATCGCCGAGAAGTATCGCGGCATCCGTCCCGCCCCCGGCTATCCGGCGCAGCCCGACCACACCGAGAAGGCGACGCTCTTCCGCCTGACGGAGCCGGACCGGATCGGCGTGACCCTGACTGAGAGCTTCGCCATGTGGCCGGGGGCGTCGGTGAGCGGGCTCTACTTCGGCCACCCGGAGAGCCACTACTTCGGGGTCGGCAAGATCGAGCGGGATCAGGTCGAGGACTATGCCGCGCGCAAGGGCTGGTCGGTCGCGGAGGCGGAGCGCTGGCTCGCGTCGATCCTGAACTACATTCCGGCCCGGCCGCCGGCGCAGGACGCGGCGGCCTGAGCTTCATAGCCCGGACTGGATGGCGCGCGCCTCACGCGAATCTCCCCCCGCAGGGGAGGTGAACCGGGGCTGCGGCACGCAACGGCCGTCTCCCTCCAAAAAAGAAAACACCGGAGGTTTTTCCTCCGGTGTCTTCATCGGTCGTTCGACGTCTTGGATCGTTGCTGGGACCGAACTCAGAACGCGCCCAGCAGGACCGCGCCGACGAATGCAATCGCCGCGCAAACCGCCAGAAGATTCAGTCGCAGTGCTAAGTCCAATATGGCCTCCGTCGATGAACTGGGGTTAAGGCTAGCAGAGCCGTGCCCCCTCTCGAAACCACAAACGTGCCGCACCCGGGCTTGGTTCCAGGGCGGCCGAATTCTCCATAAGTAATTGTTATAAAACAATAAAACAAGGAATATGCGGGGGCTTTCCATGCGCGGGGCAGGGCCGCCATCCGCGCATATTTTGTGCATATTCAACCGCAGGAAGATGATCCGGCCGAATTCGCCTCAGCTCCGGCGCAGCGCGGATTCGACGAACAGGGCGGCCTCCAGTGTTTCGCGGTCCGCGCCGAACCGGCCGATGGCCTGCACGCCGAGCGGCAGGCCTGCGGCGCTGATCAGGCCGGGCAGGTTCACGCAGGGCGTGCCGGCCAGTGTCCAGAGCCGGTTGAAGGTCGAGGAGCCGGTGGAGCCGAGGCCCGAAGGGGCCGCCCCCGGCGCGGACGGCGACAGGATCACGTCGGCGTCGTCGAACAGGGCGAGCGCGGCCCGCCGCGCCCGGCTCGCGATGCCGCGCGCGGAATCGTAGGCGGCGTGCGGGATCGCGTCGCCGGCCTCGGCCAGCGCGCGCGCGGCAGGGCGCATCGCGTCGCGGTGGCGGCCGTATTCGGAGGCGAGCGCGCGGGCGGCCTCGTAGGCCTGGATCGTGGCGTGAGCCTCGAAGGCCTCGCCGAACACCGGCGGCAGCACGATGTCCGAGACCGCGGCTCCCGCCTTCTCCGCGGCGCGCGCCGCGGTCTCGACGGCCTGCGCCATGTCGGGATCGGCGTCGAGCCACGGCTGGCGGCGCAGCAGCGCGATGCGCGGCGAAGCCGGCGGCGCGCGGTCCACCCGCAGGTCGCGGCCGCAGATCGCCTGCGCGGCGAAGGCGGCATCGGCCACGCCGGCCGCGAACAGGCCCGCGGTGTCGAGATGCCAGGACACGCATTTCATGCCCACGGTCGGCAGAAGGCCGAACGAAGGCTTGAAGCCGGCCACGCCGCAGAAGCTCGCGGGGCGGATCACCGAGCCGCCGGTCTGGCTGCCGGTCGCGACCGCCAGCATGCCGGCCGCGACCGCGGCGGCCGATCCGGACGACGAGCCGCCCGGCGTGTGCGCGCCGTTGTGCGGGTTGCGCGTGCGGCCCGGATCGAGATGGGCGAACTCGGTGGTTACGGTCTTGCCGAGCGCCACGCCGCCCGCGCGCAGCGTCATCGCGACCAGGGCTGCGTCGGCCGCCGGGCGATGGTTCGCATAGATCGCCGAGCCGTAGGCCGTGGTCATGTCGGCGGTGTCGTAAATGTCCTTGAAGCCGACGGGCAGGCCGCGCAGCGGCTTGCCCGCGAGTCCGTCGGCCCGCGCAGCGAGGCGCGCGGCGTCGAGATCGAGCGCGGCGAAGGCGCCGATTTCGGCCTCGCGCGCGGCGATGGCTTCGGCGGCGCGCTCCAGCACCTGCGCGGGCGTGAATTCGCCCGCCTCGATGGAGCGGGCAAGAGCAAGGGCAGGGAGCATCGGGACGGTCCGTCGAGCGTGGAGACGGGAAATCTTGTCGCCCGAAAGCCATGCGGGGATCAAGCGCTGCCAGGGTCTGGTTCAACTGCGTTGAACCAGACCCGTCGCGTCTCTTTTCGTTTGAGCATGATCTCCTCCGAAAACCGGTTCCCACTTTTCGGGATCATGCCCTAGCGAACTCTTAACCATAAACAAGGCGTTAGCGTTGAGCAGTCCTTAACCGGATCGCTCGCATTGTCGGCGTCATGATGCGTGGAGTGCGTAAGTTTTTCGTCGGCTCCCTCGTCCTTCTCGCGCTCGCAGGATGCGGCCGCAGCATTCTCCAGTACGCCCAACGCGAGCCCTGGCGCCGCGAGGCGGAGGCCAGTTGCCTGAAGTCGGGCCTGGTGCGGGAGAAGCCGGGTCTGGTCCGGATCGAGCCGATCGAGGGCCCCGGAATCTGTGGCGCCGAGTATCCGCTGAAGGTCGCGAGCCTCGGCGACGTGAGCCATGCGCTCGGCTTCGCCGGCGACGTGATCCGCCCGCCGGGCGCGATCCCGCAAGGCTCCCGGCAAGGCTCCGGGATTTTGCCGCAGCCGCGCTGGCCGATCGCCGCGCGGCCGCCCGCCGCGCCGGCACCGGCCGTGCAACAGCAGCATCTGCCGCCGCCGGCTCCGATGCAGCCGCATGGCGGACCGCTGTCGCTGTCGCCGCCGGGCGGCGAGCCGTCTTATGCCGCCGCGCCGCCGGCGCCCGCTCCGCAGGTCGCTCCGCCCGCAGCTTCGGGGACGGGTTATAGGGTGGTGCCCACGCGGCCGACCACCGCTGCGCTCGACAACAATTTCGAGCCCGCGCCCCGGCGCGCGCTCGCCGCGCCCCGGACCATTCCGGCAAGCGAGCCGCCGCTGCCGGCGCTCGGGCCAGCGCCCGCGCCCCGCGCCACGGGCTCCGTGGCTCCGATCGAGGTCAAGCCGAACGCCACGCTCGCGTGTCCGATCGTCTCGGCGCTGGACCGCTGGATCGCCCAGGCGGTGCAGCCGGCCGCGCACAAATGGTTCGGCCAGCCGGTGACGGAGATCCGGCAGATCTCGGCGTATTCGTGCCGCGGCATGAACGGCCAGCCCGGCGCGCGCATCTCCGAGCACGCCTTCGGCAACGCGCTCGACATCGCCGCCTTCGTGCTGGCGGACGGGCGGCGCATCACGATCAAGAACGGCTGGCGCGGCGCGCCGGAGGAGCAGGGCTTCCTGCGCGACGTGCAGGCCGCCGCCTGCGACACGTTCACGACCGTGCTCGCGCCCGGCTCGAACCGCTTCCACTACGACCACTTCCACGTCGACCTGATGCGCCGCGCCAGCGGCCGGCGCATCTGCAACCCGCGCGCCGAGGACGGCGAGTTGGTCGCCTCGCGCGTGCGGGGCGGAGCCGCGGCGGTCGCCGCCGCTCGCCAGCGCGATCCGGGCCTCACCGCCTCGATCCGCCCGCGTCCCCAGCCGCAGGCGAAACCATCCGCCGGCGACGACGACGACTGGATCGAGGACGAGGGACCGCGTCCGGCGATCGACTGGGGCGGCGACAGGCATCGGGTGAACTAAGTAGGATCGACATTCCTCGGCTCCAGATCATCGCTGCGGCGATGTGGATGAGGTTGAGGAAGTGGCTTGCCCGTCGATCGTAGCGTGTCGCGAAGCGTCGGAAGTGCTTGAGCTTGCTGAAACAGCGCTCGATGCAGTTGCGCATTCGGTAGATGGTCTTGTCGTAGGCGAAGGAGGCAGCACAGGCGTGATCCGGTTCTATTGTGCGGCCGTCAGGTCGTAGCGCTTCGCCATCCCAGGGGCTCCGAATCATCCGATCCGGAGCCCAATGAATCGCCACAAACCGGCACCGGGAATCCTGGATGTCCATCAGACCTAGCGCGATCCGGCGCGCGCCGTGCGGCGGATCCTGAACGGTCACGTTCAGATGCAACTGTGACCGGCAACGAAACGCATTTTTGATCCCGCAATTCTATTCGCGGGTCGCATTTCATCACATGGGCTGAAAAGTATTGACCAAACAGGTTCCTGGATAAGGCGGGGGAAGTCTTTTCCACCGTTTGTCCGCGGCTTTTCAACAACGGTCGAATTCAGGTTCCAAAAATCAATTCCCCGGAACTTATCGCACTGGTTGCATCCCCGCGGGGAATTCACAACGGGGGGACGCAATGCGTGTGGGGCGTGGGGTTGTCATATGGTCGTGCATGGTTCTGTTGGGCGTTGCTGGCTGCGGGCAGCGGGCGCCGGTCAATCCGCCTAGACTCGTGCTGGCCGACGAAACGTCAATGTCGATCCAGCTTTTCATGCAGGCGACGATTTTGATGGGCCGGTATTTCGGCTTTAACCGGCTCGACTACGAAAGGGTCCGGGAGCAGTCCGAAAAGGCGGGATTTACATCGCTTCCTTTCATGCCCCCGGAGACGATACCGGCCACGCCGCCACTCCGAACGTCAACGCTGAGGCCATGGATTCCCCGCGCCGGCGATGACCGGGCCGACGTCAGCCTTGTCAGCTACCAGAAGCTAGTTCACGACAGGATCGGCTATAACAATCTGGTCAAATATTATATTTCGACGGGATTGCGTGCGGCCCAGATGATCTGCCGCAATCATCTTCAGGGTCTGGAAGAGCGCAACCGCTATCTCGACTTCCTGCAGGCCCAGTTCGGCGTGTTCGGCACCCTCTCGGAGGGTGTTCTCAATGCCGTGGACGCCAACGGCACGCTCCGTAGTGCGATGTTCGTCGGCCGGACCTTCGTCACCAGTTCAATGAACGAATATGAGAAGTATCGCTATCTGACGGTGCCGTATGAAGAAGCGCGCGTGGTGGTGGAGACTGCCCAGAATCTGCTCGCCGATCATTATTACCGGAAAGTCGATGGCCAGTTGCCGAACCTGTCGCAGTCGCGACGGACGATCTATCGCTCTCCGTTCACCTTTGCCGATGCGCTCCACGCCGTGAGCGTGATCGAAAGCCAGTGCACGCGCGCCGGCATTCAGCGTCTCATGACCAAGGCGTTCTATGCGACGCCGACCAACATGGTGGTCGATCCCGGGACCGGCGCGATCATCTTCAACAGCAACACGCAGGCGGGTAACGACCAGAAGGCAGCGCCGCTTCAGACGAGCGGAAATCCAGGCCGGCCTGGAGAAAAACCGCCGGCCGCAGAGATCGGGCGGTTGGTTCCGGAGGAGCCTGCCGCACCGTCTGCCGAGGTTCCGAGGACGCCTTGATGATGGAAGACGGCGAGCCTTGTCGGGGCTCGCCGTCCCCGCAAACCGGGCGCTGCGCGGCGTGAACGCAGGATGGCGGCTAGTCTGGCTTCCCGTATCCGCCCGCGGTCGGGCTCTGGATGATCACCGCTTCACCCGCGTCGATCACCGTGGCGTCCGCGCCCTTGAGCCGCTCCATGGTGCCGTCGTTGCGACGCACCCAGTTCTCGCCGACCTGACCGTCCCCGCCGCCCGCGAGCCCGAACGGGCGGATGCGGCGATGGCCGGAAAGCAGGGTGCATTCCATCTTTTCGAGGAACCGGATGGTGCGGCGGATGCCGTCGCCTGCGCTCCATTTTCCGCGGCCGCCGGAGCCCTTGCGGATGTGGAAATCCTCCAGCACCACCGGATAGCGGAATTCGAGGATCTCCGGATCGGTGAGCCTTGTGTTGGTCATGTGGGTGTGCACCGCGTCGGTGCCGGGGAAGCCCGGACCCGCAGGCGAGCCCGAGCAGATCGTCTCGTAATACTGATACTTCGCGTTGCCGAAGTTGACGTTGTTCATGGTGCCCTGTGCGCCGGCCATGGCGCCGAGCGCTCCGAACAGCGTGTCGGTGATGGCCTGCGAGGTCTCCACGTTGCCGGCCACGACGGCGCAGGGATATTCCGGGGTCAGCAGGGTGCGCGGCGGGATCACGATGTCGATCGGCCGCAGGCACCCGGCGTTCATCGGAATGTCGTCGTCCACCATCACGCGGAAGACGTAGAGCACGGCCGCGCGCGCCACCGGCTCCGGCGCGTTGAAGTTGGTCGGCTGCTGCGGCGAGGTGCCGGTGAAGTCGACCCTGGCCTGGCGCTTCTTCTTGTCCACCGCGATCCGGACCTTGATCACGGTGCCCTGGTCCATCTCGTATTCGAAGCTCGAATCGTGCAGGCGGTCGATCACGCGGCGCACGCTCTCGGCCGCGTTGTCCTGCACGTGCTTCATGTAGGCCTTCACCACCGGCAGGGTGAAGTGCGCGACCATCTTGCGCAGCTCCTGCGCGCCCTTCTCGTTGGCGGCGATCTGCGCCTTCATGTCGTTGACGTTCTGCGTGACGTTGCGCACCGGGTATTTCGCGCCGGTCAGCGCTGTGACCAGTTCTTTTTCCCGGAAGCGGCCGCGGTCGATCACCTTGAAGTTGTCGAACAGGACGCCTTCCTCTTCGATGGTCGTGGCCATCGGCGACATCGAGCCTGGCGAGATGCCGCCCACGTCCGCGTGGTGGCCGCGCGAGGCGACCCAGAACAGGATGCTCTTCTTCCGGTCGTCGAACACCGGCGTGCAGACCGTGATGTCGGGCAGGTGGGTGCCGCCGTTGTAGGGCGCGTTGATCACGTACACGTCGCCCGGCTTTATACGGCCCTTGTTCTCGCGGATGATGGTCTCGACCGCGCGGTCCATGGAGCCCAGATGCACCGGCATATGCGGCGCGTTGGCGACCAGCGAGCCGTCGTGCGCGAACACAGCGCAGGAAAAGTCGAGCCGCTCCTTGATGTTCACCGAATAGGCGGTGTTCTGCAGCGACACGCCCATCTGCTCGGCAATCGACATGAACAGGTTGTTGAACACCTCCAGCATCACCGGATCGGCCTTGGTGCCGATGGCGCTGGCGCGTTTGAGCCTGACGTTGCGGTCGAGCACGAGATGGTTCTTCGCGGTGACGCTTGCGCGCCAGCCGTGCTCCACCACCACGGTCTGGTGCGGCTCGATGACGATGGCGGGGCCCTGGACCTTCGCGCCGGGCCGAAGCTGCTCGCGGGTGTAGACCGCGGCGCGGTGCCATTTGCCGTTCGAGAAGAATTTCGTGCGGCGGGCCGGCGAGGGCAGCTTCGCGCGCGAGAGCTTCAGCGCCTTCTCGCGGAACTTCGCGCCGCCGCCGACCGCCTCCACGGACACGGCCTCGATCACGAGCTGCTTATTGCGGTCGATGAAGCCGAAGCGCGCCTTGTGCGCCTTCTCGAAGGCGGCTTTCATCGCTGCGAGCGTGCCCGCGCCGACCACCAGCGCGGTGTCGGTGCCGGCGTAGCGGATGTGCGCGCGCACGATCACCTTGATCTTCGCCGCCGGCACGCCCTGGCCCGCGACCTCGGCCCTGGTCTCTTTGCCAAGCCGCGCGCCGACCTTCTTGATCGCGGCGAGCGCGCCGCCGCCGAGCGGCTCCTCGATCGCCTGCTGGCGGGTGGCGCGGATGTCCGCCAGCCCCATCCCGTAGGCCGACAGCAGCGACGAGAACGGGTGGATCAGCACCTTCGTCATGCCGAGCGCGTCGGCCACCAGGCAGGCGTGCTGGCCGCCCGCGCCGCCGAAGCAGTTGAGCGCGTAGCGGGTCACGTCGTAGCCGCGCTGCACCGAGATCTTCTTGATCGCGTTGGCCATGTTCTCGACCGCGATCCGGACGAAGCCGTCGGCGATCTCCTCCGGCGACTTGCCGCCGACCTCCTTCGCCAGATCGATGAAGGCCGCGCGCACGGCGTCCGCGTCGAGCGGCTGGTTCTGATCCGGGCCGAAGATCTTCGGGAAGAAGTCGGGGATCAGCTTGCCGACCATCACGTTCGCATCGGTGACCGCAAGAGGTCCGCCGCGGCGGTAGCAGGCCGGGCCGGGGTTGGCCCCCGCGCTGTCGGGGCCGACGCGGAAGCGCGCGCCGTCGTAGTGCAGGATCGAGCCGCCGCCCGCCGCGACCGTGTGAATGAGCATCATCGGCGCGCGCATGCGCACGCCGGCCACCTCGGTCTCGAAGGCGCGCTCGTATTCTCCGTCATAATGGGAGACGTCGGTCGAGGTGCCGCCCATGTCGAAGCCGATCAGGCGGTCGAAGCCGGCCTCCCGTCCGGTCTCGGCCATCGACACCACGCCGCCGGCGGGGCCGGACAGGATCGCGTCCTTGCCCTGGAACAGATCCGCCGCGGTGAGCCCGCCCGAGGACATCATGAACATCAATCTCGGGTCACCCGCATCCTTCG
>CAZZCV010000101.1:0-9587 GCA_964653225.1 uncultured Rhodoplanes sp. | reverse complement strand
TCTCGGTGGTCTGCTCGTTGAACTGGGTGACGCGGATATAGCCGACGTCGTCCTCGGCGCGCGACCGCACCGCGCGCACGCGGATGATGGCGCGCGTGATGGTGATCTCGGTCGGCTTGTCCTGGCCCTTGCGCATGACGCGCAGCTTGATGTTGGTATTGACCGGGCCGCGCATCTTCTCGACCGCCTGGTTCAGGGTCAGGCCCTGCACGGCGTCCTCGTCGAGGTGGGTGATGACGTCGTTGGCGAGGATGCCGGCCTTGGCGGCGGGCGTGTCGTCGATCGGGGCGACCACCTTGATCAGGCCATCCTCCATCGTGACCTCGATGCCCAGCCCGCCGAACTCGCCGCGGGTCTGCACCTGCATGTCGCGGAAGTTCTTCGGGTCCATGTAGCTGGAGTGTGGATCGAGACCGGCGAGCATGCCGTTGATCGCCGATTCGATCAGCTTGGCGTCATCCGGCTTCTCGACGTAGTCGGCGCGCACGCGCTCGAACACGTCGCCGAACAGGTTGAGCTGCCGGTAGGTGTCGGCTGCGGCGGCCCGAGCGCTCGAGCCGAGCTGGAGCATCATCGGCTGGGTGGCCAGCAGCGTGAGGGCGGCCCCGGAGGCCGCGCCGAGAAGAACCAGGATCGTCTTTCGCATCATCCGCGCGCCTTTTCGCCTTCGCTTGCTGCCCACCAGGGGGCGGGGTCGACGGGGGACCCGTCCTTTCGGAACTCGACGTAGAGAATGGGCTGGTTGGTGCCGGTCGCCAGGGTGGCGGCGACCTGCGAGCCGGTTCCCATGATCGCCACGGGCTCCCCGGTCAGCACGAACTGGCCGACATCGACAGAACTTCGCTCCATCCCAGCAAGGACCACATGATACCCGCCGCCGGCATTGAGGATCAAGACTTGGCCGTAATTGCGGAAGGGGCCGGAATAAACCACCCAGCCATCGCAGGGCGACGTGACCTGGGCGCCGGCCCGGGTGGCGATGGTCAGGCCCCGCTCCGTGCCGCCCAGGCTGTCCGGGGCGCCGAACTCGCGAATCCGCACCCCGTTCACCGGAAGCGGGAGATGGCCCCGCGTCGAGGCGAATGCAACGGCCGGCGACAGCCGTCCGGGATCCTTGAGAGCCGCGAGGTCCATCCGGCCGTCCGCGGGCTGCTTGGCGCGCTCGGCGGCGCGCGCCGCGCGGGCGGCGCGATCCAGGCCCTGCTCGGCGCGGGCGATCAAATCTTTGAGATTGTCGACCTGCCGGGCGAGTTCCGCCGCCTTGAGCCGCTCGGCGTCCAGGGTGCGCTCGACCTCCGCCTGCTTGCGCCGGCGCTCCTCGCCGAGGGCCGTCACCCGCTGGCGCTCCTCGGCGAGCGCCGTCCTGTCGCGGCCGAGCCGCGCCTTCTCCTCGTCGATGTCCTTGCGGACCCGCGTCAGGTCCGCGAGGTCGGCCGCCAGCGCCTCGGCCTGCACCCGCATGCCCGGCACCACCGCGCCCAGCATGATGGCCGAGCGCACGGCCGCGAGCGCGTCCTGCGGCCGGACCATCAGCGCGGGCGGCGGCCGCCGTCCCATCCGCTGCAGCGCGGCCAGCACCTCGGCGATGGTCTCGCGGCGCTCCTCCAGCGAGCCGCGGATGCGGCGCTCGCTCTCGTCGAGCGGCTTCAGCCGGGCTTCGGTCGCGGCGATCCGCTCCTCGGCGGTGCGCAGCCGCGCGGCGGTGTCGATCAACGCCTGGTTCAGCTTGCGGCGGTCGTCGCCGATGGTCTGAATCTCGAGCTTGAGCTTCGCTTCCGTCTGCGCGGCGCGCCGCTGTTCGGCGCGCACCGCCTCCAGCTCCTGGTCGCGCTGGCGCAGCGCGTCGAGCGCGGGCTGGGCCTGCGCCGGCATCGCGAACGGCACCGACAGCGCGAGGGCGAGCGCGGCCATGGCGGGCCTGCGCGAATCGCCCCTGCGTGCCGATGCGCTCATGCGTCCGGGGTAACGCGCGAGCGGGGCAAAGTCACGCGCGGTGATACGGGTGTCCGGAGAGAATCGTGACCGCACGGTAGACCTGCTCGAACAGCATGGCGCGCACCAGCGGATGCGGCCAGGTCGCGGTTCCGAACGAAAGCGCGAGGCTTGCGCGGTCGCGCACGCTGTCCGCCAGCCCGTCGTCGCCGCCGATCACGAACACCGCGGCCGGCCTGCCGTCGTCGCGCCAGCGGCCAAGCTGCGCCGCGAACGCCGCGCTGTCGAGGCTCCGGCCGCGCTCGTCGAGCACGACCACCGCGGCCTTCTCGGGAATGGTCTGCGCGATCGCGATCGATTCCTCGATCATGCGCCGGGCGGGCTCCTGCGCGCGGCTCTCGCGAATCTCGATCAGCTCCACCTCGCGGAAGCCGATGCGCCGGCCGGCCTGATCGGCGCGCTTGCGGTAACGCTCCGCAAGCTCGCGCTCGGGGCCGTCCCTGAGCCGTCCGACGGCGGCGACCGCGATCCGCATCGCCGCTCTCTCAGAGCGGAACCGGCATGACTGTCGTCAGGCCGTCCGCTCCATCTGTCCAGCCGGGCATGATCTGATCCGAAAACCGGTGCCCACTTTTCGGGATCATGCCCTAGCCGGCCTGGCGACCGTGCGCGCCGCCCGCCCACATCTTCTCGATGTCGTAGAAGGCGCGCACCTCGGGCCGGAACACGTGGACCACGACGTTGCCGGCGTCGATCAGCACCCAGTCGCAGGTTTTCTTGCCTTCCACGCGCAGGTTCTTCACGCCCGCCTTGTGGAGGGATTCGATCACGTTGTCCGCGACCGCGCCGACGTGCCGGTTCGACCGCCCGCTGGTCACGACCATGTGGTCGGCGAACGCCGCCTTGCCGGTGATGTCGATGCTGACGGTGTCCTCGGCCTTCATGTCTTCGAGGCTCGCAAGGACGATGCGAAGACTGTCCTTTTCGACAGGCTTCGGCGCAGGTTTCGTCTCCTTCGCGGAGGTGCGCTTGGAGGCGGTTCCGGACACGCTGCGGGTGCGGGCCCGGGGGGATGTGGTTGAGATCAGGGCGGCTCCTTTCGGCTGCCTGCAAGCCCCGGAATCGCCCGAGGCGACACGTTCGAAGATAGGCACGCTCAGGCCGGACTTTCAACTGCCGCGCCCGGTCCGGGGCGATTTTTCCGGTCGGCGCGCCTTGCGCGCAACGCCGTGGACGACAGCGGCGACTTCAGGCCGTGCAGATAGACCCAGGCCGGAGGATTGAAATCCGCGAGCCGGGTGGCGGCGCTCTCCGGCACGCGATATTTCGCCAGCGCGTGGCTGGCGCGGCCCGAGGTCGCGTACAGGCTGGAGCCCATCCGGTCCACCACCGCCATCGGCATCAGGCCGGCGATGCGGCGCCAGTTCTGCCAGCGCGGAAAGCTGCGCAGGTTGTCGGCGCCCATCACCCAGACGAACCTCACGCCGCGGCAGCGGCGCTTGAGGAATTCGAGCGTGTCGTAGGTGTAGCGCGTGTTGATGACGGCTTCGAGACCGGTGACGTCGATGCGCGGATGGTTCGACAGCGCGCGGCACTCGGCCATGCGCTGCGCCAGCGGCCGCAGGCCGCGCGTGTCCTTGAGCGGGTTGCCGGGCGTGACCAGCCACCACATGCGGTCGAGCTGCAGCCGCTTGAGCGCCAGCAGGCTGGCGCCGAGATGGGCCGCGTGCGGCGGATCGAAGGTGCCCCCGAACAGGCCAATGCGCATGCCCGGCGCGTGCGGCGGCAGGATCAGGCGCGGCGGTGCCGCGGCGGCGCAGCCGTCTTCCCCTGCGGGCGAGGAGCCGGGGCTTCGGCCGGGCGCCACCCTTTCCCGCAGCGGGAGAGGGTCTTTCGAGTCCGGGGCGGACATCACGGCCGGGTCTGCCCCGTGCCGCGGATGCGGTACTTGAAGCTGGTGAGCTGCTCGACGCCCACGGGGCCGCGCGCGTGCATCTTGCCGGTGGCGATGCCGATCTCCGCGCCGAAGCCGAACTCGCCGCCGTCGGCGAACTGGGTCGAGGCGTTGTGCAGCACGATGGCGGAGTCCACCTCGTTCAGGAATTTCTCCGCCGTAGCCGCGTCGTCGGTGACGATGGCGTCGGTGTGGTGCGAGCCGTAACGCTCGATGTGGTCGATGGCAGCATTCACGCCGTCCACCACGCCGGCGGTGATGATGCTGTCGAGATATTCGGTGGACCAGTCGTCTTCGCTTGCGGGCTTCACGCGCGCATCCACCTTGCGCACCTCGGCGTCGCCGCGCACCTCGCAGCCGGCGTCGAGCAGCATGGCGACGAGCGGCGCAAGATGCGTGGCAGCACCTGCGCGGTCCACCAGCAGGGTCTCGGCCGCGCCGCAGACGCCTGTGCGGCGCAGCTTGGCGTTCATCACCACGGCCTTCGCCATCTCGGGCGAGGCGGCCTTGTCGACATAGACGTGGCACACGCCTTCGAGATGCGCGAACACCGGAACGCGCGCCTCGGCCTGCACGCGCGCGACCAGACTCTTGCCGCCGCGCGGCACGATCACGTCGACGGTGTTGTCGAGGCCGGCCAGCATCAGGCCCACGGCCGCGCGGTCGCGCGTCGGCACCAGGCCGATGGCGTCTTCCGGCAGCCCGGCGTCGCGCAGACCCGTGACGAGCGCGGCGTGGATCGCGCGCGAGGAGCGGTAGCCGTCGGAGCCGCCACGCAGGATCACGGCGTTGCCGGCCTTGAGCGCGAGCGCGCCGGCGTCGGCGGTGACGTTGGGCCGGCTCTCGTAGATCACGCCGATGACGCCGAGCGGCACCCGCACGCGCTCGATGATCATGCCGTTCGGCCGGGTCCAGGATTCCGTGACGCGGCCGACCGGATCGGGCAGCGCCCGCACCACCTCCAGCCCTTCGGCCATCGCCTCGATGCGCGCGGGCGAAAGCTCCAGCCGGTCGAGGAACGAGCCGGCGAGGCCCGCGGCCCTGCCGTCCGCAAGGTCCTCGGCGTTGGCGGCCAGGATCGCGGGCGCTGCGGCGCGGATCGCGGCTGCCATCGCGGCCAGCGCCGCGTCCTTCTGCGCCGCCGGAGCGAGCGCCAGCACGCGCGCCGCGGCCTTGGCGCGGTGGCCCAGCTCGCGCATGGCCGCGGCGATGTCGGAGGATCCCTCGATGGTCTTCAGCGCTGTCATGATGCCGGCACGTCGATTTCGCGGAGATATGCTCAATTCCGTTATTTCCCAGCTCTATCATGTTTCGGCCGGCGGCTCGAATCCACCCGGATTCCCCGAGCAGGGCCCTGTCCGGGAAGCGTCCATGCTCCGCCGGCCCTGTTGTTTGGCCGGCGCGGGCGCGCCCTCGTTCCCTTGGTGCCGGACGCGAGGGTCCGGGGGGATGGAGCGCCGGCTGGCGCAACATCGGTTCACGCCTTGCGAGGGCGTGTACGCGCCTTGCGATCGGCGCGTTTCGCCACCCGACGCTCCACGCAGACAAATTCATGCCGTCTGCGCGCATTTGCGGCATTTCGCGTGCTCCGGGCTCCGCGGCGGGGGTCTCTCTCCCCCGCAGGCGGACCGCGAAGACGCCCGCGGCAGAGGGTCACGAGCCCTGGTCGCAGGGAGCCACATCCCGCTCCATCATCAAGGCGTCCCATGACGACGCCCCCGGTCGAACGGGACCGGTCTAGGAAAACATACCTTAGGAATAAAGTCAAACATCTTGTTGCGGCTCTCGCGCGGGGACCGTACTCCTTGCGCGACCGATTCCGAGGCCTCTCCATGACAGACGATTCGCCCCCGCGCTCCGTTGTCACGCTTGCCGCCGCGCTTGCGTTGTCGCTCGTGCCCGCGGCAGCCGATGCGCAGCAGCGCCCCGCGGGCTTCGTCGACGCCGCGGCCGTGGTGCCGAACCTCGTTCTCGACATGCGCTATCTCACGAACGACAACTTCATCGGCCGGCCGATCGACGGCTACGAGCGGCCGGTGTGCTATCTCACGCGCGAGGCGGCGGCGGCGCTCGCGGCCGTGGGCCGGGACCTCGAGCCGCGCGGGCTCGCGATCAAGGTGTTCGACTGCTACCGGCCGCGGCGCGCGGTGGCGCATTTCGTGCGCTGGGCGCAGAACATCAAGGACGTGGCGCGCAAGGCGCAGCACTATCCCGAGGTGGACAAGCGGGACCTGTTCCGCGACGGCTACATTTCCTCGCGCTCCGGTCACTCGCGCGGCTCGACCGTGGACCTGACGCTGGTGCGGAAGGGGGGCGGCCGCGAACTCGACATGGGCACGCCGTTCGACTTCTTCAGCCCGCGGGCCTGGCCCTCCGACCGCAGCGTGAGCGCGGAAGCTCAGAAGAACCGCGCGCTGCTGGCGCAGGCGATGGCGCGCCGCGGCTTCCGGCCCTACGACAAGGAATGGTGGCACTTCACGCTGAACCGCGAGCCGTTCCCGCAGACCTATTTCGATTTCCCGGTGCGGTGACGGCCGCGACGCGGGCACGGCGCGCAGGACGCGGCGCGCAAACGGAAAGCCCGGCCTCCAGGATGGCCGGGCGGTTCCGGGCGATCTTTCGATCGCCTTCTGACTCATGAGTGTATCGCGTCGCGCTTTGACAACGCGGCACCGCCGGACGGGTTCCATCGGATGTCGAGGCGTCCGCGGCGAATCCGTCAGCCGCCGCCAAGCACCAGGTCGTCGCGATGCACCATCTCCGCGCGGCCCTCGATGCCGAGGATCGCGGCGATGTCGCCGGACGACTTGCGCATGATCTTCGCCGCGTCCCCCGCGTCGTAGGCGACGAGGCCGCGGCCGATCTCCGCGCCGTCCGGCCCGCGGATGATGACGGCGTCGCCGCGGCCGAAGCTGCCGTCCACGCGGATCACGCCGGCCGGCAGCAGGCTCGATCCGCGCCGCAGCGCGGCGGCCGCGCCGGTGTCGATGGTGAGCGTGCCGCGCGGCTCCAGCGAGCCCGCGATCCAGCGCTTGCGCGAGGTAACGGGACTGGCCGGCGTGAGGAACCAGGTGGCGCGGCCGCCGGAGGCGATCGCCGCGAGCGGATGGTTCACGTGGCCGGAGGCGATGACCATGTGCGCGCCCGCGGTGGTCGCGATCTTGCCGGCCTCGATCTTGGTGACCATTCCGCCGCGCGACAGCTCCGAGCCCGACGCCCCGGCCATCGCCTCGATCTCCGCGGTGATGCGCGGCACCAGCGGGATGTGCTTCGCGTTGGCGTCGCGGGCGGGCGGCGCATCGTAGAGCCCGTCGATGTCGGAGAGCAGCACCAGCAGGTCGGAGCTGGTCATGGTGGCGACGCGGGCGGCGAGACGGTCGTTGTCGCCGTAGCGGATCTCGTTAGTGGCGACGGTGTCGTTCTCGTTGATGACCGGGACGCTGCGCCACTCCAGCAGCTTGGCGATGGTGGAGCGGGCGTTGAGGTAGCGGCGGCGCTCCTCGGTGTCGCCGAGCGTCACCAGAATCTGCCCGGCGACGATGCCGTGCGCGCCCAGCACCTCGGACCAGGTGCGGGCCAGCGCGATCTGGCCCACGGCGGCGGCGGCCTGGGAATCCTCCAGCTTGAGCGGACCCCCGGGCAGCCTGAGCACCGAGCGGCCGAGCGCGATCGAGCCCGAGGAGACCACGATCACGTCGCGGCCCTCCTTGTGGAGCCCGGCGACGTCGGCGGCGAGCGAGACCAGCCAGTCGTGCTTGAGGCGACCGGCGGCGGAATCCACCAGCAGCGAGGAGCCGACCTTGACGACGATGCGCCGGAAGTCGGCGAGGGCAGGGGTTTTCGACATGAAGCGGGACCGGCGGCCGCCGAACCATTCGCGGCTGCGCCCGTTTATCCAGCATGTTCGCAGGATTGCCAAGCCGGAGGGGGAAGATCCCGTGAGCAGGGTTTTCATCGGCACGTCCGGCTGGCACTACCCATCCTGGAGGGGTCCGTTCTTTCCCGACGACCTGCCGCAGCGGGAGCACCTGCGATTCTATGCCGGCCGTTTCGACGCGACCGAGCTGAACGGTGTGTTCTACCGCACGCCGACGCTGAAATCGGTGCGGGCCTGGGCGGCGGACACGCCGCGCGGCTTCCGCTTCGCGTGGAAGGCATCGAAATACATCACCCACTGGAAGCGGCTCGGCCCGCGTTCGCGCAGCAGCCTGACGCTGATGGAAAGCCGGCTGAAGGCGCTCGGCCCCAAGGCCGGGCCGGTGCTGTTCCAGCTTCCGCCGAATTTCAGGGCGGATCGGGAGCGGCTGGAAGCCTTCCTCGGGTTGCTCGCGAAGCGGCGGCGTCCCTACGTGTTCGAATTCCGCCATCCGAGCTGGTACGCGAAGGGCATTCTCGATCTCCTGCGCAGGCACCGCGTGGCGCTGTGCATCTCCGACCATGCCGACGCGCCCGCGCCCTGGGCTGCGACGGCGCGGCATGTCTACGTGCGCGGCCACGGTCCGGGCGGCCGCTCCAAGGGACATTATGCGGAGAGCACCTTGCGGGACTGGGCGCGCCGCATCCGCCGGTGGCGGCGCGAGGGCCGAACGGTGCACGTGTATTTCGACAACGACCAGAAAAGCGCCGCGCCGCTCGATGCGATGAAGCTCAAGGCGATGGTGGAGGGGCGGCGCGGGAAGAAAAAGGCCGGCGGTTGAAAGCGGCTTCCGCCGTGCGGGCGGTTCTCACCCTCTCCCACGAGGGGGAGAGGGTTGCACCGCCGGTGCCGGAAGAGGCGGGCTCGCCATCAGCCGTTCAGAACAGCACCACCGAGCGGATCGACTTGCCCTCGTGCATCAGGTCGAAGGCGTCGTTGATCTTCTCCAGCGGCATGGTGTGGGTGATGAGCGAGTCGATGTCGATCTTGCCCTCCATGTACCAGTCGACGATCTTCGGCACGTCGGTGCGGCCGCGCGCGCCGCCGAACGCCGTGCCCTTCCAGACCCGCCCGGTGACGAGCTGGAACGGTCGCGTCGAAATCTCCTGGCCCGAGCCCGCCACGCCGATGATGATGCTCTCGCCCCAGCCGCGGTGGCAGCACTCCAGCGCCTGCCGCATGGTGTGGACGTTGCCGATGCACTCGAACGAGAAGTCCGCGCCGCCGCCCGTGAGGTCCACGATCGCCTGCACCACTTTGTCGCGGCCCACCTCGTCGGGGTTGATGAAGTGGGTCATGCCGAATTTCTTCGCCATCTCGACCTTGGACGGATTGAGGTCGACGCCGATGATTTTATCCGCGCCGACCATGCGCGCGCCCTGGATCACGTTCAGCCCGATGCCGCCGAGCCCGAACACCACCACGTTCGCGCCCGGCCAGACCTTCGCGGTGTAGATCACCGCGCCGATGCCGGTAGTGACGCCGCAGCCGATGTAGCAGATCTTGTCGAACGGCGCGTCCTCGCGGACCTTGGCGAGCGCGATCTCCGGCAGGACGGTGAAGTTCGAGAAGGTCGAGCAGCCCATGTAGTGGAACACGTTGTCGCCGTCGCAGCGGAAGCGCGACGTGGCGTCGGGCATCAGGCCCTTGCCCTGGGTGGCGCGGATCGACGTGCACAGGTTCGAGCGCTGCGACAGGCAGGTTTTGCACTGCCGGCACTCCGGCGTGTAGAGCGGGATCACGTGATCGCCGGGCTTCAGCCCGGTCACGCCCGGTCCCACCTCG
>CAZZCV010000100.1:0-9796 GCA_964653225.1 uncultured Rhodoplanes sp. | reverse complement strand
GCAGGTCGTCGCGGCTCATGCCGGGCTTGCGCGGCACGCCGGCGGTGACGATGCATACGTCCGCGCCTTCGATGCCTTCATATGAATTGACGCCGGTCATCCGGGAGTCGAAGCCCTCGACCGGGGAGGATTCCGCAAGGTCGAGCGATTTGCCCTGGGGGATGCCTTCGGCGATGTCGAACATCACCACGTCGCCGAGTTCCTTGAGACCGACGAGATGGGCGAGCGTGCCGCCGATCTGGCCGGCACCGATCAACGCAATCTTGTTACGCGCCATGAGGAGATGCCCCTTGAGGAATACCGTCGTCAGCGACGGGCCGCGCGGTGGTTAACTCGTCCAGCCTGACCGTTCAAGTCGCCCCTTCCCGCGTCGGGACCGAAGCCCGCGCGTCGCTCTGTCACGATAATACATTATGCCAGATCGGCCGCACCAACTATCGTCGCTGCGATGCAATAGCATTTCTCGGCGGCGCACAATCGCTGCTTCGGCGGCTATCCCCCGATCGGCCGCAGCACCTGATCCCCCGACCCGGCGATGGCTGAGCGCATTCGGCGTCGTGAAAATCGCCAGCGCCGGACGCCGGAGACAGCGCGCTTGCCGCCCGGTCCGGGGCTTGGGGAGCCGTCGGGCTGCGGCATCAAAAGGCTAGACATAAGGACTTTTAGAGCGGACCTTGGAACCGGATCGAACCGATCAACCGGAGGAAACGCATGATGACAACCGCACGGCTTCTGGCAGCAGCCGCGCTGGGGCTTGGGCTGGCGCAAAGCCCTGCGGCCGCGCAGGATTATCCGAACCGTCCGATCAAGCTGATGATCCCGCTCACCCCGGGCTCCCCGGTCGATGCGCTCGGCCGCGTCGTGGCGCAGCATCTGCAGACCCGGCTCGGCCAGAACATCGTGATCGAGAACCGGCCCGGCGGCGGCATGTCGATCGGGACGCGCGCGGTCGCGACCGCGGAGCCGGACGGTTACAACCTGCTGCTGGTCAACACCGGCCATCTTTACGGGCTGCATCTCAATCCCGGCTACGACATGCTCAAGAGCTTCGCGCCGGTCGCCACGCTGGTCCAGTGGAGCCACGTGCTGGTGACGCGGCCGGACTTCGCGCCGAAGACCATGAAGGACACCATCGCGTTCGCGAAAGCCAATCCGAACAAGGTCACGTTCGGCTACGGCGTCGGAACGCCGCCGCATATTCTCGGCGCGATCCTGCAGAAGGAAACGGGAGCCCAGTTCGCGAACGTGACCTATCGCGGCGGCGCGCAGGCCATCACCGACATGCTCGGCGGCCGCCTCGACCTGAACTTCGGCACCACCGCCATCCTTCTTCCGCAGATCCAGCAGGGCAAGCTGCGCGCGCTGGCCTTCACCGGCATCAAGCGCAGCCCCGACCTGCCGGACGTGCCGACGATGGCGGAGGCCGGCCTTCCGCAGGTCTCGCTCAACCCGGACATCTGGACCGGCATCGTGGCCCCCGCCGGCACGCCTGCGGAGATCGTCAACAAGCTCAACGCCGCCATCGCCGACGTGCTCAAGTCGCCGGAGGTGCGCGACCGCTTCGCCAAGATGAGCTTCGAGCCGGTGATCCGCACGCCGCAGGAGTTCGGCGCCTACATGGCGGAGGAAGCGAAGAAGTGGCCGCCGCGCGCGCAGACCGCCGGTCTCAAGCCGGAATAGCCGCGGGGTCCTTCAGGTCTCGACGATGCCCTCGGTCGAGCCGCTGGCCGTCGAATCGCG
Organism: uncultured Rhodoplanes sp.; assembly: GCA_964653225.1. Lineage (GTDB taxonomy): Bacteria > Pseudomonadota > Alphaproteobacteria > Rhizobiales > Xanthobacteraceae > Z2-YC6860. Next base: position 8,056 of record CAZZCV010000100.1, on the reverse strand, counting down.
ACGGCCGTGCGGCAGGGCGAGATACGCCTGCGAGCGCATCTCGATCAGGCGCGAGGCGGTGCGGTTGAACTCCATCGCCTCGACGCCCTGGCTCGCCCGATAGAGCTGATCGGGCTCGGCATCCGCCGAGGCGATCAGCTTGACCCCGTGGTCGTAGAGCGTATCGACCAGGATGATGAAACGCTTGGCGGCGTTGCGCTGCTCGAACGCCATCGCCGGAATCCGGTCGATGATGATCGTGTGGTATTCGTGCGCGATCCGCAGATAGTCGGTCGCCGCCAGCGGCTGCTCGCAGATGTCGTGAAAGAAGAAACGCGCCACGCCCATGGCCGCGCGCGGCACGCGCACGGTGCGGCCCTTGACCTCCAGCATCTGCGGCACGCCGCTCGCGCTGCCCACCAGCGTCTGCCACGCTTCGTCCAGCGCGTCGGAGGCATCGTCGTCGGCCGGCACGTGCCACACCTTGCGGCCGGCCAGCTTCTCCAGCCGGAAGTCGGTGCGCGCGTCGAGCCGCAGCACCTCCATGTGCTTCTCGATCATCGCGATGAAGGGCAGGAACAGCGAGCGGTTGAGCCCGCCCGCATAGAGGTTCTCCGGCGCCACGTTCGACGTCGCGACCACCACCACGCCCAGTTCGAACAGCCGCGCGAACAGCCGCCCCAGAATCATCGCGTCCGCGATGTCGGTGACGTGAAACTCGTCGAAGCAAAGCAGCCAGCTTTCTTCCGCCAGCGCGGACGCGGTGAGCCGGATCGGATCGTCGTCGGCGATCCGGCCGAGCTTTAGCTCGCCGCGAAAGAAGCGCGCGCGCTCGTGCACGTCGGCCATGAACTCGTGGAAGTGCACCCGGCGCTTGCGCACCACCGGTGACGCGGCGAAGAACAGGTCCATCAGCATGGTCTTGCCGCGGCCGACGTCGCCGTGGACGTAGAGGCCCCTCACCGTGCCGTTGGCCTCGCTGCGCCCGAAGATCCGCGACAGCGGATTGCGCGAGCGCCGCGCGGTGCGGTGGGTGGCCAGCCGCTGCTCCAGCGCCGTATAGCTTTCGAGCAGCCCCTGCTGCGCCGGATCGCGGCCGATCTTCCTGCTGGCGACCAGCGCCTCGTAAAGCTCGCGGGTGGACATGCGTCTGGAGCGGCGCCCTGTCAGAGGACCTACGGGGTCGGAGGAACGGGACAGGGCATAGGGCCTGCCGCGCCGCATCGCAACGCCTGCGGCACCGCCCGTGGGGAGGCATGCCAGCCATGCAGTTTCGCTTGCTGATTCAAGGCACTACCGCGCGGAATCCGAACCCGCATGCCTTGTCAAATTTATGCTGCATTGCAACATTAGTCACGAGTCGCAACGGGCGCGGCGGACGGGACGGAAAACGGCCTCAAGGGGTACCGGACGGCAACGTCCTGAATGGCAACCTCGGGAGACCCCCTATGCAGGATTCCATGGCCGGCGGCGTGATCCGCAAACTGTGGGCCGGCGAAGCCGCGAAATACCGCGACCACCTGGTGCGCCTCGACGATGACAGCCGGCGCAGCCGCTTCGGCGGCGCGATGTCGGACGAGTTCATCCGCGGCTACGTGGACACCACCTTCGGCCTGCGCGCGCTGGTGCACGGCTTCTTCGTCGACGGCACGCTGCGCGGCGCGGCGGAGTTGCGGCCGCTCGGCCCGGCCTTCGGCCGTGAGGCCGAAGCGGCGTTCTCCATCGAAGCGCCGTGGCAGAGCCACGGCGTCGGCTCGCTCCTGCTCGAACGCACCCTGCTCGCGGCCCGCAACCGCGGCATCGGGCGGCTGCACATGGCGTGCCTGGCCGACAACCGCCGGATGCAGGAGCTGGCGCGCAAGTTCGCTGCCGAACTGAGCTTCGACTTCGGCGGCGTGGTCGGCGAGGTGACGGCCGCAAGGCCGACGCCGCTATCGGTGATGCGCGAGCTGGTGTCGGATGGCCACGGCTTCGCCACGGCGATGCTGGACGTGCAATCGCGGTTGTTAAGGACCGCTTAAGGATAATCGCAGGGTCCCGCCGCAGAGCGGACGGTGTCCGCCGCCTTAACGGGTTGGCTGCAATTCGCACCTAATCTTCGACCTGGCGCAGGACAGTCGGGAGTGGTGCGATGGCTGACGGAACGGACGTTCGCGGCGAGGTTCGCGTGCTGGGCCCGTCCGGCATCGAGGATTATCACGCCCACCTCATGCGGCTCGACCGCCTGAGCCGCTTTCCCGGCACAGACGACCGCGCCATCGACACCCATTGCCTTGGTCTCGTGGCCGCGGGCGCGATCCTGGTCGGCGTCTACGTGAACGGCGCCATGCGTGCCGGCGCGGAGATCGTGCCCGACCGCACCGCGCGGCGCGCGCAAGCCGCCATCACCGTCGAGTCCGGCTTCCACGAGGACGCCTTCGAGCGCCTCCTGACCGAGCGCGTCGTCGAGGCGGCGCGGCGCCATCATCTGTACGAGCTGAGCGTGATGACGCGGAGCAGGACCCGGACCTTCGACGTGCGGGTGCTGGAGATGGCGAGCTAGCTAGGCCGCCAGCGGATAGGCCGCCTCGACCACATAGGGGCCGCCGCCCACCGAATCGCGCGACGAGAACAGCACGAAACGCGACGCCGGGAACGGCTGCGAGCGATAGGCCGCGCGCATCGACAGATAGTCCGCCACCTGCCGGCTCGACGAATCGCGCAAGCGCGCGAGGGTCACATGCGGCGTGTACTTGCGACCCTCCGGCTCCAGCCCGACCCGCTGCATCAGCCGCTCGTGCTCGGCCTGCAGATCCATCAGCGACTGCGAGGATTGCACGTTGGCCACCACCGCCCGCGGCCGCTTGCCGCCGAACGACGACAGGCCGTCCAGCCGAAGCTCGAACGGGCCGCGCCGCACCCGGCCGAACGTATAGGCAATCTCCCGCGCGATGGCGTCGTCCACGTCGCCGATGAAGCGGAGCGTGATGTGGTAGTTCTCGGGATCGATCCAGCGCGCGCCCGGCAACCCGCCGCGCAGCAACGACAGCGACTGCCCGACCGCGTCGGGGATTTCCAGGCCCGTGAACAGGCGGGGCATCGCAGGACCTCGTCATCACGGCGGCGAATCAGGGATTCGCACGCGAATCATACAGCCAACAGTCATGCGTGCCTGCCATGACAGGCGCATATCGGCGTCCGTCACGAGCCGCGCTTCGCCCTAACGCGCGCCAGCAGTTCCTCGGCCCTGGGCACGAAGCGCCGGACCACCTCGGCGATGCCCTCCGCGGTCGGATGGATGCCATCGCGCTGGTTGAACTTGGCGTCCACGGCGATGCCGTCGAGGAAGAACGGATAGATCAGCAGATCGTGCGCCCTGGCGAGGTCGGGATAGATCGCATCGAAGGCGCGGGCGTAATCGGGGCCGAGGTTGGGCGGCGCGCGCATCCCCGCCAGCAACACCTCGATGCCGCGCTTTTTCAGGCGCTGGACGATGGCATCAAGGGCGGTGCGCGTGACCTTGGGGTCGATGCCGCGCAGCATGTCGTTGGCGCCGAGCCCGAGGATCACCGCCTCGGTGCCGTCCGGCACCGACCAGTCGAGCCGCGAGAGCCCGCCCGACGAGGTGTCGCCCGACACGCCGGCGTTGGCGATCTCCACCGCCGCGCCCTTCGCCCGTAGCGCCTTCTCGAGCTGCTCCGGAAAGGCCGCGCTCCCCGGCAGGCCGTAGCCCGCCATCAGCGAATCGCCCAGCGCCACGACCTTGACCGGCTTCTCGGCCGCGCCGACCGCCGGTATTCCCGGAAGGAGTGCGACACAGGCGACCGCGGCCGCTGCCGCAAGCCGCTGGACCAGCCCCCGTTCGTTCCCATATGAGCCTGACCCGCCGGACCGGACCCAAGCCCCTCTCCAAGCCCGCACCCAAGCAAAACACCGCATGAACGACACCTCGATTTCCCAACGCCGTCCCGCCCTCGCGCTGGCCGGCGTGAACCTCTCTCTCGGCCGGGGCGCGGCCCGCGTCCATATCCTCAAGGACATCGACCTCAATATAGGTGCGGGCGAGGCGGTCGGCCTGGTCGGGCCGTCCGGCTCCGGAAAATCCACGCTGCTGATGGTGATGGCCGGGCTGGAGCGGGCCGACACCGGCTCGATCGTGGTGGCCGGCGAGGATCTTCGCAAGCTGGACGAGGACGCGCTCGCGCGGTTCCGCGGCCGCAACGTCGGCATCGTGTTCCAGTCGTTCCACCTGATCCCGACCATGACCGCGCTCGAGAACGTCGCGGTTCCGCTGGAACTGGCGGGCCATCCGGACGCCTTCCGGCTCGCCCGCGAGGAGCTGGCCAAGGTCGGGCTCGCCGAGCGGCTCAGCCACTATCCGGCGCAGCTTTCGGGCGGCGAGCAGCAGCGCGTGGCGCTCGCCCGCGCGCTGGCGCCGAACCCGGCGATCCTGGTCGCCGACGAGCCGACCGGCAATCTGGACGAAGCCACCGGCCGGCAGATCGTCGAGCTTCTGTTCGCCGGCCACGTCCAGCGCGGCACCACGCTGATCCTCGTGACCCACGATCCCGCGCTGGCGCAACGCTGCGACCGCGTGGTGCGGCTGCGGTCGGGGCGTGTCGAGGCCGCCGCCGAAGCGGTGCCCGCATGAGCGTCGCGGCCGGCCGCGATCCCACCGCACCCACGGTGCCGATCCGCACCATCCTGAGTTTCGCGCTGCGCGAGCTGCGCGGCGGCGTGCGCGGCTTCGCCGTGTTCATCGCCTGCATCGCGCTCGGCGTCATGTCGATCGCCGGCGTTGGCTCGTTCGCACGCAGCCTGACCGACGGGCTCGCCCGCGAAGGCCGGGTGATTCTCGGCGGCGACCTCGCCTTCACGCTGATCCATCGCGAGGCCACGGCGCAGGAGCGCGGCTTCCTCGACGCGCGCGGCAAGACCTCCGGCGTCGCCACCCTGCGCGCCATGACGCACGCGCCGGACGGCAAGCTGGCGCTGGTCGAGCTGAAGGCCGTGGACAACGCCTATCCGCTCACCGGCCAGGTCTCGCTCGATCCCGACGTCGCGCTCGCCGACGCCATCGCCGAGAAGGACGGCGCGTTCGGCGCCGCCGTCGATCCCGCTCTGCTGGCGCGGCTCGACGTGAAGCCCGGCGCGCGCCTCGCGCTCGGCCAGGCCACCGTCGAAATCCGCGCCGTCGTCCGCAGCGAGCCCGACAAGCTGGCCGGCGGCATCGCCTTCGGTCCGCGGCTGATCATCAGCGACGCGGCGCTGCGCGCCACCGGCCTCGTCCAGCCCGGCAGCCTGGTGCGCTGGCACTACCGCGTGGCGCTGGCGGACGGCTCGGACGCCGCGGCGCGCGCCGCACTGGCCGCCGCCCAGCGAGAGCTGCCGGACGCCGGCTGGGAAATCCGCACCCGCACCAACGCCTCGCCCGCGCTGGAGCGCAACGTCGAGCGCTTCACCCAGTTCCTCACGCTGGTCGGGCTGACCGCGCTGCTGGTCGGCGGCGTCGGCGTGGCCAACGCCGTGAAAAGCTATCTCGACCGCCGCCGCGAGACCATCGCCACCCTGAAATCGGTCGGCGCCACCGGCGGACGGGTGTTCGCGATCTACCTGTCGCAGGTGCTGGTGCTGGCGCTCGTCGGCTCAGTCATCGGCGTGGCGCTCGGCGCGGCGCTGCCGTTCGCCATCGCCGCGGCTTTCGGCTCCGTGCTGCCGCTGCCGATCGCGCCCGGCATCCAGCCCGCCGAGCTGGCGCTGGCGCTGCTCTACGGCATGCTGACCGCGCTCGCCTTCGCGCTGTGGCCGCTCGGCCGCGCCCACGACGTGCCGGTGTCCGCGCTGTTCCGCGACGCCGTCGCGCCGGAGCGCCGATGGCCGCGCCGGCGCTATGTGCTGGCGACCGTGCTGGTCGGAGCCCTGCTCGCCGCCTTCGCGATCCTTCTCGCCTACGACCGGCGCATCGCCACGGTCTTCGTGGCCTCGGCCGGCGCGGTGTTCGTCGCGCTGCATCTGGTCGCGCTCGGCCTGATGGCGCTCGCCCGCCGCGTGCCGCATGCGCGATCCACGGCGCTCCGGCTCGCCGTCGCCAACATCCACCGCCCCGGCGCGCTGACGCCGACCGTGGTGCTGTCGCTCGGGCTCGGCCTCGCGCTGCTCGTCACCGTGGTGCAGATCGACGGCAACCTGCGCAACCAGTTCATGGCGGCGATGCCGGACAAGGCTCCCTCGTTCTATTTCGTGGACATCCAGTCGGCGGACGTGGGGCGCTTCGATGCCTTCGTGAAGCAGCGCGCCGGGGACGCCAGCCTGGAGCGGGTGCCGATGCTGCGCGGCCGGGTCGCCGCGATCAACGGCGTCAAGGCCGAGGACGCCAAACCCCAGCCGGGCGCAGCCTGGGTGCTGCGCAGCGACCGCGGCATCACCTATGCGGACGAGATGCCGGCGGGGTCGCGGCTGGCGGAGGGCGAATGGTGGGGCGCGGACTACAAGGGTCCGCCGCTGGTGTCGCTCGAAAAGAAGATCGCCGACGGACTCGGCCTGAAGATCGGCGACCCGGTGACGGTCAACGTGCTCGGCCGCAACATCACGGCGAACGTCGCCAATTTGCGCAGCGTGGACTGGCAGAACCTCGGCATCAACTTCGCGCTGGTGTTCTCGTCGGGGACCTTCGCCGGCGCGCCGCACACCCACATCGCCACCCTGACCTACCCGCCGGGCAGGCATTCCACGGCCGACGAGACCGCGCTGATCAAGGACGTGGCGGGCGCGTTCCCCTCCGTGACCACCGTGCGGGTGAAGGACGCGCTCGACGCGGTCGGCAGCGTGGTGACCAACCTGGTGCTGGCGGTGCGCGGCGCGAGCATCGTGGCGCTGGTTTCGGCCGTGCTGGTGCTGGGCGGAGCGCTGGCGGCCGGGCACCGGCACCGGGTCTACGACGCGGTGGTGCTCAAGACGCTGGGCGCCACCCGCGCCCGGCTGATCGGAGCCTACGGGCTCGAATACCTGCTGCTCGGCGGCGCGACCGCCGTGTTCGGCGTCGCCGCCGGCTCGATCGCCGCGTGGCTGGTCGTAACCAACGTGATGAATCTTTCGTTTACCTGGCTGCCAGGCCCCGCAATGGCTGCGGCATTTGGCGCGCTGCTGGTGACGGTCGCGTTCGGACTGATCGGAACCTTTACGGCGCTCGGCCATAAGCCCGCGCCGGTGCTCAGGAATTTGTAGCTCGCGACAAACGGTCGCGTATTCGATCCATATTCCAACGCCTTAGAGGCAGGCCCCTTCTTGCCGCATCGGATTTGCTATACATATTCGCAATCGCTGTACGGCATGAGGCCGTCCGGCCGAGATACGAACTGGAACTCGTTCGACAACCACGGGGCTTCGACGATGTCGGACTTTGAACGAAACGCCGCTGCCGCGCAGTACGGGCAGACCTACGGCCAGACCACCACGGTCGCCGTGGATGAAGGCCTGCGCGCGCACATGCTGCGCATCTACAACTACATGATCCTCGGCCTCGCCATCACCGGCTTCGCCGCGCTCGGCATCTACATGATCTCGGTGACGGGAGACGCCTCGCAGGCCGCCAAGGTGATGCGCGGCGGCGCCGAGGTCGCGGCGCGCATCCCCGGCGGGATGTACCTGACGCAGTTCGGCTACACGCTGTTCGCGACGCCGCTGAAGTGGGTGGTCATGCTTTCGCCCCTGGCGCTGGTGTTCGTCATCAGCTTCGGCATCCAGCGCCTGAAGCCCGCCACCGCCCAGCTCCTGTTCTGGGTGTTCGCGGCGCTGATGGGCGTCTCGCTCAGCTCGGTGTTCCTGGTGTTCACCCACACCTCGATCGTGCGGGTGTTCTTCATCACCGCGGCCTCGTTCGGCGCGCTCAGCCTGTACGGCTACACCACCCAGCGCGATCTCACCGGCATGGGTTCGTTCCTGATCATGGGCCTGTTCGGCGTGATCCTGGCGAGCGTGGTCAACCTGTTCATGGCCAGCTCCATGCTGCAGTTCGTGATCTCGGTGGTCGGCGTGCTGGTGTTCGCGGGCCTCACCGCCTGGGACACGCAGCGCCTGAAGAACGAGTACGTCTACGGCG
>CAZZCV010000099.1:0-9835 GCA_964653225.1 uncultured Rhodoplanes sp. | reverse complement strand
ACGAGAGCCGGCCGTTCGCGACGTAGAACTGGAACAGGCAGTGGCACGGCGGCAGGGCCATGCGGTCCACCTCGGCCGGATTCCAGGCCGTCACGATCAGCCGGCGGGAGTCCGGGTTGTTGCGGATCATGGACACGACATGCGCGATCTGGTCGATCGACCCGCCGTCCGGCGCGGGCCAGGAGCGCCACTGCTTGCCGTAGACCGGCCCGAGGTCGCCGTTCTCGTCGGCCCATTCGTCCCAGATCCGCACGCCGTTGTCGTTGAGATATCGGATGTTGGTGTCGCCGGCCAGGAACCAGAGCAGTTCGTGGACGATCGACTTCACATGCAGCTTCTTGGTGGTGACGAGCGGGAAACCGTCCGCGAGGTCGAAGCGCATCTGGTGGCCGAACACCGAGAGCGTGCCGGTGCCGGTGCGGTCGCGCTTCTCCGTCCCGTCGGCGAGGACGCGCTCCATCAGGTCCAGATATTGGCGCATGGCCCCTCCTACCCCCCGGCCCCGGCCGACTCAAGGCCGCCTGAAACCTATCCCCCGCCGGCCCACAGACAAGGGTTGCAGATCGCCCGCCCAACACTTCGCGGGACGGCCACCCCCTCGCCTGGGGCCCGCAGCCGCATTGCGGCATCCGGCGCATCCGCTATTGTGCGCGGGGAACCGCGGGATTTACCGCGCTCGATACCAGCCAACCTCGAAGGGGGGAATTTCCATGCGACTGATCGTAGGCGCGCTCTGCTCGGCGCTCGCTCTCACGCTGGCCACAGGCCAGGCGCAGGCCCAGGCCGATTACCCGAACAAGCCGGTCCGCATGCTGGTGCCGTTCGCGCCGGGCGGCTTCGTCGACGTGGCCGCCCGCATCGTCGCCCAGAAGCTGTCCGAGAGGTGGAAGCAGCAGGTGATCGTCGAGAACCGCCCGGGCGGCAACGGCTTCATCGCCACCGCCGCGGCCGCCAAGTCACCGGCCGACGGCTACACACTGCTGATGGCGCATTCCGGCGAGTTCGTGGTGAACCCGGCCGTGTTCGCCTCCACCATCCCCTACAACCTGGATCGCGACTTCGCTCCCATCACCCTGGTCAGCCAGGCGCCGATGGTGGTCGGCGCCAAGTCCGACGGCCCCTACAAGAGCCTCGCCGACCTCGCCGCCGCCGCCAAGGCCAAGCCCGGCACCATCGGCATGAGTTCGCCGGGCACCGGCAGCATCAACCACCTGGCCGGCGAATGGATCGCGCTGGCGCTCGGCGTCAAGTTCCTGCACGTCCCCTACAAGGGCGGCGCGCCGGCCGCAGTCGCGATCTCGACCGGCGAGGTGCCGTTCGGCATGGCCGCGATCTCGTCGGCGATGCCGCAGATCAAGGCGGGCCGCGTCAAGGTTCTGGCCATCACCACCGCCAAGAAGACCGCGGTGGACGCCTCGTGGCCGACCGCCCAGGAGGCCGGAGCCAAGGAGGTCGACCTGTCGATCTGGTCCGGGCTGTTCGCGCCCAAGGGCACGCCGCAGGCGATCGTGGACAAGCTCCACGCCGAGGTCGCGGCCATCCTGCAGATGCCCGACGTCAAGGAGAGGTTCGCGGCCGGCGGCGGCGACGTGGGCGGCATGAAGCCCGCCGAGTTCACCGCCCAGATCAAGCGCGAGGCCGAGAAGCTCGCCAGCATCGTGAAGGCCGCCAACATCAAGCCGGAGTGACACGGCCGCGGCCTTTCACGCTACGATACCGACGCCCCGCCCTCGGGCGGGGCGCTTTGTTTTCCGAAAGGTCCGGACCGGAACGCCGCCCGGCGGCGTGGGCTCCGGCGCCTTGACGATCCGCCTGACCCCGCCGGAGAGCCAGCCGCTCTTCGGACGGCCTGCATGGGGAGCCTCGTCTTGCGCATTCGATCCCAGATGGACTTCTGGTGTGGCGTGCTGTTCGTCGCCATCGGCGTAACGGTGGTGGTGCTGGCGCAGGACTATCGCCTGGGCACCTCGGCGCGCATGGGGCCCGGCTACTTCCCGACCCTGCTGGGCGGCCTGATGGCGCTGCTCGGCCTGACGCTCTGCCTGCCTGCGCTCGCCGTCGACGGCGAGCGGCTGCCGCAGATGCGGCTGCGCCCGCTGCTGATGGTCCTGCTCGGCATTGCGGTCTTCGGCATGACGCTGGAGCATCTCGGCTTCGTCGCCGCGATCGTCGCGCTGGTGGCGGTCGGCGGGCTCGCGGACCCGGACCTCAAGCCGCTGCAGATCGCGGCCGTCGCGGCCTTCATGGTCGTGTTCTCGACCCTCATCTTCGTCGTCCTGCTCGGCCTGCCGCTGCGGCTGTGGCCGAATCTCTGAGCGCACCCGCATGGACCTTCTTTCCAATCTCGCACTCGGCCTCAGCGTCGCCGTCACCTTCAAGACCCTCGCCTACTGCTTCATCGGCGTGTTCCTCGGCACGCTGATCGGCGTGCTGCCCGGCCTCGGCCCCGTGGCGACCGTGGCGATGCTGCTGCCGCTCACCTTCAACCTCGATCCCGCGACCTCGATGATCATGCTCGCCGGCATCTATTACGGCGCGCAGTACGGCGGCTCGACCACGGCGATCCTGGTCAACATTCCGGGCGAGTCCTCGTCGGTCGTCACCACGCTCGACGGCTACCAGATGGCGCGCAAGGGCCGCGCCGGCCCTGCCCTCGGCATCGCAGCCATCGGCTCGTTCGTGGCCGGCACCGTCGCCACCCTTCTGGTGGCGCTGTTCTCGCCGCCGCTTGCCACCATCGCGCTCAAGTTCCAGCCGGCGGACTATTTCTCGCTGATGGTGTTCGGCCTGATCGGCGCGGTGGTCCTGGCGCGCGGCTCCCTGCGCAAGGCGATCGCCATGGTGGTGCTCGGCCTGCTGCTGGGCCTCGTCGGCACCGACGTCAACTCCGGCGTCATGCGCTTCACCTTCGGCGTGCCGGCGCTCGCCGAGGGCCTCAGCTTCGTCGCGCTGGCGATGGGCATGTTCGGCATCGCCGAGGTAATCTACAACCTCGAGCAGCGCGGCCAGGACCGCGAGGTCTTCACCTCCCGGATCGGCCGCGTGCTGCCGAGCCTGGCCGACCTGCGGCACTCGGCATGGTCTATCGTACGCGGCACGGCGCTGGGCTCGATCCTGGGCATCCTGCCCGGCGGCGGCGCGCTGCTTGCGTCGTTCGCGGCCTACACGATCGAGAAGAAGGTGGCGAAGCCGCCGCGCGACTTCGGCAACGGCGACATCCGCGGCGTCGCCGCCCCCGAATCCGCGAACAACGCCGGCGCGCAGACCTCGTTTATTCCCATGCTCACGCTCGGGGTGCCGTCCAACCCGACGATGGCGCTGATGATCGGCGCGCTGATGATCCACGGCATCCAGCCCGGACCCGAGGTGATGACGCAGCGACCCGAGCTGTTCTGGGGCATCGTCGCCTCGATGTGGATCGGCAACCTGTTCCTGCTGGCGCTCAACCTGCCGATGATCGGACTGTGGGTGAAGCTGCTCGCGGTGCCCTACAAGCTGCTGTTCCCGGCGATCCTGACGTTCTGCTGCATCGGCGTGTTCACGATCAACAACAACGTGTTCGACCTGTTCCAGCTCGTCGTGTTCTCCGGCGTGGGCTACCTGCTGCTCAAGCTCGGCTGCGAGCCGGCGCCGCTGGTCCTGGGCCTGGTGCTCGGACCGATGATGGAGGAGTACCTGCGCCGCGCGCTGCTGATCTCGCTCGGCGACCCCACCATCCTGCTGTCGAGCCCGATCAGCGCCGGCTTCCTGATCGCCGCCGTGGCGCTCCTGGTCTCGATCGCGGTGCCCGCGATCCGCAGCGGCCGCGAGGAGGCGATGAAGGAGTAACGGTCGGCCGGACACCGGCCAACCTCGACGGACGAGCGCCCCCCGACCGGCACGCAGGCGCTACAGACGCGCAGGCGCCGTGGAACCCGGCCGGAATGCGATTCCGGCCTACGTATACAAAACGTCGGGCTGCACGCCGGTGCCGGTGCGTGCATTGGCCGGCTTCTCCTGCGCCCGCAGGAGCTTCATCGCGCCCAGATTGACGCGCGCGTTGTGGCTTCGCATCGCCTCGTAGGCACGCTCCGCCTGGCTTGTCAGGATGGCCTCCACGATCACGCGGTGCTCCTGGATCGAGCGCGCGATCACGGCCGCCGCATCGCTTCGCGCCTCCGGTCTGCGGAAGGGCGAGAGACGAAAGCGCAGATCACGCGCGGCCGTGTCCAGAGTGGAATTGTGCGCTCCGGCGCAAATGAGATCGTGGAATTTCTTGTTGTTCTCGAAATACGCATAAAGGTTGTTGCCGACCGAGGAAGCGCCTTCCTGCAGGTCCTGCAACTGGCCTTTTTCCAGGGCGCTCATGCGCTGGGAGGCGAGACGGGCGCACAGGCTTTCGATTTCGCATTCCGCTTCCAGCATGTCGATCAGCGTGGCGCTGCTGACCTGCGTCACCACCCCGCCTCGCCGCGGGATCAGGTCGATCAGCTTGCGGGCGCTCAGCTCGCGCAGGGCCTCGCGAACGGGCGTTCGCGAAACGCCGAACTGCGTCGCCAGGCTTTGCTCTTCCAGTCGGGAGCCGGGAGAAAGCCTGCCGACAATGATTTCGTTGGCGAGCTTTTCGTAGATCTGGGCGCCGAGAGTGGCGTCGCTGGATTCATTTTTGGCGGCCATGTTCTGCCTGAAATCGCACGAGTCCGGCTGCCGATCAAACGATTCAGACCGGAACTCGGGAAAGCGGGTTGCAAATTGTATACAATTATGAAATTTTGTATGCAAATTGGAGGCTTTGAATGGCGACCGATCGGAAGGCGATCATAAGCGGAGGCGGGGTGGCCGGGCTGAGCGCGGCCATTTCGCTGGCGCGGGCAGGCTGGCAGGTCGATGTGTGCGAGCGCGCCCCCGCCATCCGAGAGATCGGCGCCGGCATCTTCATCAAGGGGAACGGGCTTCGCGTCCTGGAAAGCTACGGCCTGCTGGACCGGATCCGGCGCGATTGCATCATTCTTCGCGAGGCGCAGGTTCTCGACAAGGATGGGAACCTGATTCAAAGGCGCATCCTGAAAGAGGTGAATACGGTCTGGAACGTCAAGCGCGAGTTGCTGATCCAGGCGCTTCATGACCGCGCCACCGAATTGGGCGCACGGATCCACGTCAATAGTCCCGTCGACCATGTGTCCGAAGACGGATCGGTGCAGGTCCGCGGCGAGCGCCTTCGGGCCGATCTCGTCGTGGCCGCGGACGGCGTCGGATCGGCGGCCCGGCGGACTCTCGGCCTGAACCGCGACGTGTCCCTGCCGCGGAGCGGCGCCATCAGGCTCCTCGTGCCGCGTACGGAATTCGAGTCCGGCGACATGACGCGCGAGTTCTGGTCCGGCCGGTTGCGCGTCGGCATTGCGCCATGCACGGCGACCGAAGTGTATAGTTATCTCGCTACGCCCCTGGACGATCCGAAGGGAGCGCACGCGCCGATCGACGCGAAGTACTGGGCGTCGCACTTTCCCCGGCTGGCCTCGCAGGGGTTCTTCGATCGCGCGGACATCGCCGGAGGCGTGTTCCACCCTTATCCCTACGTGGGCATCAGGAGTTGGTCCAAGGGGCGCGTGGCGCTGATCGGCGACGCCGTCCACGCCCTGCCGCCGACCCTCGGCCAGGGCGCCGGCCTGTCGATGATGAACACGCTGCTGCTCGGCGAATATGTCGGCAAAGCGCCGGACATTCCGGAGGCCCTAGCGGCCTGGGAAAAGGACTGGCGCTGGGTCTCGGACCGCACGCAGTTCTGCGCCCGCCGTTACGACTGGTTGACCTCGGAATGGCCGCCGCAGGTCTACTGGCTTCGGAAGGCGTTCATCTGGGGCATCGGCAAGTCGCGCAAGATCAACGACTACATGCGGGTCGCCGACCGCGTGGATGCGCCCCGCTGCCAGCTTCTGCCGTCGGCCGATTTCAGGCCCGCCGCCTCGTGATCGAGGCCGACGACGTGTGGTTTCCAGCCGCGCCGCGGGTCGCGCGGATAGCAGCGGAAGATCTGCGGACGCACAGCCTCGCGACGGCATGGATCATGCTCCGCGCAAGGCCGCGCTCCGACTTCGAACGAACGAATGCAAGAGCGCCTCTTGCAGGCGCAGCCATCAGCCGAACCAGGGAGACACAACCCATGCTTAGACTGGTCATTGCAGTTCTGACGATGCTTGTGGCCGCGATTCCGGGGCACCGATCGTGGGCCAACGAAGCGGCGGCCGCATTTCCATCCCGCACCGTGCGGCTGATCGTTCCGTATCCGGCCGGCGGCTCCAACGACATTGTCGCGCGCCTGATGGCCGTCAAACTGGCCGACCGCTGGAAGCAATCGGTCATCGTCGAGAACAGGGTCGGCGCGTCCGGCATCGTGGCCAGCCAGTTCGTGGCGAACTCGCCGCCCGACGGATACGCGATCTTGGTGGGCTCGAATTCGGCGACCACCATCGCCGAACACCTCAAGCTCGAAACGGCATCATTCAAAGGGCTGGACGACCTCGTGGCCCTCACGAACGTCCTCAGCATTCCGGCCGTGCTGGTCGCAAACCCCAAATTCCCGGCCAGCAACCTGGACGAGCTGGTTAAACTCCTGAAGCAGAATCCCGGAAAGTATACCTACAGCAGCTCCGGCGCGCAGAGCGGCTATCACCTCTCGATGCTTCAGTTTCAGACCATGACGGGCACGCAGTTGATCCATGTGCCTTATGCCGGACTTGCCCCGGCCGAGCGCGCCGTCATTGCCGGCGAGACCCAGCTCATGCTCGCGTCGTCCCTGACCGGGCTCAATCACATCAAAGGGGGCCGGATGAAGGCGATCGGCCTGGCAAGCGTCGAGACGTGGCCCATGGCGCCGGAGCTTCCCCTGCTCTCGAAGGCGCTGCCGGGTTTCCAGTCGCTATCCTTTATCGGCCTGTTCGCCGCTCGCGGAACGCCGGCGGAGCTGGCGGACAAGATCACCGCGGACATCCGCGCCATGCTGCACGAAGAAGACATGCGCAAGAGATTGCTCAGCATGGGCGCCCTTCCATCGACCATCGGAATGTCGCGAGAGGATTTCCGCAAATTCCTCGCGGAGGACAGCGACACCTGGGGCAAGATCATCAAGGCGGGCGCGGCCACTTCCCAACGATGATTCCGAGGGCCCCGCAAGGCTCCAGCGGCGATCGCCGCAACCCGAAATCCTCCACCGTTTCATGGAAACGGTGGAGGTTTCCTTTTTGATTTGCCGATGCGTTCTCCGCGCGAACCGGGACCGGCCTGGCTCGAAAGCGCCCTGAAAATCGCCGCACAATAAAAAGCGGCGGCCCGAGGGCCGCCGCTCGCATTCCGGCCGACCGGCGCGGATCAGTTCTGCACGCCGGCCGCCTTGATCACCGGCGTCCACTTGGCGATCTCGCTCTTGACCAGCGCGGAGAGCGCCGCTCCGCCGCGGCGCGGGCCCTGCGGAATGTCGCTGCCCAGCTCAAGGAGGCGCTTGCGCACGGTCTCGTCGTCGAGCGCCTTGGACAGTGCGTCCGACAGCCTGTCCACCGCCGCCCTGGGCGTGCCCTTGGGCGCGAACAGCGCGTTCCAGGCCGACGCCTGGAACGTCGGCAGGCCGGCCTCCTTGGCGGTCGGAACGTCCGGCAGCGCCGGGTTGCGCTCGTCGGTGCCGATCGCATAGGCCTTGATGGTGCCGCCCTTGATCTGGGGCACGGCGTTGACGATCTGGTCGCACATGTAGTCCACCTGACCCGAGACCAGCGCGGTCATCGACGGCCCGGTGCCCTGATAGGGAATCGAGGTCGGCTTCACGCCCATGATCGAGTTGAGCAGCAGGCAGGTGGTGAACGACACCGAGCCGACACCGGCATGCGCCAGGTTCACGGTCTTCTCATTCTTCTTCACATGGGCCACGAACTCCTTGAGGTCCTTGGCCGGGAAATCCTTCTTGGCGAGGATCAGGACCGGCGTGCCGGCCGCCAGCCCGATCGGCTCGAAGTCGGCGGCCGGATCGTACTGCAGCTTCGGATACAGCGCCGGCGCGGCGGCATGCGTGCCCATATGGCCCATGACGATCGTGTAGCCGTCGGCGTTGGCGCGGCGGGCGCGGGTGACGCCGGTGGTGCCGCCGGCGCCGACGACGTTTTCGATCACGAAGGTCTGGCCGAGCGTCTTCGACATGCTGTCGGAGACGATACGGGCGATCACGTCGGTCGGGCCGCCGGCCGCGAAGGGCACGATGAGCGTGACCGGCCGGGTCGGAAAGGTCTGCGCCTGGACCGTGGAGGCGGCGAGGCTCCAGACTGCGAGGCCGGCGGCGGTCGCCGCCAAACGCTTGAACGACATCGTCTCATTCTCCCTGATGTCGAGCCGGGCGCCCATGCGGCCGGCTCCATTTTCCTCGAGGTTGAGTCTCTCTACAGCAAGCCTGCGAATAAGGAAGCCTCCACAATCCCGAACGCATACGACCTTCGCCGCATGTCGACCGCCTGAGATACCCGAGGCCGGCTTATGAACGTTGATTTTTCGCAGGAATTTCCGGGGCGCCGGCCGACACACATCGCCGGAACCCGTCGGTCCGGAACTCCGGCACGCATGAAAAAAGCCCCCGGAGGAGACCTCCGGGGGCTGTGTCGTTCGAACCGGTCAGGTTCCGCCGATCAATCCTCGACGAAGACCTCGTCGCGCTTCTGCCGGATCATCGGCAGCAGGGCCAGGATCATCATGATGGTCGAGATCGCCAGCAGTCCCGCCGAGATCGGCCGCGTCAGGAACACCGTGGCGTCGCCGCGTGCGATCAGCATCGCACGGCGGAGGTTCTCCTCCATCAGCGGACCCAGCACGAAGCCCAGGATCATCGGCGCG
The DNA here is from genome assembly GCA_964653225.1 of uncultured Rhodoplanes sp. Classification (GTDB taxonomy): domain Bacteria; phylum Pseudomonadota; class Alphaproteobacteria; order Rhizobiales; family Xanthobacteraceae; genus Z2-YC6860. Next base: position 988 of record CAZZCV010000099.1, on the reverse strand, counting down.
GGCTCGAAGTCGTGCTTGACCAGCCAGTAGCCAATGATCGCGAACATCGCCGTCATGAAGACATCGAACGGTGCGTTGTTCACCGAATAGATGCCAATCGAGCAGAAGATCACGATCATCGGGAACAGGTGGCGGTAGGGCACGCGCAGCAGGCGGACCCAGACGCCGACCATCGGCAGGTTGATGACGATCAGCATCAGGTTGCCGATCCACATCGAGGCGATCATGCCCCAGAACAGCTCCGGCTGCTTGGTCATGACCTGCGGGCCGGGCACGATGCCGTGAATGGTCATCGCGCCGACCATCAGCGCCATCACCGGGTTCGGCGGGATGCCGAGGGTGAGCAGCGGGATGAACGAGGTCTGGGCAGCAGCGTTGTTGGCCGATTCCGGCGCAGCCACGCCCTCGATCGCTCCGCGTCCGAACCGCTCGGGGTTCTTCGACATCTTCTTTTCGAAGGTGTAGGCCGCGAAGGCCGCGATGATGGCGCCGCCGCCGGGCAGGATGCCCAGCGCCGAGCCCAGCACCGTGCCGCGGCCGATGGCGCCCGCGGAGGCCTTGAGATCCGGCAGCGTCGGCATCAGGCCGGAGATCTTGCCCTCGATGATGTCGCGGCTGCCGACGGACTCCAGGTTGCGGAGAATTTCGCCGAAGCCGAACATGCCCATCGCGACGACCACGAAGCCGATGCCGTCCGACAGCTCAGGCACGCCCCAGGTCATGCGCTCCGCGCCGGTCTCGAGGTCCGAGCCGATCATGGAAAGCAGCAGGCCCATGAGGATCATGGCGAGCGCCTTGAGCACCGAGCCGCGCGCGAGCACGACCGCGAAGATCAGGCCGAGCACCATCAGCGAGAAGTACTCCGCCGGGCCGAACAGCAGCGCGAGGCTGGTGAGCGGCGCGCCCAGCGCCGCGACCAGCACGGTCGCCACGCAGCCGGCGAAGAACGAGCCGATGGCCGCGATCGCGAGCGCCGGGCCGGCACGGC
>CAZZCV010000098.1:897-10015 GCA_964653225.1 uncultured Rhodoplanes sp. | reverse complement strand
CTCGACATCAAGGCGCATCTCGTCGACATCCTCGACAAGGTCGGCGGTCAGTGCGCCGAGCTTTATCCGGAGAAGCCGATCTACGACATTCCCGCGATTCCGAAGATCTCTGCGCAGGACCTGATCGGGCAGCTCATGGAGCAGATCCGGCCGTTCAACCCGGAGATCCACCTCGGCGAGATGGTCACGAGCATCGAGCGGATCGGCGACCCGCTGTTCCGCGTCGCCACCGACGCCGGCAAGGTGTTCGAGGCGAAGACCATCGCCATCGCCGCGGGCGGCGGCTCGTTCCAGCCCAAGCGCCCGCCGATCCCCGGCATCGAGAACTACGAGGACAAGTCGGTCCATTACGCGGTGCGCAGGATCGAGGCGTTCCGCGGCAAGAACATCCTGATCGTCGGCGGCGGCGACTCCGCGCTCGACTGGACGATCAACCTCGCGCCGGTCGCCTCGAAGCTGACGCTGCTGCACCGGCGCGCCGAATTCCGCGCCGCCCCCGACAGCGTCAACAAGATGCAGGCGCTGGTCAACGACGGGAAGATCGACTTCAGACTCGGCCAGGTCGCGGGACTCGAAGGCGAGGGCGGCCAGCTTTCTGCCGCGGTCATCAAGGGGCCGGAGGGCGCGGGCAGGATCGAGTGCGACACCATGCTGCCGTTCTTCGGCCTGACCATGAAGCTCGGCCCGGTGGCGGACTGGGGCCTGCGTCTGGAGCAGGACGTGATCCCGGTCGACACCGAGGCGTTCGAGACCAGCGAGCCCGGCATTTTCGCCATCGGCGACATCAACACCTATCCGGGCAAGCTCAAGCTGATCCTGTCGGGCTTCCACGAGGGCGCGCTGATGGCGCAGAAGGTCCATCGTTACGTCTATCCGGAAAAGAAGCTGACCTTCCAGTACACGACCTCGTCGTCGAGCCTGCAGAAGAAGCTCGGCGTGGGGTGAGGATCGACCATTCGCTCCATGTCATCGTCCGTCGCACCGCCTGCCGGTCGCCTCTCCCGACGGGGGTGACCGCGTGAGGATCGAGAGTCGGTCTGATCTAGAGCTTCAGCTTTTCGCGCCCGCCCGGTGCGGCTTGAGCGCCGCATAGACGGCGGCGTTGGCCGGCGTCGGCACGCCCAGTTCGCGGCCCAGCGCCACCACGCGGCCGGTGAGCCAGTCCAGTTCCAGCCGGTTGCCGCGCTCGAGATCGTGCAGCAGCGACGCCTTCATGGTGGCGGGCGCGTTCTCCGCGAAGCGCATGCGGTCGTCGGCATAGTCCGCCGGCAGCGCCACTCCCTTCTCGCGGCCGACCGCGACCGTCTCGCGCATCAGGTCGTGCAGCAGCGCGCGCGTGTCGGGATCGGCCAGGATCGGACCCAGCGGCATCCGGGTCGAGGCGGTCGCGCCGGCGAGCCCGACCAGGAACGTGAACTTCTGCCAGCGCTCGACGTTCATCGCCGGCGAATGCACGGCGTCGATGCCGGCCGCCTTTGCAGCCTCGGCGAAGGCATCGAGCGCGGGATCGGCGGCGCCGTCGATGCGGCCGAAGGCCATGCGCGCGAAGGCGCTGGTGTGCGCGATCACGCCCGGCTCCGCCATCACGCTGGCGATATAGGCGGTGCCGCCCGCCACTCTGTCCGCACCGAGGATCGGTGCGAGCCGCTCCACGCTGTCGACGCCGTTCTGCAGCGTGATGACGCGGGTGTGCGGGCCGACCAGAGGTCGCGCCTGCTCGCCGGCCGTCTCGGTGTCCCAGAGCTTGACCGCGAACAGCACCACGTCCACCGGGCCGACCGCGGCGGGATCGGCGGTCGCGCCGACCTTTCCGATGTGCACGTCGCCGAGCGTGCTGTTCACGCGCAGGCCGCTGCGGCGGATCGCGTCGAGCAGCGCGCCGCGCGCGATGAAGTGAACCTCGTGGCCGGCGGCGGCGAGCCTTGCGCCGAAGTATCCGCCCACGGCTCCCGCCGCCATCGCTGCAATCCGCATGCTCCGTCCTCCGGCCGACCCCGCCGAGCATGCAAGGTCGGGCGCCAAAAGCAACGGGCCCGGCGCGTGGCCGGGCCCGTTGCAGGCGCATGACTGCGCGGTGTCTTCAGTAGATGCCCGAGCGGAAGCCCCGGTCCGCGCGCGGCCGCACGAAGGCCGGTTCGTCGTCGACGATCTCCACCGGCGCGACGTTGCGCGCCACGTTGGCCGGCGCGCGGCGCGCGCCGTCAGGCAGCACCACGACGCGGGTGCCGACGCCGACGCGCTCGTAGAGGTCGATCACGTCCGCGTTGAGCATGCGAATGCAGCCCGAGGACACCTTCTGGCCGATGGTCTCCGGCGCGTTGGTGCCGTGGATGCGGTACAGCGAGTTGCCGAGGTACATGGCGCGCGCGCCGAGCGGGTTGCCCTCGCCGCCCGCCATGAAGCGCGGCAGGTAGGGCTGGCGCGCGATCATCTCGGCTGGCGGATGCCAGTCCGGCCACTCGGCCTTGCGCGCGATGGCCTGCGTGCCCGCCCAGGTGAAGCCCTCGCGGCCCACGCCGATGCCGTAGCGCATGGCGCGCCCCTCGCCGAGCACGAGGTAGAGATACGTGTTCGCGGTGTCGATGACGATGGTGCCGCGCGGCTCGCGGCCGCTGTAGCTCACCACCTGGCGGCGCAGATGCGCGGGCATTTCGACATCGGCCGGCTGCACCGCCGCGGTGCGCTCGTATTGCGGCATGGCCGCCTGCGGGACGACCCGCTCGGCCGGCATGACCTCTCGGAAGATCGTGGACGGATAGGGGTTCGGATCGGTCATGGCGAGCGGCTGCGCCAGCGCCGCCGCGCCCGACACGAGGGCCGCGGCCAGCGCGGCCGTCGCGATGCGCGCGCGATGCGTGATGATGGACATGGCTCCTGCTCCCGACAACGTTGAGCGTGCTGCCCCGATAACGGGGAGGAGCGAGAGCCGGTTCCTGCCGCGCGCCGGGTCCGCCGCGCAATTTTTCTTCGTGGGAGGCGGAACCAAAGCCCCGATGCCAAACCGGCCGGGGCTTTCGCCCGGCCGGTTCAGGTGACTCGACGACAGACTGACTGACGCAACAGACGGACGCGCGATCAGTAAATGCCCCGGGCGCGGGAGGGGGCGGCCGCGCTGCGCTCGGCGATCGGCAGCACGACGACCTTCGCGCCGACCCGGACGCGCTGGTAGAGGTCGATCACGTCCTCGTTGGTCATGCGAATGCAGCCCGAGGACACCTGCTGCCCGATGGTCTCCGGGGCGTTGGTGCCGTGGATGCGGTACAGCGAGCCCGACAGATACATGGCGCGCGCGCCCATCGGGTTGCCGGGGCCGCCAGCCATGAAGCGCGGCAGGTAGGGCTGGCGCTCCAGCATCTCGGCCGGCGGAGTCCAGTCCGGCCACTCGGCCTTCTTCTCGACGTGCCGGATGCCGGCCCAGGTGAAGCCCTCGCGGCCGACGCCGATGCCGTAGCGCAGCGCCTTGCCGTCTCTGAGCACGAGATAGAGGTGGGTGTTGGCGGTGTCGATGACGAGGGTGCCGGGGGCTTCGCGGGTGGCGTAATCCACGGTCTGGCGCTTGAAGCGTGCGGGCAGTTCGGTCGTCGCCTCGGTCTCGACCGGAGCGTAGGCCATCACCTGCGGGGCGGGCTCGATGCGCGGCTCGAACAGGCGCAGCGGATTGGCGGATGCAGTCTGTGCGGCGAGCACGGCGGCGGCGAGCGCGAGGCCGGTGCGGAGCGAGGCGATACCCTTGAGCATGGCGGACCCCCTGACTGATCTGACCATTGGTCGGGGGGCGCGGGCGGCGGGTTCAAGGCTGGCGTTAAGAATTCAGGCAGCGGGATTTCGGCTGCAGGGTCAGGGCTTTCGCTCCGCGTGCCAGCCGACGCGGGCGTCGGGAACGGCGTCCACCGACGCAAAATAGGGCTTGAGGTCGATCAGCGGCGTGCCGTCCAGGCAGTCGAGCCCGACCACCGACAGGGCCGTGCCCTCGACCTTCAGCAGCCGCGCGACGCTCATGGCGATCGGGTTCGGCCGGGCGGGCGACCGAAGCGCGAAGGTGCCGCGGCCTTCCCGGTAATGCGAGGGCACCTGCACCGCGAGGTCGCGCCGGGCGCGGTCCATCCAGTACAGCACCACGAGATGGGAGCAGGTCTCGATGTCCTTGAGGCCCGCGGCCCAGCGCGGATCGAGTTCGATGGTGCAGACCGCGTCGGACTCGCTCGGGTTCTTCGGGCAGTCCTTGCGCTCCTTCCAGGGCGTGCGGATGCGGCCGATGAAATAGACGCCGGCGTCGGTGGTCTCGGGCAGGGGGACGACGATCTCGCCGTCGCGGATGCCGGGGGTTGGATCGGTGGTCATGGCGGAAGGCTAGTCCAGCGGACGACGAAACCGAAGTGCGCTTGATCCATGTGAAGGCATTCGATGCCTCCTATAGTTGTATATTAGCCGATCAGTAACGTTAAAATTGTCCCAATGCAGCCATGACAGGCTGCAAGGCGGATCGGGGGATCGCAGGGCTCGTAGCGGCTCTGCTGGCGCTCGCGCTGCAAGCGGGGCCGGCGGAGGCGGAAACCGAGGACGCCGCGCTCGGCTCATTGCGGCTGCGCGGCGGCATCGACGCCAACCCGCGGCTCCTGCCCGGCGGGCGAGCCAGCGGCTTCGCCGCGATGGACGGCGCCTTCGCAATCGGCCGGCAGGCCGGCGACCTGAAGATCGGCCTCATCGGCGAGGTCGAGCGCACCGAGTTCACGGTGCGCGGGCTCGCGCCCTCGGAGCGTTATCGACTGGCGCTCGAAGCGGAGAGCACGGCAGTCCCGAACTGGTCGCTGCGCTCGGGCACGCGGGTCGAGAGCGAGCGCAGCGCCACGCTGCAGGCGCTCGACGCCACGCAGAGCCTGCGCGTGCAGTGGACCGGCGGCGTCGTGCGGCCGTTCCTCATGGCCGAGGCGGGCTATCACACGCTGAACGAGACCAACGCGATCCTCACCGACTTCCTGCCGGAGCCACAGCGCTTCGCACGCGCGGCGCTCACGCCCGGCGTGACCGTGCAGACTCGCGACGGCGCGTTCGGCGCGTCGGTGCGCGCCCAGGCCACGCGCTACGCGGACGCCGTTGACCTGTTCGGCTATCGCCGCGCCAACGAGCGGATCGAACCCTTTCTGTTCGCGCGCTACGAGGCGCAGGGACTCAGTGTGTCGGCATCGGTGTCGCACCTGTTCGGGTTCTGGCGCGACGTGGACTTCTCGCGCGTGAGCGAAACGCTGTTCGACGCGAGCCTCACGAAGTCGATGGGCCGCTTCGCGCTCGACCTTTCCGCATCGAGGTTCGCGGGCGAGACCAGCTTTCCCATTTCGCCGGTCACGATCACGGATTCCTATTCCGCCAGCCTGACCTTCAGGCCCGACGAGACATGGACGCTCTCCGCGCTCGCGCGCTCGCTTCGCACGCGCTATCTCGACTCGCCGTTCTCGGCCGAGACTTTCGCGTATGGCGTCGCGGCGTCCCATGCGCTGCCGGGTGGCTGGGTTGTGGGGGCGGAGATGCTGCGGATCGACGCGGTTGCGATCAACCGCGAGCGCGCGGACGGCGGCATCGCGATGCTGTCGCTTGCCAGGCGGCTCGCGGCGGGCGGCCCGGTCGGACGGCGGGCGCCGGACTGGACTGCGCCCGCCGCGTCCCGATCGAGCCCACAATCATTGAAGTCACCGTCCTTATCGGGTGCGTCGCCGTTCGGGAGGCGTTACCAGCCGCCGTGACGGCCGCCGCGGCCGTGGTGGCTCTTCGACGAGCTGCTGCCGAGCAGCGCGCCGAGCACGCCGCCCTTGCCGGTGGCGACGTTCACGCCGGCGCCCACAGCCACGCCCTGCGAGCCCTTGCCCGAGCCGCCCAACAGGGTGCCGACCAGGCCGCTCTTGCCGGTCGCGACGTTGAGGCCGAGGCCGACGCCCAGGCCGTTCTTACCGCCGGCGAGGGCGGGCGACGCCACGAGCGCGGCGGCGAGGGCGGTGGCGATGGTGAGGGTTTTCATGGTGCTTCCTCTCTGTGAACCGGACGGGATGCCCGGCGAGGCGGACGCTACCAATGGTTGAATGGATGTCCATTCCGTTCGAAAATTCAGCTTAAGCCCTAAGACTAAAACGGAAAGACGATAGACAACAAATGTTTAGACGAGGGTTTCGCGCCTTGCCCGATGCAATTTTCGCGCGAATTCCGGCCTTGCGGAGGCCACGTCGCACCGGCTCTTGCCATTCGCGATTAAGGGTATAAACATATCTTTATGTGATGGGATCAGGCCCATGAGCGAGACCGCTGCCCATTTGCCGTTCGACGCCCTCAACACCGCGCTCAAGGCTGCGGGCGAGGCGACGCGCCTGCGCGTGCTCGTGCTGGTGGCCCAGGCCGAACTGACGGTCTCCGACCTCACCCAGATCCTGCGCCAGTCGCAGCCGCGCATCTCGCGCCACCTCAAGCTGCTGGTCGAGGCCGGGCTGGTGGAGCGCTTCCGCGAGGGCTCCTGGGCGTTCTTCCGGATCGCCGAGCACGGCGGCAGCGCGGATCTGGCGCGCGCGCTGATCGCCCGGCTCGATCCGCAGGACCCGGTGGCGGTCCGCGACCGCGAGCGGCTGTCTGCGGTGCGCCGCGCGCGGGCGGCTGCGGCGCAGGATTATTTCCGCTCGCACGCCGCGCAATGGGACCGCATCCGCAAGCTGCACGCCGCCGACGAGGCGGTGGAGGCCGCGATCGTCTCCGCGCTCTCCGACCGGCCGTTTCGCTCGCTGCTCGATCTCGGCACCGGCACCGGCCGTATCCTTGAACTGTTCGGCCCGCACATCGAGCGCGGGCTCGGCATCGATCTCTCTCTCGACATGCTGGCTCTGGCGCGCGAGCGCGTCGAGCGCGCGGGCCTGCGCCATTGCAGCGTGCGACAGGGCGACATCTACGACCTCGCGGTGCCGGCCGGCTCGTTCGACGTGGTGATCGTGCATCAGGTGCTGCACTTCCTCGACGACGGCGGCCGCGCGATCCGCGAGGCGGCGCGCGTGCTGGCGCCGGGCGGCCGGCTGCTGGTGGTGGACTTCGCGCCGCACGATCTCGAATTCCTGCGCGACGAGCACGCGCACCGCAGGCTCGGTTTCTCGCAGGACACGGTCGAGCAGTGGATCGCTGGGGCGGGTCTCGAAACGACGGCGCACCGCAGCCTCGCGCCGGAGCCCGGCTCCGACGGCAAGATCGCGGTCTCTCTCTGGCTCGGCCGCGATCCGCGGCCCTCGTTGTCCGCGGTGCGGGAGGTGGCATGACGCGCGTTTCGTTCGAGTTCTTTCCGCCGAAGACCGAGGAGATGGAGGCCTCGCTCTGGGAGGCGATCTCGCGGCTCGCGCCGCTGCGCCCGAATTTCGTGTCCGTGACATACGGCGCGGGCGGCTCCACGCGCGAGCGCACCCATTCCACGGTCAAGCGCATTCTCGCGGAAACTTCGCTGACGCCTGCGGCGCATCTCACCTGCGTCGCGGCCACGCGCGCCGAGGTGGACGACGTGATCCGCGGCTATCACGATGCAGGCGTGCGCCACATCGTGGCGCTGCGCGGCGATCCGACCGGCGGCCTCGGCGAGCCCTACGCGCCACATCCGCAGGGCTATGCTTCGTCGGCCGATCTGGTGGCCGGCATCCGGCGCATCGGCGATTTCGAGGTCTCGGTCTCGGCCTATCCGGAGAAGCATCCGGACAGCCCGTCGGTGGAGGCCGACATCGACATGCTCAAGGCCAAGGTCGATGCCGGCGCCACGCGCGCCATCACCCAGTTCTTCTTCGAGAACGATCTCTATTTCCGTTACCTCGACCGCGTGCGCGCGCGCGGCATCGACATTCCGGTGGTGCCGGGCATCCTGCCGGTGCAGAACTTCAGGCAGACGCGCGGCTTCGCGCAGCGCTGCGGCGCGTCCGTGCCGGACTGGCTGGCGCGGCGCTTCGACGGCCTCGACGAGGACGTGGCGACCCGCAAGCTGATCGCGGCCGCGGTCGCGGCCGAGCAGGTGCTCGATCTCCGGGACCGGGGCGTCACCGACTTTCACTTCTACACCATGAATCGCGCCGACCTCGTCTACGCGATCTGCCATCTGCTGGGGCTGCGGCCGCCGGCGAAGGAGGCCGCGTGAGGCTCTTTACCTGCTCCTGCCACGGCGCGAATCCGCTTCCGTGCCCGCGCGAGACGGCGTCCTCGCTCGACCTGGTGATGGCCGAGGCGCCGGCCTTCGGGCGTCCGCAGCCGTCCGGTCCGGTGGCTGCGCCGCCGCCCACAGCCGACGCGGCCGCTGCGCTGCGCAAGGCCGCCGCGGAGCGCATTCTGGTGCTCGACGGCGCGATGGGCACCATGATCCAGGAGATGAAGCTCGACGAGCAGGGCTATCGCGGCGCCCGCTTCGACGCCTGGAACCGCGACGTGCGCGGCAACAACGACCTGCTGAACCTGACGCGGCCCGATGCGATCCGCATGATCCATCTCGCCTACTTCCGCGCCGGCGCGGACATCGTGTCGACCAACACGTTCTCCTCGACCTCGATCGCGCAGGCCGACTATGACATGTCGCAGATCGCCCTCGAGCTGAACATGGAGGGCGCGCGGCTCGCCAGGGAGGCGGCGCTGCAGGCCGAGGCCGAGGACGGCGTGCGCCGCTTCGTGGCCGGCGCGCTCGGCCCCACCAACCGCACCGCCTCGATCTCGCCGGATGTGAGCAATCCCGGCTATCGCGCGGTGACCTTCGACGACTTGCGCAAGGCCTACGGCGAGCAGGTGCGCGGCCTGCTCGACGGCGGCGCGGACCTGCTTCTGATCGAGACCATCTTCGACACGCTCAACGCCAAGGCCGCGATCTACGCCATCCTCGAGGAGGGCGAGGCGCGCGGCATCGACGTGCCGGTGATGATCTCCGGCACGATCACGGACATGTCGGGCCGGCTGCTCGCGGGCCAGACGCCGGAGGCGTTCTGGAATTCGGTCGCTCATGCCAGGCCGGTCTCGGTGGGGCTGAACTGCGCGCTCGGCGCGACCGAGATGCGGGCGCATATCGCGGAGCTGTCGCGCGTTGCCGGCACCCTCGTGTGCGCCTATCCGAACGCCGGCCTGCCGAACGAGTTCG
>CAZZCV010000098.1:0-887 GCA_964653225.1 uncultured Rhodoplanes sp. | reverse complement strand
CGGCTTCCTCAACATCGCCGGCGGCTGCTGCGGCACCACGCCGGAGCACATCCGCATGATCGCGGCGGCGGTGCGCGGCAAGGCCCCGCGCGCGATTCCGTCCCCGGAGCCGCTCCTGCGGCTGTCCGGGCTGGAGCCGTTCACGCTCACGAAGGAAATTCCGTTCGTGAACGTGGGCGAGCGCACCAACGTCACGGGCTCCGCCAAGTTCCGAAAGCTGGTGACGGCGGGCGACTATCCCGCGGCGCTGGCGGTGGCGCGCGACCAGGTGGAGAACGGCGCGCAGATCATCGACGTCAACATGGACGAGGGCCTGCTCGATTCCGAGAAGGCCATGACCACGTTCCTCAATCTCGTGGCGTCCGAGCCGGACATCGCCCGCGTGCCCATCATGGTGGACTCGTCGAAGTTCTCGGTGATCGAGGCCGGGCTCAAGTGCATCCAGGGCAAGGCGGTGGTGAACTCGATCTCGCTCAAGGAGGGCGAGGAGGAGTTCGTCAGGCATGCGCGGACGGTGCGCCGCCACGGAGCGGCCGTGGTGGTGATGGCGTTCGACGAGGTCGGCCAGGCCGACACGATCGCGCGCAAGGTCGAGATCTGCCGGCGGGCGTATAAGATTCTCGTGGAGCAGGTCGGTTTTCCGCCGCAGGACATCATCTTCGATCCGAACATCTTCGCGATCGCGACCGGCATCGAGGAGCACAACAATTACGGCGTCGATTTCATCGAGGGCACGCGCATCATCCGTAGCGAGATGCCCGCGGTGCACGTGTCCGGCGGCGTGTCGAACCTGTCCTTCGCCTTCAGGGGCAACGAGCCGGTGCGCGAGGCCATGCACTCGGTGTTCCTCTATCACGCCATCAAGGCCGGCATGGACATGGGCATCG
>CAZZCV010000097.1:0-10277 GCA_964653225.1 uncultured Rhodoplanes sp. | reverse complement strand
CCTCCGGCGCGCGCGCGCTGTTCGGCGAGAAATACGGCGACGAGGTGCGCGTGGTCGCGATGGGAGAGGGGGCCGGCAACGCGCTCGGCTGGTCGGTGGAGCTGTGCGGCGGAACCCATGTGAAGCGTACCGGCGACATCGGCCTGATCTTCGGGCTCGCCGACAGCGGCGTGGCCGCCGGCGTGCGCCGCCTCGAGGCGCTGACCGGGCGGGCGGCGCGCAAGGCCGCGGGCAATATGGTCCAGGCGGCCCGGGCCGCGGCCTCGGAGATGAAGGTCTCGCTGGAGGACATGCCGGCGCGTGTCGGCGTCCTGCTCGACGAGCGGCGCAAGCTGGAACGTGACCTGTCGGAGGCGCGGAAGAGGCTGGCGATGGGCGGCGGCGGCAAGGCCTCCGGCGACGACGGCATCAGGACCGTCGGCACCGTGAGGCTGCTGGCGCGCGTGGTGTCGGGCGTCGAGATCAAGGATCTCAAGGGTCTGGCCGACGAGGGCAAGAAGCAGCTCGGCTCCGGCGTCGTCGCGCTGGTCGCGACCAGCGAGGACGGCAAGGGCAGCATCGTGATCGGGGTGACGCCCGATCTGGTCTCGCGCTTCTCGGCCGTCGATCTGGTGCGCAAGGCGTCCGAGGTGCTGGGCGGCAAGGGCGGCGGCGGCAAGCCGGACATGGCGCAGGCCGGCGGGCCGGACGGCTCCAGGGCGGAGGCGGCGCTCGCCGCCGTGGAGGCGGCGCTCGGCCGCTGAAAGGCAGGACCATGATCCGGACCTTGGCGGAGCTCGAAGCGATCTACGGGACTCCCGTGGAGGCCGCGACGGTCAAGGAGGTCGATTTCGTCAGCCCGGAATACCGGCGCCTGATCGAGGCGTCGCCGTTCGCGGTGCTGGCCACGTCCGGTCCCGAGGGGCTCGATTGCTCGCCGCGCGGCGATCAGCCCGGCTTCGTGCGCGTCCACGACGACAGGACCCTGATGCTGCCGGACCGGCGCGGCAACAACCGCGTCGATTCGCTGCGCAACATCGTGCGCGATCCGCGCGTGGCGCTGCTGTTCGTGATCCCCGGCTTCGGCAACACGCTGCGCGTCAACGGCCGCGCGCATCTGAGCGCCGACGCGGGCCTGCTCGAATCCTTCAAGGTCGATGGCAGGCCGCCGCGCAGCGTCATGGTGATGACGGTCGAGGCGGTGTACTTCCAGTGCGCGCGCGCCATTCTGCGCTCCGACCTGTGGAACGCGGCCCGGCACGTCGATCCGAAAACGCTGCCCAGCGCCGGACTGATCCTGGCCGCGCTCTCGAAGCAGCGCGTCGGCGGCGATGCCTACGATCGCGAATGGCCGGGGCGAGCCAGGGCGAGTCTTTGGTGACGCCGCCTGCGCGTCGGCGCGGGCATGGCGCGCGTGTCGAGGCAGGGCGTTTATAGCATCGCCGGATCGAACAGACGGCGCAGGCTTTTCGTGGCGCCCGCCACCATGAACTCGCCGTTGCCGCGGTAATGAAGCGTCTTCGGAGCCTTTGGCGAGGCGGCGGCGTGTGCCTTCAGCACCTCGAAGACGAAGAAATTGTATCGCTTCACCAGCGCGTCATGCAGCCGACGAGGGATGGGGTGAACTCCATCACCGTGTGCCATCCCAGCGTCATGACGTTGGTTCGGCCGCGCCGGCGCGAACTGACCAGGACGATCGGGCCGGGCTCCAGGAAGCGGCGGATTTCGGACACCGGGAAATCGCGTTTCTTGTAGAGCTTCATCGGCTGATCCTTTCGATGCGTGTTCTATCCCCGCCGCCCTGATTCCGGGGAGAAGAGCGAAGCACCGCGTCTCGAAGGCGAGCTGCCTCGTGCTCCGAGACGGCCGCTGCGCATCCCCCTCGGCATGCTGGGCACTCAAGAACCAACAATCGTGGCCGCCGGTTTGTTTCCGGCTGTAGCGAGGCTCCGGCTGTCGGCGCCGCGGTGACGACAGGAATGGAAAAGCAAAGGGCGCGGCCGAAGCCGCGCCCTGACGGTTCCGAAAGCGGGCGAGGAGACCTACGCCGCCATCGCGGTCTGGAGGTTCGCATCGATCTCGTCGAGGAACCCGGTGGTCGAAAGCCACTTCTGCTCCGGGCCCACCAGCAGCGCCAGGTCCTTGGTCATGAACCCGGCCTCGACCGTGTCCACCACGACCTTCTCCAGCGTGGCGGCGAACTTCGCCAGCTCCTGATTGCCGTCGAGCTTGGCGCGATGCGCGAGAGCGCGGCTCCAGGCGAAGATCGAGGCGATGGAGTTGGTCGAGGTTTCGTTGCCCTTCTGGTGTTCGCGGTAATGGCGGGTGACGGTGCCGTGTGCGGCTTCGGCCTCCACGATCGTTCCGTCCGGCGTCATCAGGACGGACGTCATCAGGCCGAGCGAGCCGAAGCCCTGCGCCACCACGTCGGACTGCACGTCGCCGTCGTAGTTCTTGCAGGCCCAGACGTAGCCGCCCGACCACTTCATCGCGGCTGCGACCATGTCGTCGATCAGGCGGTGCTCGTAGGTCAGCTTGCGCTTCTCGAACTCGGCCCGGAACTCCTCGTCGAACACCTTCTGGAACAGCTCCATGAAGCGGCCGTCGTACTGCTTCAGGATGGTGTTTTTGGTCGAGAGATAGACCGGGTAATTGCGGGTGAGGCCGTAGTTGAATGTGGCGCGCGCGAAGTCGATGATCGACGGATCGAGGTTGTACATCGACAGCGCGACGCCCGAGGCCGGAGCCTTGAACACCTCGCGCTCGATCACCTTGCCGTCGTCGCCGACGAACCTGATCGACAGCGTGCCGGCGGTCGGGAATTTGAAGTCGGTCGCGCGGTACTGGTCGCCGTAGGCATGGCGGCCGATGATGATCGGCTGGGTCCAGCCCGGCACCAGCCGCGGCACGTTCCGGCAGATGATCGGCTCGCGGAAGATCACGCCGCCCAGGATGTTGCGGATGGTGCCGTTGGGCGAGCGCCACATCTCCTTGAGGCCGAACTCCTTCACGCGGCCCTCGTCCGGCGTGATGGTGGCGCATTTCACGGCAACGCCGACCTCGCGGGTCTTGTTGGCCGCGTCGATGGTGATCTGGTCGCGGGTCTCGTCGCGCTTCTGGACGCTGAGGTCGTAATAGAGAAGGTCGATGTCGAGGTAGGGATGGATCAGCTTGTCCTTGATGGACCGCCAGATGATGCGGGTCATCTCGTCGCCGTCCATCTCGACGACGGGGTTGCTGACCTTGATCTTCGCCATGAACTCGGGTCCCGTTGGAGCGCTCGGTTGCGGAAGCGAAACCGGCGGCGGATGCGCTCGTTCGCCGAAGGCGCCGCCCTGCGGCCGAAGCGGGCTCTATAGCATCGACCGTTCCGCCGTGAAACAGGCCGCGGCGCGCCGGTTTCGAAATGAAAACCCGCCCGATGCGTTCGTCATCGGGCGGGCCCTGGTTGCGTTCGTCTCGGCCTTCTGCGTCAGAGCGCGGCGAGGGCAGCGTTCAGCGTGGCGCTCGGCCGCATCGCCGCCGATGTCCTGGCGAAATCGGGCAGGTAGTAGCCGCCGGTGTCGACCGGCTTGCCCTGCGCGGCGATCAGCTCAGCGTTGATCTTCGCCTCCTCGCGGGTGAGCGCCTCGGCCAGCGGCTTGAAGCGGGCCTGCAACTCCGCGTCCTTGGTCTGCGCGGCCAGCGCCTGCGCCCAGTACTGGGCGAGGTAAAAGTGGCTGCCGCGGTTGTCGAGCTCGCCGACCTTGCGCGCGGGATTGCGGTTGTTCTTGAGGAACTGGCCGATGGCCGTGTCGAGGGCGTCGGCGAGGACCTGGGCCTTGGCGTTGTCGTAGGTCTGCGCCAGATGCTCCAGCGACGCGCCGAGCGCGAGGAATTCGCCGAGCGAGTCCCAGCGCAGATAGCCCTCCTGCTGGAACTGTTCGACGTGCTTGGGCGCCGAGCCGCCGGCGCCGGTCTCGAACATTCCGCCGCCCGCCAGCAGCGGGACGATCGACAGCATCTTGGCCGAGGTGCCGAGCTCCATGATCGGGAACAGGTCGGTCAGGTAGTCGCGCAGCACGTTGCCGGTGACGGAGATCGTGTCCTGGCCCTTGCGGATGCGCTCGAGCGAGAACTTGATCGCCTCGACCGGCGCCAGAATGCGGATGTCGAGGCCCTTGGTGTCGTGATCCTTCAGGTACCGCTCGACCTTGATGATTTCCTGCGCGTCGTGCGCGCGGTTCTTGTCCAGCCAGAACACCGCCGGCGTGCCCGTGAGCCGCGCGCGGCGCACGCCGAGCTTAACCCAGTCCTGGATCGGCGCGTCCTTGGTCTGGCACATGCGGAAGATGTCGCCGGCCTCGACCGGGCGCTCCAGCAGCACCTTGCCGTCGTCGGCGACGACGCGGACCGTTCCGTCGGCGGGAATCTCGAAGGTCTTGTCGTGCGAGCCGTATTCCTCGGCCTTCTGCGCCATCAGGCCGACGTTGGACACCGAGCCCATGGTTTTGGGATCGAACGCGCCGTTGGCCTTGCAGTCCTCGATGGCCGCCTGGAACAGCCGCGCGTAGGCCCGGTCGGGGATCACGGCCTTGGTGTCGTGCAGCTTGCCGTCGGGACCCCACATCTTGCCGCCTTCGCGGATCATCGCCGGCACCGAGGCGTCGATGATGAAGTCGCTCGGCACATGCAGGCCGGTGATGCCCTTGTCGGAATTGACCATGGCGAGCGCCGGCCGCTTCGCATACTGGGCGGCGATGTCGTCCTCGATCGCCTTCTTCTCGGCGGCCGGCAGAGTCTCGATCTTCGCCAGCAGATCGCCGAAGCCGTTGTTGAGGTTGACGCCGAGCTTCTTCAGCGTGGCCTCGTGCTTCCTGATCACGTCGGCGAAGAACTCCGACACCACATGGCCGAACACGATCGGGTCGGCGATCTTCATCATCGTCGCCTTCAGGTGCAGCGAGAACAGCACGTCCTGCTTCTTCGCGTCTTCGATCTGCTCGGCAAAGAAGGCGCGCAGCGCCTTGCGGCTCATCACCGCCGCGTCGATGATCTCGCCCGCGACGAGCGGCGTCTTCGCCTTCAGCACCGTGGTCTTGCCGCCGGCTTCGACCAGCTCGATGCGGACGTTGGTCGCGGCCTCCACGGTGGTGGACACCTCCGAGCCGTAGTAATCGCCGCTCGACATGTGAGCCACGTGGGTTTTGGAATCCTTGCTCCAGGCGCCCATGCGATGCGGATTGTCGCGGGCGTATTGCTTGACCGCGCCGGCCGCGCGGCGGTCGGAGTTGCCCTCGCGCAGCACCGGGTTGACCACGCTGCCGAACACCTTGCCGTAGCGGGCCTTGATCTCCTTTTCGGCGTCGGTCGTCGGATTGTCCGGGTAGTCCGGAACGGCATAGCCCTTGCCCTGCAACTCCTTGATCGCCGCCTTGAGCTGCGGGATCGAGGCGGAGATGTTGGGCAGCTTCATGATGTTGGCTTCGGGACGCAGCGTCAGTTCGCCCAGTTCGGTCAGCTCGTCGTTGATCCGCTGCGCCGGGGTGAGCTTCTCGGGAAAATTGGCGAGGATGCGGCCTGCCAGCGAGATGTCCTTCAGCGTCACGGACACGCCGGCCGCGCCCACGAAGGCTTCGACGATCGGCAGCAGGGAATAGGTCGCGAGCGCCGGGGCTTCGTCGACCTTGGTCCACATGATTTCGAGATTCGGCATGCTTGCACCCGTGCTTGTGTGGGCCGACCGGAACTGGACATCGGCGGGCGCGGCGCAACGGATGTCGCCGGGCCTCCAGATGATTTGTTCTCGGCGCGGACATCGCCAACCGAGAATTCGACTGACGGGAGTTCGACGCGCGCCCTATAGCATTCGCGCCCCGCCGGTAAAAGCCTTGTCGGCGAGCGCGGGGACGGTGCCGGCGGGGACGGGCGCGGGACGTTCGGCAGGGCGCCGCCGCTTGACGCAAGCCGTCGGTTTGGGCAGGGGCTTGCGCCTTCAGGGCGTTGGCCCGTTTGGGAGCGCTGCATGCCTGGGGCTGGCACCGACAGGACGAGGGAATGGATCGACCGGCCGGGGCCGGTCGTGGTGCTGGTCGAGCCGCAGATGGGCGAGAACATCGGCTCGGCCGCCCGCGCCATGGGCAATTTCGGGCTGTCGCGGCTGCGGCTGGTGAAGCCCAAGGAGGCCTGGCCCAACCCCCGGGCCCGGATGCTGGCCGCAGGAGCCGACCGCATCCTCGAGGGTGCGGAGGTGTTTGACACGCTGGAGGAGGCGATCGCCGACTGCCGGCTGGTCTATGCAACCACCGCGCGGGCTCACGACCAGGCCAAGCCGGTGGTGGATGCGCCGGGCGCGGCCGCGCAGATGGCGCAACGGGTCGCCGGCGGCGAGACGGTGGCGGTGCTGTTCGGCCGGGAACGCTACGGGCTCGAGAACCAGGAGGTGGCGCTGGCCGACGCCATCGTCACGTTCCCGGTCAATCCCGCCTTCGCGTCGCTCAACCTCGGACAGGCCGTGCTGGTGGTGGCCTACGAATGGTTCAAGCTCACCGGTCCGGGTCTGCCGTTCGCGATGCCGGAGAAGTCGCCCCCCGCCGCCAAGGAGCAGTTGCACGCCTTCTTCCGCACCCTGGAGGGCGAACTCGAGAAGGTCGAGTTCTTCCGCCCGCCGGACAAGCGCGCCACCATGCAGATCAACCTGCGCAACATCTTCCAGCGCATGGGCGCGACCGAGCAGGACATCCAGACCCTGCACGGCGTGATCCAGGCGATCGCGCAAGGGCGCAAGGGGCCGGCGCGCGGCGGCATCCTCGACGGGCCGGAGGCCGAGATGCTGCGCTCGCTGCTCGACGCCGGCGCGCCGGCGGCGACCGGGCCCGGCGGGCTGACGCCGGTGCGGGGTCTCGCTAGGCTCCTGCGGCGCAACCCGACCGACGACGAGCGCGCGCTCTGGGACGCGCTGACGCGCGATCGCCGCTTCGCGGGGCACGGTTTCAAGCGGCAGGTGCCGATCGGCCACCACATTCCGGACATCGTGTCGTTTCCGCTGCGGGCCGTGATCGAGCTGGTGCCGGCCGAAGAAAGCGTCGAGGCTGCGAAACTGCGCGCCGAGCGGCGCGCCTGGCTCGCCGAGCGGGACTATCGCGTGATCGACGTGGCGGCGGCGGCGGTGAAGGCCGACACTGCGGGCGTGCTGGATGCGCTGTTCGCGCAGATTGCCGAGCCGGCCCCTTGATCGCGAAGACGACGCGGCGGCCGGCCGGAGCAGCCTGATGGAACTGCCCGCAGCGCTTCGGGCGGCGGCCGAGCGCGAACTTGACGGCGTGTCGCTCGCCGACCTCCAGCGCGCGGCGGATGCCCTGTCCGCGCGCTATCGCGGCGCGGTGCGCGACGGACGGCTGCACCTGTCCGGCGAGCTTGCGGCGCTGGCCTATCTCGCGACCCGGCTGCCCGCCACCTATGCCGCGGTCCGCGACAGCCTGGACCGCGTGGCGCAGGCGCATCCGGACTTCGCGCCGCGCAGCCTGCTCGATATCGGGGCCGGGCCGGGCACCGCGCTTTGGGCGGCGGCGGACTGCTGGCCGGCGCTCTCGGCCGCGGTGATGGTCGAGGCCTCGCCGTTCATCCGCACGCTGGGCGAGCGGCTCGCCGCCGGCGCCGGCGTGCCGGACGTGACGTGGCGGCACGAGGATGTCCTGCAAGGCCGATCGGTCTTCGAGCCGGCCGATCTGGTCACGCTCGCCTATGCGCTCAATGAACTCCCCGAGGAGCAGGGGCTCGCACTGGCCGGCCGGCTCTGGGACGCGACCGCGGGCGTCCTGGTCGTGGTCGAGCCCGGCACGCCCGCGGGCTGGCGGCGGATGCTGGCGGTGCGCACCCTCCTGGTCGGGCGCGGCGCGCATGTGCTCGCGCCCTGCGCTCATGGGCAGCCTTGCCCGGTGCGGGAGCCGGACTGGTGTCACTTCTCCCGCCGCGTGGCGCGCTCGCGGCTGCACCGGCTCGCCAAGCGCGGCGAGGTGGCGTGGGAGGACGAGAAATACGTTTATCTCGCGGTTTCGCGGCGGCCGGCCGGCGCACCGGGGGCGCGGCTGCTGGCGCCGCCGAAGGCGGGCTCCGGCAAGGTCGCGCTAAAGCTGTGCTGTGCGGACGGAAAGATGCGGGAGCCGCTGGTCCTGCGGCGGATGGGCGATGCCTATCGCCGCGCGCGCCGCGCGGACTGGGGCGACGTCCTGCCGGAGGAGGGCGGTCCGCAAGAGAGCGGGCCGGAATAGCTTGCGCCGCGTCCGTTCAGGGTGAACGGTTTCGTCGTCCGGTCACCGGCATTTGAACGAAATCCGCCGAACGAAATCCGCGCGATGGGCGCGGCCGGCTTCTCGAAAAATCCCTCAGGTGCCGGCCTTGATCTGCGCGATCGCCTGTTCCATCAGATTGTTCATCGTGACGCGCAGATCCTGGTCGGAGATCGCCACGCCTTTGGCCTTGAGGTCGCCCGCCACCTTGCGGAGAACGTCGTCGTCGCCGCTCTCCTCGAAGTCGGCGACCACCACCTCCTTGGCGTAGGCGTCGGCGTCCGCGCCTGACACGCCCATCTTCTCCGCGGCCCAGAGGCCAAGCAGCTTGTTGCGGCGGGCGTTGGCCTTGAAGCGGAGTTCCTCGTCGTGCGCGAACTTCTTCTCGAAGCCTTCCTCGCGCTTGTCGAACGTCGTCATCTGCGGCCTCGTCTCCGGCTGGGGCGGTCGTTGCGACCGTCGAGCTTGCTCGCGCCTTGCATATCGGGTCATGCCCGTCAAGGCAATCGGAACAGGCATGAATTGGCCGCCTTGCGCATGTGGCAAACTCGGCCTATGTCGATTGTGCTGCACAGCATGATCGGTTAGGTTTCGCCTGTGAACGGACAGGCTCCGATTCCATTTCGCGCGCGCCTTCCGGATCACCGCCGCGGACCGCCTGATGACTGCACTGGAGCCACGGCACATTATGGATTTTCACAAACCACGGTACACCCCGATGAGCCGCCGTCGCCGCATCTATGAAGGTAAGGCGAAAGTCCTTTACGAAGGCCCCGAGCCTGGAACCCTGATCCAGCACTTCAAGGACGATGCGACCGCCTTCAACGCCAAGAAGCACGAGGTGATCGAAGGCAAGGGCGTGCTCAACAACCGGATCTCGGAGTACGTGTTCCAGCACCTCAACGACATCGGGGTGCCGACGCATTTCATCCGCCGGCTGAACATGCGCGAGCAGCTCATCCGCGAGGTCGAGATCATCCCGCTCGAGGTGGTGGTGCGCAACGTCGCCGCCGGCTCCCTGGCGCAGCGGCTCGGCATCGAGGAGGGCACGCAGCTGCCGCGCTCGATCATCGAATTCTATTACAAGAACGACCAGCTCAACGACCCGATGGTGTCGGAGGAGCACATCACCGCCTTCGGTTGGGCCACGCCGCAGGAAATCGACGACATCATGGCGCTGGCGATCCGCGTCAACGACTTCCTCTCCGGCGTGTTCCTCGGCGTCGGCATCCGGCTCGTCGATTTCAAGATGGGGTGCGGCCGGCTCTGGGAGAACGACCTGATGCGGATCGTGGTCGCCGACGAGATTTCGCCGGACTCCTGCCGGCTGTGGGACATCAAGTCGAACGACAAGCTCGACAAGGACCGCTTCCGCCGCGATCTCGGCGGGCTGATCGAGGCCTATACCGAGGTCGCCAAGCGGCTCGGCATCATGGCCGAGGGCGAGCGTCCGCAGGGGCCGGGACCGGTTCTCGTCAAGGGCTGAGCCCCCCGCAGCCGTTCTGTTTCCGAGGCCGGCCCGACGCGGTTCGAACCGCGTCGGGCCGGCCTCGATCGTTTTCGAACGCCGATCGCGCGGCGAGGCGACCGGCTGCCCCTGCGACCGCTGTGTGCCGGCTCCTGACGGCCTGATTTGTCTGGGATTTGGGCTCGGGTGCGGTTGCGGGGGCGGGGATTCGTCGATATTTCATCGACGATGAAAGCCCGCGTCACCGTCACCCTGAAAACCGGCGTCCTCGACCCGCAAGGCAAGGCCATCGAGGGCGCGCTCAAATCGCTTGGCGTGGCCGGCATCGCCAGCGTACGCCAGGGCAAGGTGTTCGATGTCGAGATTGAGGGCGACGACCGCGCCCGCGCTGAGGTCGCTCTGAAAGAGGCGGCGGAGAAGCTTCTGGCGAACACGGTGATCGAGAATTACCGGATCGAGATCGTCGGCTGAGGAGCGCCCGATGAAAGCCGCCGTCCTCGTCTTTCCCGGAATCAACCGCGAGCGCGACATGGCGCGCACGCTGCGGCTGGTGTCGGGGCGCG
>CAZZCV010000096.1:0-10536 GCA_964653225.1 uncultured Rhodoplanes sp. | reverse complement strand
AACCCCTACCTAGCCTTCGCGGCCATCCTGATGGCCGGCCTCGACGGCCTCAAGAACAAGCTCCATCCCGGCCAGCCGATGGACAAGGACCTGTACGACCTGCCGCCGAAGGAGCTGAAGAAGATCCCGACGGTCTGCGCCTCGCTGCGCGAGGCGCTCCAGAGCCTCGACAAGGACCGCGACTTCCTCAAGGCCGGCGGCGTGTTCGACGACGACTTCATCGACAGCTACATCGAACTGAAGATGACCGAGGTGATCCGCTTCGAGCACACGCCGCATCCGGTCGAGTTCGACATGTATTATTCGGGCTGACCGGTCCGGACGATCATCAAGACGCGAAGGGCGCCCCCGCGGGCGCCCTTTTGACATCCGGCCGCACCGGCACGAAACGGCCGGACCGCGGGCGCGGACGACGGGGCGGCGGCACCGGATTCCTGCGCAAGCACGATCCCTTCCGAAAACGGCTTCACACGTTCCGGGATCGTGCTTTAAGTTCCGCGCCGGGAGGACTGCCGATGCTCGATGTGAAACGGCTGGCGCATGTGACGCTGACGACGCCGGATCTGGAGCGCCAGCTCGACTATTACCAGGCGATCGTCGGCCTTGCCGTCATCGAGCGCAGCGCGAAACGCGCGGTGCTTGCCACGACGCTGGGTGTCGAGACGCTGGTGCTGGAACATGGTGAGACGGCGGGACTAGCGCGCATCGGGCTTCAAGTCGCGCCGGAGATCGATCTGTCCGACGCGCAACGCGGGCTTGCCGCACGCGGCGTGTCCGGCGAGATCCGCAGCGGCATCACGCCGGGCGTGGCGCAGGCGCTGGTGTTCCCCGACCCCTGCGGCACGCCGATCGAGGCGTTCTCCGGCTACACGTTCGCGAAGATCGAGCGGCGCCACGTCGGGATCATGCCGGTGAAGCTCGGCCACGTCGCCCGCTTCGTTCCCGACGTATCCGGCACTGAGGTCTTCTACCGCGACGTGCTCGGCTTCCGCACCTCGGACTGGCGCACCACGGTCAGCGTGTTCATGCGCTGCGGCCCGGACCACCACACCATCAATGTGTTCAGGGGCGAGAGAACAGGGCTGGCGCACATCGCCTTCGAGGTGAAGGACTTCTCCGAACTGCAGCGGGCCTGCGACGTGCTTGCGGGCCATGGCATGAAGCTCGACTGGGGTCCGAGCCGGCACAACATCGGCCACAACATCGCCTGCTATCACCGCAACCCGGACGACCTGCGGATCGAGATCTACACCGAGATGGACCAGATGAAGGACGAGGCGCTGGGCTATTTCGAGCCGCGCCCCTGGCACGAGGACATGCCGCAGCGGCCCAAGGTCTGGCCGGCCGACACGTCGAAGAACTATTGGGGCCTGTGGGGCGCGTCGTAGGCGACGCCCTCCGAACAGCCGAAGAACGGCTGGAGCGTTCCGCCTTGCATTGAAACACCGTCTTCCCCGGTCATGCCCGCGCTCGGCGCGGGCGCCCCGCATCCTGGGTCGCTTTCACGGGAAGACGGAAATGGCCGGGACAAGCCCGGCCATGACGGTGAATGTTTCCGTTTAAAAGGGAAACCTTCTAAGACGCCCGCTTCGGCAGCGCCGCGAAATCGGCGAGGATGCGCTCGCCGGACTTGCGAAGCGCGGCCATCTTCTCCGGAAGTCCCTGCGCCAGCAGCTTGCCGCCCTTCTTCACGGTCCGGCCCGCGATCATCACCGTATCGACGTTGGCGACAGAGGCCTGCATCACCGCGCAGCCCACCAGGTCCTGCATCGGCACCATGTTGAGGTCGTCGGTGCGCAGCATCACGAGGTCGGCCTGCTTGCCGGGGGTGATCGAGCCGACCTTGTGGTCGAGGCCCGCGACCTTCGCCGCGTTGATCGTGACCCAGGACAGCGCGTCGCGGCAGGTGACGGACATGGCCTGCGGCCGCGCGCCGGTCCTGTTCAGGGTCTCGACGATGCTGCGGTTGCGCTCGTGCTGGAGCGTGAGCCGCATGCAGGTGAACAGATCGCTGCCGACCGCTGGCTCGACGTCGGTGCCGATCGAGATCGGCGATTTCAGCTCGTGCAGGATGCCGGTGAGCGGGTCGCCGTAGCCCATCTGCAGCTCGACGTCCGCCGTGACCGTGAAGGTGCCGCCGGCGCCGGCGATGCGCCGGATCGTCTCCGGCGCGATGTCGTTGCCGTGGACGATGGTGAAGCGTCCGTCGATCAGGCCCTCGCCGAGCAGCCGCTCGAAGCCGTCCGGCGTGAGCGGCGTGCCGCCGCCCACATGCATGCTGGCGAACAGGCCGAACTCGCGGGCGAGCAGCGTGTCGGTGCGCGTGACCTCGTAGGTCGAATAATATGGCCCCAGAATCGCAAGCCCGAGATCGACGAGCCCGTCCCGGCTTGCGAAGCGGCCCTTGAGCAGCCGCTCGACCTCGGCGCGCGGCATCGGGATCTCGCTGAAATGCTTCTGGCCCGGCTTGGGATCGGGCTTCGGCGAGCCGTGCAGGAACAGCGCGCGGATGCCGGATTCGTCGAGGCCGCGGATCGCGGCGTCGGTGTGCGCGGGCGTCGGATTGTTGTGGTACCAGTCGACCAGCGTGGTGGCGCCGTTGTTGATCTGGTTGAGCGCGCCCATCAGGTTCGCGATGTGGATGTCGTCCGGCTTGAAGACCGTGGCGAGCCCGCGGTGCATGGCCTGCATGTATCCCGCGACCGTCCAGTCGGCCGCGAGTCCGCGCAGCGCGGTTTGCCAGGTGTGCAGGTGGCCGTTGATCAGGCCGGGAAGGATCAGCATCCGGGAGGCGTCGACGGTCTCGGCGTCGGAGGCGTCGATCGCGGGCGCGACTGCCGCGATCCGGTCGCCCTCGATCAGCACGTCGCCCCGGGCCAGATCGCCGATCTCCGGGTCCATGCTGACGATGGCGCCACCTTTCAACACTGTTCGAGACATTTCCGAATTCTCCAAGTCCGGTCCCGGCCGATGCGGCCGGCGCTTCCACTGCACCCGTCCCGCCATGCGGTCAATCGTCAAAGCGACGCGGAGGCGATGGCCGGACCGCATGGCATCTCCTGCGAATTGACGGCCGGGGGACTTGTGCCGCGCCCGGCGGCGCAGCACAATTTCTTAAAGGCGACTCCCGCGCGCCGGGGCCTCGCCGCAACAACGAACGCGCCGAAAGGGAGGCATCCGTGACAAAAGGACTTCTGCCGCTCGCCGGTCTGCTCGCCGCCGCCGTGGCCCTCGTCCAGCCCGCGTCCGCGCAGCAGATCAAGCTGACGCTGGCCGATCAGAATCCGCCCACGGCCTGGGGGCCGAGCAACGCACTTCAGCCCTGGGTCAGGCAGGTGGAGGAGGCCACCAAGGGCCGCGTCAAGATCGAGGTGTTCCCCTCCCAGACGCTGGTCAAGGGTCCCGACATGTGGCGCGCCGTGCGCTCCGGCATCGCCGACATCGGCTGGTGCTTCCACGGCTACTGGGCCGACATGACGCCGCTCGCCGACGTCATCACCCTGCCCTTCATGCCGGTGCCCTCCGCCGAGAAGGGCAGCGAGGTGCTGTGGCGGCTCTACGAGAAATATCCGTCCATCAAGAAGGAGTTCTCCGAGGTCGAGCCGCTCCTGCTTTACACCACCTCGCCCTATTTCCTGCTCACCACGAAGAAGCAGGTGAAGACGCTCGAGGACATCAAGGGCATGAAGATCCGCATCCCCGGCGGGCCGCCGAGCGCGATGGCCCGTGCGCTCGGCGCGGTGCCGACGCCGATCCCGATGCCGGACATGTATCAGGCGCTCGACAAGGGCACGGTGGACGGCATGGGGGCGCCGTGGGAGGCGGTGCAGGGTTTCCGGCTCTACGAGGTGGCGTCGAACTACACCATGGCGCCGCTGTTCACGGTCTATTTCTCCCTTTGCGCCAACAAGCAGAAGTGGGCGAGCCTGCCCGCCGACGTGCGCCAGCAGATCATGAGCGTGAGCGGGCTGGCTGGCGCGAAGTTCTGGGGCAAGAACTTCTTCGACAGCGCCGAAGGCGACGCGCTCGCCAAGATCAAGGCCGGCAAGCATGCGATCAACCGCTACGAACTGCCCGCTGCCGAGCTGGCACGCTGGCAGAAGACGGCGGGCGAGCCGCTCTGGGAGGAGTGGGTGAAGAAAATGGAGGCGCGCGGCCACAAGGAGGCGCGCGAGATCCTCAAGACCACACTCGAACTGCTGAAGCAGTGACCGGGCCGGCTCGAACGCACGGGGCTCGCCCGGCCGGGGTCGCAGGGTCGATCCCTGTCGCGTCCCGGCCGGCTTCCCGCCGGACCGGGCGCGGGCCGGGGCGAAGGACCGGGGCGCACGGATGAACACCGCCGGGCGTCTGCTGCTGCGCTGCGAATCCGTGCTGGTCCTGATCGGCGCGTTCGCGGCGCTCGCCATGATGTTGCTGACCAGCGCGGACGCCCTGAGCCGTTACGTGCTCAACCGGCCGATCCTCGGCGCCTACGAGATCACCGAGAAATACCTGATGGTGGCGGCGATCTTCCTCGGCCTGTCCTATGCCTGCCGCGGCGGCGCGTTCATCCGCGTGACCTTCCTGGTGGACCGGCTGCCGCGCGGCGCGAGGCTCGTGGCCGACCATCTCGCCTATCTCCTCACGCTCGCCTGCTGCCTGGTCTTCCTGCTCGCGTCCGGCCAGCAGGCGCTGCGGGCGCTCGAAGACCACACCACGCTGACCACCCTGCCGGTTCTGGTGGGGCCGTCCTACCTGCTGGTGCCGGCCGGCTTCCTTGCGCTGACGGTGCTGCTGCTCGCCGACCTGCCGCGGGTGCGTCGCGGCACGGCGATGCTGTTCACGCCCGACGCGCCCACGAGCTGAGAAACCGGGCGCGCCGATGGTCTCCACCCTTCCGCTGATCACGCTGCTGCTGATGCTGCTCACCGGCGTGCCGATCGCGGTGGCGCTGGCGGGCTCCGGCATGCTCGGTATCTGGCTGGTCACGGGAGACGTGACGCGGGTGCTGGCGATCCTCAGCCTCGCGCCCTACTCGTCGGTGGCGGACTATGCGCTCACCACCATCCCGATGTTCATCCTGATGGCCTATTTCTCGGCCTCCTCGGGGCTGGCGCGCGACCTCTACAACGCGGCCGCGGCCTGGCTGTCGCATATCCGCGGCGGGCTTGCGATCGCGACCGTCTTCGCCTGCGGCATCTTCGGCGCGATGTCCGGGGCGAGCGTGGCCGCGGCCTCGGTGATGTCGAAGATCGCGATGCCCGAGATGCGCCGTCACGGTTATTCCGAGGAACTGGGAGCGGGCTCGATCGGCGTGGGCGCCACGCTCGATATTCTGATCCCGCCCAGCATCGCGATGGTGATCTATGGCATCGCGACGCAGACTTCGATCGGCAAGCTCCTGATCGCCGGCGTCGTGCCGGGAATTCTGGTCGGCGTCCTGCTGGCGGTCATGATCAGCATCTGGGTCCGGATCAGCCCGCAGCACGCGCCGCAGACCCATCGCACGCCGCGGGCCGAGCGGCTTGCGAGCCTCGGCCGGGTGTGGCCGAGCCTGCTGCTGATCGGACTCGTGCTGGCGATGCTCTACACCGGCATCGCCACGCCAACCGAGGTCGGCGCGCTCGGTGCGCTGCTCGCCGCCGTGATCGGCGCGGCCTTCGGCCGCCTGACCTGGCCGGAGGCGGTCGGCGCGCTGAAATCGACGCTGCGCACCTCGGCCATGATCTTCCTGATCCTGATCGGCGCCACGGTGTTCGGCTATTACATGGCGCTGAGCCGGATTCCGCAGACCGTGGTCGCGCTCGTCACCGAGATGGATCTGAACCGCTGGGTGGTGATCGTCGGAATCGTCGTCGTCTATTTCGTGGTCAGCATGTTCATGGACGAGATTCCGCTGCTGCTGCTCACGCTCCAGCTCACCTTCCCGCTCGTGACCTCGCTCGGCTTCGACCCGGTCTGGTTCGGCGTGGTGTCGATGCTGATGGTGGCGATGGGGCTGGTGTTCCCGCCGGTCGGGCTGATCGCCTTCGTGGTCAGCGCCACGGCCGGGGTCGACCTCGTGAAGGTCTACAAGGGCACCAGCGTGCTGATGCTGGCGATCGTGCTCACCACGGCGCTGGTGATGGTGTTCCCGCAGATCGCGCTGTGGCTGCCGCAGACCATGCGGTGACGGGAAAAAAGCGTCAGAGCATCGCCAGCAGCACGACGAGGGCTCCCGCCGACAGGACTGCGGCCCAGATTTCGCCCTGCGGCCAGCGGCGGCCGTAGGCTCCGGCGGCGCGGCGGGCGGCCACGACGTCCGCCTCGTACTCATGCGAGTCCGCATAATGGCAGGCCAGCGTCACCCCGGCCCGCGCCACCAGGGCGTCGAGCAGCACGGCGTCGGCTTCGCGGCCGAATGCGGTCTGTGCCTGCGACATGCGGGCATTCTGGCACGCACCGGTAAAGGACAGGTTGCAGCCGCCGGTTGGCGCCCGCCGGACGAAAAAAGGGGCGCCCGAAGGCGCCCCTCTGGTTCCGGACGGTCCGAGCGTTTAGCGCTTGGAGAACTGGAACGAGCGGCGGGCCTTGGCCTTGCCGTACTTCTTGCGCTCGACCACGCGCGGATCGCGGGTGAGGAAGCCGCCCTTCTTGAGCGGGCTGCGCAGGTCCGGCTCGAAATAGGTCAGCGCCTTGGCGAGCCCGTGACGAACCGCGCCAGCCTGGCCGGACAGGCCGCCACCGGCCACCGAGCAGACCACGTCATACTGGCCGGTGCGGTTGGCGGTGACGAGCGGCTGGTTGATCAGCATCCGCAGCACCGGACGGGCGAAGAACACCTCGATCGGCCGGGTGTTGACCACGATCTTGCCGGAGCCCGGCTTGATCCAGACGCGGGCGACCGCGTTCTTGCGCTTGCCGGTGGCATAGGCGCGGCCCTGCTTGTCCAGCTTCTGGACGTGCCGGGGAGCCTCGGGAGCCGCCGGCTTGACGGCCGAAAGCTGGTCCAGGGATTGAATGGTCTCGGCCATCAGGCGGCCCTCGAGTTCTTGCGGTTCAGGGAAGCGATGTCGAGCGGCTCGGGCTGCTGGGCGGCGTGCGGATGCTCCGCGCCGGCATAGACCCGCAGGTTGCCGAGCTGGACGCGGCCGAGCGGGCCGCGCGGAATCATGCGCTCCACGGCCTTCTCCAGCACGCGCTCCGGATGCTTGCCCTCGAGGATCGAGCGCGCGGTGCGCTCCTTGATCCCGCCGGGATAACCGGTGTGGTGGTGGTAGACCTTGTTCTCGCGCTTGCGCCCGGTCAGCACCACCTTGGCGGCATTGACCACGATGACGTTGTCGCCGTCATCGACATGGGGGGTGAAGGTGGGCTTGTGCTTGCCGCGAAGGCGCATGGCAATGAGGGTCGCGAGCCGTCCGACGACCAGGCCGGAGGCGTCGATCACCACCCATTTCTTCTGCACTTCGGCGGGCTTGGCCGAATAGGTTGTCATATCACACGAAATCCGTTGCGACGCGGCGCGCGCCGAATTGGCGAAACCGCAGGATGTGAGGCTTCTACACAGCGGGCGGAATCCGGTCAACGCCCCTGTGTCGGGTATTGTCTATCGAAAACAATGGGTTATATTTTTGGTATTAAAATACCTCTCTTAAATCTCAATCCTGCCGGGGAATTGAGTAGGTCGACGTGGCATGGGCGACCGGATCGTCCAGGCCGTCGGAGCGGATCGCAACCTCGCCCACCGCCAGCCGCCTGCCGAGCTTGAGCAGCCGGCACTCCGCGATCAGGTCGCGCGGTAGCGGCTTGCGCAGGAAGTTGATGGTGAGATTCGTGGTGACCGCGAGCGGCACCGGCCCGATCGAGGCTAGAAGCCCGACATACATGGCGAAATCCGCCACCGCCATCATCGTCGGTCCCGAGATCGTGCCGCCCGGCCGGAGGAACTCCTCCCTGTAGGACTGCCGCACCCGGCCTCCGCCCTGCCAGGTGTCCTCGATGGACAGGCCGCTGCCGGGATGGAACACCTGCGGAAACTCGGCCGCGAGGTAACGCTCCAGATCCTGCGCGGTCATCCTCGGCGTGGCCATCTGTCCCCCTGCTGCCGTCCGCATCAAGCGGCGGGCATGGGGTACAATGCCGCGCGAATGCCCGGAACGCCACGAGACGCCGCCATGAATGTGCATCCTGCCGTGAACGTCCCCGTCCTGCTGCGCGAGGATGCGGGGCCCGTGACCGTGCTCACGCTCAACCGGCCGTCCGCGCGCAACGCGCTGTCGGAGAGCCTGCTCGCGGCGCTGACGGAGGCGTTCGCCGCGCTGGCCGCCGACCGCGGCATCCGCGCCGTGGTGCTGGCGGCCAGCGGCCCGGCGTTCTGCGCCGGCCACGACCTTAAGGAGCTGACCGCGCGGCGCGGCGATCCGGACGGCGGCCGTGCCTATTTCCGCCAGATCATGACCCGGTGCAGCGCCATGATGCAGGCCATCGTCGCCCTGCCCCAGCCCGTGGTCGCCAGCGTGCAGGGCGTGGCGACCGCTGCCGGCTGCCAACTCGTCGCGACCTGCGACCTCGCCGTGGCCTCGTCCGCCGCGGCCTTCGCCACGCCGGGCGTGGATATCGGCCTGTTCTGCTCGACGCCGATGGTGGCGCTGTCGCGCAACGTGGCGCGCAAGCACGCCATGGAGATGCTGCTCACCGGCGAACTGGCGAGCGCCGCGGACGCCGCGCGCATGGGGCTGGTCAACCGCGTGGTGGAGCCCGGCGCGGAGCGCGAGGCCGCGCTTGCGCTCGCGCACAAGATCGCCGCAAAGTCGGCCCATGCCGTGGGCCTCGGCAAGGCTGCGTTCTACCGCCAGCTTGAGCTGCCGCTGGCGGAGGCCTACGACTTCGCCGCCGAGACCATGACGCAGAACATGATGGCCCGCGACGCCGAGGAAGGCATCTGCGCCTTCATCGAGAAGCGGCTGCCGAAATGGGAGCACCGATGATCCCCGTCCCGTCCCGTATCCCTGGGCTGCGCGTTGGCGCCCTGCGTGTTTCCGATCTGCGGCTTTCGACGCGCGATCTTCACCGCGGCCTGATCGCGGGCTCGCTCTGGGGGCTCGCCACCGCCGCCGGGCTGACCGCGCTCGAGGCCGCGCGCTGCGGCGGGGTCTGCGTGGACCAGGCGCTTGCCGTCACCGGGCTTTCGCTCGCGCTCGGCCTCCTCGGCATCGGCCCGGTCGCGGCGCTGGGCGGCAGGACGTCCCGGCCGTGAACCACGATTCCTATCCGGACCCGTACATCCGCGGCATCCTCAACACGGTGAAGACCGTGGCGATGGTCGGCGTCTCGCCGAAGGACAACCGGCCGAGCTATTTCGCGTTCAAGTACCTGCTCGAACGCGGCTACCGCATGATCCCGGTCAATCCCGGACAGGCCGGCAAGGAGCTGCTCGGGCAGACGGTGCATGCGAGGCTGTCCGACATTCCCGAGCCGGTGGACATGGTGGACATCTTCCGCGCCTCGCAGCACGTGGGCCCGGTGGTCGAGGAGGCGCTGGCGATGCAGCCCCGGCCGGCCGTGATCTGGATGCAGCTCGGCGTGCGCAACGAGGAGGCCGCCGCGCGCGCGGAGGCCGCGGGTCTCAAGGTGGTGATGGATCGTTGCCCCAAGATCGAATACGGCCGCCTGTCGTCGGAGATCGGCTGGATCGGCGTGAACTCGCGCACGCTGTCGTCGAAGAAGGCGCCGCTCCTGGGCAAGGGCGTCCAGCGCATGTCGCTCAACCGCAGCACCTGGGGCGGCGGCGTGGCGGCCGCGCCCGGATTCACGGATCGCGGCCCGCCCAAGACCGAAAAGCCGGAAGGCTGAGTGTTCTGCCGGCCCCACGTTTTCACGAAGCAATATTCCGGCTGGAAACCGCACGGCAGCAGAGAACTTTCCCGTTAACGTCCCGCCCCTGTCCCGCCTTGACGCTTCCCGACCGTTCGATAAGGGTGGCGCTCGACTCCGGCGCGGTTCCGCGCGCCTTTGACAGGAACGGCACGTCATGACCGAACGCACTCCGGGCTTCTCCACACTGGCCGTCCATGCCGGAGCGCAGCCCGATCCGACCACCGGCGCGCGCGCCACGCCCATCTACCAGACCACATCCTTCGTGTTCGACGACGTCGATCACGCAGCATCGCTGTTCGGCCTGCAGGCCTTCGGCAACATCTACACCCGCCTGGGCAACCCCACCAACGCGGTGCTGGAGGAGCGCGTCGCCGCGCTCGAAGGCGGCACGGCGGGGCTCGCCGTGGCGTCCGGCCATGCGGCGCAGGTGCTCGTGTTCCACTGTCTGCTGACGCCGGGCGACGAGTTCGTCGCCTCACGCAAGCTCTACGGCGGCTCGATCAACCAGTTCAACCACGCCTTCAAGAATTTCGGCTGGAACGTGGTCTGGGCCGATCCGGACGACATCTCCTCGTTCGAGCGCGCGGTGACGCCGAAGACCAAGGCGATCTTCATCGAGTCGATCGCCAATCCGGGCGGCGTGATCACCGACATCGAGGCCGTCGCCGCGATCGCCAAGCGCGCGGGCGTGCCGCT
>CAZZCV010000095.1:0-10612 GCA_964653225.1 uncultured Rhodoplanes sp. | reverse complement strand
TGCACCAGCGGCGTGAGCACCCAGCCGGGGCAGATCGCGTTGCAGGTCACGCCGGTTTTCGCCGTCTCCAGCGCCACGACCTTGGTGATCCCGACGAGGCCGTGCTTGGCCGCGACATAGCCGACCTTCTGCACGCTCGCGACCAGGCCGTGCGCGCTAGCGATGTTGATGATGCGCCCCCAGTTGCGGTCCAGCATCTGCGGCAGCGCGGCGCGGATGGCGTGGAACGCGGACGACAGGTTGATGGCGATGATCGCGTCCCACTTCTCGACCGGGAAGTCCTGGATCGGCGCGACGTGCTGGATGCCGGCGTTGTTGACGAGGACGTCCACGCCGCCCAGCTCCGCGGTCGCGGTCCTGACCATCGCATAGATCTCGTCGGGCTTGCTGACGTCGGCCGGCACATGGATCGCGCGGACCTTGAACTCGTCCTCGAAGCCGGCGCGGAGCGTCTCGATCTCGCCGGCGTCGCCGAAGCCGTTGAGGATGATGTTCGCACCCTGCGCGGCGAGCGCCCTTGCGATGCCGAGTCCGATGCCCGAGGTCGAGCCGGTGACGAGGGCGACTTTTCCGTTCAGCATGGTCGATCTCCGAGACGGGGCAGAAACGAAGCGAGCGGCGCGCCGCCCGAGGCTATTTGTTAGTGGGCCAGTTGTCGCGGATCCAGCGCGCGGGGCTTCCTCGTTCACCTCGCCCGCGGCGAGGGACGAGGGAGAAGATTAAAGCGATCCTACTTCTCCAACCCCTCCAGCTCCCCGATCATCCGCTCGATCACGCCCAGCCCGCCCTGCCAGAACGAGGGGTCGCGGGCGTCGAGACCGAACGGGGCCAACAACTCGGAGTGGTGCTTGGTGCCGCCCGCCGCGAGCATGGCGAGGTAGCGCTCCGCGAAGCCCGCCTCGGACTGCTCGTAGACCGCATAGAGCGAGTTCACCAGGCAATCGCCGAACGCATAGGCATAGACGTAGAACGGCGAATGGATGAAGTGCGGGATGTAGGTCCAGAACGTCTCGTAGCCGGGCTTCAGCTCGATCGCGGGGCCAAGGCTCTCGTGCTGCACCTCCATCCAGATCTCGCACAGCCGCTCGGAAGTCAGCTCGCCCGCGCGGCGTTCGGCGTGGACCTTGCGCTCGAAGGTGTAGAACGCGATCTGCCGCACCACGGTGTTGATCATGTCCTCGACCTTGGCGGCGAGCATGGCCTTGCGCTGCTTCCGGTCGGTGGTCTTGTCGAGCATCGCCCTGAAGGTCAGCATCTCGCCGAACACCGAGGCGGTTTCGGCCAGCGTCAGCGGCGTATTGGAGAGAATCGGGCCCTGCGGCGCGGCCAGCACCTGGTGCACGCCGTGGCCCAGCTCGTGCGCGAGCGTCATCACGTCGCGCGGCTTGCCCTGGTAGTTCAGCAGCACATAGGGGTGCGCGGACGGCACGGTCGGATGCGAGAACGCGCCCGGCGACTTGCCGGGCCGCACGGGCGCGTCGATCCAGCGGTCGCGGAAGAAGCGCTCGGCGATCGCCGCCATCTTCGGCGAGAACGCGCCGTAGGCGGAGAGCACCGTCTCCTGCGCCTCCGGCCATTGGATGCTGCGCATCGCGACCTGCGGCAGGGGCGCGTTGCGGTCCCAGTTCGGCAACCGCTTCTTGCCGAACCAGCGCGCCTTGAGCGCGTAATACCTGTGTGAAAGCCGCGGATAGGCGGCGCGCACCGACGCCACCAGGGCGTCCACCACCTCGGGCTCGACCCGGTTGGCGAGGTGGCGCGACTCGGCCACGTCCTTGAAGCCGCGCCAGCGGTCGGAGATCTCCTTGTCCTTGGCCAGCGTGTTGGTGATCAGCGCGAACAGCCGCAGGTTCTCCCGGAAGGTCTTCGCCAGCGCCTCGGAGGCCGCCTTGCGGTTCTTCTCCTGCCGGTCCTGCAGCAGGTTGAGCGTCGGCTCGATCGCCAGCGACTTGCCGTTCACCTTGAAGCGCAGGCTCGACATGGTCTCGTCGAACAGCCGGTTGAAGGCCGAATAGCCGGTCACGGACTTCTCGTGGAAGAGCTGCTCGACGCGGTCTTCGAGCTGGTAGGGCTTGTCCTTGCGGATGTCCTCGAGCCACGGCCGGTAGTGGCCGAGCGCGGGATCGGCCATCGCCGCCTCTAGCACGGCATCCTCGATCCGGTTCAACTCCAGCGTGAAAAACAACAGATGCGAGGACGCCGCCGTGATGCGCTCCTGCATGTCGCCGTAGAACTTGGAGCGCACCGGGTCCGTGGTGTCGCCGGAATAGAGCAGGCCCGCGTACGAGATCAGCCGGCCGAGCAGGTCGTCGATCGCCTCGTAGCGGCGCACCGCCTCGACCAGCTTCGCGCCGGCGTCCGGCGCAGCGGCGAATTCCGCGAGCCGGCCCTTGAACGCCGTCTCGAAGGCCGCGCACTCGGCCTCGGCGCGCGCGAGGTCGCGTTTCACCTCCGGCGCATCGTGAGCCTTGTAGAGATCGGCCAGATTCCACTCCGGCAGCGCGCCGAGCCCGCCGGCCGGCGACCGCTTCGCCGCGGACCTTTTCGCGACGGGCTTCGACGGGGACTTTCGTGCGGCGGCTTGACGGGCTTTGGCGGGCATGGGGGACCGGACCGGAGACGTTCGAGGGGACCGACCCAACATAGAGCGCCGGCGCGCGACGGCAACGGCCGGCCCGGAAACTTGTGAGGATTGCGACAATTGCGCATCGGGCGGCGCGCCTTGCCGGCCCCTCCGCCGCGTCGGGCCACCCGCCCCCAGGGAGGCTTGACCGCCCCCACGCGCCATAGCAAAGTTACTGGACACCAGACCGGGCCCCTCTGGCAGCTCACGCGAGCTGCGATGTCGGACTGGAAGACGCGGAGTGGCCTGCTTGTCTCTCTCACGCTTCAGGTCGAATTCAAGGGTCGTGGCATCCGGCTGTGCCGGGGCGAGCCGCGAACCCGCGCATTCGCGTCTGGACGCGAGCGGCCGGCCGCTCCACCTGGTTTGACGCCAACACGGACGACATCGCATGAGCGCCTATCTGACAACCGAAGCCCTGACAGCCCTGCTCCAGGTCATCATGATCGATCTGGTTCTGGCCGGCGACAACGCCGTGGTCATCGGGCTTGCCGCCGCGGGCCTGCCGAAAGAGCAGCGCACCAGGGCCATCTTCTGGGGAATCGTCGCGGCCACCGTGCTGCGTATCGCCTTCGCCAGCATCACCGTTCAGCTTCTCGCTATCGTGGGTCTGCTTCTCGCCGGCGGCATCCTGCTGCTTTGGGTGTGCTGGAAGATGTGGCGCGAGCTGCGCGAGAGCCACCACGACATCGACGCCATCGAGGCGCTCTCCGAGGAGGACATCAACAAGGACGGCACCGTCGCGGGCGGTGCCCCGAAGAAGACGTTCAAGCAGGCGATCTGGCAGATCGTCATCGCCGACGTTTCGATGTCTCTCGACAACGTGCTCGCGGTCGCGGGCGCCGCGCGCGAGCATCCCTACATCCTGGTGTTCGGCCTGGCGCTGTCGATCGCGCTCATGGGCATCGCGGCGAGCTTCATCGCCCGCCTGCTCCAGAAGCACCGCTGGATCGGCTATGTCGGCCTCGCCATCATCCTCTATGTGGCGATCGAGATGTGCTACCGCGGCGTGCTGGAGGTGTGGCCGCATCTCCAGAAGCTCGCCGGGCTGGGCTGACGTCCGTCCCGCTCGAAGATAACCCGAACGGCCCGCTCTCCGGAGCGGGCCGTTTTTCTTCGTCCGCACCGCACCGAAAGGTCGCACTTAACACCGCCTTAAGGCCGATCGGCGACAGTGCCCCGAAACGGCACAGCGCGTGCCGTGAAGTGTGGCGTGCGGGTGTGGCGATGGCCGAGCGTATCCTGATCGTCGACGACGACCCCGTCGCGCGGCGCCTTCTCGAAAACATGGTCCGCCGGTTCGGCCACGAGCCGGTGATCGCCGAAGGCGGCGACGCGGCGGCGGCGCTGCTCGCGGGGCCGGGCGCGCAGCGCTTCGACTGCGTGGTGCTCGACCTCGTCATGCCGGACCTCGACGGGCTGGGCGTGCTGGCGCGCATGCAGGAGGCCGGTGTCCCGACGCCGGTGATCGTGCAGACCGCGCATGGCGGCATCGACAACGTGGTGTCGGCGATGCGCGCGGGCGCCTCCGACTTCGTGGTCAAGCCGGTCGGCGCCGAGCGCCTCCAGGTCTCGATCCGCAACGCGCTCGACAAGGGCGCGCTGGAAGGCGAGCTGGGCCGCATCAAGCGCAGCCGCTCCGGCACGCTCGGCTTCAAGGACATCGTCACCCGCAGCCCGGCCATGCTCGCCGTGCTGCGCGCGGCCGAAAAGGCCGCCGGCTCCTCCATCCCGGTCCTGGTCGAGGGCGAGTCCGGCGTCGGCAAGGAATTGATCGCCCGCGCCATCCACGGCTCGGGCGAGCGCCGCGCGAAACCCTTCGTCGCGGTCAATTGCGGCGCGATCCCCGACAACCTCGTGGAATCGATCCTGTTCGGGCACGAGAAGGGCGCGTTCACCGGCGCCACGGAGCGCCACACGGGCAAGTTCGTGGAAGCCTCGGGCGGCACCCTGTTCCTCGACGAGGTCGGCGAGTTGCCGCTCACCGCGCAGGTGAAGCTGCTGCGCGCAATCCAGGAAGGCGAGGTCGAGCCGGTCGGCGCGCGCAGACCCGTGAAGGTGGACGTGCGGATCGTCTCGGCCACCAACCGCACCCTGATCGACGACGTGAAGGCCGGCCGCTTCCGCGAGG
Organism: uncultured Rhodoplanes sp.; assembly: GCA_964653225.1. Taxonomy (GTDB): domain Bacteria; phylum Pseudomonadota; class Alphaproteobacteria; order Rhizobiales; family Xanthobacteraceae; genus Z2-YC6860. The sequence goes on along the minus strand of CAZZCV010000095.1, from coordinate 5,858 downwards.
ACCTGTTCTACCGCCTGCATGTATTCCCGATTTCCGTGCCGCCGTTGCGCGAGCGCGCCGAGGACGTGCCGGAGCTGGTCCGGCACTTCCTCGTCCGCATCGCCGCCGAGGAGGGAAAGCGCATCCGCCAGGTCTCCGCCGAGGCGCTGGGGGAGCTGTCGCGGCACGGCTGGCCGGGCAACGTGCGGCAGCTGGAGAATGCGGTGTTCCGCGCCGTGGTGCTGGCCGAGGGCGACAGCATCGGCATGGCCGAATTCCCGCAGATCGCAGCGCAACTGGCCGCCGGCCAGGATGCGCCCCTTGCTGCTCCGCCGTCCGTTCCGGCGCTGCCCGAGAGGTTGCCGGAGCCGCTGCCGGCCATGGTGGACGTGCCGCCGCTCGCGGGCCTGGGGCCGTCCGCGGTCCCGGAGATCCATGCAGCGGGCGGGCTCGCGCTGCTCGATGCGCGCGGCGAGGTGCGGCCTCTGGAGGAGATCGAGGCCGAGACCATCCGCTTTGCGATTGCGCACTACCGCGGCCAGATGTCGGAGGTGGCGCGGCGGCTCCGGATCGGCCGCTCGACGCTCTACCGCAAGCTGGAAGGGCTGGGGCTGGCGACGCGGGACGACGCGGTCTCCTGAGAGGCCACCGCCGATTCATGGTGAATCGAAGACCGCCGGGCGCGCGCCGGCGACAGTAACTATGCTTGCAAGTCGTCTGGATCGTCGCAGTTACCGAAGCGTTAAACGCGGGTATTCTCGGCGGGCACTGGAGGTTCGACATGCGTAAGGCTCCCCTCGGCATTCTCGCCGGCACGGCGATCGCGGCGGTTCTGGCAACGGCCGGGGCGCATGCCTCGCCGTTCAGCAATCCCTCGTTCGAGGTCCGCGTGCCGATGCCGGAGCCGGCCAACGTCGCGCCGCCGACCGCACGCGACGCAGCGCCCGTGCGCAGCGTCGCCCCGCAGCCGCAACCCGATGCCTTCCGCGCGCCGCCGTCGCAGCCGACCACCCGTGCCCGTGCCACCGCGCGGCCCGAAGCGGATACTCCTGCCGTCGCCGCTCCCCTTCCCGCCCCTGCCTCGCGTCAGCGCGTGGCCACGCCCGGGCCGAGCCCGCTGCCCGAGCCCGCCGCCGAGCCGATCGCGCGGATCCCGGTCCCTGCGCCCGCTCCGGCCGCACCGCGTCCGGCGGCGGTGCCCGTTCCCGCCGCGGCTCCCTCCGTCGCCGTCCCGGTGCCGGCCGCGCCTGCGGCCGCCACCCAGACGGTCGCCGATTCCGCGGTGACCGAGCGGCTGCGCGACCTGATCGGCGACAAGGCCCGCATCGAACGCCTGGTCACCCGCCAGAACGAGCGCGACGCCATCGTGGGCTTCTACCAGAAGCGCCAGTTCGCGCCGCTGTGGACGGAGAACGGAGGAGCCGCCGCCCGGCTGCGCGCGGCCGCCACGCACCTCGGAGGCGTCGACGCCGACGCGCTCGATCCCTCGGAATATCCGGTACCGAACTTCGCCGGCGACGCCGACGCGCTGGCCGAGGCGGAGCTGCGTTTCACCGCCACGCTGCTGACCTACGCGCGCCACGCCACCGACGGCCGCGTGCACTGGTCGCGCGTCGCGCCCGACATCTTCTATCCGTCGTCCTTCAATCCGGCCGACGTGCTCAACCGCATCGGTTCGGCTCCCGATCTCGGCCGCACGCTCGCGGGCCTCAACCCGCCGCATGCCGGCTACCGCGCGCTGCGCGCCAAGTACCAGGAGATGCGCCAGCAGCCGGACGACGCCGGCCCGCAGCGGATCGCCGCCGGGCCCGTGCTGCGCATCGTCAAGGACCGCCAGGGCCGCGACCAGATGCCGAGCGACGCCCGCGTGCCGCTGGTCCGCGAGCGCCTGCGCGTCGCCGCCGAGCCCAACACCACCTACAACCGCAGCCTCGCCAACGCCGTGGCGCGCTTCCAGAAGGCGCGCGGCATCCGCCCGACCGGCAACCTCGATGCCGCGACCATCGCCGCGCTCAATCCGCCGAGCCGCGCCCAGCAGCTCGACACCATCCGCGTCAACCTGGAGCGCTGGCGCTGGCTGCCGCGCGACTTCGGCCGGCTGCACGTCGCGCTCAACATCCCGGACTACAATCTGCGGGTGATGAACAACGGCCAGCAGGTCTGGACCACGCGCGTGGTGGTCGGCAAGCCGAGCCAGCCCACGCCGCTGATCAGCGACACGATGAAATACATCACCGTGAACCCGATCTGGCATCCGCCGCAGTCGATCATCTACCAGGAGCTGATGCCGCGTTACGAGGCCGGCGACCGCAACGTCTTCGAGCGCCAGGGTCTCAAGGTCGAGCGCCGGCAGAACGGCGAAATCCGCGTGTTTCAGCCGCCGGGCGACCGCAATGCGCTGGGCCGCCTGCGCTTCAACTTCCCGAACAAGTTCCTGGTCTACATGCACGACACGCCGGAGAAGTACTATTTCTCCCACGAGCGCCGGGCCTACAGCCACGGCTGCATGCGCGTGCAGGATCCGCTCAAATACGCCGAGGTGCTGCTGTCGCTCGGCGCGCCGCGCGGCAACTTCACCCAGGAGAACATCCGTCGCATGTACGGCGACCAGGAGCGGCAGATCGACTTCCAGGTGCCGGTGCAGGTCCACCTGACCTACCAGACCGCGCTGGTGGACGAGAGCGGTCGGCTCCAGTTCCGCGAGGACATCTACGACCACGACAAGCGACTGCTGTCGCACCTGACGGGCCCCGAGCGTCGGGTCGCCGATACGCTCATGGAGCGGCCGGCCGACCCGAACTACCAACCCAAGGCCGAGGAGCGGCAGCGCCTGAACAACCTGGCGCGCAACTCCGCGGGTCCCAATCCGTTCGCGCTGTTCGAGCAGCTCTTCCGCTAAGGCCGCTGCATCGACGCCGAACGGCGCATTCCGCATCCGCCGTGCCATCTCGTCCCGGAAGGGAGAGATGGCGCGGCTGCATGGCCGGACGGCTTCAAAGGCGGTCGGTCAGACTCTAATCTGCGGCCATGCATTACGGGGTTCTGGCGCAGGCGGTCGCGGCGGGCGTTCTCTTCAGCGGCGTGGTCGCGGGGGCCTATCGCTGGTTCAGGCGCAAGGACCCAGCGTCCCGGGCGCAGGCCTGGAAGGTGTTCGCCACGCTGGCGGTGCTGATCGCGGTGCGGTTCTATTTCCTCAACGTGCCGGACTGAGGCGCGGGCGATCTCGCCTCGCGGGGCCGGAAAGCCGTTTAGAATCAAGTAACCATCTTAGGCCGGCGGACGCCCTCTGGATCGAGGGGGCGCTTTTCCGCCATACTCCCGGATTATCAGGGGTATCAGGTTGGGGGACGGGGGCCGCTAAGCGCGCGTTAACCCTTCCCGGCAAGACTGCGTTAGCCATGTTCGCCGCGGCCGTCCGCCGCGGCAGCGACGTACGGTTTGGGCCAGTCGTAACGCGAGATCGCCAGTGCAGTTGGGTAGCGCGCCCCGGTCCGGACATGGAGGCACTTGGTCGGCAGCGGGCTTGCGTGCGGATGCCTCGAAGGGCCGCCGCTTCGCCGTCCTCGCGCTGGTCTTGTTCGGCACCCTCGCGCTGCAACGCGCCGACGCGGCCGGCGAGACCCGCACGCTGAACCTGTTCAACATCCACACCAAAGACCACCTCACCGTCACCTACAAGAAGAACGGCCGCTTCGACGACGCCGCCCTTTCCAGCCTGAACCGTTTCCTGCGCGACTGGCGGCAGGAAAAGGAAACCCGGATGGACCCGCAGCTGTTCGACATGCTGTGGGAGGTCCATCGCGAGGTGAAGGCCACCGGCCCGATCCATGTCGTCAGCGGCTATCGCTCGCCCACCACCAACTCCATGCTGCGCGGCCGTAGCCGCCAGAGCGGCGTGGCGCGAACCTCGCTGCACATGCAGGGCAAGGCGATCGATTTCACGATCCCGAGCGCAAACGTCGCGGACGTGCGCGCCGCAGCGCTGCGCATCCAGGGCGGCGGCGTCGGCTATTATCCGACCTCGGGCGTGCCCTTCGTCCATATGGACGTGGGCAACGTGCGGCACTGGCCGCGCATGACCCGCGAGCAGCTCGTCAAAGTGTTCCCGCACGGCCGCACGCTGCATGTGCCGACCGATGGCGAGCCGCTGCCGGGCTACCAGCTCGCCCTGGCCGACCGCGAGCGCGGCGTGCGCCCCGACGCGCGCGTGCAGCAGCCGCGCAGCCTGATGGCTTCGCTCTTCGGCGGCGGGCAGGAGAACGAGGAGACCGAGGACCGGACGGTCGCGGCCACCGTGCCGGCCGCCACGGCCACCAGTCCGCGACGCGCGCCGGCCGCGCCGGCGCCGGTTCAGGTCGCCGCCAACGTGGCCGCACCCGCGGTGCCGCTGCCGCTTTCGCGGCCCGCCGTTCCGGCGCGGCCCGAACCGCCCGTCGAAACCTTCCAGGTCGCCTCCGCGGCCTCCACCCCGGTTCCCACGCCCACCCCCCGGCCGGTCCGGCTCGCAGCGCTCTCGCCCAACCAGGTGATCGAGGAGCGCGGCTTCTGGCAGGGCCTGCCCGACATGCCCCCTCCGGCGCAGGCGCTGGCCGCGGCGGCCCCGCCGCAGACACATGCGCCGGGCGCTCCGCGCGGCGCGCGCGGCCGCACCGCAGTCGATCCCGCGACGACCGCGGGCCTGGGTCCGTTCGCCCGCAACGACGGCGCGCCCTCCGACACCATGCTCGGCTACGCCACGCCCTTCGACTCCCGGCCGGCGCTCGCGGCCGCCCGCACGACGCCCGCGGTCATCACCAGCAGCGGCACGACCTCGGTGGCGGTGAAACCTTCGGCCGCTCCCGCGGCGCGGTCCGGCGCGGTCCGGCCGAACAACGATCCCCAGCGGCTGAACGATCCCTGGCTGCGCGGCGTGGTGGTGGCGCAGAGCATCAGCCGCGGCATGACCACCACGACCTTCGGCGCGCCCGATTTCCGCACGCTGCAACCGTTCCTGCAGAAGCCCGCGTCCACGCTGGCGATGTCGTTTTCCGACGATCCCGGCCGCGGCCTGACGACCACGGCCTTTACCGGCAGCGCTGTGGTGTTCCAGGCGACGGTGACGTTCCCCACCCGCACGGCGGCGCTGCGGTAGACGCCGAAACACCGGGAACGATGGACGTCATGGCGGGCAGGTTTTGACCGGGACCGGCAAGCGTCGGTCCTCGGTCATGGCCGGGCCCGTCCCGGCCGTCGCTCTTTCGGACGCGCGACGCGGCGGCTAAGCCGCCAGCATGCCGAGCGCGTGCAGGTAGGTGTCGAGGATCGCCTGCTGCTCCTGGCGCTCGTTGACGTCCTGTTTGCGCAGGCGGATCACGGCGCGCAACGCCTTTGTGTCGTAGCCCATCGCCTTGGCCTCGGCGTAGACGTCCTTGATGTCGTCGGCGATCGCCTTCTTTTCTTCCTCGAGCCGCTCGATGCGCTCGACGAAGGCCTTGAGCTGCTCCTTGCCGAACCGGGTCTGGGCGGTTTCGGGGGCTTCTTTTTCGGCTGCGGCGGACGACGCCATCACTTCCTCCAGGGACACGACTGTACTCTGGAGGCCACCTTTCGGAGTCCGGCGGCGCCGGGTCAAGACGCGGGGGGCTTCATCCCCGCCATACACAGCGCCGGAAATTTAATGCTTGTGCGGCGCCGCCTTCTCGAAGGCGGCCTTCTGCTCCGCCGTGGCCTCCTTCTGGTGCTTCGCCTTCCACTGCTCGAACGGCTCGCCGTAGACGATCTCGCGGCTCTCGTCCCTGCTCATCGGCAGGCCGCGGCCGTCGGCTGCCTCCTTCATCCAGTTGGACAGGCAGTTGCGGCAGAAGCCGGCGAGGTTCATCAGGTCGATGTTCTGCACGTCG
>CAZZCV010000094.1:0-10804 GCA_964653225.1 uncultured Rhodoplanes sp. | reverse complement strand
CGGATCGTCGAGCGGCTTGCCGGCGACGTTGGTGTAGATCTGCACGCCGAGCGCGCCCATCTTGAGCGCGCGCTTGACCTCGCGGACGCCCGCGTCGGACGCGCCGAGCGGCGTCTGCGCGACCCAGCCGGGGAAATGGTCGGGATGCTTCGCGCAAAGCTCGGCGAAGCCGTCGTTGATGATGCGGGCGTATTCCTCGACCTGCGCCGGCTTCTTGCTCATCACCTCCAGCGGCGGCATGCCGTAGGAGAGCACTTGCGCATAGTCCTTGAACTTGTCCACGACCTTCAGGCGGGTCTTGAGGTCGTAGATCGACGGGATGCCCTTCATGCGCTTGCCGATGTCCGCGTAGGAGCCGGCCGACAGCACGTCCTTGTAGAATTTGTTCGGGATGAAATGGGTGTAGGCGTCGATCTTCATGACGTTTCCTCCGGAGTGGCGTGCGTCTGTTTAGTGCGCTGGCCGGCGTTGGTCGAGGGGATTTGCGTGTGGGCGGCTTCCCTTCAATAGGGCACGACCACGTTGAGCAGGGCCTGCCGGCCCCCGCGCACCGTGTCGCAGGCACGCGCCAGTGCGGCGGGCAGGTCGCCTGCCTTCTCGACGCGCTCGCCGTGGCCGCCCTGGGCGTTTACCATCTGCTCGAACGGCGGGCTGGGCTCGAGGTCGGCGAGCAGCCGGCCCTGGTTCTCGCCGGCCACGCCGTCCTTGAACATGGACATGGTGGCGGAGCGCACCGCGCCGTAGCGGCTGTTGTTGAAGATGATGGTGAGGATGGGCAGCTTGTGCACGTCCGCGACCCAATGGCCTACCATCGGGTTGTTGAACATGTAGGCCCCGTCGCCCAGCACCGCGACCACGAACTTCTCCGGCGCCGCGAGCTTGGCGCCCAGCGCCGCGCCGAGGCCCCAGCCGAGGCCGGCGGCCGGGCTCAGGCCGAAGAACGTGTTCGGCTTCTCGCGCGGGCAGTAATCCTGCACCAGCGTGTATTCGTTGAAGATCACGGCATCGACGCCGACCGCCTCGCCGATCGCGCGGCTGAGATAGGCCGGCGTGATGACGTCGTTGGCGGGCCTGGCCGACGCCTTTGCCAGCCGCTCCTCGCGCTTCGCCTTGAAGTCGGCGACGCGGATGCGGCGCGCGGCGATGCGCGCCTCCGGGATCGGCAGCTTCGCAAGGGCCGCGTCGAGCGCCGCGAAACCGCTTTCCGCGGTCGCGGTGATGGCGAGGTCGCTCGGGAAGCTGCGCATCGGGTAGCGCGTGAAGGCCGGGTCCTCGCCGAGCGTGGCGAAGCGGCAGCCGGCCTTGGGCGGCTGGTCGCCCGGAATCCACGGCACGTCCGCCTCGCAAACGATGGCGAGGTCGGCGTCTTGAATGAGCCCCTCGGGATCGTAGCCCACGTGCATGGGGTGCCCGGTGGGCAGGCAGACCGTGCGCTGGCGCTGCGTCACGACCGGCACCGCGAAACGCTCGGCGAGCCGCGCCAGCGGGGCGACGGCCTCCGGCGCGATGGCCGAAACGATGATCAGCGGCTTCTCGGCGGCGGCGATCCATTCCGCCAGCGTCGCGATCTTCTGCGCGTCGGGGAACGGCGCGGCCGGCACGTCGCGCGGCTTGATCGGCGCGGGCGGCTCGGGCAGCGGGGCGGATAGCGGCTCGCGCGGCAGGACCAGATAGACCGGACCGCGCGGGCTGGTCATGGTCACCTCGTAGGCGCGCGAGACCACGTCGCCGACCTGCTCCGGCACCCGCAGCTCGTAGTCCCACTTCACCGATTCGCGCAGCATGCCGGCCTGGTCGAACATCTCCTGCGCCCAGTGGATGTAGCGGTTGCGGCTGCCGAAAGAGCCCTGCTCGGTGATCGGCGAGCCGCCGGCGGCGAGGATCAGGGGCACGTTGTCGCGATACAGGTTGATGACGTTGGCGATGGCGTTGGCGGTGCCGACGTTGACGTGCAGCATCACCGCCTGCGGCCGGCCGTTCATGAGGTAGGCGCCGTGCGCCATCGACACCGCCAGGCTCTCGTGCGGGATCACGAGCGGCCGGGGCACCTTCGCGTTCGACTGCTGCGCGCGGGCGAAGGCCTCCACGATGGGAGGAAAATCGGTGCCCGGATTGGCGAAGAAATAGTCGATGCCGTGATCGGCCAGCGCGCGAAGGAACGCCTCCCCGGCGATCGGAGTGCGCTCCTTGCTCGCGTTGCGCTGCGCGGTCGGTGCAGTCATGGAATCGTCTCCTCCGGATTTCCGGACAGCATAGCGGGGCAAGGTGCGCCGGGGCGAGTCGCAATCCCGAATGGCCAGCGCGCGAATTGTCATGCACGGGGGCGGGAGGAGGCGCTGGATTCAACCCCCGCTTTGGTCTATGGCTGCGCGCTCCGGCGCAGCGGCCCCGGCGGCCGGAACCGCCGGTCCCGAATCCAGGTTTGGAGCGGACTTTGAAGGTCGAAAGCGTCAGGCCCGCCAAGGCGCCCGCCGACCCCGGCGCCCTGCACAAGAAGATGATGCAGCTGATGAGCAGCCTGTGGGTGACGCAGGCGATCGGCTCGTTCGCGCGTCTCGGCCTCGCCGACACCATCGAGAAGGGCGCGGACAGTGCCGCCGCCATCGCGCAGGCGCACGGCCTGATCGCGGACCGCGTCTATCGCCTGCTGCGCGCGCTGACCACCGTGGGCATCGTCTCCGAGGCGGCCGGCGAGAGGTTCTCGCTGACCCCGCTCGGCCGGCTGCTCACCTCCGGCTCGCCGCACTCGATGCGCACCGCGGCTTCGCTCCTGACGGAGTACCACGCCGACATCTGGGGCAGGCTCGACGGCGCGCTCGCGGGCGGCACCGCGTTCGAGGCGCTCAAGGGGGAGCACCTGTTTCAATGGCTGCATGCCAACCCGGACGAGGGACTGCGCTTCCAGCGCATGATGGTGGAGGTGCATTCGCCCGAGACGCCGGCGATCGTCGCGGGTTACGACTTCGCGCCGTTCGATCACATCGTCGACGTCGGCGGCGGCCACGGCATGCTGCTGTCCGCGGTGCTGGCGGCCTGGCCTGGCAAGCGCGGCACGCTGTTCGATCTCGCCGAGGGCATCGGGGCGGCGAAGCGGGGTGAGGGCGGCCCGCTCCCTGGCGTGGCTTTCGCGACCGGGGACGTGTTCGACACGCCGGTTCCGGCGGACGGCGACGTCTACCTGCTGCGCCATCTGCTGCATGACTACGACGACGCGGATGCCGTGCGCATCCTTGCCAACGTGCGCCGCTCGATGCCCGCGCACGCCCGCGTGCTGGTGCTGGAGAAGACCATTCCCACCGACGACACGCCGGGTCCCGGCCGCTGGCTCGACCTGCACGTCATGCTGCTGGTCGGCGGCCGCGAGCGCACGGTGGAGGAATACGCCGCGCTGTTTGCAAAGGCCGGGCTGACGCTGGCGCGCGTGATCCCGACCGCGCATCCGGCGGTCGAGATCGTCGAGGCGGTTGCGGGTCCCTGACGCTGAAAGTCCCGCCATGAACGCGGTCGAATACGGATTGCTGAACGGCCTCCGGGTCGCGGGGCCGGAGCATCCGGCTCTGGTGAGCGCCGAAGAGACGCTGTCCTACGGCGCGCTCGCCGCGCGCGTGGCGCAGTTCGCCGCGGGTCTCGTGGCCCACGGTGTATGTGCCGGCGACCGCGTGGCCATGCTGATGCGCGACACGCCGGACATCGTCGCGCTGCATCAGGCCGCGATGGCGGCCGGCGGGATCGCAGTGGCGATCTCCTCCCGTGCCGAGGCGGACGACCTCGCGCGCATCCTTGCCATCGTGCGGCCCGCGGTCGCGGTCTGCGATGCCGGGTTCGACGACGCGCTGCACGGAGCCGTCGCCGCGGCATCGCCGGCCACGAAGATCCTCCGCCGCGACCGCGAACTCGCCGACTGGAAGGCCGCGCCCGCGCCGGCGCTCGCGCCGGTGCCGCGCGAGCGGTCCGATCCGGCGTTCTGGGTAATGACTTCCGGCACCACCGGCCTCCCCAAAGCGGTGGAGCACGTCCACGGCAACGTCGGCATCTGCGCCGACTATTATGCCGAGGTGCTCGGCTGCACGCCGGCCGACCGGCTGTTCGCCACCTCGCGCTTCCATTTCGCCTATGCCATCGGCAATGCCTTCGCCGCGCTGCGCATGGGCGCGACCAATGTGTTGCTGGAGCACTGGGCCACCGCGGCGAGCGCGGCCGACGCGGTGGTGCGCCTGCGGCCGACCGTGATGCTGAGCGTGCCCGCGCTCTATCACCGGCTGCTTGAAGAGGGTCACGCGGCCACGCCGGCGTTCCGTGCGCTACGCTGGTTCGTATCCGCGGGCGAGCGCACGCCACCGCAAATCTGGAACGCCTGGGAGGCCGCGAGCGGCCACCCCATCCTCGACGGGCTCGGCTGTTCGGAGCTGGTCTACATGGTGATCGGCAACACGCCCGCGTCGCGTCGTCCCGGCTCGTCGGGCCACGCCATGCCGGGAGTGTCGCTGCGCCTCGTGGACGAGGGCGGCGCTGTCATCGATACGCCGAACACGAGCGGCCGGCTCGAGGTGCGCATGCCGTCGGTTTGCGCCGGCTACCGCTCCGCGGACGCCGATCCGGCCACGCCGCCGCAGCGGCCGGACGACCGCTTCCGGCCGGATGGCTGGTTCGCCACCGGCGACGAATACGTCCGCGACGCGGACGGCTTCTATCACCACCGCGGCCGCAGCGGCGACATGCTGCGGGTGTCCGGCCTGTGGGTGTCGCCTGCCGAGATCGAGGACGCGCTCGGCAACGTGGACGGCATCGCCGAGACCGCGGCGGTGCTGGGCGAGAGCGCCATCGGCCTGGCCGAGATCGTGCTCGCGGTCGTGCCCGCGCCCGGCGCGGACGGCGAGGCAGCGCTCCGGGCGGCGCGCGAGCGGCTGGCCGAAGCGCTGCCGGGCTACAAGCGGCCGCGCCGCTTCGAGATCGTCGAGGCGCTGCCGCGCACCGCCACCGGCAAGGTGCAGCGTCACAGGCTGCGCGAGGCGTTCCGCCAGCCCGGTTGACGCGGCCGCTGCATCCGCCTTTCCTCGCCCGGCAATCCAGCGGGGGGGCCGGTGATTCGGCGGCGGCACGTTCTCTATGTCGAGGGCTACGACCCGCAGGGCCCGGAAGGCTATCACGCCATCTTCCGGCGCCAGTGGCGGCGGTTCCTGAAAGTCTGGCCGCTGACCGCGACCGTGGGCGAGCTTGCGATCGATTCCGACGATCTCGCACACTGGGACGTGGCCGCGTCCGGGCCGAACTGGCAGGTGTCCACGCGCTACGACTTCCTCCGGCAGGAGGGGATGATCCGCGCCAACATGGCCGAGCCGCTGTGGTGGATCGTGCCGCGCGCGGTCGGCTGGATCTTCGACTATCACCTGTCCGGCACCATGATCCGGATCGCGCGCGCCTCGCACCAGTACGCTCTGGCGCTGCTGTTCTTCCAGCTCATGCTGCTGCTGTGGATCGCGGTGGGGATCGTCGCAGGCTGGGGTGCCGCGAGCGCGGGCCTGCGGCTTCTCGGCCTGCCGGCGCTTGCCGCGATTGCTCTCGGCGTCGGGATCGGCCTCGCCGCGTTCGTGCTGCTGCGTCCGCTGGCGCAGTATTTCTTTACGGTTCAGATCAACAGCCACTGGCCGCACATGCTGGACCATGCCTGCGGCCGGCCCTCGTGCTTCGACCAGGCCGTCGAGACCGGCGCGCAACGGCTGGTCGAGATCGTGCGGGCGAACGAGGCCGACGAGGTGCTGCTGATCGGCCACTCGGGCGGCGGCATGACTGCGCCGGCCATTGCCGCGCGGGCGCTGGAGCTGGACCCCGATCTTGGGCGGCGCGGCCCGCGCGTGGTGCTGCTCACGCTCGGCTCGATCCTGCCGGGCGCGGCGCTGCATCCGCGCGCGACCAAGGCGCATCAGATCGTCAGACGGCTCGCGACCGAGCCGTCGCTGCGTTGGATCGACGCGCAGGCGCGCAAGGACGTGCTGAACTTCTGGGAGTTCGATGCGGTGGACGGCCTTGGCCTGAAGCTCGACGGTCCACGGCACAACCCGACGATCTGGCGGGTGCGGTTCCGCGACATGCTGGACCCGGCGTTCTACGCGAAGCTGCGCCGGAACTTCTTCCGCATGCACTACCAGTTCATCATGGCCAACGACATGCGATCCTATTACGACTACTTCATGGTCGTGGCCGGCCCGGTGCCGGTCGAGGAATGGGCGCGCGATGGCTGGGACGTGGTGCGGCGCTTCTCCGACGACGTGGCCTATTCGCGCTGACGGCGGCCCATGAGCCCCAGCACCAGCGCGCGCGGCAAAAGCCGGGGCAGCCAGGCGAACACGCGGTTGTTGGAGCCCGGCACCACCACACGCTTCCCCGCCATGAAGCCCTCGTAGCCTTCGCGCGCGACCCGCTCCGCGGTGCGGGCGAGAATGCGGGGGAAGTAATCGTCCGGAATTCCGGCGCTGTCGTTGAACTCGGTGTCCACCGGGCCCGGACACAGGGCCGTCACCCGCACGCCGTCCGGCGCAAGCTCCCGGTGCAGCGCCTCGCTGAACGACAGCACGTAGGCCTTGGTCGCATGGTAGACGGCCATGCCCGGTCCCGGCACGAAGGCCGCGATGGACGCGACGTTGAGCACGCCGCCGCGATGGCGCGCGAGGCATTCGGTCCAGCGCAGCGACAGCTCGGTCAGCACCCGCACGTTCAGCTCGATCATGGCGAGCTGCTGCGTACGGTCGAGATCGGCCGCCTGACCGAGCAGGCCGAAGCCCGCGTTGTTGACGACGTGGCGCGGCTCCAGCCCGTGCGCGGCCAGGTCGTCGTCGATCGCCTGCGCCGCGCCGGGGGACGCGAGGTCGAGCGCCAGCACATGGGGCCGCGGCTTACCGGTGGCAGCGATGGAATCCGCCAGCGCAGTTAGCTGCGCTGCGCGCCGCGCCACCAGCACCAGGCCGTGGCCGTTCGCCGCGAATGTCCGTGCCAGCTCCGCGCCGATGCCGGCGGAGGCGCCGGTGACGAGGGTGACGGGTCTGCGCTCCGGCATGGCTGGGCTCGTCAAACGGAGAGCTTCGCGATCACCTCTGCGGGGATCGGCGTCGAGCGGAACGTGTCGGGGTCGTCCGGATCGCGTGCCACGAAGACGCGGGTGTCGAAGCACTCCACGCATAGCTCGCCGTCGAGCGTGAGGCGGTGCTGCACGTCGAAGCTGGAGCGGCCGAAGCGCGGGATGGTGGTCTCGATCACCACGTCGTCGCCGTACTTGGTGGGCTTTACGAACCGCGCTCTGGTGTCCACCATCGGATAGCCGGCAAAGCCGTAGTGCCGGGTGAACTGGTACTTGCTCATGCCCAGCGCCTGCGAGAGCAGCGCGGTGGTGCAGGAATCGAACATCGCGAAATAGCGCGGGAAGAACACGATCCCCGCCGGATCGCAGTCGCCCCACTCGATGCGGGCCTCCCGCCGGTACGTCATCATGGCCAACAATCCCCCCGGAATCGGCGCGGCAGCCGCCGCAGCACACGGTCGATGCGGATCATCTTAGCCGTTGAGATAGCCGCTTTGCAGGATGAAGAGAACGGACCCCGCCGTTCGCATGCGGCGGTTCGACGCCGCTGTGGCCGCGCCGCGTGCCCGATGTCGGCCCCGGCTCCGTCAAGGCGGGCCGCGGGCGCTGCCGGCGTCATGGATGTTTCCTGAGTTTTTCTTGCACTTTTTCTTCGGCCCTTCAGGCCGTGCCGGGCCTGCGCGCGCCGTGCGTCGCCGCGTTTGACCGCGCCGGACGGGCCCCCTAAATTCCGGCACGAAAACGCCGTGCGATCAACGTGCGTGGAGACGAATTTGCCGCGTTTCATGTCCCTTGCCGCAGCCGTGGAATCCGCCGTGCGCGACGGCGATACGGTGGCGATGGAGGGCTTTACCCACCTCATCCCGCATGCCGCCGGCCACGAGGTGATCCGCCAGGGCCGCAAGCGCCTGACGCTGATCCGCATGACCCCGGATCTGCTCTACGATCAGCTCATCGGCATGGGCTGCGCGGAGAAGGTGGTGTTCTCGTGGGGCGGCAATCCCGGCGTGGGTTCGCTGCACCGGTTCCGCGACGCGGTGGAGAACGGCTGGCCGGGTCCGCTGGCGATCGAGGAGCATTCGCACGCCGCGATGGCCAACGCCTTCGAGGCGGGCGCGGCCGGGCTGCCGCTGGCGGTGCTGCGCGGCTACGTCGGGGCGGGGTTGCCGGCGGTGAACCCGAACATCAGGAGCATCGTCTGCCCGTTCACCGGCGAGACGCTCGCGGCGGTGCCGTCAATCCGGCCGGACGTGACGATCATCCATGCCCAGAAGGCCGACCGCGCCGGCAACGTGATGCTCGAGGGCATCGTCGGGGTGCAGAAGGAGGCGGTGCTGGCCGCGAAGCGATCCATCGTCACGGTGGAGGAGGTGGTCGAGGACTTCGGTCCGCGCAGCCCCAACGCCGCGATCCTGCCGGCCTGGACCGTGGGCGCGGTCGTCGTGGTGCCGGGCGGGGCCTATCCGTCCTATACCTTCGGCTATTACAGGCGGCACAACGCCTTCTACAAGCAGTGGGACGCCATCGCGAAAGACCGCGACACGTTCCTTGCCTGGATGAAGGAGAACGTGCTGGAGCAGGGACCGGAGGTATTCGCCGCGCATGCGCGGCGAATGCTCGCGGCGGCGGGGTGAACACGATGGCCGGCTTCACCCCCAACGAGATGATGACCATCGCCGCGGCCCGCGCGCTGCGCAACGAGGATGTCTGCTTCGTGGGCATCGGCATGCCCTCGGCGGCGGCGAACCTGGCGCGGCTCACGCATGCGCCCGACATCGTGCTGATTTACGAATCGGGCACGCTGGGCACGAAACCCTCGGTGCTGCCGCTCTCGATCGGCGACGGCGAGCTGTGCGAGACCGCTCTGACCACGGTGTCGGTGCCGGAGATGTTCCGCTACTGGCTGCAGGGCGGGCGCATCACCGTGGGCTTCCTCGGCGGTGCGCAGATCGACAAATTCGCCAACCTGAACACCACGGTCGTCGGTCCCTACGACAAGCCCAAGGTGCGGCTGCCGGGCGGCGGCGGCGCGCCGGAGATCGCCACCTCCTGCGGCGAGATCTTCATCATCATGGCGCAGAGTCAGCGCGCCTTCGTGCCGAAGCTGGATTTCGTCACCTCGCTGGGACACGGCGAGGGCGGCGATCACCGCGCGCGACTCGGATTGAAGACCAGGGGGCCGACCCGGCTGATCACCGACATGGCGATCTTCGAGCCCGATCCCGAGAGCCGCGAAATGACCGTGACATCGATCCACCCCGGCGCGACCCGCGCGCAGATCGTCGAGGCCACCGGCTGGCCGGTGCGCTTCGCGGAGCGGGTCGCGGAGACCGCGCCGCCCTCGGCGGTCGAACTGGAAGCCCTGCGGGACCTGCATGCGCGCACTGCCCGCGCCCATGCGGCGGCGTAGTGCATGATCCGGAAAAGCGGGAACCGGTTTTCGGATAGGATTATGCCCGAACGAAAGGACAGCGCGGCCGGCCTGACGACCATCAGGTCAATTCCGCTCAAGGAGCACTGATGCGAGACGTTTTCATCTGCGACGCAATCCGCACGCCGGTCGGCCGCTATGGCGGCGCGCTCGCCAAGGTGCGGGCCGACGACCTCGCCGCCGTGCCGCTCAAGGCGCTGATGGCGCGCAATCCGAACGTGGACTGGTCTGCGCTCGACGAGGTCTATCTCGGCTGCGCCAACCAGGCCGGCGAGGACAACCGCAACGTGGCGCGCATGGCGCTGCTGCTCGCGGGCCTGCCGGATTCGGTTCCGGGGGTCACCGTCAACCGGCTCTGCGCCTCGGGCCTCAACGCGGTGGGCGCGGCCGCTCGCGACATCAAGTCGGGGGAGACCGAGTTCGCCATCGCCGGCGGCGTGGAGTCGATGACCCGCGCACCCTTCGTCATGGGCAAGGCGGGCGAGGCGTTCCAGCGCAGCGCCGAGACCCACGACACGACCATCGGCTGGCGCTTCGTCAATCCGCTGATGAAGGCGCAGTACGGCGTGGACGCCATGCCCGAGACCGGCGAGAACGTGGCCGAGGAGTTCCAGGTCTCGCGCGCCGACCAGGACGCCTTTGCGCTGCGTTCGCAGCAGCGGGCGGGCAAGGCCCAGGCGTCGGGCTATTTCGCGCAGGAGATCGTGCCGGTCGAAGCGCCCGGCGGCCGGGCCGGCCCTGTCGTCGTGGACAGGGACGAGCACCCGCGGCCCGAGACCACGGCCGAGCAGCTCGCCAAGCTGAAAGCCTTCGTGCGCCAGCCCGGCACGCTAACGGCGGGCAATTCGTCGGGAGTCAACGACGGCGCGGCCGCGATGATCCTGGCGTCCGAGATCGCGGTGAAGAAGCACGGACTCGTGCCGCGTGCGCGCGTGCTCGGCATGGCCTCGGCCGCGGTGCCGCCGCGCATCATGGGCATCGGTCCGGTGCCGTCCACCCGCAAGCTGATGGACCGGCTGAAGCTGAAGATCGGCGATTTCGACGTGGTCGAGCTGAACGAGGCCTTTGCCTCGCAGGCGCTGGCCTGCATGCGCCAGCTTGGACTGCCCGACGACGCCGGGCACGTGAACCCGCACGGCGGTGCGATCGCGCTCGGCCATCCGCTCGGAATGTCCGGCGCGCGCATCGCCATGACCGCCGTTCACGCGTTGCATGCGCGTGGCGGCCGTTTCGGACTCGCCTCGATGTGCGTCGGCGTCGGCCAGGGCGTGTCCCTGGCGTTGGAGAAAATCTAGGCCCTC
>CAZZCV010000093.1:0-10893 GCA_964653225.1 uncultured Rhodoplanes sp. | reverse complement strand
GCGAACACCTTGGGCACCGAGGTGTTCGCCGCCGGCGACGTCCGCCGCGGCCAGTCGCTGGTGGTCTGGGCGATCCGCGAGGGCCGGCAGTGCGCCCACGCCGTGGACGCCTTCCTGATGGGATCGAGCACGCTGCCGCGCTGAGCGGCGGCGGCCGGCGGATCAGCGGAAGAACGGAAAGAACGGGAACGGCGAGAAGCCGCGCTCGCGCCGCTCCGGCGGCGGCGGGGCCTTGGGCTGCGGCGGGCGGCGCACGGCCACCGTCGCGGGCGCGGGCGTGGGCGCGCTCGGCGTCACCACCTGGGTCTTGGCAGGCGGTGGCTGCATCACCGGGATCGGCAGCGTGGTGGTCGCCACCACCGGATCGGCGCCGAAGGCGGCCACGCCGCGGCGCGGCCAGGCGAAGTCGTCGCCGCGGCCGGCCGGCGGATCGACCAGTTCGCCCTTCACCAGAACCCGCGTGGCGGTGACATGCGCCACGGCCGCGCGCGCGCCGGAGCCGCCGGCCAGATCCTCGGCCTGGTTCACCGGCGAGGTCAGCGGCACCACCGGTCCGGCCAGGGGACGCTGCGCCGGGCCGTCCGGCTTGGCAGGGCCGGTCTGCTGCGGAACGTCGCCGCTCGGCAGCGCGACCGCGATCGGTCCGCGCTGCGCGGCGCGGCGCAGCTCGCGCTCGAGGAAATGCGCCAGCTTGCGCGCGCCGGCGCGGGTGAAGTGCACGCCGTCGGCGGTGCGCAGGCGGCGGGTCTGGCCCTCGAAGTCCGGCCCCTGCAGCACGAAGCGTCCGGCCTCGTCCACGAAGCCGTCCCAGACATCGACGAAGGCGATGCCGGCCTTCGCGGCGCGCTCCTTGAAGATCTCGTTGAGGTGGCTCATGTCGCTGGTCGAGCGCGCGCCGCGCACCGCGGGGAGCCCCATCCAGAACACCGGCACGCCGCTCGCCTTGAGCACGGCGATGGTGTCGTCCACGCGCTTCGAATAAAGCTCCTGCCACTTCTCGCTGCGGTACTCGTGCGAGGCCGAAGCCGGCGGACGCGGGCGCCCCGGCTGCTGCGCCGGCTCCTGCTGGATCTGCTCGCGGATCGCCTGGCGATCGTTGAGGCCGACCATCATCACGACGTAGGACGGCTTCTCGGACGCGATCATGTCGCGCGCGACCTGCGCCCAGTCCGGCGCGTCGGCGCGGGCCTCGTAACGGATCAGACCTGAAAAGGTGCGGTGCCGGCGCAGCACGCCCAGTTCCGGCATGTCGGCGAGCGCATCCTCCAGACCGTAGGCCAGCCAGTCGGCCATCGAATCGCCGAGCACCAGCACGCTGCTGGTCGGCGCGACGTCCGGCTTGCGCGGCGCGGGCGCGCGCGAGTAGTCGGCCGCCGGCCGGTCGCCGCCTCCCCCGCCGCCGGGCACCGGCGCCGAGGGCCGCGTGGGAAAGGAGCCGAACAGGGAATCGAACAGGCCGCGCTGCGCCAGCGCAGGCCCGGCCGCCAGCGCGGCCATGGCGCAGAACGCCAGCGCCGCCGCCAGAAGTCGCGCCATCGGGCCTGTTGCCGCCATGAGCCGGGTCCGGAATTGCTGAGAGCGAGCCTATCGGTCAGGAACCGCCGAAACTTGTCAACCTGAAGGCGTCGCCTTCGGAAGGCTTCGCCATTTCATGGAAACGGTGAAGCATTCCGGATTCTCGATTTGTCGCGTTTTCTTCAGGCGAACCGGTTCCCGCTTCGCTCGAAAGCGCTCCGGGGTAGCCGGGTTAACGCCGCAGCCGCGCCAGGATCGAGGCGGTGGCGAAGCCGTCCGGGGGCAGGCCCACCGAGGCCTGGTAGTTCCGCAGCGCCGTCCGGGTGCGCGGCCCCAGCCGGCCGCTTGGCGTGCCGGGATCGAAGCCCCTGCGCACCAGCAGCTCCTGAAGCTCGCGCCGCTCCTCGCGCGACAACACCGGCTCGTGCCGCGGCCATGGCTGGACGATCGGGCCGCCGCCGCGGAAGCGGTCGGACAGATGGCCGATGGCCAGCGCATAGGCCTCGGCCGGGTTGTACCGCATCAGCACCCGGAAATTGTGCAGCATCACGAAGGCGGGTCCCTGCGCGCCCGCCGGCACCAGCACGTAGCCGCGGTCCTCCGGCCGGGGAAACGCCTGGCCGCTCGCGCGGCGGACGCCGAGCGCGCTCCATTCGCGCAGCGTCTTCTGCGTGGCACGGTCGGCCTGCATATGGTTGAAGCCCTTCGGCAGCACCACCTCGTAGCCCCAGGTCGCGCCCGGGACCCAGCCGTTGCTTTTGAGCATGTTGGCGGTGGAGGCCATCATATCGACCGGCGTGCCCACCACGTCGCGGCGGCCGTCGCGGTCGAAGTCCACGGCGAAGCGCTTGAAGGTGGACGGCATGAACTGGGTCGGACCGAACGCGCCGGCCCACGATCCCTTCAACTGCTCGGGCCGCACGTCGTTGCGGTGCAGGATCTCGAGCGTGGCGAGGAACTCGTCGCGGAAATACGCCTGCCGGCGGCCGACGCAGGCCAGCGTCGCGGTGGAGCGGATCACCGGGCGGTCGCCGCCGAGCGTGGAGTAGTTGGTCTCCACACCCCAGATCGCGGCGATCACATGGCGGTCCACGCCGTAGTGCTTCTCGACGCGGTCGAACTCGGCCTTGTACTTGGCCAGCATGGCGAGCCCGTTCTGCACCCGCTGGTCGCTCACCAGCATCTCCAGATAGTCCCAGAACGCGCGGGTAAATTCGGGCTGCGCGTCCATCAGGTCCATCAGCCGCAGGTCGGGCGTAAGCGGCTTGACGTAGCGGTCGAAGGTCGCGCGCGAGACGCCGCGCTTGGCCGCGAGCGGATAGAGCCGCTCCAGACAGACCTGGAAACCGGCGGCCGCGGCGCGAATCGCGCCGGCCTTCATCTCGGGATGGCCGGAGGAGCCGTCCTCGCCGGTCCATTCGCGGACCACGGGCGTGGACGGCGCGGGCGGCACGAACACCGGCCCCGGCGAAGGCGAGGCGGCGGGTGGTTGCTGAACCGGAGACGCTTGGGGAACGGGAGCCGGCGGCTGCACCTGAGCGTAGGCGTCGCGGGCGCCCTGAGTCTGCGGCACCACCGAGCCCGTGGTCTCCCCGCATCCCTGAAGCGCGAGCAACGCAGCGATGGCCACGCCAACGACAAGAACGGAACGCTCAACCATGCCACTGCCTCTTACGCCGGCCCACACATCAGGCCGCCATTGGGGCAAAGTATGGTTGATGCGGGGTTAACGTCCCCGCAGCCGCTCGATCAGCTCGGGCGTCGGATAGGAATCCGCGGGCATGCCGGTCTTGAGCTGGGCCTGCTTGACCGCAGCGCGGCTCTGCGCGCCGAGCCTGCCGTCCACCTCGCCCTGCAGGAACCGCCGTGCGATCAAAAGCCGCTGCAACTCCCGCACCTGATCGGTGGTCAGCACCGTGACCGGCGCGTTGCCCCTGCCAACCACGGGCGCGCCCGCGAGCCGGGTGGCGAAATAGGCCGCCGTGGTCGCGTAGACGATCGCCGAGTTCCACTGGGTGAAGGCCTCGAAGTTCGGATAGGCGAGGAACGCCGGGCCGTTGCGCCCCATCGGCAGGATCAGAGACGCCGGCAGGTTGTCGGCCGGCAGTTGCCGGCCGTGCGCCGCGGTCACGCCCCAGCGCACCCATTGCGAGCGCGGATGCTTGACGTCGAGGCCGGCCTCCCGCCACGGCAGGCGCTCGGGCACGCGCACCTCCTGCAGCCAGGGCTGGCCGCGCTGCCAGCCGTAGTTTTTGAGCAGGTTGGCGGCGGAGCCGAGCGCATCCGGCACGCTGCGGGTCATGTCGACGCGGCCGTCGCCGTCCATGTCGAGACCGCTTTCGAAATAGCCCTTGGGCGTGAATTGCGTGGGTCCGAGTTCGCCGGCCCAGTTGCCGATCATGTCCTCGGGCCGCAGGTCGCCGCGCTCGACGATGCGCACCGCCGCCTTGAGCTGCTCGCGGAAGAATTGGGAGCGCCGGCAATCGTAGGCCAGCGTCGCCACCGCCTGGATCACCTTGAAGTTCGCGCCCTTGTAGGAGCCGTAATCGCTTTCGAGGCCCCAGAGCGCGACCACCACCGCGGGCGGCACGCCGGTGCGCTGCTCGATGCGCGACAGCAGGCCGGCCTCGGATTTCAGCCGCCGCAAGCCGTTCTGGTAGCGCCCCGCGCCGGTCATGCGCTCGGCGAATTGCAGGAAGCTCTGCTGGAACACACCCTGTCCGCGGTCGCGCTTGAGCACGCTCTGGTCGAGGACGATGCCGGCGAGGGCCGCGTCCACCGCGCGCCGCGAGATGCCCTCGGCCAGCGCCTCCCGCCTGAACTCGTCCAGCCAGCGTTCGAAGCTGCCGGTGTTGCGGCAGGCCGGCGCGGCCGCCGCCGCGGTCCCGAACGCCAGGACCAGCGCGCCCGCAAGCCCGAAAAGCCGACCGAAAATCCGCTGCCGCATCGTCCTGCCCGTCCGTCGTGGAATCGTGGCGGAAATCTGCCACCAAGCCGGTACCATCCCGTTAATGCCGGGCGTGCGGCCACACCGTGACAGGCTGTCGCGGTGCGCTATTGAAACGCAGGCGGATATTCCGTAGTGGACCGGGACGCTCCTGGCCCCCTTCGCAGCAGATGTCCATGAAGCCGATCCGCAAAGCCATCTTCCCCGTGGCCGGTCTGGGCACGCGGTTCCTGCCCGCCACCAAGGCGATGCCCAAGGAGATGCTGACGGTCGTGGACCGGCCGCTGATCCAGCACGTGGTGGACGAGGCGCGCGAGGCCGGCATCGAGCACTTCATCTTCGTGACCGGCCGCAACAAGGGCGTGATCGAGGACCACTTCGACATCCAGTACGAGCTCGAGCGCACGCTCGAGGATCGCAACAAGAACGCCGAGCTGAAGGCGCTGTCCGCCGACCTGCCGGGAGCGGGCCAGGCCAGCTTCACGCGCCAGCAGGCGCCGCTGGGACTCGGCCATGCGGTGTGGTGCGGCCGCGAGATGATCGGGGACGAGCCGTTCGCCGTGGTGCTGCCGGACGTGCTGGTGAAGCACAGGCCGGGCTGCCTGAAGCAGATGATCGACGCCTACAACGAGCTGGGCGAAGGCGCGAACCTGATCGCGGTCGAAGAGGTGCCGATGGAGCGTGTCCATCAGTACGGCGTGGTCGGCGTGGGCGCGGCGAAGGGCAAGGCGTTCGGGATCACGCAGATGGTGGAGAAGCCGAAGCGCGAGGCCGCGCCGTCGAACCTGATCGTCACCGGCCGTTACATCCTCCAGCCCCAGATCTTCGACCTGCTGGAGAGCCAGCCGCGCGGCGCGGGCGGCGAGATCCAGCTCACCGACTCGATGGTGACGCTGGCGAAGTCGCAGCCCTTCTACGGCCTGAAGTTCGAAGGCCGCAGCTTCGACTGCGGCTCCAAGATCGGCTTCCTCGCCGCCAACGTGGCCTATGCGCTCGACCGCAGCGACCTCGGCCCGGAGCTTCGCGCGGAGCTGCGGGCGATGCTGGACGGCTAATTCCGCGCGCTACCGCTGAGCCTTCACGCCGAGCATGAAGATGCTGGCGTCGTAGATCGCCCCCGGCGCGCTGGATTGCAGCCATTCCTGCCGGAACTCGCCCTTGAGCCAAAGTTCGCGGTTGAGCTTGTAGGATAGCGCCAGGCCGAGCGACGTTCGCGTGTCCTCGCGGCCGAGCCCGACATACTGGTCGAGGCCGTAGCCGAAGCTCGCGGTGCCGATCAGCCAGCGCCGGAAGGCGTGATCGACCTTGAGCCCCGCGTCGCGGCGCAGCGCGCCCGACACGCCGGGCAGGATCGACTCCTCGGCGCGCGAGCTCGCCGTCAGCGTCGCGGTGGTGAGCCCGGTCGCCGCCCAGACCAGCGAGCCGTCGGCGACGACGCCGTTCAGCGGCTGGAGCGACGGGTCCTTGTACCTGCGCGAGGTGTAGCCCACGGAGACCTCGCCGGTCAGCAGCCGGGTCAGTTCGAACGTGGCGCCCACGCGCGGGGTGACCGCGTCGGAGTCGCGCCGCACGCAGTTCCGGTCGCAGAGCTGGTCGTGGACGCGGCGGTCCGCGCCGATCTCGACGAACGGCTTGAAGCCCGGCGTCACCTCGTAGCCGGCGCGGAGCTGCCCGCCGATCTGGTTGTAGTTGCGGTCGGCGTTCGACGCCGTGGTGCCGTCGAGAAGCTTCGAATCCTGGAACGCGGTGCGGTCGAACAGCGCCCGGGCCGACAGCTCCAGGTGGTTGAAGCGCTGCGTGACACCGGCCGTGGCGCCGAGCGTCGTGTAGAGCGGCAGTTTCGAAAGTCCGGTCTCGACGTTGGGGCTGCCGGGATTGTCGGTGCCGACGATGGCGCGGCCCTCGAGATGAAACTGCGTGTCGCGCGCGGCGTCGATGCGGCCCGTCACCCGGCCCTCGCCCGAGGGACGGTTGAGGAACGAGTCGGAATCGTAATGGCTGTAGCTGCCGCGCAGGGTGGCGGCCAGTTCGTGGCGCGACCACTCCGACTTCGCCTGCAGCTCCGGCGTCACCACCGTGAACTGCGAGGCGCGTCCGCCCGGCGTGCGCGAGGCATTGGTGTCGTAGCCGCGCGACACCTCGATCGAGGGCCGCAGCACGAAGCTGCCGGCGCGGATGCCGACCGGCTCGAACGCATCCTGCACCGGCGCGGCTCCGCGGCGCGCGCGGGCAGGCGCGTCCGGCGGACTGTAGGCATCCGCGTAAGCGGCTCGGGTGGCAACCTGCGGCGCGACCGGCCGCGCCGCGGTCTGCTGCGCCACGCCGCGCGCCGGCGGCACCACGCGGGTCTCGATGGAGCGCAGGCCGACGTTGCGCTCGCCCGGCCGCAGCCGCTTTCTCCTTTTCGAGATCGATCCCGTGGAATCGAAGCCGGTCTCTCCCGCCGATGGCGGCGGCGCCGCGACGGAACGGTCGCGCGCCGCGTCGGGCGAGGTCGTGAAGCGCTGCGGGTTGCGCGGATCCTGCAAGGCGGGGCGGAACGGATCGGCCGATTGCGCATGCGCGGCCGCGGCCGGCAACACGGCCAGCGCGACCAGCAGCAAGCGGGAGCAACCGCGCGGCAGAACCGCCTCCGAAAGCTCAACGGGCTGCGCCGGCGCCGCAGCCTCCCCGCTGGGAGACGGCAACGGCCGGCCGCCGGCCGCGACGCGGCCGGTTAACGAGCCTTAAAGATTTGTGGTTAACGAGAGCTTTACCCCGCCGCAGACGCCGGAAAAGCGGCGCGCTACTCCGCCCGCTCCACCGTCAGGACGGCGCCGTCCGCCGCCGTCACGCGCACCCGCGTTCCGGCCGGCGAGTCGGGACCAAGCACCCGCCAGGTGGTGTCGTCCACCCGCACGATGCCGACGCCGCGCGCGATCGGCTGCTCCATCGTGAACACACGGCCGACCAGCGCCTCGGCACGCCGGTTGAGGAACGGCGAATCGCTCGGCGGGCCGACCTGCCGCGACACCCGCCGCCACAGCGGCACCGAGGCGGCCGCCAGCAGCGCGAAGGCGATGCCCTGCGCCTGCCAGCCCCAGTCGACGACGAACGACAGAAGCCCGACCACGAGCGCCGCGAGCCCGAGCCACATCAGGAACACGCCGGGTGCAGCCAGCTCCGCGGCGAGCAGGATCGCGCCGACCACGATCCAGCCCCAGGGTCCGAGCGCCGTTGCGATCGAGGTCATGGAGCGCTCCTCAGGTCACGCTGGTGCCGGTCGGACCAGTCGGGCGGCGCGGCACGCTCGGCGTGCTGCCGGCCGGGCCGCGGCCGCCGTCGGGTCCGAAGGTCGCCTTGGCGATCTCGGCGATGCCGGCGAGCGAGCCGAGCACGCCCGTCACCTCGACCGGCATGATGAGGGTCTTCTGGTTCGGAGAGTTGGCCAGCTCGGTGAGCGCCTTCATGTATTTCTCCGCGACGAAATAGTTCAGCGCGGCGACGTCGCCGCTGGCCACCGCTTTGCTGACCATGTCGGTGGCCTTGGCTTCGGCCTCGGCCAGGCGCTCGCGGCCCTCGGCGTCGCGGAACGCGGCCTCGCGGCGGCCCTCGGCCTCGAGAATCTGCGACTGCTTCTCGCCCTCGGCGCGCAGGATCGCGGACTGGCGCTGGCCCTCGGCCTGCAGAATCTCCGCGCGCTTCTCGCGCTCGGCCTTCATCTGGCGGCCCATCGCCTGCACCAGATCGGCGGGCGGCGCGATGTCCCGGATCTCGATGCGGTTGACCTTGACGCCCCAGGGCGCGACAGCGGCATCGACGACCACGAGCAGCTTTTCGTTGATCTCGTCGCGGTGCGACAGGACCATGTCGAGGTCCATGCCGCCCATCACCGAGCGGATGTTGGTCATGGTCAGCGTGATGATCGACTGCGACAGCTCCGAGACCTCGTAGCTCGCCTTGGCGGCGTCGAACACCTGGAAGAAGGCCACGCCGTCGACGCGGACCGTGGCGTTGTCCTTGGTGATGACGTCCTGGCTCGGAATGTCGATCACCTGCTCCATCATGTTCACCTTGCGGCCGATCCGGTCGAAGAACGGCACGATCAGGTTGAGGCCGGGCTTAAGCGAGCGGGTGTATTTGCCGAAGCGCTCGACCGTCCAGTTGTAGCCCTGCGTCACGGTCTTGACGCCCGCGAAGATCGTCAGGACCACGAGCAGGATCAGGACGACGACGAAAATATTGATGCCCAGCATGACCGGAATTCCTCCAAGACGGCGCGGCGCACAGATTACGCCGGGGTGCGGACGCCGGCCAGAGCCGGCCGCGTCAATTCATTGGGTCGCGCGAGGAGCGCCGCGGGTTCAAATCCAGCCCTGAAGCTCGCGCATCACGATGCGGTCGAGCACCCGCATCCCGGCGTCGCCGTCGTTGAGGCAGGGGATCGCGGCGAAATGCTCGCCGCCATGGCGACGGAAGATCTCCGCGTTCTCGACCGCGATCTCCTCCAGCGTTTCCAGGCAGTCCGCCGCGAACCCCGGCGTCACCACCGCGAGGCTTTTCACGCCGCGCCGCGCCAGGCTTTCCACGGTCTTGTCGGTGTAGGGCTGGAGCCATTCGGCCTTGCCGAAGCGCGACTGGAAGGTCAGCATCAGCCGCTGCTCGTCCATCTTGAGCCGCTCGCGCAGCAGCCGCACTGTCTCGCGGCAGTGCTCCGGATAGGGGTCGCCGTCCTCGGCGTAGGATTTCGGAATGCCGTGGAACGACGCCAGGATCGCCTCCGGTTGAAACCGCAGGCGCGCAAGCTCCGTTTCGATGGAGGACGCGACGGCTTCGATATAGACGGGGTCGTCGTAATACGGCGGCGCCACCCGCAGCGCCGGCTGGTCGCGCAGCGCGATCAGGGCGCGGAACGCCTCGTCGCACACCGTCGCGGTGGTGGCGGCGGCGTATTGCGGATACAGCGGCACCAGCAGGATGCGCTCGCAGCCGCATTTCTGCATCGCCTCGATCCGCGACGGCAGCGACGGGTTTCCGTAGCGCATGGCCCAGTCCACCACGATGGAGGGGTCGATCCGGTCGACCGCCGGGCGCAGCCGGGCCGCCTGCGAACGGGTGATGGTCTTGAGCGGGGATTCATTCCGCTCCCGGTTCCAGATCGTCTCGTAGTCGCGGCCCTTGCGGGCCGGCCGCGTGGTCAGGATGATCGCGTTGAGGACGAATTTCCAGACCGGGCCCTGGTCCTCGATCACCCGCACGTCGCTCAGGAATTCGCGCAGGTAGCGCCGCACCGAGGTCGCGTCGGTGGCGTCCGGCGTGCCGAGGTTGACGATCAGAACCCCGATCCGGCCGGACACGAGGGAGCTTCGGCCGGAGGAAACGCCATCCACGGAAAGGGGATTGTCCATGGCCGTGTTGTCGGCTGTCCGCGCCCGCTGCGTCAAGCACGGCGGGCGCGGCCGACCGGGAGAGAGCGGCGCGTCAGCGCCTCGCCGCGCTGCGCAGCTCCAGCCCCGCGATGCCGGCGGCGATGCTCAGCCCGGTCTGCGCCTGCACGCTGACCGGCTGCAGCGCGATCGTGCTGTTGGAGCCGCCGACCAGCGCGTTGGCCCCAAGACCGACGCCCGCGGTCGCGCTCGCCGCAACGCCGGCGTAGTTGCCGGCGAGGTCGCCCGGGCCGACCGAGCGGGTCGGCGCCAGCACCGCCCAGGCCACCGCGGTGGTCTCGTTGATGCCGATGTCGAGACCCACGCGCCGGATCGTCGCGCTGTAGGGCTCGGTGCCGCCGCCCGCGTGGCGCATCACGCAGCCCATCTCGGTCACCGACCCGACCACGAAGCTCTTGGTGCTGCCGCGGCACTCCAGCACGCCGACCTCGACCCGCGACTGCGCCACGGCGGGAGCAATCGACACTGAAAAAAGGCCCGCCGCGATCGCGGCGAGCGGCATGAAGCGTTCCATGAATGGCTCTCCCCTGATGACGGCCCGCAGCCTAGTCGATCCGGGTTCCATCGCAAAGAGCCGAACGGCCCCAGGCTATTTCAGATTGCCGCAGAAGCGCTGGATGCGCCGGCAGGCCTCTTCGAGATCCTCGGTCTTGGTCGCATAGGAGATGCGGAAGGCCGGGCCGAAGCCGAAGGGCGTGCCCTGCACCACCGCCACGCCCTCGGTCTCCAGAAGCTCGGTGACGAACTCCTCGTCGTTCGCGATCTTCTTTCCGCTCGGCGCGGTCTTGCCGATCGCACCCGCGCAGGACGGATAGACGTAGAACGCGCCCTCCGGGTTCGGGCACTTGAGGCCGTTCGACTGGTTGAGCATCGAGACGCAGAGGTCCCGGCGCTCCTTGAAGATCTTGTTGTGGCTGGCGATGAAGTCCTGCGGCCCCTCCAGCGCCTCGACCGCGGCCCACTGCGACACCGCCGCCGGGTTCGAGGTGGACTGCGACTGGATCA
>CAZZCV010000092.1:0-11062 GCA_964653225.1 uncultured Rhodoplanes sp. | reverse complement strand
CCCGGCATGATCGAGGAGCCGGGCAAGGTCAACCCGACCCAGGCCGAGGCTCTGACGATGGTGTGCGGGCAGGTGTTCGGCAACCACACCGCGATCACGCTCGGCGCGAGCCAGGGCCATTTCGAGCTGAACGTCTACAAGCCGCTGCTGGCGCATGCGATGCTGCAATCCATCCGCCTGCTCGCCGACGCCGCGCGCTCGTTCGCCGACAATTGCGTCGCCGGCATCCGGGCCGACGAGGCGCGCATCCGTGAGCTGATGCAGAAATCGCTGATGCTGGTCACGGCGCTGGCGCCGAAGATCGGCTACGACAAGGCAGCCAAGGTGGCCAAGACCGCGCACGCCAACGGCACCACCCTGCGCGAGGAGGCGGTGCGCCTCGGCTTCGTCACTGCGGACGAGTTCGACCGGCTGGTGAAGCCCGAGCGGATGACCCGGCCCGGCTGATCCGTCGCCGGATTCTCCGCGGACGTTCCGCACGCATAGGGCGATCGTCGTCGTTGCGGCGCCGGCACCGTTTGCGCCTCATTCCTGCGCGTTGAGTTTATTTTTCAACCTGGACTCCAAATTTGTTCTCCGGCGTCAGCGACGACGCGGTCTCGTCGCAAATTTTGCGGATTGCGTGCGTTCACCGAACCGTGTGTTGCAACGCGCCTTCTCACCACCGCATCATGATGCCATCGGAACAAAATCCGGCGCGGGACCTCGGCCGCACACTAGAAGCCGGGCGATGGCGGTCGGAATTCCAACACAACCGAATCTCCGGCGGTCCGGATCGCCGGACAGGAAGATTGTCGGATAGCGGAATGGCTGACGTCGTCAACCTTCGGATGGCCCGCAAGCGCGCCGAGCGCGAGAAGGCCGAAGCGCAGGCGGCGGAGAACCGCGTCGCGCACGGCGTCGCGAGGCACGAGCGCACCCGCGCCGACGCCGAGCGCAAGGCCGCGGAGACGGCGCTCGACCGGCACCGGCGCGAGCCGGAGGACCGCCGATGAAATCGCCGGTCGTCAAGCGCTCCATCGTCATCGCCGGCCACAAGACCAGCGTGAGCCTGGAGGATGCGTTCTGGAGAGGTCTCAAGGAGATCGCCGGCCAGCGCGCCATCACCCTGTCGGACCTCGTGGCCTCCATCGACACCGACCGCCGCCACGGCAACCTGTCGTCGGCGATCCGGCTGTTCGTGCTCGACCATTACCGCGCGCAGGGAGGCGCTGCGCCGGAGGCCGGGCCGGGCGGCCGGGAATCCCCGTCCGCGGCGATGCCGGCTCGAACCGGCTCAGTTGTGGGCGCCGAGTAGATTGAGCGGCGGGCCGGACGCGGCCGGGCGCGGCGGCGGCATGGCCGTCGTATCAGCCCGCGGCGCGGGCTGGCCCTCGGGCTTCGGCCGCGGCATGGCCGGAATCGTCGTCGCCGGCGGCAACGGCGGGGCCCGCTCCGCGGTCGGCGGCACGGCCGCCGGTGCGGCAGGCGTTGCCGTGTCCGCGTTGTCGCCGGAGGGCTGCGGCTTGCCGTCCCGGGGCGGCGGCACGGCGTCCTCGACAGGGGCAGCCTTTGCACGACGCTCGCGCTCCAGCGCCTCCTCGCGCTCGCGCGCCTGACGGCGCTGCTCCTCGAGCCGGGCCTCCTCGCGCCGGCGCTCCTCGTCCCGCAGCCGCGCCGCCTCGCGGGCCTTTTCCATCTCCTCGAGGCGTTTCGACTGCTGCTCCACCTGCCGCAGCGCCAGCCATCCGGTCAGCGCCGCCGCGTCCACCGTGCGCACCGGAGCGGTCGCGGGCCCGCGCAGGGCCACGAACACCACCGGCCGCATCGACCCGGCGGTCGCCGCCGTGCCGGTCATGCTGAGGGTCGCGTCGATGGTGCCTTCGGAGAGACTGTAGAGGCCGCTGACGCCGATGTCGGCGCCGCTTGCGCGCAGCGACACGTTGGCGAGGCGGACCTGCCCGCCCGCGATGGCGAGGTCGGCGGTGGCGCGCTCGACCGGCAGCGTGCCGCTGTCCAGCGCGCTGGCCATGAAATCGCGCACGCGGGCCGTGTCGGTCGCGATTCCGAGATCGACGGCGCGCAGCAGCGCGTCGAAGGCGCGCGGGTTGAGGCTCGCGAGCCGCGCGCCCGCGAGCGTGACCGTGCCCTTGCCGGAGAGCGAGCCCGCGAAGGCCGCCGGGCTCAGGCCCGCGCCCTCGACCTCGGCCTCGATGGAGATGCGACCGGTGGCGGGCGCGAGCAGGCCGCCGCCGTGCGGGATCACGCTGGCCGCGTCGGCGCCGCTGAGCGCGAGCCGCGCGCGGGCCGACACCCCGTCCGGGCTTGCTGCCAGCGCGAGGCGGCCGGACAGCCGTCCGCCCGCGGTCTCGCCCTCGACGTCCTCGAACACCAGTTGCCCGGTGCCGAGCCGCGCCACGCCGCGGAGCCCGCGCACCGGCAGCGCCGGCGTCAGGGCGGCGCGCGGCGCGCGGAACGCGATCCGGCCGGATACGTCCGAATGGCCGCGCGCGAACGGCTCCTGCGACCAGCCCTTGCCGCCGGTCGTCCGCATGCCGATCGTGGCCGCGACCGTGGCGGGCACGTCGATTTCGTCCAGCTCCACCGTGCCGTCGACGCGGACCGGATCGGCAAAGACGAGGGCCAGTCTGGCCTCGGCCTTGCGGCCCGCGAGCCGGCCCGCAATCCGCTCGAAGTCGAGCGCGGCCGGCTGGTCGCCCGCAAGGCGAGCCGTGCCCTTGGCCTCCGCGTCGATCAGGCCGCCCGCGAGCCGGCCCTCGACGCGCAGCGCGCCGTTCATGGGCCCCGCGGCGTTGAACACGAGACGGGCCGGACGCCCGACACTCCCGGCAAGCCGCTCGAGGCCGAGCACAGCCAGCAGCGCGCCGCCATCGTCGGCCTCCAGCCGGCCGTCGAGGCGCAGCTCCGCCCCCTTGAGCGCGGCGAGGTCGGTGACGGAAAAAGCCTCCGGCCTGCCGGTGGCCGCGCCGTTGAGGTCGACGCCGACCGCCCCGATGCGGCCGGCGAGCGCCAGCTTGCCGGTGGCCTGGCCAGCGCCGCCGCGCTCCAGGCTCACGGTGCTCCGGAGCTTTGCGGCGTTGCGCGGGCCGGCAAGGCTGCGCACCGGGCCGGCCAGGTCCGGCGCGAACCGCTCCGCCAGCGCGATCACGCCCGCCATGTCGCGGGCATCGAGGTCGATCGTCAATGTGCCGCCGGGACGGGCGCCGGTCTCGATCCGGCCGTTGGCCTCGATCGAGGCATTGCCGAAGTCGGCGACCGAGAGGCGCTCGATGGCGATCCCGTCCGGGTCGAGCCGGACGCGTGCCGCCGCGCGGCGCGCATCGAAGCCCGCCAGCCGCGCGCGCTCGACCTCGAACGCCAGCGAGACCTCGCGCGGCGCTTCCAGCCCGCTGCCCGACAGGGCGCTGTCGGCGAAGCCGAGGATGGCGTCGATGTCGATCTCGCCCGCCTTGAGATCGGCGTCGAGCCGCGCCGGACGCTGGCCCGCGGGCCAGGCATAGGCGAGACGACCCTCGATGGAGCCGCGCTCCAGATCGGTCTTGAGATTCGCAATCGATATCCCCTCGGGGTTCAGCACGACCTCGCCGCGCATCTGCCACGGCCTGATCTGGGCCGCTGCCGCGGGCGTGCCGGTGAGCCAGGCGACCAGCGCGCGCGGATCGCTGGCGTCGATGCTCGCCGCGCCGCTGAAGCCGAGGCCAGCCTCGGCGTCGAGCCGGCCGCTGAGCTTGACCTGGGTGAAGCCCGGCGCACGGAATTCGAGCCGGTCGAGGTGCCAGCCCCCGCCCTCCGCGCGAATGTCGCTGCCAAACCCCTGCAGCGTCGCGCCGCCGAGCGTCAGCGCGTCGATCCCCACCGCGAGGCTGACCGGCACCGGCGGCCTGAGCGCGGAGCCGAACATCTCGCCCAGCGCCTGCACCGCCGAAAGCGGCGGCCGGCGCGGCGCGGCGGCGGTGGCGATCAGCCGGTCGAGGTCGATCTGCCGGGCGGATAGCGCGCCCTGCAGGCGCGGCCGCTCGCCGAGCCGAAGCTGCGCCGCGCCGGTCAGGTTCAGCACGCGCTCCTCGGGGCCATAGTGGATTTCGAGCTGGTCGAACAGGGCCGCGTCGGCGCGCAGGCTGACCTTACTCACGATCTTCACCGGCTCGGCCACCTGGGTCCGGCCGTTGGCGAGGACCACACCGGCCGGCCGCGAGGCGGTGACGCCGCCCTCGTAGCGCGGCGCGCCGCGCTCGAACGCCAGCAGCCCTTCGGTCTCGACGCTGAACGGCCGCTCCTCGGTGTCGACCGCAAGCCGCACCCGCAGGCCCTCGTCGCTCCAGCGGCCGAGCGAGAGCCGATAGCCGTAGGACACCCCGTCGACCGAGAAGCCGCCCTCGCCGCGCACCGGCCCGAGCAGCGAGCGCAGGTCGCCCTCGAAGCGCAGCTTCTCCAGCACCAGTTGCGAGCCGCTCTGTGCATCGCTCAGGATCGCGCGACCATCCTCCACCGTGAGCCGCTCGACCGCGACGGAGTCGCCGGCGGCCAGCGTCATCGCCGGCCAGTCCACCCGGCCGAGGCTGTTGATCCCGAGGCTGAACTCGAGACCGGCCAGCCGGATCTCGGCGGCGCGGATCTCGCCGCGCAGCAGCGGGCCGAGCTGAAGCTGGATGCCCAGCGCGCGGGCGCGCAGACGGCTGGCCTCGCCCTGCGGCCCCAGCTCGATGCCGGCGAGCTTCACCGACGGCGTCGGCAGCAGCCGCATGTCGATGGGCCCCGTGACGCGGACCTGCAGGCCAACCAGCTTGCCGGCCTCGGCCTCGAACCGCGCGCGATAATCGTTCCAGTCGACAAAATAGGGACCGACCAGCGCCGCCAGCAGCGCCAGGATGAACGCGATCGCAATCCCCAAAAGCGTGGTCTGCACGCGGGCTCCAAGTGCAGGCTGTTCCGGCCCCCGGCGGCGCCGGCTTCAGAAAGCCTCAGGCATGAGACGGCCAGGCGGTCCTTCCCGACCGGCCCGGCGGCGACAACGACGTCAGCGCCCGACAAAATAAGCGCCGGGCGGCGGCAATTCTATGTCCGCGCCCGCAGCTTAGCCCATTGTCCGCGCGCATTGTCGCGCCATTTCCGAGCCGACCGGTGCGGCTCAGACGATCTTCCCCGGATTCATGATCCCGAGCGGGTCGAGCGCCTGCTTGAGCGCCCGCATCGCAGCCAGCGCCGGCTCACCGTGCTCGGCCGCGAGGTATTTCATCTTGCCCTGGCCGACGCCGTGCTCCCCGGTGCAGGTGCCGTCCATCGCCAGCGCCCGCTCGACCAGCCGCTCGCTGAAGGCCCTGGCGCGGGCCACCTCGGCCGCATCGTCCATGTCCACCATCATGGTGAGGTGGAAGTTGCCGTCGCCGACGTGGCCGGCCAGCGGCGCCACGATGCCGGTCGTGGCTATGTCGGCCTGGGTCGCGGTCACGCATTCGGCGAGACAGGAGATCGGCACGCAGATGTCGGTGGCGACCGCATGGGCGCCGGGACGCAGGCTGCGCGCCGCCCAGTAGACGTCGTGGCGCGCCTGCCAGAGCCGGGTGCGGTCCTCCGCCCGCGTCGCCCAGTCGAACGGCCCACCGCCCAGGTCGGCCGCGATCTCGCCGAACCGCTGCGACTGCTCGGCCACACCCGCCTCGGTGCCGTGGAACTCGACGAACAGCATCGGCGTCTCGGGCAATGCAAGCTTCGAATAGGCGTTGCACGCCTTCACCTGGAGCGTGTCGAGCAGCTCGATGCGCGCCACCGGGATGCCGGACTGGATGGTCAGGATGGTGGCGTTGCACGCCGCCTCCACCGTGGGGAACGGACACACGCCGGCGGCGATCGCCTCGGGGATGCCGGCGAGCTTCAGCGTCAGCTCGACGATCACGCCCAGCGTTCCCTCGGCGCCGACGAACAGCCGGGTCAGGTCGTAGCCGGCCGAGGTCTTCTTCGCGCGCCGCGCCGTGGTCATCAGCTCGCCCGAGGCGGTGACGACCTTCAGCGCCAGCACGTTGTCCTTCATGGTGCCGTAACGCACCGCGTTGGTGCCCGACGCGCGCGTCGAGGCCATGCCGCCGAGCGAGGCGTCCGCGCCGGGATCGATGGGAAAGAACACGCCGGCGTCGCGCAGGTGCTCGTTGAGCTGCTTGCGGGTGACGCCCGGCTCGATCACGCAGTCGAGGTCTTGCGCATGCACCGCCAGGATGCGGTTCATGTCGCGGAAATCGACCGACACGCCGCCGCGCGGGGCGTTGACCTGCCCCTCCAGCGATGAGCCGGCGCCGAACGGGATCACCGGCACCCGATGCTCCGCGCAGATCCGCACGACCGTCTGCACGTCCTCGGCGGACTGCGGAAACACCACCGCGTCCGGCGGCTGGTTCTCGACCCAGGTGGTGGTGTTGGCGTGCTGCTCGCGCACCGCCCGCGACGTGGCCAGCCGGTTGCCGAAGGCCGCCGCGAGTTTTTGCACCGCAGCATCGACGGCGCCCGCTGACGGGCTCTTTCCTTGACCCGCATCCCGGTTGGTCGCGTCCATCCGCCCTCTCCCTGTGCGGCGTCACGGTAGCAGAGCCGCGCCGCCGGTCGCATCACCCCGAAATTCTCACATTCGAAACGCTTTTCCGCCCATTATTTTGATGACCATCCCGGAAACGCACGACAGAATGAACCATGCTTGACCGCGTAGAATTCGAGCCGGTGTTTTTCGCCCCCTTCGTTTCCTCGAAGATGAAGGTGGAGCCCGCCTGGATCGACCACAACGGCCATCTCAACATGGCCTATTACAACGTGCTGTTCGACCGCGCCGTGGACGAGGCGTTCGCGCTTCTGGGCTGCGGCGGCGATTACGTGAAGCGGGGCTTCTCCACCTTCACCGCCGAGATCCACGTCCGCTACCTGCGCGAGTTGCACGACGGCGATCCGGTGCGGGTCACGTTCCAGCTTCTCGGCTACGACGACAAGCGCATGCATTACTTCGAGCAGCTCTTCCACGCGGAAGAGGGCTGGGTCTCGGCCACCTCGGAGAACATGACGCTCCACGTCGACATGGCGAAGAAGAAGACCGCGCCGTTCCCCGCCGAGGTCCGGCGCGCGCTCTCCCGCATGCATGCCGCGCACGGGCAGCTTCCGCTGCCCGAGGCCGCAGGCAAGCAGATCGCGATGCCGGACAAGGCCTGAGCCCCGCTCAATACACGCCCTTCCACAATCCCGGCGTGGCCAGTTCCAGCAGATGGCCGTCCGGATCGCGGACGTAGAGGCTGCGGCCGCCGCGCGGCCAGTCGGTCGTGCCTTCGACAGCCACGCCGCGCGCGGCGAGATGCGACGCCCACGCCGCGAGTTCGTCCGCACCGACCGCGAACGCCACATGCAGCGGGCCGGCTCCATCATGGCCGGGAATGACGCCGCCGGGCATCGTGGTGGTTTCCGTCGCACGGCCGCGCCGGAAGATCAGCAACATGCTGCGCGCGGCGACGCCATAGGCGGTGAGCCGCGCATCGGAGAACACCGGCTCGAGCCCGAGCACGTCCTCGTAGAAGATGCGCGCGCGCTCCATGTCGTCGGTGTAAAGGGCGGTTTCGAGAACGCCATCGAGGCGCGGCATGGTTCGCTCCTGTGCTGCCGGTGCAACGCCCGCGCGCGCCGAACGATCCGTCCGCACGCATCACGACGTCCCGCATGTATCGCATCGCGGGAGCGATTGACGTTTTCCGGCGCGCCGATAGCATCGCGAAGCAAGGGCGGGGAAACATCCGGTGAATTCTTCACAATCAGCAACGCGCGCGATTTCGGCACCCGAGATTCGCGAGCACAG
The DNA here is from genome assembly GCA_964653225.1 of uncultured Rhodoplanes sp. Lineage (GTDB taxonomy): Bacteria > Pseudomonadota > Alphaproteobacteria > Rhizobiales > Xanthobacteraceae > Z2-YC6860. The sequence continues at coordinate 3,243 of CAZZCV010000092.1, read as the reverse complement.
GATTCCCACGGACGGCAGCGGACCCTATATCGCCTGCGAAGGCCCCGATGGCGGTCTCTGGTTCTGCGAGAGCGGGGCTTCCAAGATCGGCCGCTTCGATCCCGACACCGCGAGCTTCCGCGAGTTCGACCTGCCGACGAAGAACGCCACGCCGATCGGCATCATCGACGGCGCCGACGGCGCGATGTGGTTCGCGGAGAAGAGCGCCAACCGGATCGGCCGCATCACCACCGGCGGCGCGATCACCGAGTTCGCGCTTCCCACGCCGAACGCCGGCCCCGACGCGATGATGCGCGGCCCCGACGGCAACATCTGGTTCTCCGAGACCGAGGCGGGCCGGATCGGCCGCATCGCCGCCGACGGCACCGTCACCGAATTCCACGAGGGCATCACGCCCGGCGTGAAGCCGCTCTCGATCGTGGTGCGCGATGGCGCGCTCTGGTTCAGCCAGGCCGCCGGCGATCATGTCGGCCGCATCACGGTGGATGGCCAGGTGACCGAGTTTCCGATCCCGACCCGCGGCAGCCAGCCGCGCGCGATGGCGACCCATCCGGACGGCAGCATCTGGTTCGTGCAGACCTCGGCGAACGGACTCGGCCGGCTCGACCGGGACGGGCGCATCACCGAGCACCGGACGCCGACGCCCGACGCCTCGCTGCGCGGCGTCACCGTCGGGCCCGACGGCAATCTCTGGTACACGGCCAACTTCGCCAACAAGATCGGCTGCATGGCCCCCGACGGCACGGTGCTGGGCGAGTTCGACATTCCGACGCCGGCCAGCGGCGCGCGCTGCATCGCGCCGCATTCCAACGGCCGGCTTTATTTCACCCAATGGGACGCCGGCCTGATCGGCGAGATCGTCCTGCGCTGACGCGCACCGCAATCGAAGGAAGAAGACCATGGCAGTCGAACGCATCAAATATCGGGCCGGCGGCATCGAGGCGCTCGGCGCGCTGGTCTACAACGACAAGATCTCGACGAAGCGCCCGCTGATGCTGGTCGCCAGCAACTGGCTCGGCGTCAACGACACGATCATCCGGCGCGCCGAGACGATGGCCGGCGACCAATACGTCGCCTTCGTCCCGGACATGTACGGCGACGGCAAGACCGCGGAGGGTCCGCCGGCCTCGGCCGAGCTGATGATGGCGGTGCGCGCCGACCGCGTCGAGGGCCGCAAGCGCATCGTGGCCGGTTTCGAGACCATGACCGCCGAGGCGGTCAAGCGCGGCATTGGCGACGCTTCGAAGCGCGCGGCCGTGGGCTTCTGCTTCGGCGGCGGCAACGTGCTGGAGCTGGCGCGCACCGGCGCGGACCTGCAGGCCGTGATCTGCCTGCACGGCGACCTCGTCACCACCATGCCCGCCAAGGCGGGAGACATCAAAGCCGCGATCTTCGTGATGCACGGCTCCAAGGACCCGGTCGCGCCCAAGGCGGACCGCGATGCTCTCGAGGCCGAACTCGACGGCGTCGGAGCCAACTGGCAGATGCTCGACTTCGGCGGCCGGCTGCATTCGTTCGCGGAGCCGGAAACCATGATGGCGGGCGTCGCCGAATACAACGCGCCCGCCGCGCACCAGTCGTACCGGATGATCGACGACTTCATCCAGGATGCGTTCAACGGAAAGCTCTAACCGAAGCAGCCCGTCCAACCCAAGCAATCCGCCGGCAAGAGCGGTCGTTTCCAGGAGGATCACGTCATGTCGAAGCTCCTTCGCGCACTCGCGCGCGCCCTGCCCTGCGCGGCCCTCGGTCTGGCCGCAGCCGGCCTGCCGTCGGCGGCGCTGGCGCAGGCCTATCCCAACAAGCCGATCCGCCTGATCGTCTCGATCGCGGCGGGCAGCGTCACCGACGTCATCATGCGGGCCGCGGCGAACGAGCTGCAGCCGCGCCTCGGCCAGCCGCTGGTGATCGAAAACCGCGGCGGGGCGGCCGGCATCATCGGCGGCCAGGCCTGCGCGCAGGCCCCGGCGGACGGCTACAACATCTGCGTCATCTACCACTCGACGATGTCGTACAATCCGCTGCAGTTCACCAAGCTGCCGTACAATCCTGACGAGCTGGTGCCGATCACCCGGCTGTTCATGCTGACCGAGGGCCTGTTCGCCTCCAACGCCACCGGCGTGAAGAGCGTCGCCGAGCTGCGCAAGCTCGCGACCGCCAAGCCGGACGCGCTGAACTACGCCACGCTCGGACCGGGCTCGTTTCCGGACCTGTTCCTGAAGTGGCTCAACAACCAGTGGGGCACGAAGATCGTCGGCATCCCCTACAAGGGTGGCGGCCCCGCCGCGCAGGCGCTTGCAGCCAACGACGTGCAGGTGACGCGCTTCGGCGTCGGCAACTTCCTGGGCCTCGTGCAGAGCGGAAAGGTGCAGGCGCTGGGCGTGCGCGGGCCGAAGCGGCTTCCCATGCTGCCCGACGTGCCGACGCTCGAGGAGGCGGGGCTGGGCGACTATCCGGGCCAGGGCTGGTGGGGTCTCGCCGCGCCCAAGGGAACCCCGCCGGAGGCGGTGAAGCGGCTCAACGCCGAGTTCGTGAAGCTGTTCAACGAGCCGAAGTTCGTCGAATACCTGACCAAGCAGGCGGTCGCGGCCGCGCCGACCACGCCGGAGGGATTTGCCACTTTCCTCAAGGAGGACCGCAAGGCCGCCGAGACGCTGATCCGGATCGCCAACACGCCGAAGCAGGAATACAAGCCCGCTCCCTAGCGCTGCGACGGCAATCAGGCCGGGAGAAGCCATGACACAACCGCCGGTCCCCTCGCAAAAGGGGGCCGGCGGTGCCATTTTCGGGCCACGAGAGAATCACCGGAGCATGATCCTGAAAAGCGGGAACCGGTTTTCGGACAAGATCATGCTCCAAGGAGACCGCCCCGAAACTGGAACCCGGACGCCTTGGCCGATCCACTGAAGCGAATGCCCGACCTGTCGTCTCCTGCGCCCGCGCCCGGCGGCATCGCCGCGCGCGCCATGGCCGCGCGGGCGGCCGGCGCGTCCTATCTCGCCGGCCTCAACGCAGAGCAGCGGCAGGCGGTCGAGACGCTGGACGGCCCGGTGCTGGTGCTGGCGGGCGCGGGCACCGGCAAGACCCGGGTGCTGACCACCCGGATCGCGCACATTCTCGCCACCGGCCGCGCCTTCCCGTCGCAGATCCTCGCCGTCACCTTCACCAACAAGGCCGCGCGCGAGATGAAGCACCGCATCGGCCAGATGGTCGGCGAAGCGGTCGAGGGCATGCCGTGGCTCG
>CAZZCV010000091.1:1466-11179 GCA_964653225.1 uncultured Rhodoplanes sp. | reverse complement strand
CTGTTCGCCGATTAAAGTGGTACGTGAGCTGGGTTCAGAACGTCGTGAGACAGTTCGGTCCCTATCTGCCGTGGGTGTCGGAGACTTGAGAGGATTTGCCCCTAGTACGAGAGGACCGGGGTGAACGTACCTCTGGTGGAGCTGTTGTGGCGCCAGCCGCAGTGCAGCGTAGCTATGTACGGACGGGATAACCGCTGAAGGCATCTAAGCGGGAAACCCACCTCAAAACGAGGTCTCCCTAAACAGAGCCGTGGTAGACCACCACGTTGATAGGCCGGGTGTGTAAGCGCAGCAATGCGTTGAGCTTACCGGTCCTAATAGCTCGATCGGCTTGATCGCTCTTATCTTCAATGCCCGTTCCAAAGGGTCCCCCAAGCCGGGACCCGAACGGCGCGAGATCAGCTTGCTTCCGAATGCTCTGTCCGTGGATCTCGAGGTCTCATGCCTCGCGGTTGCGGACGGCGCGTTCGATTTCCGTCTTTCGCCGACCTGGTGGCTCTTGCGGGGAGCCTGAACCCGATCCCATCCCGAACTCGGCCGTTAAACTCCCCTGCGCCGATGGTACTAAGTCTCAAGGCTTGGAAGAGTAGGTCGCTGCCAGGTCTGCCAAGGACGGAAGGTTCCTCTTCACGATCTCGAACACGAAAGGCCGCCCTCCGGGGCGGCCTTTTGCGTTTCTGCGGCCTGGTGCGTGCGTCCGCCGGCTCGCTCATGCGGATCGAAATCCAGGCGAGCCGACGCCGCACGCGCCGCGCTCACTCCAGCGTCGTCTTGCCGTTCTTCGTGACCGCGCTTTCGACCCACGGCACGATCACCAGCAGCACCAGCGCCACCGGCACCGCGATCGCCACGCTGCGCCAGGCCGCCAGCCCGCAGGCGATGCCGAGCGCGGCCGTGACCCACACGGTCGCGGCCGTGGTCAGGCCTTCGACGATCCGCGCCTTCGCGTCGCGCAGGATCACGCCGGCTCCGATGAAGCTGATGCCGGTCATCACGCCCTGGATGATGCCCTGCACCACGCGGCTCGCCGCGTCGGGATTCTCGGCCATGCCGGGAAACTGGATGCCCGACACCGCGACGGTGGCGGTGCCGAGCGCGACGAGGCCCAGCGTGCGCGCGCCGATCGGCTTGTTCTGCAGGTCGCGGTTGATCCCGAGCGCCACGCCGGCCGCGGCCGCAGCGCCGAGCCGCAGCGCGATGTCGTCGAGATCGAGGATCATGGCGGAAAAGCCCTTCTGCAATCGGCGGTGCGGCAGCCGACAGGCAACGCGCCGTGCCGGAATCGGGTTCCGGTGGCCGCCGGCACGGTGCCGACCCAGGAGCTTGGTAGCCCCGGTCGCGGCGGACTTGGCGTCTCCGCCGCTTCGTCGGATAGTCCGGTCCGCCCGCGGGATGAAGCTTGCGAGGGAGGAGACATGACGTTGCGGATCTACGGCGTGGCGCGCACGCGCGCGTTTCGCGCGCTCTGGATCGCCCGCGAGCTGGGCGTGGATCACGAGCATATCGAGATCGACATCGGCGAGCGCGGCGCGCGCCAGTCGGCCTATCTCAAGGTCAACCCCAATGGCCGCATTCCTGCGATCGAGGACGATGGATTTGTCCTGTGGGAATCGCTCGCCATCACCCTCTACATCGCCAAGAAGCACGGATTCGGCACGCTCTACCCTTCCGACCCGCGCGACGAGGCCAAAGTCTGGCAATGGAGCTTCTGGGCGCTGAGCGAGGTCGACCGCGGCGTCAACATCTGGTCGCTGCATGCCGTGCGCCTGCCGCCCGAGGAGCAGGACGCGGCCAAGCGTGCGGAGGCGCTGCAGGTGCTCGCGGCGCCGTTTCGGGTGCTGGACGAAGCGCTCGCGGACCGGCCCTATCTCCTGGGCGACACCTTCACCGTCGCCGACCTCAACGTCGTGGCGGTCATCAGCCGCTCCATCGACATGGACCTGTCCGCGTGGCCGCGGCTGCGGCCGTACCTGCTGCGCTGTTTCGCGCGTCCCGCAGCGGCCGATGCGCTGCGGCTGCGGGCCGCGGCCGACGCCGCGGTGCCGCTCGAGGTGACGCGGGAGATTGCGCGCCGCAACCGCCTGTGAGATTCACCGGCATGGCGAAGCCCGGCACCCCGAACCTCCATCCCGCGCAGCTCCTGCAGGAGGCGGTCGCGCTGCACCGGCAGGGCCGGCTTGACGAGGCCGAGCGGCTCTACAACCGCGTGCTCAAGGCCGACCGCAACGAGTTCGATGCCTTGCATCTGCTCGGCATGCTCAACCATCAGCGCGGCAAGACCGGCGAGGCCTATCGCCTGCTCGTGGCTGCCCTCAAGGCGCAGCCGCGCTCGGCCGACGCGCTCGCCAACTTCGGCATGGTTCTGCATGCGCTCAAGCGGAACGACGAGGCGCTGGCGCAGTTCGACAAGGCGCTGGCCGCCGCCCCCGGCCATATCGACGCGCTCAACAACCGCGGCAACGTCCTGGTGGCGCAGGGGCGCGTGGCCGATGCGCTGCGGGATTTCGAGCAGATTCTGTTGCGCGACCCGCGCCATGTCCAGGCCCGCATCAACCGCGGCGCGGCGCTCGCCCGCCTCGGCGAGCCCGGGCGGGCGCTGGCCGAGTTCGATGCCGCGCTCGCGCTGCACCCCGCCAACCCCGGCGCGCTCTACAACCGGGGCACGGCCCTTGGGGCGCTCGGCCGTCACGCCGAGGCGGTCGCGGCCTTCGACCGGGCGCTGGCGCTGGTGCCGCGCTACGCCGCGGCCCTCTACAATCGCGGCCTCTCGCTGCAATCGCTGAACCGGCATCGCGAGGCGATCGACAGCTTCCGCAAGACGCGCGAGGTCCATCCCGATCATGGCGACGCGGCCTTTGGCGAGGCCGCGTCGCTGCTCACGCTGGGTGACTACGGGGCCGGCTTCGCGGTCTACGAGGCGCGCTGGATGCGCAGCGGCATGAGCGGAAAGTCACGCTTCCGCCAGCCGCTCTGGCTCGGCGAGTCGCCGCTTGCGGGCCGCACCATCCTGCTGCACGCCGAGCAGGGGCTCGGCGACACCATCCAGTTCGCGCGCTATGCGCCGCTGCTCGCACGCGCCGGCGCGCGCGTGGTTCTGGAGGCCCAGCCCGAGCTGAAGACGCTGCTCGCGGGCCTCGATGGCGTGAGCGGGGTGATCGCGCGCGGCGAGTCGCTGCCGGCGTTTGACCTGCATTGTCCGCTGGCGAGCCTGCCACTCGCATGGAAGACCGAGCTTGCGAGCGTGCCGGCCGACATTCCCTATCTGCGCGTCGGCGAAGCGGCGCTGGCCGCATGGCGTCCCCGCCTGGAGCAACTGCCCGGCCGCAAGGTTGCGCTCGCCTGGGCCGGGCGCGCCAGCCACGCCAACGATGCCAACCGCTCGATCGACCTCGCCTTGCTGGAGCCGCTGTTTTCGCTGCCGGGGATGTCCTTCGTCAGCATCCAGCGCGAGCTGCGCCCACGGGACGCCGAGCGTCTCGCCGCCGCCCGCGTCACGCATCTGGGCGACGATCTGCATGATTTCACCGACACCGCGGCGGTGCTGGCGGCCTGCGACCTGACGGTCTGCGTGGATACTTCGGTGGCCCATCTGGCCGGCGCGCTCGGCCGCCCCCTCTGGGTGCTGCTGCCGTTCCAGCCGGACTGGCGCTGGACCCTGAACGCGGAGCGGACGCCCTGGTATCCCGCCGCAAGGCTGTTCCGGCAGCCCGCGCCGGGCGACTGGGACAGCGTTTGCAATCAATTGCGCGAAGCGCTTGCGTCGGGCGCAAGGCCTGTTACATAGACGGCAACGACGTCATCGAATTGACGCGGGGTGGAGCAGCCCGGTAGCTCGTCAGGCTCATAACCTGAAGGTCACAGGTTCAAATCCTGTCCCCGCAACCAAATTCACCGAAAACCCCGGAAATCCAGGCGGATTTCCGGGGTTTTTGTCATTTGCGGGCAGCCGCGAGCATCGCGGAGCCCCGACTCTCCGATGGATGTGGATTTCGGTCGCGACAGCCTGAGGTGGCATGGGGCGGGATACGCGCCAGCCGCGCCGGCGGGTGCGAGGCCGAGAGCCGCGGTGTGGTTGTTCGCGGATCGGTCCCGCGCTGACCGGCCGGAATCGGTTCGGCCGTCCTGGGCGATCCGACGAAATTTCGTCGACGGTCATCTTGCGAACGGCGCCGAGCCCTTCAGCGTCGTCGGGATCCCGAGGGAGTTCGGCAAGATCTCGGTCGTTCAGATCCGGTCGGTTGCACCCGGCGCGCACCTCGAGATGCGGCCTTCGGTCGTTCCTCAGGATGAGGGCGAAGAAACTGCTTCGATGAGCAGCGAAGAAAAATCTCCGCCTCCTGCGGCCGGCAGCCGACGGCGTTCGGCCTGCCCTGGCGGCTATCGCCGGCCCGGATGACGAGTCACCGTCGAAGCCCCGTCGCGCCGCGATGCTGCAACGCCGTTGAAGTTTTCAGCATCGCATCGTGCTCCCTGCGCGCCGTAAACCTCGCGGAACGCGCGTTTCGGCAAAGCGTCCGCCTCGATATCGCGCTCTGCGCCGGCGCGATGTTGTGCGCCGCATCAAAAGATTGCTGCGACACAAAATGCTTTCTTCTGAAAAATTCATGTAGCGATAGATTTTTCCGATGCAGATATTCTATATTATGAATTACGGATGGAAGCGCTTCCGCCAACGCGCGGGGAATCGCCGCAGAGATCAGGCCGGGATAACGGCTAACCTCGAACGCGGTGAAACAAGGGAGGAATGCAATGAAGAATTCTCTGAAATCGCTGGCGTTGGGGGCTGCCACGCTGTTGTGCGCGGCGCCTTTCTCGCTGGCGCAGGCGTGGGAGCCGACGCGGCCGGTTGAATTCATCATCCCAGCCGGCCCCGGCGGCGGCGCCGACATCATGGCGCGCACCATCCAGGGCATCGTCACCAAGCACAACCTGATGAAGCAGCCGATGGTGGTGATCAACAAGGCCGGCGGCGCGGGCGGCGAAGGCTTCCTCGACGTCAAGGCCTCGCGCAACAACCCTCACAAGCTGGTCATCACGCTCTCGAACCTGTTCACCACCCCGCTCGCCACCGGCATTCCGTTCAACTGGAAGGACCTGACGCCGGTCGCCATGCTTGCGCTCGACGAGTTCGTGCTCTGGGTCAACGCCGAGACGCCGTACAAGACGGTGAAGGATTACATCGACGCCGTGAAGAAGGCGCCGTCCGGCCAGTACAAGATGGGCGGCACCGGCTCGCGCCAGGAAGACCAGATCATCACGGTCGCGATCGAGAAGTCCGCGGGCGTGAAGTTCACCTACATTCCGTTCCGCGGCGGCGGCGAGGTCGCGGTGCAACTCGTCGGCAACCACGTCAACTCGACCGTGAACAACCCGAGCGAGGCGGTGGCGCAGTGGCGCGGCGGCAAGGTGCGTCCGCTCTGCGTGTTCGACGCCAAGCCGCTCGTCTACAACGACAAGATCGCCGACAACAAGGGCTGGAGCGATATTCCGACCTGCAAGTCGCAGGGCCTGAACATGGAATATCTCATGCTTCGCGGCATCTTCATGACGCCGAACGCCACCAAGGAGCAGGTCAACTACTACGTCGAGCTGTTCCGCAAGGTGCGCGAGACCCCCGAGTGGAAGAAGCTGATGAGCGACGGTGCGTTCAATCAGACCTTCATGATCGGCGATGAGTATGCCAAGTGGGTCGCCGGCGAGGAGAAGCGCCACGCCGAGCTGATGACGGAAGCCGGCTTCCTCGCCAAGAAAAAATAAGCATCGCGTCGCGGCCGCCGGCGGGACCAACCGCCGGCGGCATCTTCGTCGTCCGCGTCCACAGGGGGGAACGCCATGTCCGATCAGGCTGAACATACGCCCGGCAAGGGGCCGGGCCATCGCGCGGTGGAGATCGGCGTCGCCGTCGCGACCTTGATCTTCGGTGCCGTCGTGGTGATCGGAAGCCTCTCGGCCGGCATCGGCTGGAGCTTCGAGGGACCGGAGCCGGGATTCTTCCCCTTCTACATCGCGCTGTTCATCATCGGCGGCAGCATCATCAATTTCTACCAGATCTGGCAGGAGCCCTCCGGCGGGCGCCCGTTCGCGACCTGGGAGGAGCTGCGGCGCGTGATGTCGGTGGTGATCCCGACCGCGGCTTACGTCGCGCTGGTGCCCAATCTCGGCATGTACGTCTCGTCCATGCTGTTGATCGGCGTATTCATGATCTGGCTCGGAAAATACAGCTGGACCATGACGCTGCCGATCGCGTTCGGCATACCCGCCTTCGCCTACATCGTGTTCGAACGCTGGTTCATGATCCCGCTGCCCAAGGGGCCGATCGAGTACTGGCTGGGACTCTAGCGTCTCGCGTCGTCGCGCAAGCCCGACGGCGGCTCGCCGGCCGGGCGACCGGAATCCAAATCAGGCACGGGGGCCTGGCGTCACATGGAAGAGATCGTCAATCTGTTTCACGGCTTCGGCACGGTTCTGCAGCCGTACAACATCATGGTCATGGTGGTGGGCATCCTGCTCGGCCTCGTGATCGGCGTGCTGCCGGGGCTGGGCGGGGCGAACGGCGTCGCGATTCTCCTGCCGCTGACGTTCAGCATGCCGCCGACCTCGGCGATCATCATGCTGTCCTGCATCTACTGGGGGGCGCTGTTCGGCGGCGCGATCACCTCGGTCCTGTTCAACATTCCCGGCGAGCCGTGGTCGGTGGCGACCACGTTCGACGGCCATCCGATGGCGCAGCAGGGCCGGGCCGGGGAGGCGCTCACCGCGGCCTTCACCTCGTCCTTCGTCGGCGCCTTCTTCTCGGTGGTCGTCATCACGCTCACCGCGCCGCTGGTGGCGCGCTTTGCCCTGCAGTTCGGAGCGGCCGAGAAGTTCGCCGTCTATTTCCTGGCGTTCTGCAGCTTCGTCGGGCTGAGCAAGGAGCCCGCGTTCAAGACCGTCGTGTCGATGATGCTGGGCTTCGCGCTCGCGGCCGTCGGCATGGACCACATGACTGGGCAGCTCCGCCTCACCTTCGGCTTCACGGAGCTTCTGTCCGGCTTCGACTTCCTGATCGCCGTCATCGGCCTGTTCGGCATCGGCGAAATCCTGCTGACGATGGAGGAGGGACTGCGCTTCAAGGGCCGCTCCGCGACCATCAACCCGCGCGTCGTGCTCCAGACCTGGATGGAGCTGCCGAAGTTCTGGGCCACCTACATCCGCTCCTGCGTGATCGGCTGCTGGATGGGCATCACGCCCGCGGGCGCGACGCCGGCCTCGTTCATGAGCTACGGCATCGCCAAGCGGCTCTCGAAGCGGGGCCGCAACTTCGGCAATGGCGAGATCGAGGGCGTGGTCGCGCCCGAGGCCGCCGCGCATGCGGCCGGTAAGGCGGCGCTGCTGCCGATGCTCTCGCTCGGCGTGCCCGGCTCGCCGACCGCCGCGGTTCTGCTCGGCGGCCTGCTGATCTGGGGCCTGCAGCCCGGCCCGCTGCTGTTCGTGGAGCAGAAGGAGTTCGTCTGGGGCCTGATCGCCTCGATGTATCTCGGCAATATCTTCGGCCTGATCATCGTGCTGACCTGCGTGCCGGTGCTGGCGGCGATCCTGCGGGTTCCGTTCTCGATCATCGCGCCGATCATTCTGGTGCTGTGCGCGATCGGCGCCTACACGGTGAACAACAACCCGTTCGACGTCGTCATGATGCTAGTGTTCGGCGTCCTCGGCTACGTCCTGAAGAAGTGCGACTACCCGCTGGCCCCGCTGGTCCTGGCGCTGGTCCTCGGCGACAAGGCCGAGGAATCCTTCCGCCAGGCGCTGCTGGGCTCGCAAGGCAGCCTCGGCATCTTCTTCTCCAACGGGCTGGTTTCCAGCATCATGGTCCTGGGCCTGATCGCCCTGTTCTGGACCGTGATCCAGAGCGGCTGGTCGCGGTTCCGGCCGCGTCCGGCGGTCTGATTTCCCCGATGCGGACCGGAAGCGGGTTGCACGCTTCCGGTCCGTGGTATATTGTATTCCAGGGATGAACGACGAACCGACCATCCGTCGAACGGGCCTGCCGGTGCCGCCTCTGGAGGCGGCGCCCCGGCTTGCCATCGATCCCATCGACACCTCGTTCAGCTTCAAGAACAAGGCTTATGCGGCCCTGAAGAACGTCATCGTCTCGATGGACATCTACCGCAGCCGAACCGACATCCGGCTCGACGAGCGCCAGCTCGCCCAGGACTTCGGCATCAGCCGCACGCCGGTCCGCGAAGCGATGGCGCAGCTTGAGCGCGAGGGCTTCGTGCGCTCGGTCCCCCGGCGCGGCGTTTATGTGGTGCGCAAGACCAAGAAGGAGGTGATCGAGATGATCACCGCCTGGGCCGCGCTGGAAAGCATGGCCGCCCGCCTGATCACGGAGAAGGCGAGCGACGAGGACATCGCGGCGCTGCGCCGGATGTTCGCGACCTTCGAAGACGGCCAGCTTCGCGCCCACCTCGACGAATATTCCGAGGTCAACATCGAGTTCCACCAGACCATCATCCGGCTGTCCGGCAACTCGGTGCTGATCCACCTGGCGGAGAACCTGTTCACGCACATGCGGATGATCCGCCGCAAGACCATCGTGGAGCAGGATCGCGTCGAGCGCTCCGTCCGCGACCACTGGAATATCATCCAGGCGCTCGAGGCGCGCGACACCGAGCGGGCCGAGGAGCTGGTGCGCAACCATGCGCTCGGCCTGGCCGACCACGTGGCGCGCTACGCCGATTATCTCGACTGAGCGTCCGGAACGAACCAGAGCCGAACGGCAAGGCAAAAGAGTTTTCAGGGAGAGAGCGGAATGTCCGCAGCTGCACAGAGCACCAACGTCAAGGCGGCCGAAGCCGAGCAGGAGCTGACCGACGGCTTCAACCTCATCATCGATGCGCTCAAGCTCAACGGCCTCGACACGATCTATGGCGTGCCGGGCATTCCGATCACGGACTTCGGCCGCATGGCGCAGGCCGCGGGCATCCGGGTGCTCTCGTTCCGCCACGAGCAGAACGCGGGCTACGCGGCCTCGATCGCGGGCTTCCTGACCAAGAAGCCGGGCGTCTGCCTCACGGTCTCCGCGCCGGGCTTCCTCAACGGCCTGACCGCGCTGGCGCACGCCACCACCAACTGCTTCCCGATGATCCTGATCTCGGGCTCGTCGGAGCGCGAGATCGTCGACCTGCAGCAGGGCGACTACGAGGAAATGGATCAGCTCGCCATCGCCAAGCCGCTCTGCAAGGCCGCGTTCCGCGTGCTGCACGCGCAGGACATCGGCATCGGGCTGGCGCGCGCGATCCGCGCCGCGGTGTCGGGGCGTCCGGGCGGCGTCTATCTCGATCTGCCGGCCAAGCTGTTCGGCCAGGTGATGAACGCCGAGGCCGGCCGCAAGTCGCTGGTCAAGGTGATCGACGCCGCGCCCGCGCAGATCCCCGCGCCGGACGCCGTCAAGCGCGCGCTCGACGTGCTCAAGGGCGCGAAGCGGCCGCTGATCATCCTCGGCAAGGGCGCAGCCTATGCGCAGGCCGACGACGCGATCCGCCAGCTCGTCGAGAAGAGCGGCGTTCCGTTCCTGCCCATGAGCATGGGCAAGGGCCTTCTGCCCGACACGCATCCGCAGTGCGCGGGCGCGGCGCGATCGACCGTGCTGGCGCAGTCCGACGTCGTCATGCTGATCGGCGCGCGGCTCAACTGGCTCCTGTCGCACGGCAAGGGCAAGGCCTGGGGCGCGG
>CAZZCV010000091.1:0-1456 GCA_964653225.1 uncultured Rhodoplanes sp. | reverse complement strand
TCGACATCGAGCCGAAGGAGATGGATTCGAACGTCGAGATCGCGGCTCCCGTGGTCGGCGACATCGGCTCCTGCGTGGCTGCGCTTTTGCAGGGCATGGGCGCCCAGTGGAACGCGCCGCCGGCGGACTGGATCAAGACCGTCACGTCGAAGCGCGACGAGAACGTCGCCAAGATGGCGCCGCGGCTGATGAACAACAACGTGCCGATGGACTACCACGGCGCGCTCGGCGTGCTGCGCACCATCGTCAAGGAGCGGCCGGACGCCATCCTGGTGAACGAAGGCGCCAACACTCTCGATCTCGCGCGCGGCATCGTGGACATGTACCAGCCGCGCAAGCGCATCGACGTGGGCACCTGGGGCGTCATGGGCATCGGCATGGGCTACGCCATCGCCGCCGCGGTGGAGACCGGCAAGCCGGTGCTCTGCATCGAGGGTGACAGCGCCTTCGGCTTCTCCGGCATGGAGGTCGAGACCATCTGCCGCTACGGGCTGCCGGTCTGCGTCGTCATCTTCAACAACGACGGCATCTACCGCGGCACCGACGTCAACAACGCCAGCTCCGACCCGGCAACCACCGTGTTCGTGAAGGGCTCGCGCTACGACAGGATGATGGAGGCCTTCGGCGGCACAGGCGTCAACGTGACGTCCCCCGACGAGCTCAAGCAGGCGGTGAACGCCGCGATGGATTCCGGCAAGCCGACCCTCATCAACGCCGTGATCGACCCGGCCGCCGGCAGCGAGAGCGGCCGCATCGGCAACCTCAACCCGCAAAGCGCGCTGAAGAAGAAGTAGGAGCACCTCGATGGCCAAGAAGGCAAAGTCCCGCCGGGCGGCGGTTCGCGTGAAGAAGAAGGCGGCGGCCGCTGGGCGCGCGGCCTCGCATGCGGCGGCGCGGGCGCCGGGTCGCTCCGCCAAGCCCGCGGCCAAGAAGGTCCGCGCTCCGAAGAAGGCGCTGGCCACCAAGCGCAGCATGGTCGCCGCCGAAGCGCGCAAGGCGCGCGCCGCCAAGAAGACCGCGCGCCGCGCGCAGAAGTCCGTGGGCAGCGGCAAGCTCCAGGCGGCGGCCGGCAACGGCGTGCCGAAGCCGAGCAGCAAGCCGTTCGGTCAGGCCGGCAAGGCGCTCGACGGGGTGAAGATCCTCGACTTCACCCACGTCCAGTCCGGTCCGACCTGCACGCAGCTTCTCGCGTGGTTCGGCGCCGACTGCATCAAGATCGAGCGGCCGGGCGTGGGAGACATCACCCGCACCCAGCTCCGCGACGTGAAGGGCGCGGACTCGCTCTACTTCACGATGCTCAACCACAACAAGCGCTCGATCACGATCGACTCGAAGCACAAGACCGGCAAGGACATCCTCGATCGTCTCATCAAGGAATGCGACGTGCTGGTCGAGAACTTCGCCCCCGGCGCGCTCGACCGCATGGGCCTGACCTGGGAGCACATCCACAAGCTCA